>NZ_JAJHVW010000017.1:0-71925 GCF_027583855.1 Rhodococcus sp. BH5
TCTCGACGACGCCGGATACGTGCGCGTCGCTCCCGGTTCCACCGCGACCTCCGTCGACGGCGTCTTCGCTGCCGGTGACCTGGTCGATCACACGTACCGCCAGGCGATCACCGCTGCCGGCACTGGATGCTCCGCAGCAATCGACGCCGAACGCTGGCTGGCCGACCGCGGCGACATCACCGCCAACACGCTCGACGCAGCCGGCCACACGGTCGACGCCGTCTGACTCCCACACCCAGCGAAAGGAACTTCGATGAGCACGCCTTCAGTGCTGTTCGTGTGCGTCAAGAACGGCGGAAAGTCTCAGATGGCCGCCGGTCTCATGCGCAAAGCCGCCGGCGACCAGGTGGACGTGTACTCGGCCGGCACGAAACCCGGTGACGCGGTCAACGCCCTGTCCGCCGAAACCCTCCTCGAAGTCGGGGTGGACATCACCGGTGAAACTCCGACACTGATCGATCCGCAACTGGTGCGCGATGTCGACCTCGTCGTCACTCTCGGCAGCGAAGCGAAGGTCGATCCCGTCGCCGGTACCGACTTCGAGAACTGGGACACCGACGAGCCGTCCGAACGCGGAATCGACGGAATCGAACGAATGCGCCTTGTCCGCGACGACATCGCCGCCCGCGTCGACGCCCTCGCCGAGCGTCTCGCGACCCGCTGACACCGGATCGGTAGAACCCGCACCATCGAAGACTCGAGAAGCTAGAAAGAGAACATCACCATGAGCACCATCGAAGTATTCGAACCCGCCCTGTGCTGCAACACCGGCGTCTGCGGCGACGACGTCGACCAAGCGCTGATCACCTTCACCGCCGACCTCGACTGGGTCGCTAGCAACGGCGGCACCATCGCTCGTCACAACCTCGCCAACGACCCCCTTGCCTTCGCCGAAAACAGCACCGTCGCAGCGTTCCTCAAGATCTCCGGCTCCGAAGGACTCCCGCTGGCGCTCGTTGACGGAGTCACCGCCCTGACCGGTACATATCCGACCCGCAGCCAACTCGCGAAATGGGCAGGCATCACCGAACCCGCAACGGCTGAGGCGCCGGCCGGGATCGCCACGCTCGGACTCTCCGACACCTCGGCATGCTGCTCCACCGACGACACCGACTCCACCACCTGCTGCTGAAGAAAGCGCTCACACCGGACATGAAGTTCCTCAGCAACGCGCCCCGATTCCTGTTCTTCACCGGCAAAGGCGGTGTCGGTAAAACCTCCATCGCGTGCGCGAGCGCGATCACCCTCGCTCGCGCCGGGAAGAAAGTGCTGCTCGTGAGCACCGATCCCGCCTCCAACGTCGGGCAGGTGTTCGGTGTGAGCATCGGCAACACCATCACCCCGATCTCCGCCGCTCCCGGATTGTCGGCGCTCGAGATCGATCCGGAACAAGCCGCTGCCGCCTATCGCGAGCGGATCATCGGTCCCGTCCGCGGGCTGCTCCCCGAGAAGGAGATCGTGGCGATCGCCGAACAGCTCTCCGGGTCCTGCACCACCGAAATAGCGTCGTTCAACGAATTCACCGGACTGCTCTCCGGGAGCGATGAGATCACCGCGGGCTTCGACCATGTCCTCTTCGACACCGCCCCGACCGGGCACACCATCCGGCTCTTGCAGCTTCCCGGATCGTGGACCGAGTTCCTCGACGACGGCAAAGGCGACGCATCGTGCCTCGGGCCGCTGTCCGGACTCGACAAGCAGCGCACCATCTACGCCGACGCCGTTGCCGCCCTCGCAGATCCGCAGCGGACCCGCCTCGTCCTGGTCTCGCGCGCCCAGCGTTCGACGCTCGCCGAAATCACCCGCACCCACCGCGAACTGGCCGACATCGGACTGACCCACCAACACGTCGTCATCAACGGAGTCCTCCCTGAACCGGCCGACGACACCGATCCACTCGCGACCGCGATCCGCCGACGAGAGCAAGCCGCGATCGCCGCCCTGCCAACCGAATTGGCGCAACTACCCACCGATCAGGTCCCCCTCAAAGCGGCCAACATCGTTGGTATCGACGCACTCGAAGGCCTCTTCACCACCGATCCCAGCCCGTTATCTGCCGCCCCAGCGGACCCGGCCCCGCAGCTGCCCAGCGCTCCTCTCGCCTCCTTGATCGACGAACTCGACACAGATGATCACGGCCTGATCATGTGCATGGGCAAAGGCGGAGTCGGCAAGACCACCATCGCCGCCGCGATCGCTGTCGCCCTCGCCGAACGCGGCCATCAGGTGCACCTGACCACCACCGACCCCGCAGCGCACCTCACTGACACTCTCGGCGGAGAACTCGCCAACCTCCAGGTCTCCCGCATCGACCCCGCCGAGGCCACCGAGCAGTACCGCACCAGGGTCTTGACCAGCAAAGGCAAGAACCTCGACGAACGCGGACGCGCCAACCTCGCCGAAGACCTCCGATCGCCCTGCACCGAGGAAGTAGCAGTCTTCCAAGCATTTTCGCGGGTCATCCACGAATCGAGCCGCAAATTCGTCGTCGTCGACACCGCCCCGACTGGTCACACCTTGTTGCTCCTCGACGCCACCGGCTCCTACCACCGGGAAATCGCCCGCCAGATGGGAGAGAACACGAACTTCACCACCCCATTGATGCGACTCCAGGACCCAAACGCCACGAAGGTCCTGCTCGTGACCCTCGCCGAAACCACACCGGTCCTCGAAGCTGCCGGTCTGCAAGCTGATCTGCAGCGCGCAGGCATCGAACCCTGGGCATGGGTGGTCAACAACTCCCTCGCCGCTGCCGAACCGACCTCGCCGCTCCTGCAACAGCGCGCTGCCGGTGAAGTCAGCGAAATCGGCAGCATCACAAACAAATACAGCCAGCGAACCGCTATCGTCCCGATGCTCGCCGAAGAACCCATCGGCGAAGCCGCCCTGGCAGCTCTGAGCAAGGCATAGCCCCTGCTCCAAAAGTCGAGCACTACGAACCCCGACTGCGGTCAACAGCCAAAGGACAACGACCCGAGCTTGCCCGAGCAGGTCGCCCGACAGTAGGAATCGGGGTGGCCTCGGCTGGTGTTAGTCGAACTTATGTTCGAGTACCCTGGGTGTGCGGGAGTGTACGCGGATCCAGGAAAGCGGGGGCGACGATGAACCAACAGCCCCACTCATCAGCAACAACAGTGCTGACCGAGGCGGAAAAGCTCGAACAGCTACGCCGCAAGATGGCCTCGATCCCTGCCTGCTCCGACGGCACCGAACCAGCCACGCCGTCGGTGATGCTCAAACCCGTAGGCGAGCGCGAGCCGACCCCGATCGTGGCCACCGCGCAATCGACCCTCCGGATGCTTCCCGTCCCGGAGCCGATCGGTGATCTGCTCCCACGTGGGGGACTGGCACGCGGAACCGTCGTCAGCGTCGACGGCGCAGCATCGGTCCTGATCGGACTCCTCGCCACTGTCACCGCTGCCGGTGGGCACGTGGCGGTGATCGGAATGCCCGGACTCGGACTCCTCGCCTTCCACGAGCAAGGCGGCGACTTGGCGAAGGTCGCCCTCGTGCCCCAGCCCAAGGACGCTGCAATCGACTGCGCCGCAATTCTGCTGGAGGGATTCGACGTGGTTGTCCTGGGACTCTCTGGTGGCGCTGTAACGCCCTCACGAGGACGAGCGGTCGCTGCACGTGCAAGGAGTAAGGGATCGCTGCTTATCGTCACTGAGGGGCAATGGGACGGCCCGGATCTGCGAATCTCATCCCGAGTCGCCGGATACACAGGATTATCAGCGGGGAGAGGGCGAGTGACAGGCGTTCAGCTCGACGTCGCGGCCGCCGGCAAAGGATTCCAACAACGCACAGGCCGCATGGAAATCTGCGACGACACCCGACAACTCCGCTGGGCCACCGTCGACGACAACAGCCTCACCGCGACACCGCCGCTCCGGGCGGCACAGTGATCAATACCGACCACTGGACCGAACGCTGGCCCGACCACCCCGTGATCAGGACATTCGACCCACCGAGGGCAGTGAAAGTCGACATAGGCCGCGCGCTCCCGCTCGGACGCGGAGGAGCCTCACGCGCCGATCACGTGAGCATGCGCGTGAAAACCTCCGCGCTCTACATGTCCGGATACCTCGACGGGGTTTTGAAATTCTGGGCCAAAATGCACGACGGTCAATGGCTGGCCGGAGTAACCGTGCGCGTCACCGATGCCGGCGGAACCAATCTCGTCGTGATCGACATGCTGGTGACCGCCGATGCGGTTACCGAAGTGTAGGACCGACTTGAACTATCCAGTAGGCAATAGGTGGTCGGCATAGTGTTAGGTATGCGGCGATTTCGTACAGGGCTCATAACGGTAGTTTTGGTCGCTGTTCTCGTGGTCGGTGGGCTGATCGCCTTCCGCGTCCTCGACGAGAAACGGGCCCCAGCGGCGTTGCCTTCGGGGGGTGTGGTCGATCACTCCACATGTTTGGCACCGGAGGTGCTCTCGGCGGCGATACCTGTACCAGTACAGCCCCCAGAGCCAATGTCGGATGCTCTACCTCCGGCGGGCACGATTCCTGACGACTTCGAGCCGACATCTGTTGTGGTGTGCCAGTTCCTTGAATACACAAACGACTCAAGCGAGGCAGTCCTTCTGGAGACATCTAGAATCGGGGACATGGCGCAAGTAGTGGCGCAGTTGAATCGAGAGTCTCCCAAATCGCCGTGGTCTGGTGAGTGCCCCACGGCATCAAGCGCTTCCACGCCGGTGGTGTGGCTAGTAGACGCCACCGGGAATGCTGTCAGGGTTGCCCTTCCGGTTGATGGAATGTGTGGGTATCCGCTACCTGAAGCGTACGAGGCCGTTATGACGCTGGAAGTGCAAAACAAGCAGTTGCACTTCATCCCTCTAGCTCCTTGAAGTCGGTGGTTGCGTGCCAAACGAAGGCATACAACCACCGACAGTGCCAGGGACGCTACTCCACGAACGGATTAATTGGATCGGCGACAGCGTCACGCATAACCGTGACTGCCTCCGGTTCATTTGTCGTGCCACCTCGTTGTTGTGGAGCTTCCTCGATGGCTTTCGCGGCTTCGGCCGGTATTTCCTGCTGGCCAGCGAAGGCGATAACTGTATAGAAGTTGACCGCTGGATCAAACACAAGAGACAAGACGTATGCAGAACCTACAGTCAACAGTGGAACATCCTCCATTAAGACGAGAGTGTCGGTTTCCTCTATGAGACCGCCCGATTGCGAAACGGTGATCTCATCTCCCACATCACCCTTCAGAACAGAATTGACATGAACTGTATGTTGCGTCTCGGGCACGGCGCCAAGTCTCGATATGGAAGCCAGTTTCTCGGTGACCGTGCCGACAACAATGGTGTCAGCTTGATATGCGACCATCTGTGGATTGGATACGTCGTACGGGTACATACCCTCCAACGCCTCGACTCTACTTAGAGAGCTGACACCCTCCGTCGGCTGAACGACAGCGGAATCAACGATGGGAGCGGTCGGTGACGAAGGAGTTGAACACGCCGCGGAAAAAGCGGAGACCGCGGTAAGAGCGAGCACTGCAGTGATGGGCTTCAGGGTGTGACTCCATGTCATGGGAAACTCCACATCTGCGAGAAAGCGGTTTTGTCGACGATGTTCAGCTGAGTGACATTGCTACTTATCGGATCCATCAACGCCGTTTGGCAGCTATGACCCATCCCCATCGCGTGTCCAAATTCGTGTGCAACGAGGTTTGTCTGCCTGGCCAGCGTGCTGTACATGTTGTTCGGATAGGTTGTCGCACTCAGATAGGCATCATTGAACTGAACAGTTCGCGATGCTTTATCGTAGAAACCTACCGCCCCACCTGGCTGGTTATAGTCGCTGATTGTTACATCAGCCAGATTCGGATCAGAGGATTGCTGAATCTGAACCAGGCCGCGTGCGTTCCATATGAGCTTTGTGGAATTCAGTGCATTGGTATATTTTGTCGTTCCCTTATAGGTTAGCGTTTTGAGAGCTGTGTTGACAGACTCGCTGCCCGGATTGATGAAGGAACTGTCCGCGCCGGAGGTAAAGTACTTATTTCCGTTGAGGAAAGTTTGCCCCTTGCCATTGCCATAAACACCATTCGCGTTGGTTTCCTCTGTGCACTGGTAGGGATCAGTTGACGGGAATCCATACGGTCCGGTCTCCCACCCGCTCGCGCCCCATTGCGTCCGGATGTCGCCGTATGTGGCATATGCCGCAATAGCACCGTTTTGATAGGTGATCGCGCCGTTCTGAAAATTGTTGTACCGACCACCCACAGCCTGTTCCTCGGAAGTGACCGGATATCCGAGTACACCCTTCTCGTATTTAATGTTAGGGGTCAGGTACTTGGACAAGATCAGTCCTCCGACTTGCCGGCCACGACCTGGATCGACAGCTGCGGTCCAGAAAATGCGATTCGTATAACCGAACTCCTGCCACCTCCCTTCCCCGGATGCGCCGGCAAGTAGTTCATCGCTTGTCGGTTCACCGATTCGCGAAGAACCGTTCGGATTGAGGAACCTGAGAAATTCTTGCTCGATGGATCCAAAGATCCAGTGCCCGTTTCTGTATTGATCTGCATGCGCTACTCCGGGGGCAGCCAGCAGGGTTGCGGCGATGGCAGTGAAGATGACGAGTGGTGTCATCAAACGCGAACGTGTGCGCCTCCAGCGGTGAATCTTCAATGAAACTTCCTTCCGCATGAATGGAACATCATTTTGAAACCAAACCGTGTGGTGTGTTAAACGTAGAGTAAGATTTTGTAATCAAATCGGAACTAGTGATTGCATTTAGGTACGATTTTAGGCTAGGTGTTTCACTGAAATCCGGTATGGTTCGCCAAATTACTACTTTAGAACTAGGCGTATGCGCTCCACCGGCCAAATCGCGTTACGTGGAAACGGCCTATTTCTGATTTCAGTTTCTCATGGAGTAAATGTCAGGCACTGAGCCCAGTCGGTCGGATCACCGACTGCATCCGCCTGCCCGGCGGCCCGGCCACCTGCGGTGTCCCCCGAAGAGAACTCCGCTTCGCTCCGTCTGCAAAAGCGTTCTATTTGTTTTCCCTTCTGGCCTTCCGATTTTGACCGGCGGTGACCTGCGCGCAACCGCTGACTCCGCTTCGCTCCGGCCTTCGGCTCGAAAGACTTTTTCAACCCGCACTCGCAAGCTCGCAGAAAAACTCTTCCGCTCATCAGTTGCACTCCGGCCCCCTCATGCCGGTCCAACTCTCCTATGCCAGAAGGGCAAAAAAATTGGCGGGGCACGGGATTGGTCCCCAGCCACGAACGAAAGGTCACCGATGAGCGACGGCTACGACTACACCGAGGGCGGCGACTACGGCGCGGCAACCAGCCACTACGCCGGACTGACTTGCGGGTGCGGTGACTACTCCTGCCCTCGCATGCACAACGACGCCGCACAGTGCGTCAACGCCGAGTAACGACAACCACCCACCAACCTCGAGCAAAGGAAAACCGATGAGCAACGAGACGAACTGCGACTGCGGCCAAACCTCCTGCCCTGCAATGACAGACGACACGCAGATGTGCATCTACCCGGACCCCGGCGACTACGCCTGCACCGCGCAACGATCCGGCGACGAGGACTGCATCTGCGGTTGAGCGACCCACCACCCACCACAAAGGAGCCCCACATGAGCACCGAAACCGACACCCTCGCACCCGCGCTCGTCGCCGTTGTCGAGGCGACCGCAGCGCTCGATGCAGCGATGTTCGACCGCAGCCGCGAAGGATTCATCGACGTCACCGCCCTGGTCGATGCCTTCGCAGCCGCCCGCGCCGCAGCCCGCGACGCCGGACACACCGAGGAGGACATCGACGCCGCCGCCACCCCCACCAACTAACCACCCACCCATCCGTCACACGCAAGGACGCGCAGCATGACCGACCACAACCGCCCGATCGAAGGAGAAAACGAT
The DNA here is from genome assembly GCF_027583855.1 of Rhodococcus sp. BH5. Taxonomy (NCBI): domain Bacteria; kingdom Bacillati; phylum Actinomycetota; class Actinomycetes; order Mycobacteriales; family Nocardiaceae; genus Rhodococcus; species Rhodococcus sp. BH5. The sequence continues at coordinate 7,912 of NZ_JAJHVW010000017.1, forward strand.
GTACGGCTACGACCTGCACAACATCTGCGAGAAAGCAGATGCCTGGGCGCAGTTGTTCGAGACAGCCGAATATCTCGACAGCGTCGTCGAGCACAACTGCTGCTCGGAAATCGACGTGTTCGTGGAGCTGCTCATCGCACTCGACTACCACGGCCACGCCTCCGACCTGATGGACGCACACATCGAGGCCGATAACTGCCGAGACCGCCACCCCACGGCCGATCAAGTGATCTTGGAACCGGCCACAGCCTGAGACCGAAAAGCCCACGGAAACAACACAACACCGGGCAGCTGATATCTGCCCGGTGTCGTGTCCCGAAGTCTACGAGAGGCAACACCATGACCGCAACACACACCGCCCCCGCCGCAGCACTCGAGGTCGCGCAGCTGCACCCCGACGCCCTCGACATCGGCGAGAACGTCCGCGACAGCGTCGATCTGGCGCAGACCCCCGACTTCGTCGAATCCATCCGCGAAAACGGAGTACTCGAAGCGATCAGCGCCGTCCGAACCGCAGACGGAACGATCGTCGTCCGCGACGGCCAGCGCCGCACCCTCGCAGCCCGCGAAACCGGCCTGACCAGCATCCCCGTCGTGATCTACCCCGACACCGAAGGCAGCGACAAGGCCCGCGCCGTCGACCGGATCGGCAAGCAGATCACCGCCAACCGGCACCGCGAAGGGCTGACGGCAGCTCAGCACACCCGAGGAGTGGCGCAGATGCTCGAATTCGGCGCATCCATCACGAAGGTGTCCAAGACCCTCGCGATGGACAAAAAGGACGTGAAAGCCCAGGCAGCGGTAGGGAAAGCCGAGGCAGCCCGCGCCGCCCTCGACGCCGGACAGCTCGACCTCGCACACGCGGCAGTAGTGGCCGAGTTCGAGGAAGCAGGAGACACCGAAGCCGTCGAAAAGCTCCTGACCACACGGCCTTACAACTTCGACCACGTAGCGGAGCGACTACGCGGGTTGCGCGAAGAACGGGAGGCATACGCCCTCGCCGCAGCCCCGTTCGAGGAGAAGGGATTTACGATCCTTCCGCACGATCACATCAGTTTCGGGGAGGAGGTGCCGTCCCCATCCGACCTGGTCACCACAGACGGCGACGAGGTCACCCCGGACATGATCGACGCAGCCCCGCAGTTCTGGGCAGTGTTCCTGGGATTGAACGACGCCTTTTTCGACAAAGCCACCGACGAGCGCGTCGATTACGACGACGTCGATTGGGACACCGAAGACGACGATTCCGCCGTACCCGACGAAGGGCTACGGCACGCCAACACCGTCGACTACCGGCCCGAATACCTCCCGGAATACTGGTGCATCGACCAGGAAGGCGCAGGACTCGAGCCGCGCCCGATCATCGACGCAGTTCCCGCCGCCGCAGGTGGCAGCGGAAACGGCCCCGCCGAGGCAGCTCGGGCAGTGCGCGAGCAGGAAGCGAAGGACAAGCAGGAACGCCGACGAGTCCGCGAGCTGAACAAGCAGGCCGAGGCCGCGACCACCGTCCGCCGCGAGTTCCTGCGCACAACCTTGCTCGCCCGCAAGACCCCACCGAAAACGGCAGCGGCCTACGTCGCGACCACCCTCGCCCGCGATCCCGGACTGATCTCGGAATACAAGGCAGCGGAATCACTCGGTGAGCTGCTCGGATTCAAGGGCTACTACCCCGGCCGAGAGTTGGCCGAGCAAGTGGCGAAGGTGTCCGAGGCTCGCGCTCAGGTGCTGCTCCTCGCGCTGGTGATCGCCGCGCAAGAGTCCCGCATGGTCAAAGACGCATGGCGATCCAAGCCCAAGAACGCCGACCAGTACCTCAGTTTCCTGATGGAACTGGGCTACACCCTCGCCGCCGTCGAGGAAATCATCACCGGACAGCTCACATTCGACGAGGTCGCGATCGACTGACCCGATGAAGCGGCGATCCCCAGCCCGAAAGGGCTGGGGACCGTCCGCCCTTCCGCCCCGCACCTTCCGCCCCCGGCCGGCGGTCAGAGCCACCGGCGGACCGGAAGGGCGGAATACGGACACCACCACAGACACACAAGAAAGCACCCGGCCGCCGGCCACGAACCACGACAAAAGCGCAAGGAAAAGGAACCGACCCGCCCCGGTGTGAACATTCTTCTATCCCGACACTCGCGCATCAAGGCCGCTCCAGAAATAATATCCACACGCGCACTCGCACACTCGAACAAAGGCGCTACGATATTTTTTCCTACACTCACCTTGACTCACTCCCGCCGAGACCAGAATATCGGCACATACCGGGGGAGGGGCAAAAATGCTGGTAGGGCGCATGGAAGCAGCTGTGTACATCATGGTTTGGATTAGTGAAAGAATGCGTAAAATGATTGAAGATGCCATTAGCTAACGCGGAAACTAATCGAAGAAATACCCGAGAAAGTATTGGCTTATATCGCATTGTTCGATAGAATGAAATCAATAAAGAATCACCGACAAGGGGGAATGACAATGGCGATCACCGTATATACCAAACCCGCATGTGCGCAATGCAATGCCACGTACCGCGCACTCGACAAAGCGGGAATCGAATACGACGTCATCGACATCACCGAAAACGCACAGGCCCGCGCTTACGTCATGAGTCTCGGATACCTGCAAGCCCCCGTCGTCGTCGCAGGAGAAAACCACTGGAGTGGATTCCGTCCCGACGAAATCTCCAAGCTCACCCCGGCCGCCTGACCACACACTTTCACCAGCGAAACGAGGACACCATGACCGCAGCAGCATTCACCTTCACCCCCGATGCAGACTTCGTCGACCGCGCACTCGACGCCGAGCTCCGCCGCGACAGCGAATCCGTCGACCGCAAACTCCGCACCATGCTCGCCGCCCTCGACGACTCCCTCGCCGGAATCAGTGATGCACGCGAAGAGCTACACACCCTCTACACCGCCCCCGGCACGGACACCGCCGAAGTTGTTGCCGGCCATGACCAGGACATCGCAACTCACCTCGAGGACGCAGCCCGCAACCTCCGCGCAGCCGCCGAGATCCTGCGCAGCCACCGGCAACTCACCTCACCGCGACCCTGACCTCCCATGCCCACCGGCGACAGCAAGGACCCCGACGTGACACTCTCACTGGCCACCGTCCCCGACTTCGACGACCTCACCGACAACGAAGGCGAGATCGACGAATACAGCACCGCCCTCGACGTCGAGGCTCAACTCCTCTGCTCGCTGCTCTGGGCGCCGGCCGAGAGTGCGAAGCGTGCCGTCGCAGCTCTGACCAGCGCCGACTTCTACCGACCCGTGAACGCAGCACTGTTCACCGCCATCGAGGAGCTAGTCACTGCCGGCAAACCTCACAACAGTGCCCACGTCTTCACCACCTTGCAGCAGGAAGGACGCACCAGCGGGCACCTCGGGAAACAGCTCACCAAAGCACTCACCGACATCACCACCATCGGCGTCCCGTCCGCTGAACTCGAGCACAACATCGCCGCAGTCCTCACCCAGGCCTACCGCCGCGGATTCCGCGAAGCAGCACGATCCCTCGCCCAAGCCGCCGAAGAACTCCCCGAAGACCAACTGTTCGAGCACCTGCTCAGCATCGGCCGCGAACGCCGCGCAGCCTCCCAACGCCTCGCCGCCATCCGCGAAGGCCGAGCATGAACACTCCAGACAAGCCAGATCAGCGAATCAGCAGGCCGGGGGTGGTGAAACACAGCATCTTCGGTGTCCTCGCCCTCGCCGTCGCAGCCCTGGACTTCACCATCGGAACCAGCCGAACCCTCATTTCCGGAGTCGGATTACTCGCCCTTTCGACCTACAGCTTCCTGAAAGCGGCCAAACTCCGAAGGTCGCCCTCGAGCAGACAGGAACCCAGAACATGAACGACGACGAGCACGACGCCTGGCAGCTGCACCACCACGGTGCCGACTGGGACGAAATCGGCACCGAAATGGGATGCAGCCCCACCGCCGCGCAAACCCTCGCAGCCGCCTACGAGAAACGCACCGACAACGCAGCCGCACAAACCCAAAACACTCTGTTCTGAACACCGCCCCACAACCGTTGCTGACCGCAGGAAACAGGCAATGATCAGGTAGAATAGAGAACGGTGCGCAGCTCCCCCGCGCACCACCACACTCGCCCGAGTCGACGAAGGAGCACCGGTGACCACTGCACGCAACGCACAGTCGCACATGACCGAAGCCCAGATCGACCGAGCCATCACCGCCGCCACCGCCGGCCACCGCATGGCCGGCATGGAACCCACCGACTACGACATCGAAATCGGACGCCGGCAACTACGCGGAGAAATCACCGGCGACGAAGCAGTCGCACTCGTCCTCGCCGAAAACCGCCGCCGCCGAGCTGCCCGCAGTTGAAAGACCCGTACGTCGACCCCGAAACCGGGGTCCTGATCAACAAACTCGGGCACACCGACCCCCAAGCACTCCTCGAGGATGAACGAGCAGCCGCCTATCAGCGCATCCTGCAACTCGAAACACAGCCCATCGCAGGCAATTTCGACTTCGAACACCTGAAAAAGATCCACCAATTCATCCTGCAAGACGTCTACGACTGGGCCGGCACCCTCCGCACCCGCGACACAGGCGCCGTCGGCATGAACCTCCCACACTGCCGACCCGAACACATCGAAAACCAAGCCGCATTCATCTTCCGCGGAATCGCCAAAGACAACTTCCCCCAAGGACTCCCGAAAGACCGCGCCGTCGACCGACTCGCCTACCACTGGGGCGAAACCACCGTCCTGCACCCATTCCGAGACGGCAACTCCCGCACACAACGAGTCTTCTTCGACGAACTCCTCAAATCCTCCGGCTGGACCATCGACTGGCAAAAAGTCCACGCCTCCGCAGTACAAGCAGCCCGCTACGTCGCCATGGAAGCAACCCACACACCACTCCGCGACGTCCTCGCCCCCGGCGTACACCGCAACAACACCGAACCACCCACCCTCGCCAAAACTCAAGGCAACGTCATCCACCTCGAGGTAGCCGAGCACCACAAAGCGATGATCGAGCACCTACGCAGCGGAAACCGCGAACCCTACAACCCCAACGAACTCAGCGACATCGCCAACCGCGCCCGCATGAGCTTCCCCGCATCACCCACGCACCGTGCCCGCAGCGCGGCCCCCGAAGACACCACACCGAAACGGCCGGCCACACCGAAACGCGAACACGACCTCGGCAGAGACTGACCCTCGCGATTGCGCGGAGTCAGCGCAGGTCAGCCGCATCGACGACATACGAAACTGTCGGCACGTTCGGCGTCCGCCGGGTACTCCCACACGTCTCACACTTCCCCGAACGCTGTGAACCGCCGACCACAGTTGGCATCGACACCCACACCCCACCGCACCCAACGCCCGGCGAGATCACTTCTGAACACGGCTGCGTCACCGGCGTTGACTGATTCATCAACCCACCGTAGGACAGATTCCGACTCGTGTCAGACACACTCGCACGTAACCTGAAAACCAGAGAGAAGCGCGCCGCCGCCGCTTAACCCGGCGGCGACGTGCCCTTCACCCTGCGATCAAACCGCGACTAAATCACTACAGGCGTTGCTGCCGAGCCGGCCAGTACTTCCTAATCAACCACCGAACAAGCATCAACAACCCGAAAACAGCCCACGCCGCGAAGAACGAAAATCCCGCACCCACCAGCACAGGGACGACGAACACGACCAAATCTGGACCTGCGGATACCAGCGCTTCCACTGCCGGCCGGAGACACCACCAGAGACCCTGTATCAGCAGGTCAATCATCAAAATTGTCTTCTCGCCGCCAGTAACCACCTTGGACCGCTCGACCTTGGACCACCAACGTGTCCAACCCCATCGACCGGCCGCACCCTCACTAATATCTTCTCTATAACCGTCGCTCATATCTTTCCCGCTTCCTATTGATCCAGTTGAATTGTCTATCGACAGAAAAAGCACACATGTGTGGCGTTCCTTCCAATCAATCTGGTTATGAACCGATCACGAGGCCCGTGAACGGAAACCAACCATAACAGCGCCAAGCCAATTCCGGTAGCCCCCTGTGTGGGCACCGAACCAGCAGGTCACAGCTCCGGTAGGTGTCATTACAGTACTACATGCCGAGCATCCCCGCGACGTTAGGGAAAATGAGAACGCGCATTAAACGCCATTAAAGTTATTGCCCGGAGATAATGTGTATCGATAAGCGGAAAGAATGCAATCGGATTATGTTAAAGCCGGTGAATCATCATCGAATGAACTTCGATACTGTGGCGAGAAATCTCAATCCAAGATTGATCAGAGCTACCGCGACACCAAGCGTGGCCGGCCTCCGTCGCTCCCGCACAATCACCCCGCCAGCCGCCCGAGTAGGAGGTGCGAACGCCTGGCCTGTTACCGGCGGTGTGTTGGCGCCTGCCCGGCGGCCGGCCACCTTCGGTGTCCTCCGAATTGAGCTCCGCTGCGCTCCGCACCAGCGAAAAGCGTTGATTTGTTTGTCCTTCTGGCCTTCCGATTCTCGTCGGCGGTGACCTGCGCGCAACCCCTGGCGGCGATGCCGGCCCGAGGGCTCCGAGAAATTTTCTCAACCCGCACTCGCACGCTCGCAGAGAAATTTTCCCGGCCCAGGGGTGGCACTCCGGCCCCCTCATGCCGACGTGATTCTCCTTTGCCAGCAGGGCAAAAAAATGGCGGCCACCGAGCAGGGGGACGCCACCGGATCAGCGGAGGTTGAAAGTTATGGGTGCGAAGACCACGGCAGACAAGAGCGCAGCGCGACGCGAGCAGGCCGCCGCACTGCACGAGAGCATCACCGCGAAGGTCGCCCAGCTCACCGACACCGATGCATGGGCCGCCTACCTGACCGCCGCAGCAGCGTTCCACGCGTACAGCTTCAACAACGTCATGTTGATTTTCTCGCAGGCCCCGGACGCCAGCCAGGTCGCCGGATTCCGCAAGTGGCAAGAACTCGGACGACAGGTCCGCAAGGGCGAAAAGTCGATCAAGATTTTCGGCTACTCGACCAAGAAGATCACCGAAACCGACACCGAGACCGGCGAGGAAACCACCCGCCGCGCAGCACGGTTCCCGATCCTGTCCGTGTTCGACATCGCCCAAACCGACCCGATCGAAGGACACCCCGCCCAAGCAGCAGAAACCATCACCACCCGACTACAAGGGGACGACCCCGCAACCATCTACACCCGCATCGCGCAGGTGATGACCGAACAGGGATGGACCGTCACCCGCGAGCACATCGCCGGAGAATCGAACGGCCGCACCAGCCTCGACGGATCACGCCGCATCATCGTCGACGACACGATCAGCGACGCCCAAGCCGCGAAAACGATGATTCACGAAGCCGCCCACGCGCTCATGCACGCCAGCGGAGACATCGACCCCGCCGATCTGCACCGAGGCCGCGCCGAAGTCGAAGCCGAATCCGTCGCCTACGTCCTGGCCGGACTGCTCGGACTCGACACCACCGATTACAGCATCGGCTACATCGCCGGATGGGGAAACGGAGACCTCGAGGTCATCACCGACACCGCCCGCGCAGTCCTGACGACAGTCCACACCCTCGCCGAGGCACTCGAACCCGACGCCGACGAAGCCGAGGACACCGCAGCCGCCTAGACGGCAGCACCCCACAGACGCAGTGCGACACCGGGCGGTAGGAGCCCGCCCGGTGTCGCACCCGAAAGTCTACGGAATGAAACCTCGCCCGGTCGATCACTGCCTATTTGCTAGAAATCTGGATCGGTGCGCTGCCCATTGAGGGTGGGCGCAGCATAGGCGCACATTTTGCGAACGAACTGCACTTTTCTCGAAATATCAGGGGCATTTCGATGAAGTACGTACCAATCGGTTTGCGAAATTTTGAACTTACGCTACGGTCAGTAACTGTTCAGTAATCGTCGGGTACGTACATCGAAGATGGAGATACTCATGGTCAAGTCGAAAGCATGGGCCGCAACGGCCGTCACGGCCCTTTCCTTCGCAGCCCTCGCCGCTGCGCCTACTGCTACCGCAGAACCTGCCCCGGCGGCAGATCCTTTGCTCGCGTACGCAGAACAGAATCCCCATGACTTCATCGGCATCAATGCTCTGGCTGAACAGCAGCTCGGCCAGAGCATCCAGTTCAGTGTCTCCGGCGTCGACGGGCCGGTAGATGCCGCAACGGCAGACCTACTGAGCAACCAGACACCGCAGGAAGGGATCGTCGCCCGTGCAGTCCCCACGGATGCATTCAGCGTTGTCGGATACTGGCTGCCCACCCCGGGACGCACCGCAACGTACATGGGTACGTGGAACTTTCGTGACGACTACGTCAACGGATCTGCACCCGATGACTTCGCCTCCATCATGTTCGACTTCTCCAACCGATGCCTGACTACGGTCTCCACGACGTACAACTCGTATTACTACGACGGAGAACGCACCACCGACAGCGCGGCGTACCTCAAAGACGGTGGTGTCGGCGGCGCTCCCATCGTGGGCCTTCGCGATGCGGTGTCGGGCTTCAAACTGAACGTCGACCACGGGCACATCAGCTCGACCGTTACCCGCAAACTCGGTTGCAACGCGCAGTCGTTCGGAGCGCAGTTCGCGTACGAGCACAACCAGGACGGTGGCAGTGCCGGATCGGTGTCCGCGTCCTTCATCGGTGGACTGTCCATCGGCTACAGCGGCAGCCCGGCCACGATGCAAAAGAGCACGAACCCGACCTACATCAACTTCTGAGCGCGTCGCGCTGGTTAGGCTCGCGTCATGAACAAGTTCACGAGTGCAACCCTGTTGCTCTACCTCGTCGCAGTCCTCGCGCAACTGTTGACGTGGGCGGATCTCAGTGGCGCTGAACGAAGCACGCGCGTTGTCGGATTTCTGCTTGTCGGAGCACTGTTGACGGCAATCCTGAGCTTGGGCGGCTCACGCGACAAGAAGTCCCCAGGCGACAAGTCCTAGCAGAATCCCGGTCGGTGGGTCAGTGGTGCGTTTCCCGCACCGCTGACCCGCCGACCGTTGTTATGTCCGCCCGCGGGCAGTAGGTGTTGGCGACTGCACGCTGCCGGTGGAGAGGTGACGCCTGCCCGGCGGCCGGCCACCTTCGGTGTCCCCCGAAATGAACTCCGCTTCGCTGCGTCCTGATGAAGAACATCTTTTTGTCCTCCTTCTGGCCTTCCGATTCTCGTCGGCGGTGACCTGCGCGCAACCCCTGGCGGCGCAAGCGCCGGCCGATGGCTCCGAGAAATTTTCGTCACTCGCAAGCTCCCGCCGAAATTTTCCCGGCCCAGGGGTGGCACTCCGGCCCCTCATGCCGACGCGATTCTCCTTTGCCAGCAGGCGAAAAAAATTGGCGGGGCACCCGGCCCGGTCACTTTCATCAGCGAGGGGAACGACATGCAGCGCATCCGTTTGAACACCGCCACCGAGGTACTCGCCTCCATCCCCACCATGCTCGGATTCATCCCGACCGCATCGGTGATCGTGATCATGCTCAAAGACGAAATCGTCGACGGCCGAACCACCAAGCAAATTGCCCTTGTCGCACGCACCGACGCCGCCACCGGCGAGGGCACCGAATTCGATCCCGCCCCGTACCTCGAAGCCGCCGCACGCGCCGACACCACCGCCACGATCTGCGTTGCCGTCGCCGAAGACGCCGCCGCAGTCATCGCGCTCGACCAGATCGCGATCCTGCGCCAGGGATTCCGTGACGCCGGAATCCACGACATGCTCGCCCTGCACGTCACCGCGCTCGAAGCCGGAGCGTTGTGGACCGACCTCGACACGTACGCGACCGGACTCACCGAAGACCCGAACGCCTCAACGTTGAGCATTCACAACGCCGTCGAAGAGGGCCGCACCACCGCAGCCTCACGCGAGGACATCGCTGCCCGCTACGCCGTCACCGTCGAAGCGGACACCGCACCCGCACACGCAGCGCTGCACGCGCAGGGACCGGACTTCGTTCGCCACACCGTCACCGAACTCGTGACACTCATCCGCACACGGGGCAACCCGGACGCCGAGCTGGCCGCACGTGTCGGACTGTGCGCCACCATCAGCCCCACCGCACGCGATGCCCTGCTGTTCACCGCCAACGGAAACGAGCACGCAGCCGCCCACGCGTTCGCGACCATCGCCCGCCAGGTACGCGGCAACGCTCGCATCCAGATTCTCACCGTCGCGGCGTACTGCTCGTACATCAGCGGCGACGGGCCCAGTACCGGCATCGCACTCGAGGCCGCCCAAGCCGCAGTGATCGAAGGTAACGGCGAACACGACACCCCACTGCGCAACCTGCTCGACTTCGCACTCGAGCACGCAGTCTCGCCCGCCGCAGTCACCACGCAACTGCACGCGATCGGTGCCGATGCAGCGCGATCCTTCGGCGTCGACGTCGACAATTTCGACAGCTGAAAAACGGCAGCGGCCCCGACTTCGCGAAGAAGTCGGGGCCGCTCCCGTATGCGGTGGCGGTTGTGCGGGCATCGAGCCCTAACAACCGCTGCGCCAGCTCCCCAGCACGCCACCAGTGCAATGCGGCGCACCGAAGATCAATCGAACAAGTGATCCGTCGTCCCCGGCGCGGGAAACGCGAAATCGATCTGAGCACGCGCAACGGGTTCGCCGGTCAGTCCTTCGACAACAGCGGCAAGATCCGCATCGGTGATCACCTTGAGATGCTTCGTCGATTGGTACATCGCGGCCTCGACTGCGGAGCGTTCCACAGGGATGCTCTTGTCATTCACGGCTGGGCCTTTCGTTGTGTGCGTGGAGCTAGTGGAGAGGTCACGAGTTCAGCACCCACTGCACTTCGATGATCAGGTTGGCGAATCCGTGGGCAGCGATTGCCGGCCACAGTGAACGGGTGTACAGGGCGAGGACTGTGAACAGTGCGCCGCCGATGAACGCCGACACCACATTGCCGAACCGAACTTCAGGTGAGCGAAAGCGAAGAGCACGAGCATGACCGAGGCAACCGACAGAATCAGAACACGATTCGTCGGTTTCCAACGCTGGACGGCGAGGACGCCGGACCGGTGCAGAATCTCCTCCGGTAGTGCTGCGTGGAGGAAAGCCCCGGTCACTGCGGTGAAGATTCCACCCCGGATCAGAAATTCCTTCCGAGTCTCGTTCGCGGCGATGGTGTCCGGATCGGTGACCGGAAACCACGTATCCAGATTCACGCCATATGCGAAGAGTAGATAGTTTCCGATCGCGACGAGAATCGGAATCAGGAGAACCCACAACCCGATCCTTCTCCACGCAGACATCTGCGAGTTCGGTCGCGGCATGACAAAGCCCAACCACCGGATCGACCGCACCCAGGTGACGCGCAGCGAGCGGGCCACCGATCGGATGCGCGGCCAACGGCCGCCGGCTTTTGCTTTTGCGATCGGCGGGATAAGAGCAAACACCAACCAAAACAGCCACGAGAGAAACGCGTCTTTGAGGTTCTCGCGAGTGGGGTCGTCCACGGCATACGCAGCGTTGTGAATCGCGTAGCCCAGTAGCACCGTGGACAAGAACCGAATCTGCGTACGCGCCGGAATCAACCGGTACCACGCGTCCCTCATCAGTTCGTAGCGCGAGCGAACAACAGTGAGCGGCGTCGTCCCCGAGCGAACAGCCGGTGTGGTCACCGCGCGGCGTCCTAAGCGCTCTTCTGCTCACCGGATTCAGAGGCCGGCGAAGTTTCGATCTTCTTCGTCACCGGCTTCTTCGTCGCCGTTCGCTTGGCTGCTGACTTCCGTGCAGCCGGCACACGCCACTGTTTGATCGACGCTTCGGTGAACCCGACACGGAGCGCTTCGTTGATCGCGGCGTCGAGGTTGCCGACGTTGGCGGCGTCCTTGCGGGCGAACTCCTCGCGAGTGTCGAGCAGTTCCTTGTGTGCGGTTGCCACCACACGGATGATCTTCATCTTCTCTTCGGCTTCCGCCTTGATAGCTGCGTCGAGTGCGTCGAAGTCTGGTGTGTTCGGTGTCGTGTTCATGCGCTACATCGTAGGAGAAATCTCGCCCGTCCGTGCACCACTGAACGTGCGCTAAGCGCAACTCGCGGAGACTCGTCCCGTTGTCCCCGGGTGGGTGTCCGGGGCGGCGTTGTGTGCACACCAGACGCGGAGCGGAGGAATCTGGTGTGTGCCCAATGCCGAGAACCCCGGTGCCCGCCTGTGGGCAACATCAACCACCCGAACTGCGTATCGACGCGCTCCGCGCGGCGCATCCTCTTTTCTCCGAGATTCGCCCACAGATCGGGACTGCTCCGATCCTCATATGGATGCCCGAGATTTCCCTCTCCGCTCCGCTGCGTCTCAGGCACCCACAATCGGGACCAGCCCCCAAATGGGGACGAATTCGAGACCGGAGGAACTCGCAGGCTCGTCCTGGCGCTTTTGAGATTTCGGGGACGAGATCCAGAACGGAAGTGACCACGAAATCTGAGCCCCGGCAGAGCAAGATAGTAACTTAGGTGCCCTAAGTTGGGTCAAGTCTTGCCGCTGCGCTCTGGACCTGAGACACTGGCGTGTAGCCCCACGTGGTGGGGGCGCTGCGCTGGGCCGAAGGGAGGCACGACGGACATGAGTGAAGACGAGGTCAGTCGACCCCGCCGGTTCCGTCGTGAACGCCGGGAGAATGTGCCGGGCGGTCGAGCTGGCCGGCACGTGGTGAAGGTGACTCCAGAGGAGGAGTCCGAGTTGCTGCGCCGTGCGCAGGAAGCGCGCATCACCGTGGCGCGGCTGATGGTCGAGTCCGCCCTGTCCGACTCCGGTGAAACTGCTACTGATCGGCGCGATCTTGCTGCGGAGTTGTTCTCCGCGTTCCGGTTGTTGTCGGCAATTTCTATCAACATCAACCAGATGGCGAAAGCCACCAACGCAACCGGAGACATCCCCGCCGAACTGAACGGCGCACTGGCGAGCGTGCGGCGTTTGGCGGACCGGATTCACGGCACCCTCGACGAGATGTTCGCGCCGTGATCGTCAAGATTTCCCGCGGCGCCAAAGTCACCGGACTGATGTCGTACCTCGCAGGTCCGGGCAAGAGCAACGAGCACACCGACCCCCATCTGGTGGCCGGTGACTACGCGATCATGGCGTGGCACGACGACAACGAACTCAGCGGTGTCGACGCTCTCGCGATCGGCAAGCAGATCGACCAACCCCGCAAAGTGTTCGGCACCGAAATCAAGATCCCGAACTACCTGCGCGACGACGCCGGCCAAGACGTTCGCGACAGTCACGACAAGAAGGTCCGCGACCCGATCGACCCTTACCGCGACGGAAATGTCTGGCACTGCTCACTCTCGCTCAAAGCCGACGAAGGCGAGCTGACGGACGAGCAGTGGAACAAGATCGCCACCGAGTTCATGGACGAAATGGGTTTCACCGACACATCCGGCCGCAGCCCTGCGAGGTGGGTCGCCGTCCGCCACGGAGTGTCCGCAAAAGGCAACGACCACATCCACATCGCCGCATCCGCCGTGCGCGAAGACGGCACCAAAGTCAACCTCTACCGTGACTGGAAACGAGCCAGCGTCGCGGCCGCACGCATTGAGCGTGAACACGGTCTCGCTGTCATCGAATCCCGTCAAAACGAGACCGGCGAACGCGGATACCACCGAGCTGAAAATGCCCGCGCAGTACGCAATGGACAGACCGAACTCGACCGCGATCTCCTCGCCCGCCGTGTGCGTGCATGCTCGACATCGTCGAAGTCCGAAGCTGAATTCGTACGCCGACTTCGCGGGCAAGGGCTGATCGTCCGGCCCCGATTCGCCTCCGGCCGTGATGACGTCGTGGTCGGCTACAAGGTCGCCGTCAGACCCGACCGCGAAGCCACCGGAGCTGATGCAAAGCCGATCTTCTACGGCGGCGGTCATCTAGCAAAAGACTTGACTCTCCCCCGCCTCCGCAAGGAATGGGAAGACACCCCTGCGGCATCGTTAGAGGCCGTCGACGAATGGCGCAGCGCACGGCGCGAGCGCCCCGCCGCGCGACCCGGACGTGAAGCGAAAATGCTCGACCCGAAACTGCTCGAGCGAGCCGGCCGGGACATCGCAGCCTGGAACAAATACCTTGCTTCGATTCCCGTCACCGACCGAGCACAGTGGGCACGCGCGGCGGGACGCACGGCTGGCGTTTTCGACGCATGGTCAGTCCGCACCGAAGCCACACCCGGACCCCTTGCCCACGCTGCGAAACAACTAGCTCGATCCTCACAGATCCCCGCACATCAGCACGCCCCGAAGAGAGCAGGCGTCGTCTCGGCCGGGGGTGCGGCCCTGATCTTGATGCAAACAAGTCCACAGCTCGGCAAGGCCGCGTCGTACGCGCTGCTGCTGCGTCAACTGATCAAGTCAGTTGAAGCGATCGCCGCCGCACATCGTGCAGTCGGCGACTTGAGTCGGGCGCGTGACCTCGAGATGACTGTGCGCGGCGAACTCGAAGCGATTCATCGTCTGATGCCCCAACCTCGCGCCGGTGTCAAGCAGGTCGAATCCGAGGGCAGCGTCGCAGTGCTCGAACGGCCGGCGTCGGAAGAGAAGACGACGACGGAACCGGCGTCGTCGCCCGAACAAGCTGGCAGCGATGCCGCCACGCTTGCCGCCGGTGACTTCCCGGTTTCCGCACGCGAAGCAGCAAAGCGCGAGCCGTCTCCACTCCCCTCGCGACTCGATCCCCAACGGGAGCAGACCCGAGCGGGAAGAAACCGGGACCACGGCCCCCAGCGCTGATGCCCGCTCAGAAGACCCGGAATCATCTTGGGCACGGCGATCGGTGGTCCTATCTCAATAGGTTTGGCAGCGCCTTGTCGATTTCCCGTGCGAACGACTCGTCCGGATCGAAGGGCCACCCGTTGTAGCGGTAAGTGAGCGACAGGCCGTTGTAGATCGCCATCACCGCCAGTTGGGTAAGCGAGGAGAGGAAACCAGGATCCATGATCAGTGTCGATCTTCCGATCGGGCCATTTCTGCTTGCTTCGAATCGACGGAGCATCCGCAGTCTGTAGAGCGTCGGGTGAGTACCGTTGGACAGTAGATCGTAATAGCCGTCTTTCTGTTTGGGGCCGCTAAATCCAACAGCGCCGTTGTTCTCCCACAGAGTGAACAACTGCACCACAGCGTCGGTCGGCCCCACTCGTTGCTCACCGTGGATGACTCGGCGATTGAGATCGTGATCATCCGCGAAGTTGTCTTTGATCTCCGCACGGACCCGTTTGAAACGGTCCGTTGCAGTTACGGTGTAAGGCGAATTTTTCCTCATGAGTCTGCCTGCCACCTTTTTCTGCTCTTCGTTGCTCTGATCCTCTTCGAGGTATGCCCGCGCCAATCGCTTTTGCGGGGTCGGCCCCGATTGAACCCAGGAAGCGCGGGCACAGCACTCGACCACCGCCCGCACGAGCATGTCGCCAGACATGACTACCTCACTGGATTCGCACAATGCTGCGAGGGCGGCGCAATGGTGTCCAGCCATGTCGAGGTAGGTCGCGACAACCTCGTTGACCCAGACAGATGGAGGGGTGGAGTAGTTGGCACTCGCGGTGATGTCAATCTCACCCCGGGAACCGGGTAGCGGAGTCCACTGATGGGTCGCAACAATGCCGTGGATCTGTTCGCGACATTGACTCAGTAGTGCCGCGTGGGCAGCAAGTTGTACCTTGGTCTCCGGCGCGGTCGTAATCGAATATGGCATGGACAGAATGTAAGGCGGTTGCCGATGCGACCGAGCTGGTTTCGAATCCCGGTTACGTTGGAAAGAAACCGGCCCGATCCGAGCCTGCGGTTCCGAAGGCGTATATCGCAGCGTCCGGGTCTAAGTCTTCAGGCGGGTCGCCGTTCTCGATTACGATGATTTGGCTCTCGAAATCGTTGAGGCCTTTGTAGAAATGTTCAACGACACGAGGCGTCAGTTGGGTGTCGCCAGGTTCGCGATAGGTGAGAACCGGCGAGTCCAAAACGATGAATCCAGGATGTGGATGACCGCGCGTGGCCGCGTATTGAGCTAGGGCCGCGGTGAACGCCGCATGAATGACAGACCGCATTCCCTTGCCCCTGCTGGTGCGAGCACGTCCGTCGACGCTGATCTCAGCAGTTGATTGATCGTAGTGGACAAGGTTGTCCCCCGGGACCTGCCATGACTGCAATATCCGGTGAATCATGAGTTCGAACTCATGGAGGTCTTTGGTGGGTATGCCATCGACTCGAGCGGGAGGGGGTGTCTCTGGTGCGCTTGACAACTCAGCCTTCAGGTCTTCGAGTCGTTGGATCTGAGCATGCACGGCCAGATCAGTTTGAATCGTTGACCGGAGCGATAGGTCCTCTTGGTGGTCAGATCTCAACGGAGTCAGACGTGCCTCGATGTGTCCGAGTGCGAGGTTGAGACGTTTTGTTTGGTCAAGACTGTTGGCGTATTCCTCGTCTAGTCCGTTCAACTGACCGTCAAGATCTTCGATGGTGCTGAGAAGGTCGGTGCGAAGCTCGGTTGTTTTTCGCATCTCCGCTATGACCGCAGCTTGGAGACTGGTGGTCTCGTCGAGTTGGTGGCCGATCTGTTGATGCTCGGGTGCAGCCCCACAGAAAACACATGGCCCAGTCTGGAAATATCCGAGGAGGTTTCCGGCTTCGGCCACCATTTCCAGGCGATCCAGATCTGACTCGTATTGCCGTCGAAGCAGATCGAATCGGGCTATCAGTGTTCGAACCTCGCGGGCGCGTTGCCGATTGCGAGTGCCCCACTCGTCAAGTGCGCGCGTTTGGTTCAAAAGGGGGGCGCGTTGCGAAACTAGTTCTCCGACCGAACTTGATGCCTCGGACAGCGTCATTTCCACACGTACGAGTCGTTTCTGAAGTTCGGCTTCCGATGTTTCGGTAGTGAGGCTGCTTCGGGTGCTGGTGATGACCTGGTCGAGTAGGTCGATCTTTCCTTTGCCGACCTTTTTCTCCACCTCGCTCGCCCCCTCTACGACCTTGTGCTGGTCTTGTCCGGTCAGGAGGTACTTGAACACCGACTTTTCGGCGGTAACGCTTGTAGGTACTCCGCTTGCAAGGACAGGTGATCGAGGCGCGGCCATTTGCGTTTCGCTGATGATGGACAGGTGAGCTAGGTAGCGAAAACTCAGCGAGATTAGCTCGCCGCGTTGATTTTTCAAAAGCTGCCGACCGTCAGCTCCGATCAGTTGGAGCAGGTAGCGTGAAATGTTCTTCTCGGATTTCGCACTGTGTTTTATGGCCAGTGTTTTCTCCGGGGGAGCGGCTCGGAGCGTGCGAATATCCTGGGAGAAAATATCGACTTTTGTGTCGTCAAAAGACCGCGAGAGCGTGACGACTCGCCCTTCGTCCAGGCGAAGGCCCAGCAGTATGTGGGTGTAGCCCTCCGCCTCGGTAATTTGCTTGATTTTCGTAGCACCGAGAACGTAGTCGATGGCCTCTACGATGAAGGATTTACCACGGTCCGAGGCACCGTAGATGACGGTGAGATGATCTCCGAATTCCACTGTCGCCGGTTGCATCCCGGGGCCGACGATAGTGAGATGGAGCAACGTCATGGAGCTCATCGATCTTCGATCTCCCTCTGAGATGGGCCAGTGAAGAGTGCACGATCGGCCCAGCTTTGGGTGATCATTTTCATGCTGCGGCGAACGTCTGTTTCTTCAGAAAAGTAGGTCGAAATCAACCACTCCGCGCGCTTCCTGAGCTGATGTAGGTAGGGTGCTTCGAGTACAGAAAGAAAGCTGAAGGCTTCGTCTGTTGCGGTATACAGAAAACCGTCCTCGGTAGCGGCTATTTCAGCGAGATCAGCGCGCATCAGGACCGTGAGGCCTTGCTCGATGAGCTTGCGGCGGAGGGCCATTTCGCCCGGGCTGATCGGCAGTTCTGGGTGGAGACTGTCCGGGCCACCATCCAAGTTGCCACTGTGGAGAACTGCGTGGTCGAAGTACACGAGCTCTGCAAGATCCATCCTCCGGGGGAACACTTCCGTTAGCAGAACCAACGTGCGGATTCCCGCCTCCACCGGGCTGTTCAAAGGATTCACTCGGACTCCTCTTTGCACCAAGTCAGCTTGTCGGCGTTCGCTAGATGGTGGCACATGCCTTTGAGGTCGAGGTTCGTGACTGCTGGAGCGAGGATATTACCGGGATTGGGAGTGTGCCCTGTGGCTGCGATCAGGACGGCAGCAAGCCTCTCGTACCCCAGACTGAATTCCCGATCTTCAATCTCGATCAGCGCTTCGAACAAATCGGCTTCGACTGCTTCGTACGTCTCGTCCGGGACGCTGTCACGGGCGAATACCCGCAGCGCTTCTGCGCTGTAGAACGCTTTTCGCTGCCGAACCAGATGCGCCTGCGTCTTAGTGTTCGTACGAGCCTCGTGGAGATTCGTCAGGTTCAGCCCGTACTTCTCGTTGTAGGCGGCCAGTAGCTTTTGTACGTAAACTGATTCTTTCGATTGCTGCGCTGTTGGGGGCGCCTCGACTGCTGGGCGCGTTTTCAGCGGTGTCGGAAAACGTCGAGCATGATGAGGCGTTTTCTTATGCAGTTCGATGATCTCATCGATATCGCGGGCCTCGAACATGGAGAAGTCCGTGACGTTGGCGAGAGCTTCGACAGCGGCGTAGTCGGCAGCGCTCAAACCAACGCCCAGTTTGGAATCGGACTTTTTCCAGGCTTTGAGAAACTCGGCCTTGAGCGTGCTCGAATTGGCCAAGTACCGTGTCAACGAGGGCCCCATTTTTGGGGCCACGAAGATATATCTAGTTGGAAGCTCATATATGCCTTGGACCTTCGCGGCGAATATTTTTACCATCTCGGGCCATGCGTCTGAGGGCAGGAGCGCCTTCTCGTAATGCTTACATTGGAAGCAATGCCACTCGCCGGCGGTGCCGTGTTGGCTCAGGCATGCTGCGACATCCGCGCCCCGGTCGCCTGCCCCTCCCATGCGAGTAACGAGTGCGTATGGCTCCCGGAGTTCTCGGACCCACTCGATAGTGAAATTTTCCCACTCCTCGTCGGAGTAGGTGATCAGATATTGCTTCGGGGTCAGTACGGGTGCTCCTTGCATGGCTGGTGCAAGGATCACAACGGGCGGTGAGCCCGCTTCTGGGATATTTGCAAAGGTCGGTAACTTGTCTCCTGTTTGCAATCCGACCTCGGTCATATCCCTCCCACAATAAACGGAAAAGTTGGTTTCTCGTGACGTAGTCATACCACTGGCGTGGGGCGTGGTCATCCACAGTGGCATGCTGACTCGACGTCGGGCTGGCCGTGCTGGGATCCCTTAACGCAATCATCTACCTGCAGGGGACGCGGGGACGTCATCGCTCTCCAGCTTCGGCGAGGTTCATGACAGCTGCGTGAGATAGTCGTCCAGTGGTAACGACAGGCGCGACCCCTGCATCAGATCAGGGTTCATCAGAGGGCAAGCCCGTGAAAGACCGGGCGCGGCAGTACAACATTGCCACGTTCCTGCTGGCCCCACCGACTGCGGGCACGTTCATCTTGATGCGAACCAGCGAAGGGACGTTCCAGGCATCGATGTATGTGGCAGCAGCTGTATTTGGTCTGGCCGTATCGGCCGTTACTTTCTTCAAATCTCGCAACGAGTCCGCCGTTAAGGAGGATCTCCGGAGGCAACAGGAGAAGGCCCAAGTTCAGGTATCGGATGTCGAGTTCCGGGCGAAAACCCAGATGAATGGCACACTGTTGGGCGTCGCTGACCGCCTTCGGGCCGTAGCGGCGACCACCGCGCTGAAGAAGCCAGATATTTCTGGATTCAGGTCGGACGCGGTGCAGGCAGCAGGGTTATTGCTCTCGAACGAGGCTCCTCGGGTTGCCTACTTCGTGGTCTCCAATCCGACAGCCGCAAATGGTCGGGAGATGACGCGAGACGCCACTTTCGGTCCTCTTCGCCTTGACGAGTTCACCAGCACCTTTATCGAGAACGATGAGACGGACTCGAATGTTTGGGAGCTGCTCAAGGCCGACGATGCCGACTATCAGCCCGACATTAAGTTGCACACTCCAAAGGGGTTCGACACCAACCGTCAACGCGCGTACCGCTCTTACGTTTCCGTCGCGGTTCGTGTCGAGGGGATCGAATTCGGGATGTTGACAGCCAACACTCGCGAGGTGGACGGGTTCAGCCCTGTCGACATCGCCATGCTGCGAGTGGTGGCCCGACTGCTGGCGGCGGGCGAGGCGGCAGCAATGACGTCGAAAGATCTCAACGCCGCGCGGGCGAGCAACAACACAGTCGAAACCCCGACCTCCATCAGTATGATCGAGCTAAAGGAGGCTGACGACGATGACGACAACGAGTAACCCGAGTCCCGAAATGCAGCAAATCCTCGAACGAGCATTCGCCGACGCAGTCCGCGAACGCGACAACCCCGATGTCGAGAAAGTCGAACGCGATCGCGCCCGACTCCATCGGTGGGTCAAGCGGGTCAGCAACACTCCGTCTACCGCTGCAAGTTAAAGCGCGGAACCGCCCAGAAGCTCCAGAACAGCTTGTGCGCGCACCGCCTGCGACCGGGCGTGCCATGACAGTGCAGACCCTCAAACGAAATCAGGACCCACACCCGAATCCGGGTGTGGGTCCTGATTTCGTTCGGTGTCTCATCCTTGTCGTAAGTCCTCGATATACGTCAGCGTCGTGGGTGAGGCGTCAAGTTCCGTCGCCGCGTAGTCGCCTTCCCTCGTATCCCCGAATTGCACGATCACCAGTGCCCGTTCGGGAATGAAGTCGTCACCGGACGGGGACGGTGGAAACATCGTCTCGACCCACTCCCGGTCGAAGGGTTCGTCGCCGGCAACGACGAATCGCCGCGCATTTCCATGCGAGATCGTCAACAAGTCATCAGCCCACAGACGGAGCACTCGCTCGGCAGGGGGCTCGACCCAGCCGCCGAACCCGTACTCGGGATGGGCGAAGTCGAAACCGGAACCGGGCGGCACCGATAGAGCGATCGCCGGCATCCGTACGTTGGCGTTGCCCCGCGGCCGCATGATCGCATGATTGAAGGTGCCGACCATCAAGGTCAGCGCGACGTCGTCGGTTACGAATTGTCCGTACGTTTCGTGGTTGGCCAGGCGTGGCCACGGCGGGGGTTCCGTTGTGGCTTTTGTCGGTTCGGATGACCTCTCGCCATCGTGCTGTGCTGTGCGTCGTTTGAACGGCCACATCGGTCGATCTCCTTCGTAGATAGGGGGCCCGGCTATCGGCCGGTGTGTTGGCGTTCTTGGCTGCGGCCCTTGCTCGGACGTCCTTTCCTGGCGGCTGGCGGTTTACCTGTCCCGGTCTGCACCGCTCCTCGGGGATGCTTGGCCTGGTCGAGGTCGGCCGTCATCCGGGCCCCGATCGTTTCCTTGTCCACTCCTCCGGCGTTCATGTCGGCGGCGAGGGCATCGCGACGTTCAGCCGAGTCGTACTCGGCTTCCGCGGCCGCCCGATGAGCGTCTGCGTCTTCGGCGATTTCAGTTTCGGCCGGCGTACCTTCGGCTTCCGTCGCCGTCTTGTCGAGCCGATCGGCTTCGGTCATCAGCTCGGAAGCCTTCACGTTCTCGCGTTCGGCGAGTTCCTGTTCGGCGACAGCGGCCCGCTTGGCTTCTTCGGCCTTCTGGAGCAGGTTCTCGATTTCTCGCGGGTCGATCCCGGGGGCGCCCGCATCTATTCCGTACCGTGTCTGGACTTCCTTGCGGATGCGATCTGCGGCATCGGCCGCGGGCTGCGAGTGGTCCTGCCAGCCGCGGGCCTGCTGCCAGCTGTCGGCGATCTGCGCATGGGAAGCGTCCTCCCACCAGCGGTCCGTCATCACCGGACGTAGCTGCGCCTCAATCGCACTGCGCTCAGCGACGAGCCGCTCACGCAGTTCACGGGCCGCCTGCACGCTTTTGGCTTCGGCGTCGCGGATCTGCTTCTCACGTGCGCGACCCATCTGCTCTGCGAGACGGGACGCAGACTGCAAACCGACCCGGAACATGCGCGTGAGCTCTTGATTGACCTCACCGATTTCGTCGTGCTCTGACATCAGTTGTTGCCTTCCTTGTGGGGTGACGCCGCTGTGGGCGCGGATTCAGGGGAGAGACGCATGTCGGGGAACATCGACGACGGTGCGGGTTCAATCGGCAAGGGCACGATCGCGAAGTCGCCGCCGGCATGACCGCTGCGGACCGAGCACGCTTTGAACGTGCCCTCTGGATCGAAAAGCTGCGCCATGTGGTGGTCGGCGTGATCGCGCCACCACACACTCATCCCGGTCGAGGGATCCAGGCGCAGACGCTCCCATGCGCGCCACAGGGCTTCCAACCGGGAGATAGCTTCGGCATGTTTCCACCACTGCGTGCACCAGTTCCTTGACGACCCCTCGATCACCTCACGCCGATAGACAGGGGCGATCCGTTCGCGCACGAACTCCTCCACAGATCCGAACACCAGCTCCGGCTCTGCCGGCTGCTCCGACTCCGGTTCCGGATCGGCGAGTGAAATCTCGAGCTGCGCCAGCAACCGGGCCGCCGCCGCGGCTTCGAGTCGCGCGTACAGCTCCGGAGTGAGGATTTCCGCCCACTTCGCTTCAGCGATCGCGTCGGCTTCCTTCTGGATGCGTTTGAGAACTGCCTTGCCGACCATCGCCTCGAGGTTCTCGCTCAGCGGCGCTTCGACGTTCGGTTCATCTCCTCCGCTTAGGGGCGTGTACGCGGATGGGGGTAGATAGTCCGCATCTTCCGGCGGCAGATAGTCAGCCTCACCCGGATCGAAATCGTCCTCCGGTGGTGGCTCGAACGGCGCGTTCACAGCGACACCGCCTCACGCGCAGCTCCCGCGTGGTCTGGCTTGAGCCATTCGGACAGGCCTTCTTCTGCTTCCGCCAACGTCGCCGGGGCTGCCGGATCGTGGGCTTCGATTGACGCCCTGATCTGGTCGGCGTGCGGGCCGGCCATCCACGGCGCCGTCCGTACGATCACAGGCCGGTTACCGGAGGAACGTACGATCGCCCGGCCACGTGGCAGTGCTTCGAGTTCGGATTCGGTGAACGTACGAACTTTGGTGCGCTGCTTGGAAGTGGATCGGCCTTGCGAGGAGGCTGTGACCGACCCGGTGATCTCCCAATGGTCACCGATCGCGGTGGACATGTCCCGAAGGAACACCCCGTCATCGACGGCGACACCACCGCCGTAGACCTTGACGTTCGCCGCCGACCACAGTTTCTTCATTCCGCGTTCGCCCCACACCTCCACACCCTGTGACCAGGACTGCAAGATCGCCATGATGATGATTCCGCGTGAACCGTAGTGGCTGTAGAGGCTAGGCAGTTTGGACCAGCGCACGACGTTGGCGACCTCGTCGAGAGGAGCGACGAGAGGAACAGGCAGACGTCCCTTCGGTGAGGTGGTCGCGATTTCTTCGGCTGCGTCGATCACGGCGACGGTCAACGCCGTGACCAGTGGGCCGGCCGAACCGTTGCCCTCGCGGGAAAGGCTGTAGAGCGTGCCTCCGGAACGGACGAATTCGCGAGGATCGAAATGCGGCCGCGGATCGGACAAACCGTCCGATGTCACCCAGGGATGAATCGTCCTGATCTTGAGTGAGCGGATCATCTTCTTGGCAGTACCGAACACACCGCCGCGTTGTTTGTCGGGTGCGTTGTACTGCCCGGCCAGGCCGTCGGCCTGCAATCCGTACCCATGTTGGCGAAGGATCTTCACCGCTTCCTGGTTCTGCACGTCCGTGACCCACGTATATGCCTGTGTGATCGGGCGGCGATCGAGTGCCGCAGCCAGGAACAGTGCCGCTAACAGGTCCTTTCCTTCCGGATCGAAGAATGCGTCCGTCTTCGCTTCGAGTCCGTCGTCACCGGAGGCGAAATGATCGGCCAGGTCGGCGGCCCTGACTTCGTCGGTCACCCACGTGAGCGGATTCCACCACCAGCTCGGTTCCTCATTGGCGACCCTCTGCGGATCGAACACCCAGACTTGCGAGCCCATTGCCGCTCGAACGTCGCGGGTCGCGTCGACGACATCGCGCTTGTTCGAGGTGGTCAGGACTGCGCCGGGAGCATCGAGAACTGCGGGGATGACGCGACTGGTCGACTTACCGGTGCGAGGACCCCAAATATCGACGTGCAGGTCCTCCCAGCTGCCGCGCAACATCGGGGCGGACCCGAACACCGGCTTGCTCGGCAGCAACAGGTACCCGAGCTGGATGCCGACAACGTCGTCGGGACGGAGCCACACCTGCAAGGATTCGGCTTTTGCCCGGCATGCTTGTTCCGTCAACGAAGCGATGTCGCGACCGCGGCCCATGTACTTGGCCAGCTCGTCGACGCGGGTGCTGTCCCGCTTGCGCAGGATCAACAACCACATGCCCACTGCGACCAGCACGATCAACGCCAAGGCGAAGGCAATCGCCACTACGCTCGCGCCGGACTCCCACACGAGATCGCCCTTGATCAAGCCCGCGACCATCGCCATCGGATTGACCGGAACATCCTGCTCGGTGCCGAACTGCATCGCGACGGAGGCGCCGACGACGCCGGCAACCGCGATCCCGGCGCACACACCGAGCACCTCGAACGCCACGTCACCTTGACTGGGATCACGCACAGAACCCTTACTCATGACTGATCTCCGTTACTGTCGACGGCGGCACTGACGGGGGAAGTGAGTATTCGTCGAAACATGGTGGTTACTACCAACTTTCGGATTTACGTGTTGTCCGTCGGTATCTCGACGACGGTGGTCAATGTGACGGCGTAACCGGGCCGCGGCCTGCTTGTCAACGATGTTCCCGTTACTCGAGCGGGGATGACGGTGTGTGAATGGCCTTGTACTGCAACGAAACGGTGTTTCGTTTCGAGGTCGGCGACCAGGTCGTGCATCTTCTGTACCGCACTCTGCAATGCGGCCGACGGCTCACCGACTTCGGTGGCGGTGCTGTAGAGGAAGATATGCGTCATTTACAGGCCTCTGTTCGCGGCGATCAGTCCACGGTTCACTTCGCGTAGTGCTTCGAGTTCGACGCGGAGGGAATGTATCTCGGAATCCGGGGCGCACGGTTGCGGTTTCACGGCGTCCGCGCCTTCCCGCTGCCGTAGCCATGCCCGCACGGTGGAGGTGTGGATCCCGGTATCGGCGGAGACACGCTCGATGGTCGCCCACAGAGACGGATACTGAGGGCGCAGCTTGTCGACCAAAACTACTGTGGCACTGCGCACCTCTGCTCCGTAGCGGTTGCCGCGGGTGCTGCGTTTGCCGCTCATGCCGCATTGTCCTTCGCTGTCTGTGCCGCGTATCCGGCGTCGGTGGCGTCGACGAACCGACTGTCGGTGTCGTGCCACTGGTATTTCAGTTCCGTGGGGGTCAGGACGGTCTCGAAACGGTGCCCCGGAATGCGTTCGGTGCCCTGTTTGAGCAGGAAAAACCCTCGGCCTGGGGGTGGTCCTGGCTTTTCGAGTTGGGCGTCGTAGCCGGCTGGGGACGACAGCGCGGAGACCCATGCCTTGTCTGCGCGGGTGAACGGAATGATGGAGTCGAGTTTGTCCATCTCGTCCGAGGTCAGGGCTCCCACGATCAACGCTCCGGCGCGTTCGATGAAGCCCTTGGCCTTCATGATGTCGAAGTCCATTTCGAGCGATTCGAGGTCCTTGACGGTGTGGGTGATCATCACCAGCGCCGTTCCGACGGTGCGGGTCAGGCGGGTGAGGGCGTCGACGCGGCTGACCATTCCAGGGCCGGCGAGGACTCGCCAGAATTCGTCGAGCACCGCCAGGAAGAGCAACCGGTCGCGAAGTCCGCAATCGGCGAGGACGTGTGCGGCTTCGATGGCGCCGAATCCGTCCTCCCAGCATGCGGCCATCACCGCAGCTTCGAGCTTGGTGTCACCGTGGCTGAGCGCTGAAATGTCCACGCACACACCGGTCGGTCGATCCTCGCCGGTGAAGTCGATCGGGGTGGTCGTCTGCTGGGAGAACACCTCACCGAGATCGCCGTCGAGCAGCGCGGACAATGTCTCGAGGAGGGATTCGACCTTGGCGAGGTACTTGTCCTTGTCGCGGGTGTACGCCTTGCGCATCAACTCTTCCGGCGGGTTCTCGATCAACGTGAGCAGATCCGAGATCAGCGGCGGGTTGTCGTATCCGAAACGGGGGTCCTTTTCGAGTAGGCGCAGCGCCGCGGTGATGATGTTGCGTTCGGCCTGTGTCAGCGCTGTTCCGCGCTCGATTTCGCACAGCGACTGCATCACGCGCTTGCGGCGTTGGTGAACCTGTTTGATCACTTTCTTCTGCAAGTCGGGGAAGTCCGCGAGCAGCGGAATCACCGACCCGAGAGCTCCGATCGCGAGCGGGTTGAGGTACCCCTCGCCGTGTCCCAGGCGCACGATCTTGCCGCGATCGCCGCAGATGATTTCGATTTCCTTGGTGAAGTCGGGTTTGGTGTCGGCGAACACGAACGGGATGTGACCTTGGGCGATGCCGCCGCTGACGAGTTTGCGGCCCACCGTGGACTTGCCGTTACTGGGGAGGGCGAGCATGAACACGCTGGGGGTGTTCTGTCGGCGTGAACGGTAGGTGGCGGTGATCGGGTCGTAGTGGAACGAGATGCCGTCGGGATCTTTCCCGAGCGGGGTTCCGACCATTGGATAGGTGCTGCCTACTACCCACGGGGAGAGCCCACATGCCTGCACACTGGTGCCGCGGAACTCCGGCGGCTTGGGTACGACGCCCATCTTGCCGCCGCCGTGGCCGGCGAAACCGCGGTCGGTGAGTTTGGGGGCGCGTCGCCATTTCGGTTCGGTTCGGGAAGGGTCGCGTGCGAGTTCGGCGGCTTTCGCTGCTGCCTTCTCGTCTGCGATGCGTTGTTTTTCCTCTGCCTGGCGGCGTTTGCGTGCCGCTGCCATCGGATCGCGTAGGGAAGCATTCTGCTTCTTGCGTCCGGGTTCGTACGTGCCGGTCAGGTCTGCGATCCGGCGGCGCAACATCAAACTCATCGTTTTCTCCTGTCGGTGGTGGTCGGCCGGTTCAGGCCTGCAAGGTTTTCGCCGTCGTTGCGTGGTCTTGGAGATAGACCCCGACTCCGACGCCCGAGAGAAATGCCGCTGCCTGGTATCGCCATGCGGGCCGTACCTTCGTCGAGCACCCGGCGACCAGGGATTCGATCGTGTCGGCCTGAATGTCGAGCTGGGCTTCGGTACTTGCCGACGCGGTGACGATCAGCGAGACCGCTGTCGCGCCGGCACCGTTGCCGACCTCGACGCGAGTACGGTCTGCTGCCTTGACCTTGAGGTCTGCGCGGACCGACCCGATACCGCGTTGGGCATTGCGTTCACCGACTGCGTAGACGTAGCCGCTCTCGACTGCGTTCACGGCGTCGGCCGGGGACATCGGCCGGTGAATCAGTGTCACGCGCTTGCGCGGGACGTCGCCGTGACCTTCGAGAAGTGCTTTGAGAATCCGTTCGTTGCGGGCACCGGACGGGGGTGCGTTCATCACCCAGGTCCGCGAGGCCGCGCCTTCGTGGAAGTAGGTGTTTTTGGTTTCCTCGGCCGTCATCGGGCCGGCATCGAGCCAGTCGACGTACATCTCTCCGCTGCGCAGTGACGATTCCACCTCGGCTTCGACAACCGGGCGGGGATCGTATGCGCGGCGCACGACTGCGGAGATTTCGTGATCGGACATCGGGACAGCGGTCACGCGGAAGGTGCCGAGGTTCGCGCAGATCGACGGAAGGCGTTCTGCCAGATCGGCAATC
Source organism: Rhodococcus sp. BH5 (assembly GCF_027583855.1). NCBI lineage: Bacteria > Bacillati > Actinomycetota > Actinomycetes > Mycobacteriales > Nocardiaceae > Rhodococcus > Rhodococcus sp. BH5. The sequence continues at coordinate 35,646 of NZ_JAJHVW010000017.1, forward strand.
ATCGCCATCGGATCCTTGCGTTTGGCTTCCGTGTTCGCGGTGAAGGTGAGCGCCATGTGGGTGTGCAGCTGGATTCCGTGACGTACGCCGGTGCCCGATTCGCGGACCACCGCTTGTGCGAGTTCAGAGGTGCCGGGTTTGCACAGTCGCGTGATTTCCGCGTCTTGCCGAGCGCCGGTCTCCGGGAGGGTTTCGATGATGGTGGCGATCGCTTCGATGTCCGGCGTCTGTCCGCTGAGGTTGATGAACTCTCCCCAGTTGGCGACGTCGAGGTCGACCTGCCCCTGTTCGACGCCTTTGTATCCGGGCACAGAGCAACGCAGCCTGATCGTGTACTGATGCAGTTTCGGTAGATGACTCATTCCGAATCGTCGACCCAGTTTGTCGATGCCCCACCACATTTCGATCGGAGCGCCGATTCCCGGGACTCGGGTTCGGCCTCCGGGCGCGTTCGAGAGAGAACCAGCGCGCAGGATGTGCTGGCCGCGCCGACGTTGCTTGCTCCACCCGGTGAGTTCAGTGGCGAATTCGTACCCTGACTTGCCGCCGATGCGTGCAGCGAGCGGCGCCCAGGTCAGCACCACTACGCCGAGGATCACCGCTCCGGAGATGAAGAACCCGGCGAGCAGTGCAACGATGCCGGCCACGATGCCCGACGCGAAGACGTAGAACATTTTCTTCGACACACCGAACAGGTACGTCGAGGGGGCTTCGTGAAGACCGCCGTAGGTGTTGGGGCGGGCCGGTGCTTCGGTGCTCATAGCTGCTCCTTGAGGATGGAATCAATGAGGTCGAACGGTGCGGTGTGGCGTGCGCTCATCCGGATCGCCCACCTTGCGGCTCGTCCGGAACGTCCGCTCCCCCACTTGCTCCGGCGGCGCTGTCGCCGATCGTCGATGCGACGGCGCCCATAGCGCTGCCGATCCGGTCGGAGACTTCCTGCCCGACGGCGACGGCCGCGCCGACAGGACCAGCGGCCGCGGCCGCGCCGGAAGCTGCACCGCCGGATGCTGCTCCGGATGCGCCACCGGATGCTGCTCCGGACGAACCGCTCGCGGTCGCTGCCCCAGAGGGACCGCTCGATGCGGCTTCTGTGCCACCGCCCGAGGGCGCCGGTGAGCTCGACCCGGATGAGGGGGTGCTGGAGCCGGTCGGTTCCGTACTCGGGCCGCCTTGAACGCTCGACGACGAGGAGGACCCGGAATCCTGTTCAGCCGAGGAGGACATCGACTGGATCATCGAAGCGCCCATACTCGCGCCGGTCGCGGCGAGCATGCCGCCCAGCACCGCGCCGCCGTTGCCGCCGGCCATCGAACCCATCGCCGGAACGATCAGTCTCGCCAACGCCGGCATCGTCAGGCACGAGAGTGTCAGCAGGATCATTCCGGCGAAGACACCTTGTGCGTCGGTAGCACCGGCGGCCGAGAGGAAAGCGATCCCGTACACGCTGGAAGCGACGAACGGGAACAGTGCGAACACCACCGCCCAATTCCGTAGTTTCGTCCAGGCCTGCATTCCGGCGCTGCCGATTCCTGATGCGGCGGCCGCGATCGGTGCCCATCCGAGGACGAGGCGCAGCATCGCGATCTGCATCATGATGAACACCGCTTGCACGGCGGTTCCGACGATGCCCAAGATCGCGAAGACGAAGATCAAGCCCGGACCCAGGAGAGGGCCGACTTCGGCGACGGCGAGGAGTTTGTTCGCCGCTTCGTCGATGTTCTCTCCGACCATCGCTTGAACCAGCCACACACCCGCTGCTCGGGAGAGTTCGTCGCCGGCGAGGATGAGCGGAACTAGAGTCCAGGACGCGAACACTGTGCGGGTCAACATCATTGCCGTTTCTTCGGCATGTTGCTGTGCCAGACGCGATTTGGCCCAGGCGAGTTTGAGTGCGGAGATCCCGACCGAGATCATGAACGCCGCTATCTGGAATATTCGCAAGAATTGGTGCACTTGCCAGACGGTGTTCTCGGTGTCACTGTTTCCGACCGCGCCGGTGACCGAGTTGGTCATCCACCACGTCAGCATGAAAGTGATGCCCTTTTTCCAACCGTCGAGGAACACTTCGGCGGCCTTGCCGACGCCCGATTTCCACATCCCGTCGGCGAACTCGCCGGCCGCGTCTTGCGGATTGGCAACAGCAGTGCCCAAGTCGCAGAACCGCTCGAGGAACCCACCGACAACTGGTACGGAATCACCGACGTCGCGGCAACCGGCATACATGTCGTCGTCAGCCGGCGCCTGCCCGGTTTCCGAAGTACCCGGATCATCTGCCGGGGGCTGGGCATGCCCGAGCGCGACCGGCCCGAAGACCAGCACCGCCAGGAGCAGAGCCGCGATCGCAGCCAGACGCTTCACCATTGGGTCCACCCCGTCAGCGAAGTGATCGTCTGCGGCGGAAGCTGGGTGGACGGGCGACGGATCTTCCAATCACCGTCCTGCCAGACGACCTCGAAGCGAGTGGTGAACCAAGATCCCGGAATCTTGTCGCGGGCCGCGACCTCCACGACCGCGAACGAATTGTCAGCGCTCCAACCGGAAATCTTGAATGCCGCCGGGATGTACTGAGGGGGCAGCTGGCTCCAATCGATCCACTTCTTCGGCGCCCACGACGCCTTGTTCCCCCGTGTCGAGGGTTCGATCTGGTTGTCGAAGACCGCATCGAGTGATTCCTGGTCCATGACCGTCCGCATGCTGATCTGCCAGGCAGCGAGCGCAGCGCCCTGAGGGGTGCGAGCGAAACCCGTGGCCAATGGGCCATCTACTCGAGTGGGACCGTCGGAGGTCGAGAACGGCAGGATGAACGGACCGACTTGCTGCCACATCAACCCCTCCGGAGCTGCTACCGGGTCACCTTCCTTGAACGAGGGGCGATCTGCCGGCGACTGCGGCAACGCCTGACCACGCGGGTTGAGCGGGTTGGCGATCACGCGCCCGAACAGATCCGCCGACGGAACGCCGAACGCAGTGCCGCTGTCGGGTTTTGCGGGTGCCGTCGCTGGCGGCTGGGTGGAAGTGGGGGCGCCGCTGCCGGCGGAATCGTCGTCGCGGGTGACGGCGATGACCACGGCGACGGCCACAACCACCGCGAGAAGCGCGCAGAACACGGCAGCGGCGATCCCGGTCGTGCGGCTGGTCGCCAACCACTCGCCGGTGCGGCGAAGGCGCGATCCTTCTGTGGTCTCGCGGGGTTCGGTGCGGTTACTCACGGGTGGCTCCTGAAAAGTCGGGGGAAGATCAGTCGGCGTAGGAGAAGGCGGTGTATCCGTCGAGCGAGGTCAACGGCACTGGATCGGTGGGCGCAGCTTCGGAGGTCTCGGGCTGCGGATCAGGGAGAGTGATCTTCCAATCGCCGTTTTGCCAGATCAGCGAGGTCGGCGATGCAGACAGTGCAGCGTCCGGCATCCGTGTGGCCAGCCACACCACGGCTTCGTCGGGGCTGTAGTCCTCGATGCGGAATCCGGCGAACTGGGCTGTCTGCGCAGGATCGGCTTCGGTGGTGATGGAGGTCATCACCCGCGCCACGGCGTACGCGTCACGGCCCCGGCCAGGGGCGGTCAGCAGTTGTGCGGTCTGTGCCCAGGTCTCGTCCGGTGCGAGTGCGAGACGGCTCTGGCCCTGAATGGCGGCCATCACCACCCCTTGGGGTGTTCGGCTGTATCCGAACGGGATCTTCGCCGAAATGCTTGTCGGTCCGTCGACCGCGGAGACAGGGACAGCGACACCGCGGTAGCTCTCCCACGTCACCTGCTGCGGCGCTGCGCTGGTGTCGACCGCCGCGGCGGTGCCGGTTCCGGGGTCCTCCTCCGGCGATCCGCACGCGGTGGCCACCGACAGCGCGAGAGCTGCGGCGACGAGAGCGCCGACGAGGCGGTAACGGTGAATTGCCATGATTTCCTTCTTTTTTCGCAAAGTGAGTAGTGGAATCGAGACGGGCTAGATGAGGAGCCATCCCGCCCACGTGATTGCGGAGGCGGTGACGATGGCGCCGATGGCGATCGAGATCAACCGCCGGATTCCGGGGCCGGTGACTTCGCCGTCGTCGAAGCGGTGCGCGACTTCGACACCGGCGCGCATCGCGGCGACGATCAGACCGGCGGCGACGAACCAGAGGAACACGCCGAGCATCTGCCCGAGCGGGACCAGCACGTCTTCGCCGGGCATCTTGATGCCGCCGCCTGCGGCCAGTATCGAAGTACTCACTCCATGAACCAGGTGACGTACGAGGCGGCGGAGGACGTGATGATCGCGCCGACGGCGACACCGACCACCATCATCTTTTCGCCGCGTCCAGCGGTGCCGTCGGCGAACGACTGGGCGAACTTGACGCCGGCCATCATTCCCAGTCCGATCAGGAAAGCTGTTGCCGCCCACAGGCCGACGCCGAGCAGGACCTGAAACTTGTCGCCTGACGGCGGAGTGGTCATCTGAACGTCGATCACGTCCCCGCCCTGTCCAGGCGAGGGGAAGGGCGCGGGCTGCTGAGCGAGGATGTAGGTGTTGAGGGTGTGGAGTGCGTTCATGAGAAAGTGCCTTTCGAGTTATGTTGCGGAAGAACTGATTTCCTTCACCCGAGCTGCTGCTGCGACTCGGATCTGGTCGTGGAGAGCGATGACCGGGGCGACGGGGTATCTCGTCGGGTCACGCGCCGCTTTCTTGTCGGCCGGCAACGTCGAGGACGGAGACCACTCGGGAAGTTCGCGAGGAGGCATGACCCGCCAGGGCTCAAGCCACGGCACGTCCCAGCAGTGACCGGCCAGCGAGCGCGCCAGCGACTCGACGACGGCCAGACGGTTCCGGACCGGCTTGGACAGTGGGCGATCACTGTCGGCGACGGACACGACGCCGAGGATGTGTGTTCCTTCCGGCGTGCCACCGGCGGCGTGTTGCAGAAGCAGTGAATGAGCACGCTCTACGCCGTGCATCGTCGTGCGAAAAACGAGCACCACCAGCGGTGAGTCCGCGCCCGGTAGGTCACCGATGTATCCGGGCCAGCCGCGCTGGCAGTCCCCCGCGTACGCGAGGGAACGCGTCAGCGAGGAGACTCCGGCGCCGCCGGTAGCTCCGAGAAGCCAGACAAGCGGCCGGGCGGGGGTCAGAGCCTCACGTTCGATCGGGCCTTCCCAGATCGGAGCGGATTCATCGGTCCCGGGCATCACAGCCCCCGCGATGCGTGGACCGCTCGGCATCGGAGCACCGCGACGCGGCACATCGGCATATGCGCTGGTCATCGGACCATCACCGCGCTCACGCGCCACACACCGAGCTTGGTGGCGGTCATGTACGCCGCGAACGGAACCCGATCAATCTCCCGGCCGCCGGCATCGACGGCGGTCACCGTCACGGCCACGACTCGCGAGACCTTCGCAGGCTTGTCCTCGGGGTGATTGTCGGCGGTCACCGTCGCCGTGGCCGTGGCTACCGCGCTGCGCTCACGCCAGGACTCCCATTGGCGACCGGTGATCGGTGCCAAAGCAATGAAGGACGACGCGTTGTCGGTGTAGTACCGCTCGTCGAGCAGCGGTGCTGCCCGGTTCGCTGCGTCGATCTGGTTGGTGTCCGCCCCGGGGGCGTACGAGAACAGAGCTTGCGCGGCCGCGACCATCACGGCTTCCGGATCGCTTTGATCGACCGAGGAAAACGGTTCCGGCAGAGTGGGATCGGCGGGAACAGTCAATGATTGAGTGGGGCCGCCCTCATCCATCGGGTGGTCGTGGTCATCGCTGCGCCCGCATCCGACAAGTGCGAGAACAGCGAAGGTCATGGCGGCGAACGCGGTCAACCTCATCGGTCTGCGGTCAGTCCGGTTTGTCATCGTGCCTCCTGCGGTTGCGGTTGTGATGCGCCGAAGCGGCGGACGTGCATTTGTTCTCCCGACATCCCCGACAGCGGAGCGATGGTGACGGTCTGGCCTTCGGTCGGAGCGTGAAGCAACATCTCTTCGCCGTTCTCGAGGCCGTAGTAGATGCCGACGTGGTGCGTGTTCGAGGCGGGACCGAAGAAGATCAGGTCGCCGGGCTGTTTCTGGTCGATGGGGACCTCTGCGCCGCGTGAGTCGTAGAGCTGTCCGGGATCTGCGGTCGATCCGGTGAAGTGCGGCAGGCTGATTCGTCCGCCGGATGCCTGGTAGACCGCGTACAGCGTCAGACCTGAGCAGTCGAATCCGCCGCCGGTGGGGCCGTTCGTGTCGCCACCGCCCCAGACGTACGGGGTACCGATCCAGCGCGAGGCAGCCAGGATGACGGCTCGTCCGAACTCGCTGGCCGGACCCTCGCCGCCGCCGCTACCGGGTGCGGGCTGCTGATCGTTGCAGGCAGCGCTGCCGCCGTCGGCGACGGCGATGGCTCCACCAGCTGCGATGGATGCGAGGTCGGCTTCGGACATGTTCGCCCCGGCGCCCTTGAACTTGGCCTGCAACGTGGTGGCGATCGGCTCGTCGTCGGCGTACGCGTCCGGGTACAGCGATCCTTGAACGTTCTGTGCTGCGACGGTGATCGGTAGCGATTCCCACCCGCTCTGCTTGGCCAGCGCTTCGTAGAATTTGCGTGATGCAGTGGCCGAGTTCATCAGTTCTTCGAGCGTTCCCCACCACGGGTACTGCTGTTGGAACTGATTGACGGAGCCGTGATCTCGTCCGACAGCATCGTGTGGGAAGTCCAGGGATCGGCCCACGTCCTTCTGATCGGCTTCGAGGCGAGGATCGGTGCCGTCATTGGCGTACATGCGAAAGCCGGATTCCTGGCTTGCGGTGGCGAGCGCGACGATGACACCGCGATCGGGAATGCCCATGACTTCACCGACCGCGACGATCTGCTTCGCGATCGCCAACTGTCGGCCGTCCAAACCTCCGAACCCGGAACCTTCATCGCCCGCATCGCCCGAGCCCGGAGATGTCGGTGCGGGCGCAGCGGGAGCCTCGCCGGGTTCGGCGGCCTTGTCGATCCACGGTTGCGGATCCACCGCGGTACCGGCGCCGTCGGGTAGACGACCGCCGTCCCACACCTCGAAATGAAGGTGCGGCCCGGTCGAGCCGCCGGCATTGCCGATCGCCCCGATCTGCTGACCTGCACGGACCTGCTCTCCGGCGCGGACCATCACACCGTCGTCGAACATGTGCCCGTAAACCGAGCTGTATACGTGGCCCTCGATTTCGTGATCGACGATGATCCAGTTCCCGAAGCCGTCAGCGGGACCGGCTTCACGAACGCGGCCGTCGGTGAACGCGTAGATCGGGGTACCGACAGGACCCGCACGGTCGAGTCCTTTGTGTTCGGTGCCCCATCGCGGACCGAACGGAGAGGTGTCCGTTGTTTCGGACGACTTGGTGGGCTTGACCAGCGAACCAGCAGCGGCAACCTGCCCGCCCCCGTTTTCGACGGGAGCGCACTCTTCGTCCTCGGAAACGAGAACGACCACCACGGCCATGATCATCAGAAGGAACGCGACGGCTGCGGCACCGACAACGACGATGGCACCGCCGACGCCTCCGCTGCTGCTGTCATCTGACACGAGATGGTCCCTTCGGTTGGAGTGGGACGTCAGTGCGTCCCGGGGTTTGCTGGGCGGCGGCGCAGCAGAGGAGTTCCGTGCGCCGCCGACCGATCACTGCGCGGGCGGTGCGGCGGCAGGCGCCTGAGTGGGAGTCGGGATCTGGGCAGGCGCGAACGCGCCGCCCGGCCCGACGATTTCGGGAGAAACCGCCGATGTCGTGGCGGACACTGAGCTGGTCAGCGGCGTCGACGACGAGGGGGCCGCAGAGGGCGTCCCGCTCGGACGAGTCGTCGGCGAGGCTGTTTTCGTGGTGCTCGCCCCGGCCGACGTGGATCCGGACGAGAGTTCTTTCGCGAGGGTGGAGAACCACTCGACGGTGAACTTCGCCGGGGTCTGTCCCTGTCCTCCCACGGGAATCGAGTCGTAGGTGCCGTGGTTGCGGGCCGTGTCCCAGTACTTGACCTGCGTTGCCATCTTCAGCAGGTCCTTGTTGTCGGAAATGCCGCGCTGGACTTCGTTGTAGATGTACTTCTGGATTTGGGTGCCGGTGGACGGCGGGAACAAACTCATTGCCGCGTCCCCGACTTTCGCTGCCAAGATGCCCAGTGCAGCAGGGGGATTGGCCATGCCGACGGTGGCGAGGGTGCCGATCGTGTCCAGTGTGAGGACTTTCTTTGCGACCGCGATGCCCGCTTGCAATCCCATGACACCGGTTTTGATGACTGCTCGGATGACATCGGCGTCCGCGTCCGGAGTGGCGGAGCGCGGATCGGAATTCGTGGACAGGCGCCCGAGGATGGTCTTTCCGGACGACTGCACGGTGAACCGGCCGTTGGAGAAGTTGATGTCGTCGTTGACGACGTCGGCGGCGGTGCGAATTGTCGCCCCACCCAATGCGCCCGCGAGGTCGACCAGAGTTTTCTGCGGATCCTGCTGCTCGAGGTGCAGCTGCCCAGCGATATTGGTGACGGTGCGGGCCAGCGTCGCATCTTGTGGTGTCGCGCATGCGAGGTCGCCGTCGGTGCAGAACGAAGCGACGCGGCCGGCAACAGAGCCGTACCCGGCGGAGGCGGCGTAGTTCGGGGCTATGCCGCCGCCGTCAGCAGGGGTCGGGGTGGTCACCGTCAGATCCGACAAGGCAGAGGTGGCAACGCCCTTGGGCGGTGTCGGTGAACTCTGTCCGGACGAGCCGCCGGGGAAGGTACTGGCACCTTGCGGGCGATTCGGGGACGAGAACAAGGCACCGGCGGCGAGCTTGTCCGCTGTGATCGGGCCTTTGCCGCTGCCGATATTGCGGATGACTGTGTCCGCTATCTGTGCGCCTTGCGAGTATCCGGTCACGGCGATCATCGACGAGGGGCACCGGTCGGCGTAATCGGCGATCGCTTGGCTGGTCTTGTCGACCCCCTCGGTCATCGACTGCTCGTACGTCGCTCCCCGCCAACCGAAGTCGGCGGCGTACGGGACGAGCATCCGTGAGACCTCACCGGCAGCGGACTGGAGCAAGGGCACCATCACCGACATGCCGAGGAAGCCGCTGTCGATGGTGGGGTCGGCATCCGGAGCGGACTGGTTGGTCCCCTGAACACCGAAGACTCCCAAAGCGGTGCAGGGCATCGGTGCGGAGTCGCCTGAGGTGGGTGCGGCGTTCGCCAGACTGGTTCCTGCCAGTGCGAGGACGACCGTGGCCGTCACCGCTGTGGTGATCCCTCTCGCATATCTCATGCGGATTTCCCTTCGGATGTGTTTGTTCACTGCGTCGGCGCGGCTGCACCGAGGTTTCGTACGTCGGCGGCGAGAGCGGTGAAGTCCTGCTCGACACCGCTGCCCATCGCCGAGGTCACGATTGGTCCTCCTGCGGCCAACGACCGGTCGTGACCGATCAGGCGCACCGCTCCGATCCGGCCCGCCATATGGGCACTGAGGTGATCGGCCACCGGCGTCGAGCCGGGACGGACCTCGACGACGGCCACCACGACCGATGCCAACGTGTGTGCGCCGAGGGTGCTCTCGATCCATTCCAGGACGGAGGGAAGACGGTTCACGGAGTCGCCGCGACTGGACACCACCAGGACGATCACGACCGACGCATCGGCCAGGAGCGGCGCGAGATGCTGGGCACGCAAAGGGTTTCCGGCGTCGTAGATCGGAAAATGACCGGACGCGGTCAGGAGTGAGTGAACGGACGCGAGTGCCGCAACGTCGCCGCTCAGTTCCCCGAGCGTGCGGCGACCCCACAGCACCCCGTGCTCGGAGACCCATTGACCGGGGTTCAGCTCGCGCCCGCAGCCACGCTCGGACAGGTCACCACCGGCAGGGGTCGTATCCACGGCGGCAGCAGTGACGAGTTCGGTGTGCAGTGCACTCGCCAGACCGACCGCTGTCGTGGTGGCTCCGACTCCACCGGCAACCCCGGCGATCAGCACAGCAGAAGGCGGTGCCAGCGGAATCAGTGCATCTTCTGGCTCGGGCACCTCATCGACCGGGGCTTCTGCCTCGGACCCGGGCACAAGCGGCGGTGCGGTGTCGTCCACCGTTGCCGACCGTGTCTCGTCGGATTCGTTGTCTTCTGTCGGCTCGCCCTCGAGCCAGTCCCCCGCCCACGTCACGGCGTGCCTACGCTCTCGTTGATGGCCGCGATCAGCGTCTTTCCGTCACGCACGGTCGTGCTGATGGTTTGCGCGTATCGCACGATCGCGCCGTCCGCGGCTTTTTGGACCATCTCTACGGCGAAGACACCCGGCTGACCGGACGGGCGGATCAGAACGCAGTGCTCGGTGCCGACCGGGACGCCGTCGTCGATGCCGGCTTGCAAGGTCGACAGTTGGGTGGCCGCAGCTTCCGGAGTGGCGAAGCCTCGCGCTTTGTCCGCATTGCGATCGACGTAGAAGGCGTACTGAAATCCGAGGATCGCATCAGGGCCAGATCCGGTACCGCCAGGGCCATTCCCGCTGATGACGTCGCCCTTGACGCTGCTCGGGCACCAGGACGAGGCGGCCTGCGCCCCGGCGACAGAGGTTCCCGCCGCCGGTGAAGCCGTAGTGGTTCCAGGTACTTCGAGGGAGGCTGGAGCGTCCGGTTCGTCGGAACCGGAGGCCAGCGCAATTGCGGTTCCGCCGACGAGGACGGCCAGCACGGCAGCAGCGGCTCCCCCGACAGCGGCTTTCGTGCGGCGACTCCGGCCACGCGCCCTGTCGGATCCAGGGGGAGGCTCGGGGATTCCGATCCGCTCCCCCTCATCCGGGGTGGTCGGTGTCGGTTCCGGGTCGGTGGACGGAAGATCCCATTCCGATGCCCAATCCGGTTGTGTATTCAGGTCACTGACAGCGAGGGTGACGACCGGGAGCGTGCGGACAACACCGACGGCCCCACTGGAGATCGGATCGGTCGCCGATCCGGTCTCGTCCTCATCTGCGAGTTCGGATGTGGGAGTGAGGTGTTGGGCGGGTCGGTTCACCGCAGCGACAACGGTCTCCTCTGCCGGGCCAGCGTTGCCGTTGGAAACCGGTTCGCTCTCAACAGTTTCGGCATGGTCGAGTAGGGAGTCGAGTTCTGATTCCTCATCGGGGTTTTCGGACTCGGGTTCGGAATGTACGCCGGTGTCTGGGGTCTGCTCTCCCGTGTCCACTTCGTCGGCGAACTCGGTCGGGTCCAACGGTGGAAACCAGTTCTGACCTGACATGTCGATATTTCCTCTCGTGCAAAGAAAAAGAACTTCGACTAACACCGCCGGGGCCGAAGCCCCGACCCCGGCGGCGGTAGTGATTACGCGGGACTCGCTCCAGCGGCAGCAGCGCCGAGGGCCTGGCCGATCAGATCGGCGGTAGGTCCGAAGGCGTAATTCGCTTCGACGGCCGCGCTGTCGAGTGCGGCGATGACCTGATCGCCACCGGGCTGAGCGAGGACGGTTTCACGTGCAGTAGTGAGCTGCGCGTTGACGTTCTCGGTGATCTGCGGAACGGACGCCACAGCGTCGGTGACGACCTGTGCGACCTGCGGGGCCTGCGCCGCCAGCGCGTCACTGGTCTGCGAGGTGATCGCAGGTGCGTCCGGCTCGGGGAGATTCGGCACGTCGATGTGGCGAGGCTCGGCATCGGTGTCACCAGCCCCGATTGCTCCCGCCGTCAACCCACCCACCACAGCGCCGCCCACGGCACTGGGAATCCCGAGAATCAATCCACCTGCACCGGCACCGATTGCCGTGCCGACGACGCCTGTCGTCGCTTCCGGCAGTGGCGGGGGAAGCGGAACCAGACCGCCCATACCGGCCCCGATCAAACCGCCCACTGTGCCGCCACCCAAAGCGCCCACTGTGAACCCTGCGGTTCCGGCCGCCAAGGCACCTGCTGCGGCTCCGCCGAAGGTTGCAGCCGAGACACGCTGCGAACGATCGACGTCGACGCCGACACTGGACCAGAATGTCGCGAACTGTGAAACACCGACAGATGCAGTGTTATTGGTGCGCTCGAGATACTCGTCGGACATCCAATTGGGCTTCGGCCCGACGTAATCACCCAGCTGCAACATCTGGGGCGGTGCTTCGATCGGAGCGATGATCTCGACTTCGGTCGGGAGATGGAGTGTCCCCACGTCGATCGGGTCACCGTAATACGCCGGCGCAACGTAGTTCCCGCTGCTATCGCCTCCGTAGTTCGGGGACGACTGCTGCGTCGAAGGAGAAGGCTGCCACTGAATGTTGTCGTACTCAGCCGGAGGCGGCGTCCAGTACGAACGATCAGACGTCGGCGCAGGAACCTCAGGGGCAGTAGTAATGCCAGGCTGCTCCGACGGAGGCGGAGGTGTCGTGATGCCCGGTTGCGACGGAGCGGTGATTCCCGGCTGGGTCGGCGCTGCGATCGCAACTCCGGCATTGACGAAGGCGGCTCCGACCATCGCCGCCAACGTCACGGCTGCGACCGCACCCGTCGACGGCGACCGATGACGGCCGCCGGACCGTGGTTTCTTGAACTGCTTCATGACATCCCTTCAATCGTGTTGTTTTGCAAACACATAGGTGGATTCGTGGTGGGGCCGGCCGCACAAAAAGCGAGAGCTACGCGGCCTGTGATCCCGACGCAACAGCGCCGGGAAGTTCGATGGAGCGTGAAAGATGCGCCATAACAACGGAGCCCGCGGGAATCAACGAATGTCCGACCGGGCAGAGTCGGGCGCCGACCACGACGGCGGGTACACATGTGTGACCCATGGCCCGGCCTGCGCACGGCACAGGTTCGATAACGCGATATGAGGAGACGGCGAAGTACTCAGCCGTGCTCGTGTGCTGGCGTTTGCCAGCAGGAACTATCTCGTGGCGATCAATTTCAACGGAAAGCCTTGCGGGATTTTCCATAGTTGCCTCCGGCTGGTTGCGGATTCAACGACACCGCATAAGCTCGAAAGCCTGCGGTCCGGACGCCCTGATGCGAATGGTGTCGCAGGCAGAAGAGAGCCCCAGGGACGGGACCGGTCGCCAAACAGGAGTCCGTCCCTGGGGTCTTTCGCGGTTGCGTATGTGTGGCACGCGATTCGGCATAACCTTGCGCCAGCAACCACCGCAGTCGCATCTGTAGCCAGGCGAATTGGCTTGCCTGCGACTGAGCTTTGTCGAGATGCGCAGAGTAGGTGCGTCGATGAATTCGTCTGCATCTCGGCCCCTTCCCCTTCTCGCCCCGCATCTTCGTACTTTATGATCTGATTCTAAAACAGGATGTTATCACCGATGTCCATTGCGGGACACTGGGACGGCATAGATTGGGGTCAGGCAAAGTGATGGCTCATGTGCGGGTGCGAGGAATGAGCCGACGAATCTTGAGGGGGTTTTCGCCCGCTTCGTTGGAAGTTGCACGTAAGGCGAAAAAGCTCACCAGGGGGGAGCTCGGGAGACTTGCAGAGGTAAGTCCCGCTGCTGTGCTGAGTTGGGAAGTGGGCAAGGCTTCCCCGCAGGTCGACTACCTTGCTCGGGTCGTCAACGTTCTCGGTATCACCATGGATGACGTAGTGCTCATCCCGCGGAATGAGAGATATCTGGGCGACCTCAGAGTTTTTCGAGGTCTGACGCAGCCTCAGTTGGCCAAGAAGATTGGAATGTCCACGACCGCTCTGGCTACCGTCGAGCGAGGGCATTCTCGACTGAGGGAAGATGTCGCCGAAAAATTGGCACAGGGGCTCGACGCCACGGTGGACGAGGTCAAGGCTGCATATGAGCGAACCCGTACCCGGCCTCCCTATACGTCGCCGTGAGTGCAACTCCATCCTCGCCTCCCCCTGTAATGGCTGCCCGCAAGTAACTCAAACGATCAGTTTTGATCGTCTGCGCAATCAGAAGTAAACAGCTTTGGGCGATTGTCCGCAACATCCCACGCGCTTCTGCTATGTGACTTTCGTCCGATTCGCGGCGCTGCGGAGTTGAACCATCAGCTCGCTACAGGCCCTCACCTGGCAGACTTCGATGGCATGAGTGCAATGGACGACCCTCAACAGCCGACCGTCACCTGTGGAACCAGAGTCCGTAGCCAGCACGAGTCCCAACAACGTGCCGGCCGACTTGCCGCCGCGATCAAGGCGCGAGGAATACAGCCGGGGGAACGTGTAGCCCTCGTAATGCGGAATGACATCGAGTTTCTCGAAGTTTCGCTCGCAGTGGCCAGCTGCGGCGGAAATCCGGTTCCAGTCAATTGGCACTGGACTGGCTCAGAGATCTGTCATCTCCTCGGCGACAGCGGCGCGCGACTGGTAATCGCGCACACCGAGTTCATCAGTAGCGCCGAAGATGCTGTTTCTCAGTTGCAGAACCCCGTCGACATCATCGAAGTAGCTATGCCTGGTGAACTGCTCGCAGAGTTGGGAGTGAGCAGTGAACTGGCGCGCCCTAGCGGCAAATACGTCACGCTCGAGGAGTTGCTCAGAGAAACCGAAACGCCATTACCTCATCAAGAGGGTGCCATCGTCGACTCCATGGGAATGGTCTACACCTCCGGAACAACAGGACTACCCAAAGGGGTACTGCGAGAACGGATGTCCCCGCATCAACTTCTGTCGATCGCAGGGGGAACAGCGACAAGAATGGGCCTTAAACCCGGCGGACAGATGTTGGTCGCAGGTCCGATGTACCACACCAGCCCGAACGCACTTGCCGTACTTGCGTTGCGGATGGGCACGAACATCACGATCATGCCCAGGTTCGATGCCGAACGCTTCCTTCAGCTCATCCAAGAGCACCGGATCGAGCAAGCCAAAATTGTCCCCACCATGCTCTCTCGCTTGCTCTCACTGCCTGCTGAGACCCAATCTCAGTACGACGTCAGCAGTCTGACACATTTGATTCACTCGGCCGCGCCGTGCCCGCCTGAGGTGAAGCGCCGTTCGATCGAATGGTTTGGAAATGCTCTCATCGAGTTTTACGGGTGCTCCGAAGCGGGCACAATTACCTGGATCAGCGCAGAGGAATGGACTCAACGTCCAGGTAGCGTTGGTCGGCCGGTTGACGGGGCTGAGGTGCGAATCGTGTCTAGTGATGGCGTCGTGCTGCCTGCGGGCGAAGTCGGCGAGGTGTACGTCAAGGGTGCTGACTACTGGCCAAAGTTCTCGTACATCAACCACGAAGGTTCCGATCCCAGTCCAGTTCCCGGCTTCGTCACGGTTGGAGACCATGGATATGTCGATTCAGAGGGCTTCCTCTATCTGACCGGTAGGACCAGCGAGGTCATCATTTCCGGAGGAGTCAACATCTATCCGGCCGAGGTCGAAAACGCAATCATGAAGCTCACGACCGCCGAAGACGTCGCAGTGTTCGGAGTTCCAGGCGGCGATCTCGGTGAAGCCGTCGCAGCCCACGTCGTTGCACGACCCGGAACCACACTTACCGGAGAGGGAATTCGCAAAGCGATCGCCACTGAGTTGGCGAAATACAAGATCCCGACAAGGCTTGAGATCGTGGACACCCTGCCTCGCGAGGACTCAGGCAAGATTTTCAAATCTCGGCTTATCTCTCAGTATCTCTAGGGGATCGGTGCCTCGCGTCGTCGATCATTCGCCGCCACCCGTAGCGAAGCAGAAGATTCACCTGCTTCGCTACGCGGCGCACGGTGAAAAGCGATAGACCGCTGACGACGAAAAAGCACGCGGTCAAGGCAAGGGCCACGCTCACCGGCGATTCGATGTCGATCCGGTCGTAACCCACTAGGTGTGCGCCGACACCAATCAGCTTCCATGCTCCCCATGCGACGCTGACTCCGCAGCCAATAACCGTCAGAGACCTGCCGAAGTCATCGGTATGTTTCCAGGTCAGATAGCCAAGGAGTCCGAAAGGAACGACCATCCAAAGCACGAATACGAGTTCGTAGACCATGACCGCAGGGTCTGATCCGTATTCGTTGAGGAAATCCGTAGTAGGGGCATATCCGCCAGACAAAGCCACCCGCAGGATGAATGTGCTGGCCACGGCCGCGATCGCCAGTACCGCGAAATCGCGTTTTATTGCTGGCTTAGACCAATCCACCTCATTGGTGCGGTACGCATGGATCGTCGCCGTCATCAACGTCAGCAGCGCCCAGCCGCCCATCACGGTGAACGTAGCTCCCCAGATACGGTCCTCGGTTTCCAACGGGGTTCGGGTTCCGATCGGCAGCAGCGGCGCGTAGGTGCGCAGCGCAAGTGCGTAAAAAATGAACCCAACTCCAAGCAGTGACCGCTCTCGGCGTTGGAGGATCAAACCCCTCAAGAGAAGGACAATGCCGGCGGCAAACAAAGCATAGGAAGCCCAGGAGGCGATCACACGCGGCCTGTCATCGCGGCCGCGAGTCAAACGCAGAGGTCAATAAGTGGGTTGGAGCCGGCAGCCTGCCCGCCGGGCGCAGCGATCGGGTTGCTGCCAAACCGACCTTCCAGGCAAAGACTTCGCACTCCAGTTCCCGAAATACCCCAGCCAGCCGCGCAATCGGGGTGAGATCCTCCCGATGCTTCGTGCATCGATGGCCTTTGATCAGGTGCCACACTTCGTGTGCGAGAACGTACAGCTGGTGATCTTCGGGACTCCCGTCCGGCCCGCTTACGAAAGCCGCCCCGCCCCCACCGGTCAGCTCTTCGAGTGCCACGCCCGACAGGCGACTCCCTGCGGGCAGTCCACTCAGTCGATGAACGGGACGGCCGAGCTCGTGCGAAACATTCTTCAGAAAGGTCTCGATGCTGAATGGTGTTCGCACAGTCGCCCGGACGTATGAATCCATGCGCCGGCGGGATTGCGCGCTCATGAATCCTGCGCTTCATCGCGTTTGAGGAGATCGTTCGCCTCCCGCACCAAGCGAGCGAGCTGGAGACGGTCCGCCTCTGTGAGCTTCTTCCCTCTCAACCCTGCAATCTGCATTCCGCTCTCGGCTAGCGCTCGATCAAGTTCGTCGGCTGGCGGCGTCGCCTCGCCCGAGAAGTAGTCCAGATTCTTGTCGAAGTATCGACCGATCGCTTCCAAGACAGGGACGTCGACTTTCCTCACACGTCCCGTGCGGATGCGGTAGATGTACTGCCGATCGATCGGGCGTCCCACGGCTCTGCTCACATAGTCAGCGACCAAGGCGTT
Source organism: Rhodococcus sp. BH5 (assembly GCF_027583855.1). NCBI lineage: Bacteria > Bacillati > Actinomycetota > Actinomycetes > Mycobacteriales > Nocardiaceae > Rhodococcus > Rhodococcus sp. BH5. Next base: position 52,711 of record NZ_JAJHVW010000017.1, read on the forward strand.
CGCCACCTTGTTTCCGCGTGGCCAACGGTCGGTGAACAGTTCTTCGACACGAGTGGCCAGCGGAGTCGCGCTTCGTCCCATGAGCAACATTTTCTCACGCCCCGTCATCTCAGCCAGAGGATCTACGGTCTGTTTTAGAGTCAGGCCTTACTATAGTCAAGCCGTGAAGATTTTTTGGACCAGGAATCGGCGCGCCTCCGCAGAGTGCCAACGTTACAGGTCCAGAATTAGCGGAACCGCGGACAGGGAGGAAGCCATGCCGAGCAAGGGGACTCACAACAAGGTCGGACGCCCGAGCCTTGGAGAACGTAAGCGGCTTGGTCGAGTGCCTGACGAGCTGTACGAGCTCTTGGAGATCGAACGGAAAAAGGCCGGCGTCTCTTCAGTGAGCCAGTACGTTTCCGACTTGCTCTGCCTCCGCGCTGATCGCCCTGATCTTGTCCGCGAACTGAATCCGAATCAGGAGGTGCTGCCGCTCACAGCTGCGTAGTCGCCACTACAACATCTGAATAGCTAGAGCGCAGTAGTACATCTACATACGACAAAACCCTGGCTCTCATGCCGGAGAAACCAGGGTCCGTCCTTGTAGATAGCGAGTTCGCCGCTCGCGACTACTGCATCCCCGAAGGGACTTACCGTGCTAGGTACGTCTCAGGGTACATCGCGCCCTGATGAAGATTCAACAACTCAGTTTTCGCGAGTCGCACTGTTTGATGCGGCCGCGACCATACAACGTCCGTATTGCGGTAGCAGCCCTACGCGGCGCCGCTACGGAACAGCTCGTACTCCTCGCAGAATGAGGGGCCATCTGTACGGGCACCAGTGCCATTCGCTGACCCCTGCGTACCTCAACGCGCTAGGGGGCCGCGAAGCAGCGTGCCGCCGCTACTGCCAAGTTCGCCTTGAACTTGACGAGGGCGCGCACGCAGGTCTCGCTTATTGGCAGGGGCAGCAGCACTGGGTCGAGGTTTGTGTCCGAACGGCGTACACCGCGGAATACAACACCATCCGCCCGCAGCTCGTCGCCAACACCGGCGGAGGCATCAGCCTCAAAACACTCCTGAACGTCGCAGCTGCAATGGCCGGCGCCGCCGACTTCAAAACCGGACGCAACAGCCGCCTCACCATCGCGACCCTCGTCGAACGCACCGGCCTTGGCGAACGCACCATCCAACGCGCCCGCGAGACCCTCAAACTGTTGCGTGTGGCCACCGAAGTACTCCGCGGCCGACTACGCCGCAGAGGCGAACGCTTCGGCTCTCATCGCTTCCAAGACCGAGGCCGCGGCTGGGCATCTGTCTGGGCTTTGCATCCACGCAAGCCTGTGGATAACACTCGCATCGTCGTCGACGGATCTATACAGATGGCACCCCACCCCCGCAGGGGTCAGTTTTGTATCCCTTCCTCTCGTAGAGAGGTTCTAACTACTAAACGATCTGTGGATAAACGAGCCGCTTCGCGGCGCAAGGAGTCCAAGGCCGATCTCGAGAAGGCTGACGCCATCCGGAAGGGCTTATTGCTCGCATCCAAATGGCTCCGAAACCCGCGAACTCCCGTTTGGGCGCGGCGGCACACCCCCCGAGGGTGGGCTCCCGCACTGGCCGAACCAGCGGCGCACGGTTGGACGGCCGCGGATCTCAACGACGCGATCGACGCCTGGAGCAAGGCCACGCGGATGGCACCGGACCCGAAGCACCCCATCGCGTTCATGCGCTGGCTCATGAAGCAGCAGGATCTCGCCTTCGCCCCGCACGTTCTCGCTCAGATAGCCGCTGACCAGGAAAAAGTCGAACGGGAACGACAGGCAGCAGCGTTCGAGGCGGAACGGGGCCGGTACGCATCAGCCGCTGCCGAGGACTCCCCCGGCCGCCAAGCTGCCCGTTTCGTCGCCCGCCGAGCGGCCGACAGCGCCCGCATCCGAAAGACCCAGGCATCCGCCCGTGAGAATGAAACCTCGCCCGTGTGGATCACCCATCTGTCCGATCGAGGTAAGCGATGAACGGAAAACGCCCTTCCGCAAAGCCGTCCGTCAGACGCCGGCCGCTCTCCCCTTGCCAGACCGTCCCCCAGATCCACGAACGGTTGCGCACCGGCGCAAAGACGATCGTCATCGACCACCGGAACGACGAACCCCTAGAACTCACCGACGCCGAGCTGCCCGACGGCGTCACGATCCGCATCGTCGGCGTCTCACGAGTCATCATCACCCGACTGACACCCGAAACGAAGCGCAGTGCCCAGATCGTGGCCACCGACGCCGCACGATCCCAAATCTTCGGGCACGCAACTCTCTTCGCCTATGGGAACGCCCATACCGACGCATTCGACACCACACGCGTCCGCGCCACCAACCGCGCCACAAGCAACCTCGTCGACGACTCCTTCGGCGACGTCGGAGAAGACACCACCACCTATGCCTACGACACCGCGACCGTGCACTCCCACGACCAAGCCGCAGTGCACGCAACAGACCGGGTTTCTCTCGTTCACCAAAGCTCGACGCCGGCCGAGGTCGAACATGGAGTGACAGTCTTTGGCCCAGCACGAAACAACATCCGACTCCGGGCGAAGGAAACGTGAGCCGAAGCATTGGTCATTTTGCATCTGGCGCAGTACGTCCGGAGCAATGAGATGGCTCTGCGGAAGGACGCAAAGCCTGGCTGGTGGCGCATGCAAAACTGGCAAACGCGATCCGAAGGTGAGGATCCAAGCCCGGCGAGCAACCGCAACAGCCCTCCCCTCCCCTATCCACTTTGAAGGTAGAGCGGGACATGCACCCACCGTGCGGCGCCACGGCTCGGCCTCGCAACCTGCAATTTTGCGCGATGACGGCGGCCCGAAACGGAAGCTGCGCCACCCTTAGCGCAAAAAGCCAGTATTACTGTCAATAGCAGCAAATCGCGTTTGAGTGCGGGTTAAGCCCCGCGAGGCCCATAATGGCAGGAATGACAGTAATACCAGTATTCCCCGCTTTCGATGGCCCGCCTGGGTGGGTTTTGCCAGCGACGAGGGCCCTCTCGACTCCAATGCTGTTAATGCTGCTATTAGCAACATGCACGTCAGTGAGGTTTTCGTGACATTTTGCGGACGTGACAGTAATGCCAGTATTACTGACATTAGATCCGTCCCACCGCGGCCGTATACGAGATTTCCGACGGTTCGCATTAATGCTGGCATTACTGCTATTGCTTGCATTACTGGCTATCGCGTGGAATGCTGTCAATACCGTCAAACGCGCCAATGCTGTCGAAGGAGAGCAATGCAGACCGACTTTCGCGAAACACGTAAAAGGGTGATCGCCGTCATCAACGGCAAGGGCGGCGTCTTGAAGACGACCCTGACAGCCAACGTCGGCGGAGAATTGGCAGCCTCCGGTCAGAAGGTCCTGCTCGTCGACCTCGACCCTCAGGGAAACCTCGCCGAAGACCTCGGGTACACCAGTGAAACCGGGGATGATCAGGGGAGATCGCTTGCCAGCGCAATCGCATTCGGCGGCGACGCAAAACCCATCGAAAATGTCCGTGCAAATCTCGACGTCCTTCCCGGGGGAGTGCACCTCGAACAAGCGACAGCCGCTCTAACCGCTATGGCGTCCAAAGATCCAGATGGAGCAAAGCTCGCCCTTGCAAGGGTCCTTGCTCCAATGGCGGCCACCTACGACATGGTTCTCATCGATTGCCCGCCCGGCGACGAAACCTTGCAGACAGCAGCGTTAGCGGCCGCAAAATGGGCATTCGTGCCCGTCAAATCCGATGCATCCAGTCGAAAAGGAATGGCAGCCGTGGCGCACCGTATCGACGCCGTCGCTGCTATCAACCCCGACCTGGATCTACTGGGCGTCGTTCTCGTAGCCGTGGGTACATCAGCGAAAACCGTGCTCAAACAAGCAAGGTCTGCGATTGCAGAGGCGTTCGGCAACGACGACGTCGTTTTCACGGCCACCGTTCGTCACTCCGAGGCCACCGCCCAGGCAACCCGAGAGCGGGGCATGCTCGCAGCCGAACTCGATGCAGTCGTCCGAAGCGGTCCGAAATGGTACGACGTCATCAAAGGCAACGCCGAGCCTCAGGCTCTCGCGCCGAAATCGTCCAAATCCGTTGCAGACGACCTCTTTGCAGTTGCGCAAGAAGTTGTCACCCGCGTTGCAACAGCGGAAAGAGAGGAAGCACGGGTATGAATGACCGGCCCGACCGAAAGCTCACGGCGCTACCTCCGCGGAACGTGACTGGTGACCTGTCTCGAATGCAGAGATCCAACCGCACTCCCGCGCCGGTCGCCCCGCTTCCACAGCCCACACCGTCAGTTGTGGAAAAGCCTAAGCCTAAACGTATTACGGTTTACGTCGACCAAGAGGTATTCAGTCGCGCCCGAGGTGCTTACCGAAACACAAGCCACCTCGAGGACGACAAATCCTGGTCGCAATTCGTGGAGAAAGCGCTGGCGGCAGAGGCGGAACGCCGGGAGACAGTGCACAACAGTGGCAACCAATACGAAGCAGAAACCGGCGCACTTCCCAGCGGCCGCCCAATCTCAGACGACTGACCTACACAAACGAAGGAGCCCCGCCGGATGCAACCGGCGAGGCTCCAGACCGGGAAACCACTTGAAGGAAGAAACCCGATCATGACCGACTTTAGCCTCAGGGCTGCCCGTATTCAGCTAGGCGCATTGCTCGCCGCACTCGCACTCGCAATCGTCATCGCACTCGGCATCACTACCGGCGCATTCATACTCTCCTTCGCCGTGCAACGAGACCTCGCCCGGCAAGCACTCATCCCGGAAAATCTGACCTGGATTTTCCCCGCGATCGTCGACAGCGCAATCCTCGGCTCCACCATCGCCATCGTCATCATCAGCAAGCTCAAGATGAACCGACGCGACAGAGGCTTCTACATCGCCCTCGCAGTCAGCGTCGTCGTGATCAGCATCCTGGGCAACGCGTACCACGCCTATCACGCAGCAATCGCTGCACAGGAGTCAATCGATGGTGGGGGAGACCTCGGGTTCATTCCACTAGCGCCGGCCATCGCAGCGGCCATAGCGATCATTCCGCCGGCCCTGGTCCTGGCATTCACACACGGCATCACGATCCTGGTGAAGGCAGTCGGAATGGCATACGCCGCCTACCGTGCGATCGTCGAAAACGTCACCGACAGTGAGCATGCAAAGAGCATTGCGACTGATCTGACCGTGAGCCGGGAACCTTTCCGCGACTCCAGCTCTCGCGGAGAGACCAAACCCAATGTTGCAGAGCTGGTCGAAGCGGAACGAAACGAGGACACGACAAACACGGTGACACAGATCGACCGGGGAGACGATCTTGCGGACTTTGCAGAACCGTTTTTCGCCGACGCAATGATGGCTGAACGTCACGACGACTTCGACCCTCAAGAAACCGCGACAGAGGCACTGAACCGTCAAGACACCGAAGAGGCCCAAGCCGCCGACGGCGACACCGCAATGGACGACCTCATGGCGTTCATCGCCACCTCGAATCTCAAGAAGGACGTGAAGGACACCGCAGTCCGCAAGCTCACGAACCCGAACCTCACATGGGAGACCATCGCGATGGAATCGAAACCGCCCGTCGCAATCTCGACAGCGTGGCGCCGGTACGAGAAGTTCGATATCGCAGCCCGGGAAGCAGGATTCACGAGCCCGCCACTGCCCGACCTCCGGTCCTCAGAGAACACCACCGACCGCGAACTCGCAGCAGCGCACTGACACCGGCGAGGCCCAGCGCCTCAGCAGCCCCACCCTCAAAAACAACAGAGGTCCTGGCAGTGCAGCAACACCACCAGGACCAAGCCACAGAAAGCACCTGTGACCATGAGCAATACTATTCGGCCCCACATCGGCCGCCCCACCGGCAGCACCGCACGCACCACACAAGCCCGAGCAGTGCGAACACGAGAAGCGATCGTCTCAGTAGCCGCACAACACTTCGATACCGACGGATACGGCGCCAGTAGCATCAATGCCATCCTCGCTACCGGAGCATTCACCAAGGGCGCCATCTACTTCCACTTCCCGTCCAAGGAAGCCATCGCAGGGAGCCTCATCGCTGATTGGAACCGAACCGTCAACGAATCCATCAGCGAAGCAGCAGCCACCGGGCCGAGCACCACGGCAGGGGAGAAGCTGACAATGATCTTCACGTCCCTCGCGCATCAAATTGCTGAGAACACCAACCTGCGCGCCGGCATGAAACTCACCCTCGAACCCACCATCGACAACGGCGCAGCCTTCGCTCACTGGGTCGATGCCATCAGCGACATCATCGAAACAGCCCTCACCGAAGGCGAACTCACCGACACCCCCACAACACACCGACTCGCATGGAACCTCTGCGCCGGCACCATCGGAGCCGCCAACGCATCAGCAACCCTGCGAGAAGACATCGACCTCGCAACCCGCATCGAAGACGCGGTAACAGCACAGCTGCGCAATGTTGAAAAACGACAGAACTGCGAACCAGGGACTGTCCAGTAATCGGTCTCGGGGACTTGCACCAAGCCGTACGGGGCGACCTGTGAATCTGCGTGGTGGTCGGTAGTTGTCTTTTCAGTTCATGAGATCGGCGAGGCGGAGGAAGGTTGTCGCTGCTTCCGCTGTTGGCAATCCACCTCCGGTGATGTCGATGTTGAGGCCGTTGATGGTGTCGACGTAGTGCACGGAGTTGACGGCGTCGCGGTACTCGAGGCGAGCGGCTGCGGTGTGTGTGGCGTTTTCGGTGACGAGTTCGGGTCGGTCACCGTCGCGCCAGTCCTGGAGTGTTCGTTCGGCTTCGGTTGTGTTCACCCAGACGAGATAACTGATGTTGTTGTCGGAGAGCCCTTGGTGGAGTGGTGATGCGGGCGAGACGGTGCAAAGCAGGTAGAGGTCGCCGGCTTCGGTGTTCGAGCCTTGTGAGCAGATGCTGTTCTGGGCCAATACTGGTGGGAGCGTAGCAGTGACGGCGTCCATTGTGGTGTGTGTTCCGCCCGTCAGTGGTGTAGGCGCTGTGGACGTGGGCGGAATGTTTCCATCAATGCTTGTGTTGGCGCAGCTGCTGAGAATGAAAGTTGCTGCGGCAAAGGCCATCAGATACCGGGCCCGTGTCGGTTTCACAGTTTCTGTTGGCATGGGGGAGGTCGCCATTTCTGTATTATTCCTCATGCGCCGCAAGGGTCTTCGTGTGTGGAGGTGCGCTGACGAGACTGTACCCTCCCTGATCCAAACTACGGGCAACGAAATTGCTTGAGGGACAACTAGACCGACAACACCGGCACCATTGACTTAGCGGCCGGACCCCGCCTTCGGGCTCAGTTCTCGACCCGAGGGGTCCGGTCGCTAGCTTCCCGCTCGATCCGCGCAAGCTGAATATTGGTATACAACGACGAACGCTTCAAACCCGTGTTCTTACACAGAGTTTCGATCTTAAACTGACCCGTCTCATAAATTTGCAGTAGGTACGCACGCTCCTCCGGTGAGAGCTTGTGCGGCCTACCTTTCATCTTCCCAGCAGCCGTCGCGGCGGCAACAGCATCACGCGTGCGCGAACGAATCAGATCCGACTCGAACTCCGCCATCAACGCAAGAATGCCAATGAACATCTTCCCCATCGGATCAGCCGGGTCGTACACCTGACCATCAATCGACAGCGACACACCCTTCTCCGCGATCCGCTCGACCGTCTCATGCAAATCCTTCGCCGAGCGAGACAACCGATCAAGCTTCGTCACACAAAACACATCGCCGGCCCGAGCCGCGTTGATCGCATTATCCAAACCCGGACGACGAGCCTGCCGACCACTGACACCATGATCGACATAGACCATGTCACGATCCACACCGGCCTTCACCAGAAGATCCACCTGAACCGCCGTGTCCTGCCGGACCGTACTGCACCGCGCATACCCGATTTTCACGCCACCCCCACTGCCGAACACGAATTGTCCACTAGAGCCTATGCCATAACGGACAAATCCAACGGACACCAAAATTGGACGTTTCGGAACGAAATTTCGCCACGTCAGTCGCGCCCAGACGCCCGTTCTCCACCGTCCGGTATGACGAGGGTCAAAACGCACACTTAAACCCGCAGGGGCGAGCTGAGCGCGTGTTTGGTTTCGACGCAGCCGCATAGGTAGAGGACAGAACCCGCGACCATGAATCGCTCACCTGCTCTGCCTGTGCCGGCGACCACAGCCCGATTGTCCAGGATCCCAGAACTATGGAGGCAATGAGGAAGCAGCTCTATACGTTGCTGAACATGTTTTCCACGCATGTTCTGTGATAGATAGACGCATGTTGATGCTAAGTTCCGCGCTGCTCAGGGCGGTTTTGCAAGCCCGTTGACTGGATTGGAACGAGGGAGGCGTGAGTATTAGTGGGATCCTCCTGCAAAAAAAGTTGTCAGGTGACTGCAGTACTATCAAAATCGTGACCGACGAGAATGACATCCTCTATCACTACACAAACTTCGGAGGCTTCTCCGGCATTATCAAAAGTCAAAAGCTCTGGGGAACCGATATAAAGTATCTAAATGATGCCCAGGAACTCAAATACAGTGCCGGGTTGATGGCCGAGATCTTTCACTCCTTGGCTCAGGAACTACCTGACCTCACAGAGGAAGAGCGGAGGGAGTGTGGTGACTTCTTCACGACCGAGGGGCCCGACCACCGAGATCCGTCGTACCTTGGACCAAAGAAACATGCACTTCGAGCCGCCGCCTGGTCGCTTGCGGCTCTCGTAGACGAGTCACAGCCGCAGATGCCATACGATTGGAAATGGGCGAACGGGTATGTCACTTGCTTTACTACCGAACGTGACTCGCTCGGGCAGTGGCGTGGATATGCAGGTGGTGATGGTTTCGCCGTAGGTTTCGATCGGGCGAAGCTTGCGGAGCTGACCTACCAATGCTGGGATTACAAAGCAGGAAACCGAATGGAACCGGACGGAAGCGGTTGGGTTGATGCTCCGATCCCTGGGCCGCGACCCATCTTCTATGGCGACGAGGCGCGGGCCGAAAACTTGAATTTGGTTAAAGCCTTCCTCCGTTCACGTATTTCGGAAAAGCCAGCTGCGGTTAACTACTTCAGCTTTGTCACGGAGATGTTCAACGCCGCCGGTCGGTTGTGCATGACTCTGAAAGATGAATCATTCCAAGCTGAGAAAGAATGGCGACTTATCGCTATGTTCACTGAGGCGTCCGCGCGACTGAATTTCCGGCAGGGAAGCTACGGTACTGGAGGCGTGGTTCCGTACATCGAGATCGGTTTTCCCCGTGACGCCATTGTGAAGGTGGTGATCGGGCCAGGTAATGCGCCAGATCTACGAGAGAGAGCAGTTCGTCAGATGTTGGAAGCCAACGGGTACGCGATCGGCGAGGTTGATCTAGAGAGATCAAAAGTGCCGTATCGGGGTTGAACCCGCGACTGCTCGACTGACCGGCGGCGTCCGGCGCCGCGAAGATGTCGGGTCCCCGAACTATTCTTGAACCCGCGACGAGCCTCAGGTCGCCACACTGACCAGACTGAAGCGAAAGCTAGGGTCCTGACCTGCAAAAATCCGTGCAGATCGGTTACGTGCGGCGACCTGATTCTCATTTATCACCACAAATCGTCGGCGCCCGTATTGCAGCTCTCGGCAAGTGTGCGCTCGAAGCGGAATTTCTGGGGTGCAAAGAATCGAACACCTGCGAAAGCTATTCCACGCCGCTGACCAGCGCAGTCGATCATTTTCGGGTGATGATCGTCCGCAACACGAAACGGAACACCACCGCGGTACCGGCCCCGACCGCGACACCGGCCACCACGTCGGCGAGGAGAACCCCAACCGTGACACCGAGGACCGTTGCGGCCACGATCGCCAACGCAACATCCGTGGGCGCCGGCCGAGGACTGGTGATCGCACTTCCCCTTCCGTGACAGTCGACGACGTACTCGCACAGATCATCACACGCCGTTTGACGCGGAAGTCGGACCCACGCTGTTCAATGGGACGGGAACCGACTACGAGGAGGTCAGGCCATGTGCGGGCGCTATGCAAGCAAGAGCTGACCGGGAATTATTCGGTCGGATGCAACCGAGCAGCGTCAGCAGGTGTGAGTCGCCGGACCACGTGGTGCGCGTCGCGGCCTACCCCGCGTAGGGATGCGGACGAGAGGCTTCGTTGCCATTCCAGTCCCACGTATCCGAGTCCGGGGTGGGTGGTGGACAGGCCTTTCTTGTGGTGGGGATGGCCGGTGTCGGTGAGTGCCCCGAGTTCTGTGAGGTAGTTCAGGTTGGGTGTGTATCCGGTGGCGAGGATGATCGTGTCGACGGTTGTTGTGGTGTCGTCGGGCCAGAAGGCTTGGTTTCCTTCGAGTTTGGTGAACATGGCACGGTGTTGCGGTGTACCGGCGGTGAGTGCGGCGCGGTAGCGGCCGGTGTCGAACACCGGCGACGTCGGTGGCTGCGAGAGTAGGTGTCCGATCGGGAGGGTGTCGATTCCGGTGTACTTGAACCAGAAGTGCATGTCTCGTCGTAGAGGGCGTTGCGGGGCGAATTTCACGGGGTTGCGGCTGGCCAGGATCACATTGGCGGATTCGGCGACCTCGGCGGCGATCTGTACGGCGGAGTTCCCTGCGCCGACCACGATGACGTTCTGCCCCATGTACGTGGTGGGTTCGCGGTAGTCGGCGGCGTGCACAACAGTCCCAGGGAAGGCGTCCAGTCCCTTCAGTGCGGGACTGTGTGGAGTTCCGAATCCGCCTGTGGCGGCGATGATTCGAGGTGCAGTGAAGACGGATCCGCTGTCGGTCCGGACGGTGAACTGGCCCTCATTGGTGGTAACGGTGTCGGCTCGTTCGTTGACGTGCATGTCCACGTCCAGGGTCTTCGCGTAGCGGCGGAGATAGTCGACGACTTCGTCGCGTCCGGGATAGCGGTCACCGTCGCCGCCGAACGGTAAACCAGGGAGGGAGCTGTACTTCGCTGGTGAAAACAGGGCGAGGCTGTCGTAATAGTGCGGCCAGGAGCCGACGGGCTCGCTACCGGCTTCGATGATCGCGGTGTCGAGCCGCTGGCGGCGCAGATGATGGGCTGCGGCCAGACCGGACTGACCGCCACCGACGACGATCGCGTCGTAGTACGTCATGAGAATTTGTCTTTCGGTCAGGAAGTGATCGGAATCGTTGTGGTGGTACGGAGGGTGGGGATGGTTGCTGCGCTGATCACGGCGCCGACGAGGGCAATCGCTCCGAGGACGAGATACGCGCGGGCGTAGCTCCCGGTCCAGGTGGAAAGCACGGTGCCGGCCCACGGCGCCAAGGCCATGACGATGACGATCGGCGCGGACATCAGCCCGTTGAGGCGCCCGTAGTGTTCGCCTCCCCAGCGGTCGGTGATGGCGGTGGCTTGAATCAGGGTGAAGATGCCGCGAACCAGTCCGGCACCGATGGCGATCCCGATCAACGCCGCCGCCGAGCTCGCCAGACCCAACCACGCGGTGCTCAGGGCAGCCACGACGATGACCGATACCGTGCGCACGCGGACACTGGTCTTCGCTGCAAGTGGTAGGTAGAAGATGCGGCCGATGACCTGACCGGCACCTCCCAATCCGAGGGTGAGTGCGGCGAGGCTGGGACTGAAACCGCGTTCGATCAGCAGCGGTACGAGGTTGAAGACGCCGGCGGAGGCGGCGAAGGCAGCTGCAGCGAGGGCGACGATCAGAGCAAGGAATGGGAGGCTGCGGGAGGTGCGGTGGTAGTCGCCGGGCTGCGCGTGGGGTAGCCGGATCGGGTCGGGCCAGCCGCCTCGCAAACCCCAGATGTGTCCGGGGATGGTGATCACAGCCAGTACGGCGGCGAGGACCAGGTAGGTTGTGCGCCAATCGAAACGATCGGCCAGAGTGACAGAAAGTGGCGCAAACACCGTGCTGGCCAGGCCTGCGGCGAGGGTGAGAATCATCAGTGCTTTGACGTAGTTGTCGCCGTACCAGCGAGTCAGGGCGGCGAATGCCGGTGGATACAGCACGGCGCCCATTGCAACACCGGCGAACACCCAACCCGCGAAAAACAGTGGGAGGGTGTGAGCTGTCGCGATGACCACCAATGCGGGTACGGCGAGTACGGAACCGGCGGTCATGACCCATCGGGGCCCGTGGCGATCGAGGATCCGTCCCGCCGGGATGCCGACGAGGGCGGCGACGAGTTGGCTGACGGAGAACGCCGCCACGATCACCGAGGTCGACCATCCGGTATCGCGGGAAATGGCCACCGACAGAACAGGAAACGCGTAGTACAGGATTCCCCAGCTGGTGATTTCGGTCAGACACAGCGCCACCAGGACCCGCCGCAGCCCCGACGGATCGAGGCTGACGGGGCGCTGCGGTGGATCCTCGATGGTCGTCATCGGCTGTGCCCTATCCGCAGGAGTTGGAACTGCCCGAGGGGCTGGACAGAGAGATCAGTTCCGGAGCAGGTGCCGCGCAGCAGCCGCCCTCGGATTCCGCGGTGTCGGGTTCGTCGAAAACACCTGCGCCGCCGCAGACTCCGGTTTCCGGGAGGATCAACTCCACCCGGGCGGCGGCCTCGTGATCGCCGGCGAGTTCTGCGGCGATGCTGCGGACCTGCTCGTACCCGGTCATCGCCAGGAACGTCGGTGCGCGGCCGTAGCTCTTCATCCCCGCCAGGTACACACCCGGTTCGGGGTGACGAAGTTCCTTTGCGCCGTGCGGATACACCGTGCCGCAGGAGTGGACGTTCGGGTCGATCAGCGGCGCCAACTGTGTCGGGGCCTGCAGCACCGGGTCCAGGCCCAGTCGGATTTCCGACAGCCACGACAGGTCCGGGCGGAATCCGGTCAAGGTGACGACGTTGTCGACGTTCCCGATGCGGGCACCGGCGTCGGACACCAATGCGAGCTGACCATTGTCGGCGGATTCGACGGCGGCGGTGCGGAAACCGGTGACGACGGTGAGAAGTCCGTCGTCGACGGCCTTCTTCGCACGCAATCCGAGTGCGCCGCGAGCGGGCAGCTCGTCCGATTCGCCGCCGCCGAACGCGGAACCGACGCTCCCGCGGCGAACAGCCCACGTGATCCGCGTACCGGGGGCGTCCGCCTCGAGGCCCGCCAACGCGACGATCGCGGTCAATGCGGAATGGCCGCTGCCTGCGATGACAGTGTGCTTGCCGGCGAACTGGGCACGCACCGCCTCGTCGTCGAGATCGGGCACACGGTAGGTGATCGCGGATCCGGCAGCCCTCTCGCCGAGGGCGGGCAGTCCTTCCCCGCCGAGCGGATTCGGGGTGCCCCAGGTACCGGACGCATCGACGACGGCCTGAGCGAAGACGCGGTCCTCGCTGCCGTCGGCGCGGCGCAGGTGAATGGAGAGAGGTTCGCTGTCGCGGCCGGCGTCGACGACCAGGTCGCGGCCACGTCGGGCGACGCCGATCACCTCGGTGTCGAACTGCACTGCATCACCGAGGGCCGCGGCGAGGGGTTCGAGGTAGAGCTGCCGCCACTGCTGTCCGGTCGGGTACGCATCCCCGTCGGGAGCGCTCCACCCGTTCTGCTCGAGGAGGAGGCGGGCAGCCGGGTCGACCAGCTCTGACCAGCGGGAGAAGAGGCGGACATGATTCCATTCGGCGATCGCCGTACCGGCGACGGCGCCTCGCTCGAACACCAGCGGCGTGAGTCCTCGTTCGCGCAGTTGCGCGGCGGCGGCGAGGCCGATCGGTCCGGCTCCGATCACGACAACGGGTAGTTCGGTCATCACAGATTCCTTTCATCGACAACAATCGATCTTTAATCGAACTGTATCGACATCAGTCGATGAATGCAACCATCGACGAAGGTCGATATAGTGTGTGCATGACATCGCTGCAGACCCCGACGGTGCGCGTCGGCGATTCGGATCAGGGCTGGATCGACTCGAACGTGCTCGAGCAAGCTGACGCCGACACGTACGCACAGTGGTTCGCGTGCCTGGCCGAACCGATGCGGGTGCGGCTGCTGCACCGCGTCGCGAGCGCTGCCGGCGGAATCACGATCGGGGCGCTCGCCGAGGCGTTGGGGATCGGGCAGCCCACGGTCTCCCACCATGTGCGCAAGCTCGCTGACGTGGGATTCGTCAGCCTGCGCAAAGAGGGGACCAGCACCGTTGTCGCGATGAATCCGACGTGCTGCGTCGCGTTGCCGCAGGCCGCCGACATCGTGATGGGAGTTCTCGCGCCGCGGCCGTGCTGCCCGAGCGATCTTCCCGACGACGTCGCCGTCCGGGCCATGTCCGATGACGACTGGGACGCTGTTCTGCGGATCTACGGCGAAGGCATTGCCACGCGCAACGCCACCTTCACCACCGAAGTCCCCAGTCGGGAGTATCTCGATGCGCAGTGGCTGCCGAACCATCGCTGGGTTGCCACCATCGACGATGTCGTCGTCGGCTGGGCGGCCCTGAGTCCGGTGTCCGGGCGGGACTGCTACCGCGGAGTTGCCGAAAATTCCGTGTATGTCGCCGACGGTATGCGCGGACGGGGTGTCGGAAAAGCGTTGCTACGCAAGCAAGTCATGGCAGCCGACGCGGACGGACTCTGGACGCTGCAGACGTCGATCTTCCCCGAAAACCGCGCCTCCGTTTCACTGCACCATTCGGCAGGCTTCCGCACCATCGGGATCCGGGAAAAGATTGCTCAACTCGACGGCATCTGGCGCGACACGGTCCTGCTCGAACGGCGATCAGCGGCTGCTCCTATCTGAGTTGCCCTGACGGTGGCGGTGCTCACTCCTGGGTTGGAGTATCGGTGCTGTCGACGTCGAACATTGATTCCGCGGGTTTTCCGGGTGTGGGAATTGTCAGGCGCCGCCACTCGGGGCCGAGGTCACCATTCAGCGATTCCGGAACCTTCGTTCCCACAGGCGCCATGTGCACTTGCCCTTGTTCCCGAAACACGGGATCCGTGACGACGACTTCCCGTTCGAAAAGCTCGTCGGGTAGCGACAGTAAGCCCAGGCCGATGAGCCACTCGATGACATGGAGCGTGGCGGTAGTTTGCATGATCAGTCTGCAGACGAGAGGTGCCGCTGCGCGGTAGCGCTCGCGTACGCCGTGCTGCTCCGTCTCGGCGAGGCGTTTGGAGTCGCCGTGTACGACATCGCCGTAGATCCAGGCGAATGCGAGGACATTATCCGAGATCATCGGCGAGACCTCTTCTTCATCCACGCGGCCGGTCTGCACCGCGTAGGCCAGGGTTCCGCGGCCCCTCGGATCGAATTCCGCCCACCCCTGTTTGAGCCCGGCAAGAACCTGAGCGACATCGGCGCGATCGTTGCCACGCAGCATCCACCCCAGTGCGGTCAACGTGTGCTGGAAATGCGCATCTTCTTCCTTGAGGAGCAGGGGCCGCACCCGAGCTGCAGCTGATTCCACCACTTCCTCCGGTGGTAGACGCTGTGTCATCCAGACGCCATCGGCGCTGACGTCGAACTCGAAAGGCACGGTGCCGATCCGCTCGAGCGCTTCGAAGTCCTCGTAGAGCGAGTGCGCTTTGACCCGCCGTGCGCGCAGCACGAAAGCTGAGAGCCTTGTCAGGTGGCGCTGTTCTACGTCGGGCTTGCTGGTCATCGTCCGGTCCGATCGTCGAATGTGGGGTTTCGAATCAGTGTCGCATTGGCAATCGCGGAGGCGGATGTTCATCTCCGGTTGGTTGCGCGTTGATTCGAAAACTGTCAATATTGAAGTATGTCGAATCAAGATGTGGCGGAGACCGGCGCCTGCTGCTCCCCACTGGTGCGCGAACCGTTGACCGAAGATTGGGCCGGCGACCTGGCCCGGATGTTCAAAGCCCTCGGCGATCCCGTCCGCCTCCGCCTGCTCAGCTTGGTGGCAAGTCACGAGGGTGGTGAAGCCTGCGTCTGCGACATCTCGGATACGTTCGACCTGTCCCAGCCGACGATCTCGCATCACCTCAAGGTGTTGCGCCAGGCCGGGCTGCTCGACTGTGAACGTCGCGGCACCTGGGTGTACTACTGGGTTATTCCGGCTGCGCTGCAACAGCTTTCCGCCGTTCTGCTGGTAGAAGGTGCGACCGTGAGTGCCGCGGACGCTTGCGCAGAGGTCACCGCATGAGCAACACCGCTGCCACCACCGAACACCCCGAAGTCGTCGGAAAACTCTCCACCCTCGACCGCTATCTGGCGGTCTGGATCGGCGTGGCCATGGTCGTCGGCCTGCTGGTTGGACGCTGGATCCCCGGTGTGAACACTGCCCTGGACAAGGTGCAGATCGACGGCATCTCGCTACCGATCGCCCTCGGTCTGCTGATCATGATGTACCCGGTCCTGGCGAAGGTCCGCTACGACCGCCTCGACACAGTCACCGGGGACAAGAAACTCCTCGCGGGCTCGCTGTTCCTGAACTGGGTTCTCGGCCCGGCGCTGATGTTCGCCCTCGCCTGGCTGTTTCTGCCTGACCTGCCGGAATACCGAACCGGTTTGATCATCGTCGGTCTCGCTCGCTGCATCGCGATGGTGATCATCTGGAACGACCTGGCCTGCGGAGACCGCGAAGCCGCCGCGGTGCTGGTCGCCATCAATTCGGTGTTCCAGGTGATCATGTTCGCCGTGCTCGGTTGGTTCTACCTCTCGGTCCTGCCCGGGTGGCTCGGCCTCGAACAGACCACCATCGACACCTCACCGTGGCAGATCGCGAAATCGGTCCTGATCTTCCTCGGTATCCCGCTGCTGGCAGGTTTTCTGTCCCGCTTCTTCGGCGAACGCGCCAAAGGCCGCGACTGGTACGACAACAAGTTCATCCCCAAGATCAGCCCCTGGGCGCTCTACGGTCTGCTGTTCACCATCGTCGTGCTCTTCTCGATGCAGGGCGAACAGATCACCTCCCAGCCTTGGGATGTCGTCCGGATCGCGTTGCCACTGCTGGCGTACTTCGCACTCATGTGGGGCGGAGGCTACATCCTCGGCGCCGCAATCGGATTGGGCTACGAACGCACCACCACGCTCGCCTTCACCGCGGCGGGCAACAACTTCGAACTCGCGATCGCCGTAGCCATCGCCACCTACGGCGCTACCTCCGGCCAAGCCTTGGCTGGTGTCGTCGGTCCGCTCATCGAGGTACCGGTGCTGGTGGGCTTGGTCTATGTCTCCCTTGCTCTGCGTAAACGCTTTGCCGTCAAAGAGGTTTCACCCGCACCCACGGCTACGTAAGTCACCTACAACTCTTCGGGAGTCATGATGAACGAGCACCGCGCCCAGCCCGATCTCCTCGCCCCACAAGCCGTTCTCTCGCGCACCGCGCAAGACCTGGCAGCAAAATACATCGGCGTCTTCTCCCCGCAAACCGTCGAACGCTACGTCTTCGAGTCCTATACGGCGCTGCGCCGGACCGCGAAGATCCACACCCATCTCACCTCGCTCGCAGCGCGGTTCGCTGCCGACCGCCTCACCGCACTGGCCCAGTCCAGCGGAGCACTCGCCAAGGACGTGCCCGAAGTTCTGTTCGTGTGCGTGCACAACGCGGGGCGGTCGCAGATGGCGGCGGCACTGCTCGATCACCACGCCCGCGGCCGCGTTCATGTGCGCTCGGCCGGATCCGCGCCGGTCCACGAGATCAACCCCGCCGTCACCGCGGCGATGGCCGAGATCGGGATCGATCTCGCCGACGAGTTCCCGAAACCGCTCACCGATGACGTGGTCGCCGCAGCGGACTGCGTCGTCTCGATGGGCTGCGGCGACGCGTGCGTCGTCTACCCGGGCAAGCGGTACCTCGACTGGGCTCTCGACGACCCAGACGGGCAACCCCTCGAGGTGGTGCGGGCAATCCGCGACGACCTCGATGCCCGGGTGATCGCGCTGCTCACCGAACTAACCACACCCGTCGCCGTCTGACCGACCTCTTACTTCCGTCTTCGAAGGGAACCTTCATCCTCATGACCAACAAGCCCAGCGTCCTGTTCGTGTGTGTCCACAACGCCGGCCGATCGCAGATGGCCGCCGGATTCCTGAGCCACCTCGCCGGCGATGCCATCGAGGTCCGGTCCGCCGGATCCGCCCCAGCGGAGACCATCAACTCCGCCGCGGTCGAGGCGATGGCAGAACTCGGAATCGACATCTCCGCCCAGACCCCGAAAATCCTCACCACCGACGCCGTCCAGGACTCCGATGTCGTGATCACGATGGGCTGCGGCGACACCTGCCCGATCTTCCCCGGCAAGAGCTACCGCGACTGGGTCCTCGACGATCCCGCCGGTCAAGGCATCGATGCGGTCCGCCCGATCCGCGACGAGATCAAAACCCGCGTCCAGGCTCTGATCACCGAACTCACCGCCCCGTCGGTATCGCGCTGACCGCTCGCGCTGCCCGTATTCGATCCCGTGAAAGAGACACTATGACCATCCCGTCCACGGTCCACGACGTCATCATTGTCGGTTCCGGACCGGCCGGCTACACCGCTGGTGTCTACACCGCGCGCGCTGAGCTCGCGCCCCTGCTCTTCGAGGGAACCCAGTTCGGTGGCGCCCTCATGACCACCACCGAGGTCGAGAACTTCCCCGGATTCCGCGAAGGAATCATGGGCCCCGACCTGATGGAACAGATGCGTGAGCAGGCACTTCGCTTCGACACCGACATCCGCACCGAGGACGTCGAAGAGATCGACCTCAGCGGCCCGATCAAGACGGTCGTCGCGAACGGCGAAACGTACGCCGCGCACGCGATCATCCTCGCCATGGGCGCGGCAGCCCGCTACCTCGGCATTCCCGGTGAAGAACGCCTCCTCGGCCGCGGCGTCAGCGCCTGCGCCACCTGCGACGGCTTCTTCTTCCGCGACCAGGACATCGTCGTGGTCGGCGGCGGCGACTCCGCGATGGAAGAGGCAACATTCCTGACCCGCTTCGCTCGCTCGGTCACCCTGGTGCACCGCCGCGAGGAATTCCGCGCCTCACGGATCATGCTCGAGCGCGCCAAGGCCAACGAGAAGATCCGCTTCCTGACCAATACGGAGCCCGTCGAGGTCCTCGGCGAGAACAGCGTCACCGGGCTCGTCGTTCGTGACACCGTCACCGGTGAGACCTCCACACTCGAGATCACCGGCATGTTCGTCGCCATCGGCCACGACCCGCGCAGTGAGCTCGTCAAGGGCCAGGTCGATCTCGACGACGCCGGATACGTGCGCGTCGCTCCCGGTTCCACCGCGACCTCCGTCGACGGCGTCTTCGCTGCCGGTGACCTGGTCGAT
>NZ_JAJHVW010000018.1:0-60795 GCF_027583855.1 Rhodococcus sp. BH5
ATGAACCAGTACAACAGTCACTGTACATGACGTACTGTTGGCGCCATGCGAGCTTTCATCTACTGCCGAATTTCCGCCGACCGTGAAGGTGCTGGTCTCGGTGTTGAGCGGCAACGAAAAGACTGCGAACAGTTAGCGGAAACACTCGGTTGGACTATCGCCGGAACATTCACCGATAACGACTTGTCTGCGTATTCGGGTAAGCCTCGACCGGCTTACAACGAGATGTTGGAGTCAGTTGAGGCGGGTCAAGCTGGCGCGATCATTGCATGGCATACAGACAGGTTGCATCGTTCTCCCGCAGAGTTGGAGACTTTCATTTCTTTGTGTGATCGGGCGAGTGTTGTTGTTCGTACTGTGCAGGCTGGGGAGCTGGATTTGTCTACGCCGGCGGGGCAGATGACGGCTCGGATTGTTGGTGCGGTTGCGCGGCATGAGATTGATCATGCGCGTAAGAGGATGGTGGCGGCTCATGCTCAGGCGGCGGAGAAGGGCCGTGCGCACGGGAAGATTCCGTTTGGGTATGCGGCTGTCCGGGATGATTCTGGGGCGATTGTTTCTCGTGTGCCTGATCCGGCTGAGGCGGGGTTGGTGAGGGAGGCTGTGGCTCGCATTTTGGGGGGTGAGGCTACGCGTGCGGTGACTCAGGATTGGGCGGGTCGGGGGGTGTTGACTCGGTCGGGTGGTGTGTGGAATCCGCGGTCTTTGCGTGAGATGTTGATGCGGCCGACGTTGGCTGGTTTGCGGGCTCATCGTGGTTCGGTGTCTCGGGGGGAGTGGGAGCCGATTATTTCTGAGGGTGAGCATGTGCGGTTGGTGGCGTTGTATTCGGATCCTTTGCGTCGTACGAATCGGGGGACGGGTGTTCGGCATTTGATGTCGGGGATTGCGTTGTGTGGTTTGTGTGGGTCGGGGGTTCAGCGGTTGAAGTCGGGTGGGTATCCGGCGTATGCGTGTGCGGGTTGTACGCGGGTGTCTAGGTCGGTGCGGCTGGTTGATGATCTGGTCGGGCGTGCTGTGGTTAGGCGTTGCAATTTGCCCGACGCGCAGCGAGCTTTCGATCCGGCGCCACCTGATGCCGAAAAGTTCGAGAGCGAGTTGAGGGACTTGCAGCTACGCCTGGCGACTGCCGCGGACATGCTTGCCGATGGAGACATGGATCGAGCTGGGTACCTTCGGGTGCGGGATCGTGTGTCGCCACGGATTTCGGAACTGAAGAAGCTCGCCCAACCGAATGAGTCGGATGGGTCGCTGGCAAGAATGATCCGAAGCCCTGACAAGGAGGAGTACTGGAACAGTCCAGGTCTTCCGGTCAGTGAGAAGCGCACGATCATCAGGGAGCTTCTTGATGGTGTAATCATCTTGCCTGCGAAGGCGGTCGCTGCTCGCGATCAGTGCCTATGGTGGGTGTGGAGGAGTGCCTGACGACGGGATCTAGGTCCCTTTAATCTTCAATTACGTGCGGTTGTCGGCCCGATGGTGTACCAATTAGGACAGAAATATTCGAACATCAGTTCGAACACTTGATCGAACGGTAGGTGGTACCCATGCCAACACGGGATCCTCTCAGGGCCGCACTCGCCACAGACAGCAAATCAGGCCTGCACGTCATCGCTCGGATGTTGTGCAGGCCTGCGGCTGAGGTAGAGCTGAAACTGGATGGAGCGTTGCCATTCACATTGTCGGAGATAATCGTCTTAGCTGATCATCTAGGGATGGATTGGAAGACGCTACTCGCCAATCGCGGCGAGAGCGCGGTCCACTAGTTCCGCAAGATCTTCCTTGAGCGCTCCGCAGATTGCGGCCATCTGGCTAATGTCTGCGGGGCGTTCTCCGTTTTCGATGCGCTGCAAGGTGCGCACACCAACTCCGCTGAGTTCGGAGAGCTTGTCACGGCTGTATCCCGCACGGGCACGGGCACCGCGCACCTCAGCGCCAAGCGCTTCATTGAGTTTCTGGATGTCCATGTGGTCATTGTAGGCCACATTTCGGCCCGAATGGAAACCTGTTCCGGAAATGTGACGTAATCGGCCCGGAGGGGTTGACAATCGGCCCATATGGGCCGTAAAGTCGTTCGCATGGTCCAAGTCGCCGAGTTCACGGCATCCACAGTTCGAAGCTCGTACAAGCGTAGTGGGTATTCCATCGCATCACTTGCGGATGAGACTGGTATTCCTTTTACGACATTACAGCGAAGATGCTCAGGTAAGACACCGTTTAGGGTGCATGAGCTGGTTCTGGTTTCATCCGCGTTAGGTGTTCCCGTTCGAGATTTGGTGTCGATTCCCAGTTCGGAGGCAGCATGACTACTGACGAGTGGCTCGATTTGGTTGTTTCCGAGGCCCCCCCTCTTACGGAGGAGCAGATAATTGTCCTTCGTAGGGCGTTCTCGTGTGTTGTTAATCCTGTTCGTTGAGTGTTGGAAGTCCCGAATGGTTTGAGCGAGTTCGATTCTCGCACGGGACGCGCAGACCGCAGTTGCGGGATTGCAAAATCTGAGTTTCTTCTGACCGTCTCTGGCGGTTTCTTAAGCGATGGTTCTTCACCTGCTGTCGCTGCATGTTCCTTTACAACTCCACAGTGATGCGTGACGCCGGCTTTGGCCCCTCTGTCGCGGTTGTCTGAACCTCCCCTGTTGACGTGTCCGGGGCCTGTGCCTTGTGCCGGGTTTGAGGGTGGTGATTGCAGGTCTGGGTTTGCTGGTGGTGTGCGCATTGTTTGACGTGAAATACGGGACTGTGTTTGTCCTACACCAGCTTTCGGGTTGAGGTAACGGCGTTGAACGAAATTCTTTTGAGAGGTGGCCCGATCCTTTTCGTGGGGGCTTGGCTGGTTCGATTCCAGCGTTGGGCGCGTAAGTGTTTGTCTGTCAACAATTTTGGAGGTTGTGTGAAGGTCATTCAGTCTGGTGAGGAATTTGGGGTTCTTCTGCCGAACGGAAAAGTATTCGAGGAGGATTTTCCGTATGCCTCGGAGGATGCCGCTAGGAATGCTTTCCGGAATGTAGAGGAGGTGGCTTCGAAGATTGGTGTTGAGGTTGGCGCTTTGCGGGTCGCTCGGCGTAGTCGGGAGTTGTCTGTTTCGAATTGGGTTCCCGTGGAGGTTTGGGAATCGATGTTGAAGCCGGATTGAGTTTGGTTGTCCTGATGGCATACATGCCCGGTTCGAGTCCGGGGAGGACACTTGGGGTGAGCCAACTGTGGAACGATTACCATTTGAAAATCGCTCACCCTCCATTCTTCCCCCATGTGCCACCGAGGGATCGGCACCCAGATGCGCAGCGCATGTGGGGGATTCAATCTTGACCAGCCAAGAGGAGTTCGAAACCCAAAGGACTGGCGCTGGTCATGGCCGTGATGGCATACACCTTGGTTCGAGTCCAGGGGCGGCACAAGGCAACAACCAGATCCCGTACGATCCCCGAGTCCACCTCGTTGTTGCCCTCATCTTCCAGCAGTAGCCACTCGACATACAGCACCCGTCACCGCCTCGCTGCTGCTGGATTCAACTTCCCCACATGCCATGGAACGGTCGGCCCCCAACAGTAGGTCGCGTGTGGGGACTCAGCATCAAAACCCAACCAACAGAAAGAAAACGAATCATGACAACCACCGCGCACCTCATCCGAGAAGCTATAGCCGACACCAAACTCGCAGACCCACGCGAAATCGCAGCCATCGTCGCGGACCGCACACCAGAAGATGAAGTGCGCGGGTTCTACGCAAAAATGCTTGTGCAGGAGGTTCGAGGGTTTCTTTCCGCTGAGCGCCGGAATGTGTTCTCGCAGGCGAAGGACGAACCGACGGTTGGCAAGTCGGGCATGAAGGCTTTGAGCGGGGCACGGACTCGTGCGACTGTGGCGCGTGATTGGTGGGCCGAGTTCACGGCCACCAAAGTGCATGTTGGCGATCAGGTGTGGAAAGAGCTGGGAGATTGCACCTTTGCTGATCTGCGTACCTTGCATGATGAACGGGCCTCGCATGCTGATCGGGTGTTGCAAGAGGCGCATAGGTTCGATGAGCTGTCGAAACTTATGGAGGATACCGGCGTTGAGTCGGTGCGCGGTTTGGACGCCGCGAAGGTTCAGGCTGTGTTTGCGTGATCGGATTGCCTCATCCGTTGGGTGGGGTTTTCTGGACACGCGAGCCACACCACCGGCGCCACCCATGCTGAATTCGCTTGTTGTGTCCACCACCCACCCAGAAGCCAGAACTGGATCTGAACACATCTTTCAGTCGCTTCTGGGGTTCTATCTTCCCCACATGCCATGACGGGCTCGACACCCAGTTGGCGTCCGCGTGTGGGGACTTAAACCATCCTTGCAGCCAAGAACGCGTCGTAAACCAATTTTGTGGCGCTGCAGGGACATCAACACCAACGAAGGAGAACACAAAATGAACCTCAACGATCCCATGCTCGGAATGCTCGCGACCACAGTAGACGACCTCGAAGCGCTCAAAACTGCCTCCGAGAACAGGCTGCGACAGCTCACCCGAGTAGGCCTCGACAAAGACGGCGAAGAACGCGGATTCGGCCTGGACGACAACCATCCCAGCGTCAAGACCCAACGAATCGTCCTTGAGAACATCACCATCGCTCATGACAAGTCAGTGCTGAATCTGACTCGCGCAATGAAAGCTCATCCTCTTGGCCCGTGGGTCAAGTCGCAGAAAGGATTAGGCGAGAAAACAGTTGCGCGTCTGCTTGCTTCGATTGGCGACCCGTACTGGATGGTCCGCCACGAGAAGCAAGGCGACAATCTTGTTGTTATCGAAGATCGTCCTCGAACGGTTTCGGAACTGTGGGCGTACTGCGGACTAGACCCGCGTAACGGTTCCGCCCGCAAACGAACCAAGGGCGAACTCGCCAACTGGAAGGGCGAGGCCAAGATGCGCTGCTGGAATGTTGTGCAGCCCATCATCAAATGCGCTGACTCGCCGTACCGGAAGATGTACGACGAACTCAAAGAGTCGATGCAAGGTGCGGTGTACAGCGAGGCCTATGAGGGTCGGATGTTCAAGAACAAGCCGATTGAGGTTGGTCAGCCATTGTCTAAGGGGCACATCGAGGCGCGGGTGCAGCGTCGGCTGATGAAAGAGATTTTGAAGGATCTGTGGGTTGAGTCGAAGCGCCTGCATGATTTGGCTGATGCCGAGATTTTGGTGGCCGCGTGAACGTCTGAGCCTATCGGCCTGATTCATCACTGTGACAAAAAGCTGGCCCGGTAGATGCTCGAACATCTCCGGGCCGAAGAAACATCCCCACACAAGGAGTTGATTCCAATGACAGATATTACCTTATCGCAAGACCACTTCGACCACTACCAGGCTTCTTCGCGGGCGTTGGTGATGTTGGTCAATGAGAATGCTGAGTTGCGTTGCGAGGTTGAGCGTTTGCGTGAGCAGTTGGATGTGGAGCGTTGGGATTCGTTCAATGCTGTGTTGAGTTGTGGTGTTGATGAGCGTGATGTTGATCGGACGT
Organism: Rhodococcus sp. BH5; assembly: GCF_027583855.1. Lineage (NCBI taxonomy): Bacteria > Bacillati > Actinomycetota > Actinomycetes > Mycobacteriales > Nocardiaceae > Rhodococcus > Rhodococcus sp. BH5. Next base: position 5,482 of record NZ_JAJHVW010000018.1, read on the forward strand.
TTGAGGGTTTGTCGGAGCATGGGGTGCGTCAGCCTCGGGTGATTCAGTTCGGTGAGCGGATTCCGGCTGATGTGCTGATTGTTAGGCCCGACAATGCGACTGACTTCGATCAGTTCGCTGTCCGTGTTTCTGACAGCGGATGGCGCTACGCCGAGACGCTTGATGAAGCGCACGAGGTTCTCGGCACAGTCCGCCGAGGGTGGAGTCGATTCCAACCGGATGAGTACCCGCTGACTGAAGTCATCACCGAAACCACCACCACCGCAAAGGCATCCTAATGAAAAACAAGTCCCTCAAAGACGACGAACTCATCCACGAGTACAACCACTTCCGATCTTTCGGCTACACCAACCACGAGATCGCCGCGAAACTGCACTACACGAAGCTGGATGTGATGGTGAAGCGTTTGAATCGGCTTGGTGTTTCCACTGATTCGGCGTATCAGGCTCGTGCTCGTGTGGTGGTGGATCGCCTGATTGATTCGGGTGTGCCTTTCACGGTCGAGATGTTGCCTACGTTGGCGGATCCGCCGTTGGGGTTTTCGTTGATTAGTTCTGCGCATGCTGAGGGTCGTGTGGTGAAGTCGGGTCGGCGTTCTTCTCGGCGTTCGCATTCGGGTGCTATTGCTTGGCAGGGGGTGGCGGCATGACTCCTGAACAGAAGGCTGACAAATTCCTCGCCGACCACGGATGGACCGACCCCGAAACCGATCCCGAAAAGATCCGCGGCGTCTGCGCAGGCACCCCAGCAGATATAGATGCGCTGCTGCACGGCCCCGACTGGTTGCGTACGCGTGTTGGCCGGCGGTGTTTGGTGTGACCGGCGTTAAGCCTGATCGCCCGGATGGGGTGGATGTTGGTTTAGCTGCGGTACTAATCGCCGGCGCTTTCGCTTATCTGCGAGTTAAGGGGTGGATGTGAGCACTCCAGTGTCGATGGGTGAGTTGCGGGTGGTGGTGGCGGTGTGTGTCACGTATTTGGTGTTTTGGTCGCAGATCGTTTTCTGAGAGTTGGTGGTTGAGTTGATTAAGCCTGAACCTAAGGTGCCGTGTGACGTGTTTTTGAAGAGGTTTGTGCGTGGTTCTCGGTGGGAGATTGATTGCGCTTTGTGGGGTGGGCATGAGGGTCCGCATGTGACTGCTGCGGGTGCCGAGTTTCAGGGGCCGAAGTGACGGCGAAAGTTACTTTGGGGGCGACGATCCCCACCACGCAGTACGGGAATTTGCAGCCGTCTTTCGAGATGGAGGGTGCGACTGTTGATGCTGCGCTTGATGCTGCGGTGTTGACGATGCAGCGGTTTTGGAATTTGGTGTCTGATAAGCAGTTGACGTTGCGTGAGGTGCGTGAGGTTGTTGCGTCTACTGCTGTTGAGTTGACGTGTTGGGCGTCTGGTTCGAGGGTGTTGTTTGATCCTGTGGCGCATAGGTATTCGCCGGGGGAGTGGTTGTCGGGTAGTGCGTTCGCTGGCCGGTTCACGTCGGATTTTCCTGCTGATTTGATTGCGGGGAAGATGGCGGCTAAGGCTGGTGATGTTGAGCCGGCAGACATTTTGGCGATGTGGGCTTTGAATGCTGAGGTGTCGTCGACTTTCGGTACTGCTGTGCATGCGGCGTTGCAGTTGTATGGGACGTATTTGGTTACGTCGCAGTCAGTGAAGGGGTCGAATGAGTCTGCGTTGACGAAGAATCCGATTTTGCGTCCGATTGTGGAGTCGTTCTTCGTTGGGCGTGAGGATGAGCGGGCTGTGTATGAGGTGTTTGTTGCTGATCCGGTGTTGAGGCATTGCGGGCAGATTGACCGCCTGTTGATTACTGGCCCCAGGTCGGTCAGGGTCCAGGATTTCAAAAGCAATGCGACGCTGGACGATAAGGAAACGATCGGCCTGCCGTTCCGGGGTGTGGTCGCTTCTACGAAGCTCGGCGCGTATTGGCTTCAGCTTTCGTTCTATGCGGCGATTCTCATTCGCCACGGCTGGACGGTTGAGGGTTTGGACATTTTCCATTTGCAGGGTGATGGCTCGTGGGTCACTCATTCGCATGACGTTGTCGATATCAGTGAGGTGATCTGATGAACCAGTTTGATGCCAGAAAGATCATGGGACTGCTCGCAGGCCCAACCATGGACGCGTGTGTCAGGCGGGTTGCCGATGAACGCGGATACGCAAACGACGTGGAGATGAATTACATGCTTGGGCGCAGCGGGTTTCCGATGAACGGCCGAGAAATCGTGGAAGCGGTTCAGAGGTTGGCTGGCGATCTTGGAGTGCCTGTCGATGTTTCTGATCTTTCGGTTGCGTTGATGGATGCGGAGAGGGTGCGTGAGGCTGCTGCGGAGGCGAAGCGCAAGGAGCGTGAGCAGGTTGCGGCCGAGCGGGAAGAGCGGAAGGAGCGGGTTGCGAAGTTGAATCATGCGTTGCTTGCGCCTGTTTCTGGATATATGGAAGAGGCGGAGTGGGGGTGGAATGCGATGCGCAGGTTTTCGCCGAATCTGGATGGCGTGTCGTCGTTCTCGGAGTTGGGGCCGGGTTCGAAGTTTAGGTACGCGGTGTTTGCTTCGGGCGTTTTCGGTACGCCTTATGACGGGCCACGGCCGGATTTCCAAAAGGTGATCTGATGGATAACCGTGTGAGCTTGGATCGGGTTGAAGTTGATGGTGTGACAGTGGAAGTTTCGACCATCCAACTCAACGGCGCGTTCGAAACAATGCTGTTCGTCGACGGTAAAAGCGTTTGGGGTGAACGCCACTCGTCCAGGAGTGATGCGGTTCATGGGCATGATGCGATTGTGTTGGATCCTGAGTTTGGGAGGTGGCCGTCATGAGTTTCGATAAGTCGATGTTGGAGGCGAATGTGCGGGCGATTGCCGCGCAGTTCCCTGACCGGATTTACCAGCAGTCTAAGAAGGCTGGGAGTGGGCCGTCGTGCCTGTATGTGCGGGACGGTAAGCCTGATTGCTTGATTGCGCAGGGCGCGTTCATGGCTGGCATGGACATTGACACGTTGCTGGAGTTCGATGCAATTGAAGATCGGATGACCGAGGACCCTGATGCGGAGTATATGGACTCCGGCGCCGAGTATGCCTTCAAGCCATTCGGATTCACCGAAGTCGAGCTGGATTGGCTGGCGCGAGTGCAGCAGTTGCAGGATGACGGAGTCCCGTGGGGCAAGGCCGTTCGCATGGCAGACGAAGGAGAACTGATCCCCTAATGGCATACGCAAAGAACGACGACTACATCGAAGTACCAGAACGAATCGCAGAGTTCCGAACCAAATACCCCGAAGGCTCACTGCAGCCATGGAATCGGGACAAGCCATACGACATCGTCGACATCGGCGGCGTCCCACACATTGTGGTCGTGGCTGCCGCATACAGGTCCGCGGATGATCCGCTACCTGGTGTTGGCATGGCGCAGGAAGTGTTTCCTGGCAAGACTCCGTACACGAAGGGGTCTGAGTTGATGAATGCTGAGACTTCTGCTTGGGGTCGGGCGATTGTTGCGGCTTTGGCTGCAGATACGAAGCGTGGCATTGCGTCTGCGGAGGAGGTTCGTAATCGTCAGGCGGAGCGTGATGTTCCTGCGGATCCTGTTGCGGTGAAGCGTGCAGAGGTGTTGGAGGCTTTGAATGCGAAGCGGCCGGCGCGTGAGTTGGTTGAGGTTCAGATGAAGTCTTTGGGGGCTTCGGGTTCTGTGTCTGAGTGTGGGTCGTTGGAGGTTTTGGGGCGGATGTTGGAGTGGGTGAATGAACTGTGAGCGAGTTGGACTACTGCTGGTCGCATGGCCCCCGAATTGGGGATGAGGGTAAGCCTGTTTGCTTCCGCCGATCTGGGCACAAAGGTCAGCATCGCTCCCATCAGGGCTCCGGGTTCCGGGCAACCTGGGGGGAGCCGCTGATGCAGGTTCATCCAATGGATCGCGATGAGTTTTGGACTCCGGGAGGTATCGATGAGTGATGAGATTCCGGTGACACCCCTATACGAACAGCTCGACCAATCAACCCCCGAATACATCAATGCCCGCATCATGTTCCTGGAGCAACAGTTTCAAGCAAACCCTGAGCGGTTGGAGTCAGCTCGGCGGCGTGTGTCGGAGGGTAAGGCTGCGTTGCGTAGGGCTGTGGCGGAGGCGACTTTGCGGGTTGATGGTAGGTCTGCGGATTTGCGTGCTGCTCAGGTTGATTCGGATGCGGGTGTTGAGGCTGCGAGGGCTGAGTGTGAGTTGGCTGAGGTGTTGTTTGCGGCGTTGAGGGATGCGGTGCATGAGGGGTCGAAGGAGTTGAATGCGTTGCAGACTCGGTCGGCGAATTTGCGTGCGGAGATCAATATGTCGGGGAAGGGGAGACCATGAACAGTCGATACCTACAGAAGCAACGAGATCACCTGCGGAAGATCGATGACTCCAGAAGTTCCGTTCGCTTCCTTCGCTCCTTGCTGATTGGCTCAGCCTTGCTGTTGGCAGGAGCAGGGGTAGCTTGGTTCTTTTTGATCAGGATGGGGTTCAATTCGATCGGCAATTGGGACGCAGGTGGTGTGGTGATGATTCTGGGGACAGGCCTTGTCTTCCTCACTGCGGCTTCCGGTATGGCGACATTTTTCATTGGCGATGAGTTGATCGATGCTCGCTCAACGTTGCTTCGAGCTGAGCGTGGCTACGAAGACTTCTGCATGGAGGAATCAGCATGAGCGCATTGGACCAAGAACAACTCGAACGAATCCGGGCCACCTTCCCCGACCACCCCGGGATCCGAACTCTGCTCAGCCACATCCAAACTCAGCAGGACCGCATCGACACATTGGACGAGCGCAACGCAAACCTCTCCAAAGCTTACCGAGTCACCTGCAACCTCTACGAACAACAATCCATACCCCTCAACAACATTCGCGTCCTCGCACGCAAACACCCCCTCCACGAAGGCCAACCACTCCCAGAAGAACACGCCAAATTCATTACAGGCGTCCACTACTGGGCATCAGAAACACCAGGGCCTCAATGACATCCAACTGGCAACACAAAGCCAAATGCGCACAACCAGAACAATCACCCGAAGCTTGGGAAGTTCACAACCTGCCAACTGAAAACCGAAACGAAGCAGCCCGCAAACTATGTGCGGGCTGCCCTGTTTTGCAGCAGTGCGCGGCAGACGCCATCAAGCCAATCAACATGACCTCACTTTTAGGCACCTTTGAAGCCCCTGATCTGATTTATGTGTCGGGGGTGGTGCGGGCAGGAGTCCCCACATGAACGCCCTCCAACAGCTCGCTGCGATCGCAGGAATCGAACCAGAACCCAACCTGGACGGCACATGCGGAAACTGCGGAAGAGACCTTTACCGGCAGAGAACACCGCCCGACCAACGCCCGCCCGGATCGGTAGAACGCGCAGGCCCATTCGCATGCCGGGCCTGCCACCAAGCGAAACTCCGAAAAACCGGCCCAATGTCACGCAGGCACAACCATTCTGGTGTCTGCATTGGATGCCGCAAGGTCCTCAGATACAAGGGTGAGCCTGTCGCATCTGGAGAGCGCAGGCGGCACGCGAAAGATCGATGCTCAACCTGCTACCGGAAAAACATGGCCGCTGAGGTTATCGGGCGGAGTGTGTTTCTCAATTGCACGGTGTGCTTGCGCGAGTTCGGTTCTCGCGGCATCTACGGCGGCACCGTGTCGTTGGGTACGAAGTCGACTGGCGTGTGCACTACGTGTCGCGACCGGAATGTACAGAGGAGGCGGCGTGGCGAGCAGGAAAACGGGGCCGGATAAAAGAACAGTCCAACTCCTCCACGATCGCGCCGGCGGACTCTGCGAAATATGTGGCTTCGCGGAAGCGCAACAAATCCACCACCGCCAACCAAGAGGAATGGGCGGAACCCGCGACTTATCAACAAACGCGTGTTCAAACCTGTGTTTTTTATGCCACCTGTGCCATGGGCGGATAGAAAGCTACCGATCTAAAGCAATTGCTGACGGGCATATTGTTTCCAAGTTTTGTGTGTCTGCGGAAACCCCTTTTCTTTATCGGGGGACATTGCGGATCCTCGATGATGAAGGAGGTTGGATGAATTGGTCTGGTTCAACGTAGACGATCAACTAGCCGATCACCCCAAAGCTCTCACAGCTGGGAACGCTGCCCTCGGACTGTGGGTCAGATGCGGATCTTGGTCGTCTCGGCAACTTTCTGACGGATTTTTGCCAGAAAATTTAGCAAAATCTTTCGGAAAACCGTCCGAGATCAAGGCTCTTTTGAATGCAGGGTTGTGGCACAAAGTGGAGGGCGGTTACACCTTCCATGAATGGCCCCAATACCAGCGCTCAGCTGCGGAAATAAAGGCTAAGCGTGAAGCGGAGAGGGTGCGGAAGGCGGCGCAGCGTGGAGCGGGTGTCCCAGTGGGACAACCAGTGGGACTCCCACCCGGAAGTGATTGGTCCAATACCAATACCCATACCAAAGAAGTAAAAGATACGTCCAAGCGGGCCGTGGACAGCGCCGAGTTCAACCGCTTCTGGGAGGTCTACCCGAAGCGTGAACAGAAAGGGCAGGCAAGGACCGCATTCGCGAAAGCGTTAAAGCTGGTTGATGTTGAAACAATCATTGAAGGCGCCGAACGATATCGGGATAGTCCGAAGCGGAATCCTAATTACACCAGGAACGCTTCGACTTGGCTTAATGGCGAGGGCTGGGCTGATGAAGTAACACCATCCTCTAAGCCTGTTCCTGCTGGGGAGCGATTGTGGGAGGAATGATTTTGAGTGAATGAAGTTGAGTATGACCGTGAAGTGGCTTGGGATCGGCTACTTGAGCAGTCTTTGTTGGGTGTGTGTATTTTGCATCCGGATTCTTCGGGTCAGGCTTTGCTTACGATGTCTCCTGATGATTGGTATCTTCCGGCGCATAAAGAGTTGGCTGCGGTCATTACTAAGATGTTGCGTACGGGGCAGTCGGTTGATGCTATTACGGTTGCTGGTCAGGTGCAGGCGCAGGGCTTGACTATCAATTGGGATCCGATGAAAGTGTTCTCTTTGACTGAGTTGCCTTTTAGGGCTGAGTCGGCGTCGGATATGGCTGATCGGTTGAGGGAATTGTCTGGGCGCCGGAAGCTTTCTGATGCGTGTGTTCAGACGTTGGAGCGGATGCGGTCGTTATCGGATTTTGATGGTGCTGCGGATGTTCGTGCGGCGACTTCGAGGTTGCGGCAGGCGTGTGATTCTGCGGAGGAAACGGCGACTGATCGCGCTACTCCGTTGCCGCGTGGGATGGGGGACTTCCTTTCCGCCCCCTCAGAGGCCCGCCAGTGGCTTGTTCCGGGTTTGTTGGAACGGATGGACCGGACGGTAATTACTGGCGCTGAGGGTGGCGGTAAGAGCGTGTTGTGTTCTCAGATCGCTGCTTGCCTCGCCGGCGGTGTTCACCCGTTCGGCGGGAATGTGATGGGTGACGGTAGTCATGCGGTGCGGGTTCTCGTTATTGATTGCGAAAACTCGGACGATCAATCGCGGCGCAGATATTCGTGGGTTATTGATCGGGTTAAAACATTGCGGGAGCGTGATGGGTTTAAGCCGGTTGATTGGAATGAGCAAATGTGCATTGACACTAAACCGGCGGGAATTGATTTGCTTTCGGGTAAACACATTTCTTGGTTGGAGCATGCGGTTAGTGAGCTTGCGCCGGATCTGCTGGTTTTGGGGCCGTTGTACAAGTTGCATCATCGGGATCCGTCTGAGGAGTCGTCGGCGCGTGAGGTTGCTTGGGCGATTGATGGGTTGAGGGAGCGGTATGGGTTCGCTCTGCTGACTGAGGCGCATGCGGGTAACAGCAATGACTTGCAGGGGCAGCGGGTGATGCGGCCGATCGGTTCGTCGTTGTGGCGTCGGTGGCCTGAGTTTGGGTTTGGGATTCGGCGGGCGAAGGACGATCCGAATAAGGCGCGGGCTGAGGTTGTGGATGTTGTGTCGTGGCGTGGTTCGCGTGAGGAGCGGGCGTGGCCGACGAAGTTGTCTCATGGGCAGACGTTGCCGTGGGTTCCTGATGCTGAGTATTACGACTCGATGAATAACTATGTGTAGGAGTGGTTTTGTGAGCGTGTTTGATGATGTGCGGGAGTTCAACGAGGCGTGTGGTGTTCCGCTGCGGTCAACCCCAGGAGACATCCCCGACGACGAGCTTGACTTGGCGTTGGATCTGATTGGCGAGGAAATCAACGAGCTGGACGATTCGATCTCGCTGGATCTGCCGCTGTCGGAGACTGCTGATGCGATCGTGGATTCCATTTATGTGCTGATTGGTTTGGGTTTGCGGATGGGGATCCCGTTGCAGGCTGTGTGGGATGAGGTGCAGCGGTCGAATATGGCGAAGGTGGTTGATGGGGTGGTGGTTCGTGATCCTGAATCCAACAAGGTGTTGAAGCCTGCTGGGTGGCGCGCTCCTGATGTTGCCGGCGTGTTGAAGGCAGCTTCATAGGCACGTCGATAGTCCCCAAACTTTCTGTTACACAACCCTTAATGAAAGAAGAAACACATGGCACTCGCAACAACCACCGGCCGCGGCTTCATCATCAGCGACCTCGACTTCAAATTCCTCCCCTCAGGCCAAGCAGTAGTCAACTTCCCCGTCGCCTTCAACCGCTCAAAGAAGAACGAGCAGACCGGCGAATGGGACCGCACCCACGAAATCGTGTACCGGGCAGCAGCGTTTGGGGCGCTCGCCGAGTTCATCCAAAACAACTACGCCGCGAAGACTGAGATCGATTTGACGTTTGAGGCGTTTCAGCGGAAGTACACGACGAAGGAGGGGGAGGAGCGGGTGTCGTTGGATGCGATTGTGACTCAGGTTGCGGCGCCGTTTAAGCGTGATGGTGGGGGCGGTCAGTCGAGTGCTCCTCGGACGCGGGCTGTGGCGAATGAGGGCGGTTACTGATCGTCTGATCTGTTCTGTTTCTAGGGGCGCATCTGTTGGTTGGGTGCGCCCCTTCTCGTACCCGAAAGCAGGCACAACATGTCAGACAAGACTGAACTACTCCGCCGCGGCGCCAAACAACTCCTGAGCGACCACCCAGGAGTGACCTTCGAAGAACTCCGAGGATTCGTCGCGGAATGGATGCGCGCCGAAGCGATCATGCTCGACGCCACGAAACCAGCGATCGACCTCCTCAACCACAGTTTCGAATCCAAAACCGGCATCCGAAGCTACCTGAAATTGAGGATCGGAGACGACGGCGAGATCGAGCTGCGAACCGATACCACCACACACGCCGAAGTTATTGCGCGAGCATCCATCGGCAACCTGGAGGACGAATGAGTAATACAGCCCTACACATTGGTGAACCCGCCGGCAACTGGCCCGGAAACGCCCAACTCTACCTACTCTCCCAACCCCACCACGAACACCACCGGGTCATCGTCTGGACCATCCAAGTACCAGACCCCAAAGACCCCGACGCCGCCAAAACGGAAACCCTCATCAGCGGCGAAGACGGATACGCCATCCACGGCACCTTCAACCAAGACCATCGAACAGCATTGCGAGGCATCGGGTATGAACTGGTTTCAGCGGGCAGCGACACGATTGTTGGCCTGGTTCGCGCCTATCACTTAGCCGCTGGTGGTTCAGCACCCTCCGAACAGGGCTTCCCGTCGTGGGAGCAGGAAACGTTGAATGTGGCGGCGGTTGATGAGTCGGTTGCGGCGTATCGGGTTGCTGTTGCTAACGGCGATTTTGATGGTGTTGGTGCGGGTTTGGCGCGGATTGTGGTGGATGCGGTGCGTGCTGCGTTGACGTACGGGTTGTCGTTGGATGTGTTGGTTCGCAAGCAGGTCGCATGAGCGAAAGGCTTGCTGCGGCTCAAAGAAAAGCTGACCTCGCACTGATGGCCGATGTGCCATTGGAACAGAAGGTCATCTACCTCGCAATCGCGGTTGACCACCTCGTCGGCGAGATCATGAAACTACGGGCGGGACTTAACAGATGACGTTAGTTGATGGTTTGTGTGTTCGTTCTGAACTGCCGCCGGAATGGTGCTGGCATTGCAGGGGTTTGCCTGATGATCCGTTTGACGGCGCGGGGGAGGAATCGGATGCCTGATATTCGTGAGTTCGATGAGATGTGGCCGAAGTTCGCTACTGCCTATTTCGGGTTCCCTGATCCTGCGTGTGCTTCGACGTATGCGAGGGATCCTGGCGAGGTCTGGAACCTGCACTGTGTTCCGAGCGGTAACTGCAATTGGAGACGCGAAACGCCACTGCGCCGGGATGGTTGGGCAGATCCAGGAGCAGACCCAGCCGCAGACTGGAACAAACCCGAAGCAGACCCCACAAACCCCGACTACTACAAATTCCCCAACGGCGCAGAAACCATCGACATCACCGAATGGCTAAGCGGATGCGGCGCACAAGCAGTCCAATACCTTGTGCGAGCCACACGCACAGACGGCAAAGTCAAAGGTGATCCCATCGAAGACCTCACGAAGACACTGTGGTTTGTGAGGCGGGAGATTGATCGGCTGACGGCGCAATCATGAAGCGCTGTGTCGACTGCACCGCTGAGAAAATAACCACCAACCGGCCAATCGCTATAGACAAACGAACCGGCAAACCAGTGCCGGGGCCGCGCTGCACGAGCCACCACCGCGCCAAACGCACAGCAACCAGAGCCAGAAACCACGCACGCTACGTCCAAAACACCTACAAACTGCCGCCAGGAATGTACCCCGCAATCCTGGCGGCACAAGGTGGACGTTGCTTCATCTGCCAGCGAGCGTCAGGTAAAGCGCGGATGCTCGCCGTAGATCACGACCACGGTTGCTGCCCTGGCGGGGAATCGTGCGGCAAATGTGTTCGGAGCCTTCTGTGTTCGCCGTGCAATCAGCTGTTGGGGCATTTGCGGGATGACGTGGAGGCGTTGCGTCGGGCGGTTGTGGTGATTCGGGATAGGCCCGCTCAGGCGGTTATTAATTCATTGAACTAGGAGAACACATGACCGAAAGTCGGATTGAGAAGCTCACACGAATCGGGCAGGAGATGGCGGCAGCAGTTGATGAGATGCGCGCTGAAGCCGTAGACCTCACGCCTGACCTCACCACCAAACTTGCAAACCGGCAGATTGAGGGTGAAGCAGCGTGGTGGCGAAGCGTCGGCCATGACCGCAGCGCCAGTCGTACTTTCGACTCGATGACCGGAGATTCGCAGCAGGCCGTGCGAACCGGGGTTGAGCGGGTCCTCGCGCATCTCCAATCCGCTGGCCGTCTGATCCCTGCCGGCGGTACGGCACTCACCGCCGAACAGGTGGAAGACGTGCGGACGGTGGTGTTCTCGAAGAGCGGCAGCGACACGTACCTCCTTACAGGTGAAACTGTCGACCGTCTCCGCGCCCTGTTCCCGGCAAGCGAACCCGCCGAGGAACGGCTTGCGCGGAACCCGGAAGCCCTCGCCGACCTCAAGGCTTACGCGGCGAACCCGGAATCGGTTGCCAAGGTGAGCTTGCGGGGCACCGCCCCTGCCGAACCCGCCGAGGAGGAGACGAAAGCGGAGGGGCCTGCATCTCATTGCTGGGACATGGAGTCGTACGCAGCCGGATCTAACGCAGGGTTCGACGAGGCGATGCGCCAGCAATCGGGCGTCGACATCGACGACGAGATCACCGAACCATGGTCGCGAACAGAGTTCGCGGTCATGAGCGAAGTCGGTGACCGGGTATTCGAGATCGACTGGGACCGTGGCGGTACCGAGGAGGCTCTCGACTGCATCGTCGGTGGCCGACTTGTCACCCGCGACGTTTACTACGGCGCTTGGCGGCTCGTCGACGCAGACCTCGCCCCCTCGCCGGTTGTCCCTGCCCCCACCGAAACCGGCACCAACCCTGCCGGTCTGACTGACAAGTACATCGTTCGCAGAGTTGACGGCTCAGATGCCGAGGGTGGCCGCAACTTTGGGCGCAGATACTTCGTCCTCTCGTACGACAGTGACCCCCACGCCCGAGCCGCCCTCGCCGCTTATGCCGCATCGTGCGACACCGACTATCCGGAACTAGCTGCCGATCTACGGGCCAGGTTGGGCGAGAACGAGCCTGTCGCGCCCACCGAAACCGGACCGTGGCCAACGTGGCAGGAAGTGCCCGAAGGCGTGAAGTACCGCGAAACACCCCGCCGTCAAATGTTCGGGCAGTGGTGGTGGGTGAATCGCAACGGCATTCGGCATCTAGCTGACATCTGCGGGGAAGAAGTGGCCACTGAGATCGTGAATCCTGTCGGACCTTTCTTGCCGGTCGCCCCGTTCGTTGCGGCCGAGGAGGGGTGAGCATGAGCCTCAAACTTCTCGACCTTTTCTCATGCGCTGGTGGCGCTGCCCGCGGATACCAAAACGCCGGCTTCCACGTCACAGGCGTCGACATCAACCCCCAACCCAACTACGCCGGAGACACATTCATCCAAGGTGACGCGCTCGAATACCTCGCCGCACACGGACACGAGTACGACGCCGTACACGGTTCCCCGCCATGCCAGGCATCATGCACCCTCATCAAAGGGAACCAGCGTGCAACTGCCGGCAACCACATCAACCTGATCCCCGCTACACGTGCGGCGTTCGCGGAACTCACGGTGCCGACGATCATCGAGAACGTCCAAGGCTCAGACCTCCGACGCGACCTCACCCTCTGCGGGGAAATGTTCGGGCTCGGCGTGATCCGGCACCGCTACTTCGAAGTCACAGGCTTCGAGGTCACGCAACCGGAGCATCGGAAGCATCGCGGAAGGGTCGCCGGATACCGGCACGGCGAATGGTTCGACGGCCCCTACTTCGCTGTGTACGGCGATGGTGGCGGCAAAGGCACTGTCGCGCAATGGCAGCAGGCGATGGGCATCGACTGGACTGATGTGCGCAAGGAGATCGCGGAGGCAATTCCGCCGGCGTACGCGGAGTTTGTGGGCCGTCAGTTGATGGCTCAGCTTGTGGGGGTGGCGGCGTGACTGGGGTGGATGTTGAGCACACGAAAGCGCAACTGTCAGATTGGCGTCGGCAGATGGAGCATCTGCGGTTCATGAGGATTCAGATCGCTCCGTCCCTGCCGTGGAAGCTACTCGCCAAAGCAGAGGCCCTGGTTGCGGCTGTCGAGCGAGTCCAAGCACTGCACACACCCGACGAGTTCGGGATGTGCGAAGGCTGCGGAGACAACGAACACGGATACGCCATCGTCCCTCACCCTTGCCCCACAATCCGAGAATTGGAGACACCATCATGAGCACAAAGATTTGGAACTGGGGCGACTTCGACAACGGGCATGACCCAATCGTTGAGTGCCCCGGCGAAGTTCATCAGCCCGGCATCACCATCGACAACCGATATGGCGACGACCTCAACATCCGATTCGATCAGCTCGACCCGCTCATCAAGCACCTCAAGGCATGCAAGCAATTCCTGTACGAGCGCGGACTCGACGAGCCAGGAGGGGAACAGCAATGAGCGAGAGAATCACCGACCTCGAAAGATTTGCACTCCAAGACATCATGCGACCGTACTGGCCGCTGCTAGCCAACCCGGGCTCCAGGTACCCACGTCTCACGCACTCACTTGACGAGGTGGCACGACTGCTCGACACCGGTCCGATTGAATGGCGAACTCCCGTCTTCGACCGTCTGTGGCGGATCGGTATTTGGTTCCCTGACTACATCGAACACAAGCTCGTTCACGTCGTTCGGGCTGGAATGAACAGGGCCGCAGCGAATGCCGCCAAGCCTTCTGAGGAGTCGTTGTGAGTGAGAACATCACCGATCCCGATGACGAGTTCTACAACGGATGCGACGAAGACTGCCGCGACGAATGCACAGCCGACCACCAGGGGGAATCGTGAGTGAGATCCGATCACAGGCCACACCCGCGAGAGACGAACTGGCCGAGAAGGTATTCGACCTACTTGTCACAGCCGAGAGTATGGGTGAGCAGCGCAGAAACGTCATCGCCCACGGAATCGCGATGGGCCTGGAAGACGCTGGTTGGTCGAAGCCTCGCACGGTGAACAGCGCGACCGAACTCGACGCGCTGCCAGTCGGGTCGGTTATCAGATCGGAAGACGTAACCGCACTCAAAGCCCGAAACGGTGCATGGCTGTGGGATGACGGCAACTACTGGGAGCCGCTAGCAGGGCGCGAAGTCAGTGACCTCTTCACTCCAGGGGATGCAGGATGAGACCGCAGATTCCGTATGACGAGATGCGGCGACTGTGCGGACTGCCCGACATGCAGACCCTGGACATGCTCGCAGGGATCCGCAAATACGGTCTGAATCACTTCCTCAACATCGGGATTCAGATGGGTGGTTCGATGACGTGCTGGTCCCGGCCGAAGCTACTCAAGTGACAATCGGCGGGAAGCCGCCGGGTTGGACTCCGCCGCCAAAGCCGCTGCGACCGAAACCTAAGCATGTGCCGCCGATGTGGGCGAACAACCCAGCCCGCACACGCAGAACCGCATACAAGCCAACCAGGCGGGTGAAGTAACTGCCCACACAAACCCGAAGGAGAAAACTGTGAATGAGGTTCAGCGGCTTGTCAATCAGACTCCAGATGTGATCGCGTTTCTGCGTTCGCAGGTTCCGTTTAAGCGTCAGCCGGCGGCGGATTCTGTTGGGTCTGATGGGGGGAAGCCTTCGTCGAAGCCGCCGTTGAATGTGGATGCGGTTGATGCTGCTGATGTGGAGTTGGCGGAGTTGGCTTTGTGGGCTGGTAGGTGTGGGGTGTTGTGGTCGGGGTTTGTGTGGCGGCGTCAGGGGCGGGTTGTTGGTGTGTTGTATGACGATTCGCGTCCTGTGCGGGGGATGGTTGATGGGTTTAATCGTTTGTGGGGTTCGGGTTGGGTTGAGCCGGTGGGGATGTTGGAGGGTTTGCAGGCTGTGAGGTTTGCGAGTTTGCGGTTGTGGCCTGAGTTGGATTCGTTGTTTGGTGTTGAGCCTGATGTGGGTGTGGTTGATCCGGTGCTGTTTTGAGAGGCGTGGTAGTCAGTGGATATTGAGGATGTGACGAGCAAGGCGATGGCGTTGACTTTGATTGAAGATGTGATCGCCAAGTTGGAGAACACGGAGCGAGCGCAGTACACGTTACACAGTGCGCGCCGGTTGAGGCGATGGATTTCTGAGGAGGTTGGGTGAGCGTTTACTTCACGTCAGACCTGCACATCGGGCACCAGAAAGTGGCGGAAGACCGAAACTTCAACACAACCGATGAGCACGATGAGCACATCTTGAACGCTTTGGTAGATCAGACTCGTGTCGGCGATCAGGTTTGGATCCTCGGAGACCTAACCGTGGGCGGCAGGGCAGCTGAGGAACGCGCTCTGGCGATGCTTGGTGCTGCGTTGATGGGCCGAAGCCTGCATCTCATCCCAGGTAACCATGATTCATGTCATCCGATGACGAACCGCAACAGCCACAATCGGATCAAGGCGTTCTATGAGGTGTTTGATTCGGTGCAGTTGTTTGCTCGTCGGCGGGTGGCTGGTGAGACGGTGTTGTTGTCGCACTTCCCGTATTGGGGTGATCACACTGACAAGGATCGTGGTGTGCAGTTCCGTTTGCGGGATGAATGGGAGTGGTTGCTGCACGGGCACACTCACAGCTATGAGCGTGGACCAGCGAGGGACAACTCGATTGTGTGGGACGACGGAGGGCGTTCGTATTATCCCAATCACAAGCAGATTCATGTTGGTTGGGATGCGTGGGGTCGGCTCGTGAGTCTCGATGATGTTGAGGCGATCATTACTGGTTGAGATCGGTTTAGGGGCGTGTGGTGGTTTGGCTCGATGAGTGGGATGCCCAAAGATTCATCAAACGGTCACCGCGCACCCTCCGCAGGTGGCGAACCAACAAACAAGTGCGGGCCGTGAACCGTGGCGGCAAATGGTTCTACGATAAGGATTCGTTGCGGCAGGCGCGGAAGGATGCTGTTGTGCGGCAGCGGGAGTCGCAGTTGGATATGCGGAATGTGCGGTTTTGTGAGATGGCTGGTCCGGGTCGGGGGGTTCGTAAAGCGGTGTGTCCGGTTGGTCAGTTAGTGTTGTGGGTGTAGTTGGTTGGTGTGGGTTTGGGAGCCTCAGATTGTATCGGGTCCCGGCGGCTGATCAACTGGTGTGGCGGGGATGTCTCCGGGATGTAAGTACCTTTTGGGCAGTCCTGTTTTGATGGTTTTGTTTCCGCCTTTAATAGCTGGGGATCCTCCTGGGATGCTTCAGCCGTCACCTCCTGGGTATGAGCCTGAAAAACTGCCTATTGGTTGTCGATCGTATTGGGGAGCCCGCATGTTTGCGGTGTTGCCTGAGTGTCGGCGTGCCCGGAGTTGCCCCTCTCCGTTATCAATTGGGGCCACAGCTTGGAGGTAGGCCCCAGCCCGGTTTGCGTGCATGAGTTCGCCGCATGTAGACCCCTGGGGTGTGAAACCTCAATGCCGAGACCGTCGACCGCTTGCCTCGGCACACAATTGAATAGATTCCCTCTGTAGCTCATGTCAGGTAGAGCAGCCGACTGCTAATCGGTGGGGCGCTGGTTCGAGTCCAGCCGGGGGAACTGGGGCGGTTCCCATCCGCCCGTCGTGGGCACCCGATAAGTCATTCCGCTTAGGCGGGTGCTGGGTGTCAAACACTTGGGAACGGGAAGCTCTTGCAGGGGCAAATGATCCGCGTCGGACTACAGCCCGTATGAAGGCCGACTTACCCACTCGTAGGCAACGCTGCAAACGGAAGCCTGGGGAACTATTCGGAAGCATTAGCGAGTGAATGTGCAGATCGAAAGGGCCGCGTCTATTCGATCGGCCGCCCATCCAGGGGCGGCTCCAACGCGGGCATAGCGGTGTGGAGCAGTTGGTAGCTCGCTGGGCTCATAACCCAGAAGTCGTGGGTTCAAGTCCCACCACCGCCACGAGTTCAGTCTTCATTGGCTGAATCTATCGAGGCTTCGGCATTGAGCCCGCGTACGCAAATCAGTGCCATGGGTGCGTAGCTCAGTGGCAGAGCAGCCGGCTAGGTCGGCAGGGGACGGCTCGGACCCGTCTATCGCAGGTTCGATTCCTGCCGCACCCCCAAAGCTCCCAACAGTGGGGCTGTCAGTCTTCTTTCGTGTGCCTCTCCCTCTAGTAGGTGATGCGCAGCAGGCCCACGATTGCCTCTGCCCTCGGCATGCAACGTGGGGCTGCACTCGTCAATCAATCAATCGCCTTCAACTTCGAATCTTGGTGCGCCATGCGTAAAACCGTATGCCTCTTCACAACAGCAGCCACACTCACACTCGCAACCCCACTCTTCGCCGCGGCAATCGCCAACGCCGAACCATGCGCGAGCACAATTGATGTGGCGGTAGACGGAACTGGCGCAGTTAACCACCCCAACTCGATCCCCTCGATTCATGCGCCGAACGCTGTTCATGTGCAGTATCCGGGGAGCATTTGGCCTCTCGGTCCGTACACCTATGATCAGTCGGTTGCTGCGGGTGTGGCGGAGACGAAGCGGGTTGTGATGGAGCAGCATTCGCGTTGCCCGCAATCAACTGTGCGGGTGATTGGTCATTCGCAGGGTTCTCGTGTTGCTGGTGATGCGATTGAGCAGTTGGCTGCTGAGGGTGATGTGAGTTTCATTGATGCCGAGTTGTATTCGGATCCGCGGCATAGGGGTAAGGGCATTGAGGTGATGGTGCCGCTTGGTCTTCCTGGGAACAGGTTTATGGGTGAGCGTGGTTCGTTTGGTGCTGCCGAGGTGGAGCAGGTGTGTGTCGCGGGCGACCCGATTTGTGATTTCCCGGATGTGGTTCGTGAGCCGTTGAAGGTGTTCGACATTGTTCCCGGCTACACCAATTTGCATGGCGCGTACCCGGTCGGTGTGGTCAATGAGGTTGATGTTCCTGCTGCGCCGACGCCGGTTGTGGTGTTGCCTGAACTGCCTGTTTTGCCGCCGTTGCCGAATTTGGTTGAGCCGTATGTTGCTCGGCCGTTGTCGGTGTATGTGCCGGTTGAGGTTCAGGGGTTTGTGCCGCGTGGGGTGTTGGATTGGACTCCTCCGCCGTTGCCTGTGCTGCCGCCGTTGCCTGTTATTCCCCAGCTGTTTTAGGAGTGGTTGTGTCCCGTGCACGGAGGAAGAATCCGAATAGGTTGACTGTCGCCCAGATAGAGTTGCGGATTGAGTTTGAGCGGAAGCTTCGATCTTCTCGGGACGAGGTTTGCCGCGATTGGCAGAGGATTCATGGCATGGCTCGCACTTGGTTCTCGAATGAGTTGAGGAGTGCGGGTGTCTGAGTTTCAAGGGTATGTGTTTCCTATCGATCCTTGGCTGCAGTCGGTCTATGACGGGACTATGGCGCAGTTCGGCAAAGTGAAGATCGAGTCGAAACTGGTTGGCTGCCCTGTGGTTATGGACTTCGAGGACGGACGCCGAAGCTCAGGCACGATCACTGGTGTTGGTGATGTGAAGTACGACCATGGCAAGTTGCTGTCGTATGTGTTGACGGTTGAGGAGTTTCCACGTTGTGCGCTGACGCCAGTTCGTAAGCGCACAGTGCATCGCGCTAGTCCTGGTTTGAGGAAGCCGCGGATGGTTGATGGTGTGGCGTTCGGGTGGGACCGCAGCCGAGGCATGTACAGCGAAGCGCTGTCGATGAATCTTCGGTCGATTGAAGATTGGCGTAAGTCGTTGGAGGAATACCGTTCCCAGTTTAATTGGCTCGGAGCTTTCTAATGCGGGCCTGGCTTGCTGCGGTTGTTGATCGCGGCTACGACAAGTTTTATGCGTACATGAAAGGTCGGATGGGGTTGTGACTTTGGTTGAGGTTGTGGCTGAGTTGCGGGCTGCTCGGTGTGCGGGTTGGTTGTCTGTGGTTGCGGTGTTGGAGCCGTTGGTTGATCGTTTGTTGGATGATTGGAGCAGCGCCGAATGAGTGATGGTTATGCGATTCGTCCGACAGATGAGGAACTTGCTGAGTGGACTAGTGGAACTGTTGCACAGGGTTTCCCGGAGTATTACGAGGACCGCCACTATGAACTTCCGGATGGCATGTTCGAGGAGCTAATCGAATCGCGGGCGGTGATCGCCGAATCAACAGAACGTTGGGCAAGATTGCATCAGCGCGTCATGAGATTTGGCAAAGAGTTGAACAAGGAGCGAGCCATCAGGCTTACGCTGGAAAGAGTGCTGGACGAGATGGATTCGGCTGACGTTGAAGCTGACTACTGGGCGTTCCGTATTCGTGAGGCTATGGATCTCACAACGTGATTGGGGTCATTTTCATGATCCTCCACATCATCTTCAAAGGCTTAGGAGCAAACCAATCCCAAACATAACCATCTACAGCAAAAAGAACTGCCCCGCATGCAAATTCACCATGAAGAAACTCGACAACAACGGCACCCCCTATGTGGTTGTGATGGTCGATGAGGATGCGGATGCGTTGGCTTTGATTCAGTCTTGGGGGTTTACGTCTGCCCCGGTGGTGGATGCTGGTGCCGCGGGTCGTTGGTCTGGGTATTCGCCGGATCGGTTGGATGGTTTGCGGGTTGGGCCTGTTGTGCGTGAGGTTCATCGGTTTGTTGGTGTTGAGGATCGTAGTTCCGTCGAAGACAAAGGCTGATCGTGGGACTAGTTGAGGGCCAGCAAGTGACTCTGCATATGAACGGGCGGACGATGACAGCGAGAGTGGCATATCGGAAGCCGTGGGACACCGCAGAAACGTTGACCTCGACTGGTCCGTATTGGCTTGAAGCGGAGGGCTTAAGTGCTTTGCAGGATAGGTGAATGGAAACAAACCCTAGACGCAGACGATGTCCGCGAGTTCGACCGCTACCTCGATGAGGGTGGTTCTATGGCGGGGTTGTGGGCTGAGTGTCGGAGTGTTGGTTTGGGTTTGAAGTTGACGGCGTTTAAGGATCATGAGCGGGGGCGCTGCCGCTGTGATCGCTGATGGTGCGCCCTACATCTTCGGCAAGGACTTCTCCTGCTGTGACAGCAGTCCTTGTGGCGAGCGGGCTGTGAAGCAGTCGACTCCTTGGCCTGGTGGATCCGTCAATGTCAATTGGGATGTTGTTGTGGGAGATGACGATGAGCCGAACGTGGAAAGACACCCGGGAACAGAAACGTGAACACTGGCAATCCACGTACACCCCATCGCTATTCAACAAACTGTGTCGGCAGTCCGCACGGAATCAGGCGCGCCGAGACTTTCAGCGGGGTAGGGAGCCGGCGCCGAAGTATTCGGTTGAGAAGTTGTGGTGGTGGTGACCATGATAGTGACATGTGAGGAGATCCGCGAACAAGCTACATGCCGAATCGCCATGGCGCTGCACCTGTTCGAAGGAAAGAGTGCATGGGATGGCAGTGTTGCGCAGTATTCGCGCTATCACCCTTCGGGCAGTCCCGCAATGAGTTAGGGGTTGGCGATGAGCAGAACGTGGCACCAACCGAAAACTGACACCATCATCGCCCGCACCCACTACTACGTGGACGATCACACCAAACTGAGATCCCAACTCCGAAGATTTGTTCAGGAGTTTCGAGGATCTGGGAGTTCGGATGTTGCGCCGCAGGATTGGCGTCGGCGCGTAGGGGAGTGGTTGACGTGAGTAGAACTTTCAAGACTGACCCGTTCTGGGTGAAACTCCAACACCCTGAACGCACAGGCATTCATCCCGTTGCCTGTCACGATCACAGCATCACTCCCTGCAATCTTCCATCCTCGCCTGCGGTGTCGTCGTATGTGTATGGCGATTGCCGGTGGGAGTGGAAGTACAGCGGTGTCAATGAGTGTGGTTGCCGGATGTGCACGAATTATTGGCAGCGGCGTTGGGATCGTAGGCGGTTCCGTAATCATGAGCGGCGTGTGACTCAGCGATGGCTCGACGAGTACGAAGAACACTCCGGTCTCTGTTGCCCAGTGTGCGGGGATCCTGAATGTCAGGGCAACGGTCCCCTCGAAGACAAATGGTATGTCGGCTGCTACGCGTAGGAGGTTGCTTTGACTGTCGGAGAGTTGTTCCTATTCATCGCAATCCTGCTGCTGCCGTCGCTAGTCACACTCATCATCTTGTACGGAGGAGACGGTCATCGTTGACCACTTCGCGGAATACGCAAACGAATCCCTTGAACTAGCCGAAGAGCAACTACCCGCAGCGGAAGAAGCCTTCAACCAGAACCACACAATCTAGGAGCTGAACCGATGGGCGCACTCGCCAACAAACTCAACCCAGCCAGTGCCCCCACCACAAACACGGACGGGCAGGCGCGCACCACAACAATCACCGGACCCCACGATGACAGCAGCTATGAGGGGATACTTAGCTCCTGCCGTGAACCGGTGACAGTGAAGTTCGCTGCGCCCCCGTCCGTCTACCGTAAGTTCAAGGATGACGGCAGTTTGGCGTTCACCACCTACCGCTACAAACTCGCCCCGAAACCCGATCAGCGGGACCTCGAACAGTTGATTGCGCGAGCTGCGAAAGCGCCGGCACATCAGCCAGATCAAAGCACTGGCGCGCACTGGTTTGTGTTTCAAGCCGGCGACCTCCAGATCGGCAAACGATCACGCGACGGCTCAACCGAACAAATCGTGGAACGCTACCTCGAATCCGTTGACGCAGCAGTCCAAGAGTTCAAGGATCTGAAACGGCACGGCATTGAGGGTGTTCAGATTTGCTTCCCCGGCGACTGCATCGAAGGCATCGTCTCTCAGGGCGGTAAAAATCAGTGGCTGACTGAGGACACGATCACTGAGCAGTTCAGGATTTTGCGGCGTCTGATGTTGCATACGGTGGAAGCGTTTGCGCCACTGACTGATCGGGTGTTCATGGATACGGTTAACGGTAATCATGATCAGGCTCAGCGTCAGTTGAATACGTATCCGGGTGATGGTTGGGCTACTGAGTCTGCGTTGGCTGTGAAGGATGCTTTGTTGTTGAATCGGTTGGCGTTTGGTCATGTTGAGGTTCGTGTGCCTGATAAGTGGGCGGGGTCTATGACTGTTCCGGTTGGTTCGACGTTGGTGACTGTGGCGCATGGGCATCAGTGGTCGCGGGGTAAGGGTATTGATTGGTTGGGTAAGCAGGATTTTGGGCGTCAGGATGCTCGTGGTGCGCAGGTTTTGCAGCATGGTCATGAGCATGAGTGGTCGGTGGGTTCGACTCGTGATGTGATGCGGGTGTGTTCGCCTACTTACGACGCGGGGTCTGATTGGTTTCGTGAGCGTGCTGGTGGGGATGGTCGGCGTGGCGGGTTGGCGTATTTGTTGCGTGCTGGCGAGGTTTCTCGTATGTCGTTGGTCTAGTCGTGTGGGTTGACTTGTCTATGTCAACTGTTTTGGGTTGACGGAGGTTCTGATGACTGAACATGAGCACCGCACTAGGGATGAACGCATTTACGCTGCCCGCGGCCTGCTGAAACTGAAGGCTGCCAAAGGTGTTGCTCCCAGCGCTCGACTGGTTCAGATCGCAGCCTGCCAGACGAGATATGAGGACGAGCCCAATCTGGTGTGCGCCGATTCCAAGTATGAGGTTCCCGATGACTGAACGGCTAGAGCAGGCATACGCCCAATTCGATGTCGCCCTGCGTGAACTTGTTGCCGCATCCGATGAGGCTTCTGGCACTGAGGATGGTTGGTTGGTGACTGATTATGTGACTGTGGTTGGGCAGCAGTTGTTTCGGGGTGGTCAGCGGGTTGATTCGTGTCCTTCGGTGTTGTTTCCGTTTGGGTCTCAGCCGTCTTGGGTGACGCATGGTTTGTTGGGTGCGGTTGATTCTTGTTTGGTTGATGTGGAGGCCGAAACATGAGTGGTTTCTCGTGGGATGAGTATCGGACTGGTTCTGATGGTGTGACTGAGGTTGTGCGCCGCGAGCTGCCGGAAGCGCCACGTAAGCGTGTGGTTGCTGATTTGCAGAGCATGGCGCGGGACTTGTTGCGGTTGGGCGGATGATGGGCCACTTCTCAAAACAGGAAGTAGAACGACAGAACGGCGGGAGACTCGAAGGAGTTAACTCGGTTGGCGAGGATGGAACGATCATCCCGTTGGAGCCTGGGTTTCCGCCGTATGTGATCAATGATTCTAGGGCGCAGAGGTTTGCGTCGGTGTTGGCGGTGATTAATCGTCCGCGGCCGATGTGGCATGAGGGTGAGGGTTGTTCGGTGAACTCCTGCTGCTGCGACCCAACCCCACTGGAGGTGTGAATGGCGCTGCACTTCCCGCTGATGATCAACGGGCACACAATCGGGCACTTCACGGCCGTACGGAAATCCGGCGGGATGGATCCTGACGACATGAACACATACGAGGTTGAGGTTCGCAAGCATCCACTTGGCGGGACGGTGTACGCACCCTACGGGGAAACGCATTCGTTCACGGTGGAGCATCGCTATGGAGACGGTGCGTGGACGCTGGTCCGGAAAGCACTGGAGAACATCGAGTGAAGGTCATTGTCGGGACATACCGCAAACAGCAATACATCCACAACTGCATCACCAGCCTCAAACAACACGTCACAGGCACAACCGAACTCGTATTCATAGACGACTCCGGCGACACCCAACACCACCAATGGCTCAAACAAACCTACAACAGCAAAGTCATCGACACCGGCCGGCAAGGCTACGGCGCCGCAATGCAAGCAGCGTGCGCGGAAGGTGCTACCGAAGATTATGCGTTGTGGCTTGAAGAGGACTTCACGTTCACGAAACATGTTGACCTCGACGAGTATGCGCAGCATCTCGATGATCATCCGTATTTGGCGCAGGTTGTGTTTCTGCGTCAGCCGTGGTTTCAGAATGAGGTCGCTGCGGGTGGTCTGATTGAGGCGTTGGAAGTGAACGGTCACGAGTTCACGTTGGTGGATGGGTTGTTGGAGCAGTCGGCAACGTTTTCGGGTAATCCTTCTGTGTGGCGGCGTGATGTGTTTGTGGATGGTTGGCCGGTGGGGGATTGGTCTGAGGATGCTAAGCGGGATCGTTTGTTGGGTCGGGGTTTTAGGTTTGCGTTTACGCCGGATGTGGTGGTTCATCATTGGGGTGTGCGTTCAGGATTCGGATACTAGACATTGGAAGTGGCGACCATGAGTGAACACAGTGCCGAGATACGTGAATTCGTGACGAGAGACCTCATCGCATACGGACTGACACCGGCGCGGGCGGAGGAACTCATCGCCCAGGCCGAGCAGTTCGGTACAGCACTCAAAGAACGAGCAGACCGTGTAGGAGGACTCATTGACTGATGTGACAGTGTGCATCCCCTACCGCGAAACACCAGACAGACAACCCGCATACGAACAAGTACACGACTGGTACACCAACCGCGGCTACACCACCATCACCGCAGACACCACACACCAACACTTCAACGTCGCAGCAGCACGCAACGAAGCAGTCCGAGCAGCCCGCCAAGGCATCCTCATCGTCGCAGACGCAGACACAATCCCCGACGAAACAGCCCTCAAACTTGCTGTGCAAACAGTGGATCGTTCGGTGGTGTATCCGTTCAACCGATACCAGTACCTCACCCCCGAATCAGTCCATGGTCCGCTCGAATCGGCAGTTGTTGAGCGGGAGTTCACGAACTCGGTTGGCGGCATGTTCGTCACTGACTGGGACACCTACTGGTTGTTGGGTGGGCAGGATGAACGGTTCAGGCGGTGGGGATTCGATGACAATGCCTGGTTCCTCGCGGCAGACACCCTTGCGTCGGTGCAACGCATCCCTGGGGTTGTGAGAGCTTTCGGGCATGCGGCTGAACGTGATGTGTCGCAGAGCAATCCGGGTCATTCGCGATTGCAGCTGTACAAGTTTGCGCATAAGAACCCAGATGTTATGAGGCAGTTGATTCCAATAATGGGGTGACTTGAAGAACCAGATCTGTTCAATTGAAGGCTGCGGGCACACAGTTCTCGCATTAGGCTATTGCTCAACACATTACGGCCTGGCAACATAGCGGCAGGGCCTTGCACGCTCCGATCAACAAACGCATTCCGGTGAAGGATCGGTTCTGGGCGAAGGTCGACAAGTCCGATAAGTGCTGGAACTGGACAGCGTCAACCGACCGTACTGGCTACGGCAAGTTCATGTTTGAAGGCAGACTGCAGCCTGCGCACAGGCTTTCATTCAGCCGGCTGAAGGGTGAGATACCTGACGGACTCGTGATCGACCATATGTGTTTCAACCGAGTGTGCGTGAACCCTGACCACTTGCGACTCGCAACCACCAAACAGAACAATGAGAACCGTTCTGGCGCCGACTCTGATAGTCGTTCCGGCATACGTGGCGTTTACTTTCAGAAGGGTTGGTGGTTCGCCCAGGTCTCTGAGGGCGGGGAAGTTGTGTTCAGAGAGAAGTTCAGAGCCAAGGAAGAAGCGGCTGTTGCTGCTGCGCAAGCAAGACTTCGTATGTTTACCCACACGCAAGAGCCTCTAGTGTCGGCTTGATCTAGTCAGCTGTTCTCCTTCGGGAGTGCCCACGGACTTCGGTCGCGGTGGGCTTTTCTTATACCCAAAACCAGGAGCAACCGTTGAATCCCACAACAGCATCAACCCTCGCCGCATACCGAGACGAACTCGAAGGCGCGAACTTCCCAGACGACATGGTCGCACATCTCGTGATGGACGCGGCCCGAGAACTGGTCGCCAATGAAGGGCTGACTGTCAAAGCCTCCGAGCTGGAGTGCGGCGAGAACGCGACGGGTGAACCGGAAGGCGTTCTACCCAAGGGAATCTTGGATGAGGTAATCAAAGCGGTAGGCGATATCAGCGCCATGATCCCAGGCGTTGAACCAGTAGGCGACTCCTCGTGGAAGTCTAGACCCAGGTAGGTGAACGCAATGGTGACAATCAGCTACGCCATAGTCGGACACCACCAACGCACCAAACAAGCACAAACCCTATCCGCCCAACTCGGCGGCTGCCCCATCGCACTAGACGACGGCACCATAGGCCAAGGAACAAACCACGACCGAGCATGGGTCCTCGCCACAACAACCCCCGCCGACTACTGCTGCGTACTCGAAGACGACGCCATACCCGTCACCAACTTCCACCAACAAACACAAGCAGCACTCGCAGTCGCACCAACACCCATCATCAGCCTCTACACCGGCACAAGCCGCCCACCCCAATACCAACAACGCATAGCCAACGCGCTCACAGCCGAAACACACTGGCTCACCTGCGAACAACTCATACACGCAGTAGCAGTAGCCATACGCACAGACCTCGTCCACGACATGCTCACCAACCTCGAATGCGCAAACATCCCAGCCGACTACCGAATCGGTACATGGGCACGCAACCAAGGCCACCTCATCTCATACAGCAACCCATCACTCGTAGAACACGACGACGGACCAACCCTCATCCAACACCAGGACGGGAAACCCAGAACCGAACCACGCAAAGCATGGCGGCTAGGTAGCCGGCGCAAATGGTCGGGATCTGTGACGGCGATGTGATTGTGCTGGTGAGGCAGGTATGTCCACCGGCGGGTGAACAACCACACCCCGCCACCTAATCCCCAGGAGACTGATGCCCACCCTCACCGTGTACAGCCCCACCCTCACAGCAGTAGCCACCATCCCCGAAGCGCAGCACTACACCCACAGCAACAGCGACTGGGACGGCAAGCGCTACAGCGCAGCTGAACTCATCGCCACAGGCAAACACGCGCCAGGAACGTATGCATCCTTCGGAGATCAAGACACCCGAAGCTGGTGGCACATCACCGCATGGACCTACACACCCAGCAATGCAGACGGACACAACGGCACACCACACGCCCCAACTGAAGGCCTCACTACCTACACACTCACACGTCTAGGTGACGAAGCAACCGCACTCGCAGACGCAATCCTCACCGACCGCAACACCAACCAAGCACACACCATCGACAACAACATCAGCTTCCGCGGACTCGGCGACATCAAACCCGACACCATCAAACGCATGAACAAAGCAATCCTCAACCAACACTAACTAACCCGAGGAGGTGAACCCCGTGGGCCACATCAAAGCCAACAGCAACGGCCACCAATGGAGAAAAGCAAAAAACACCATCCTCAAAACCCAAACCTACTGCCACCTATGCGGACACACCGTCAACAAACAACTCCCAGCAGGGCACCCCATGGCCCCAGAAATCGACCACATCATTCCCCTAGCCCGAGGGGGAGCGAAGACAGCCCTGAGCAACCTTGCTCTCACTCATAGGTCGTGCAACCTCCGCAAGTCGGACGGCACCAACCAAAGACCAAGGCAACCCTTGCCTACATCTCAGCGATGGTGACCCCCACCAACCGAGTTGCAAGCCCCTGACCAGCGGAAACGTCGAAACTGTCACATAACCCCAGGTCAGGAGCCTGCCCGGATGTGAGTAAGGCCCACCTAACCCCCGCCCCGGCCCCACGGCGACCCTCAGGCAAAGGGCCGTATATATATATGAACTCTATTTCCACACGTGTTGTGGAAGCCATTCTGTCTCTGTTTCTATTTGCGCTGTTCTGAGGTGGTTTCTTGTGTCGTTAGAGAGTGCCTCAGAGTTGGGGACAATGCTGGATTCAATGCGTGAGTTGCGGAAAATTCTTGCGCGTGCAATAGATGAATGTGAGTCCAAGCGTGACCTGGCTGCGCTCGCGAGTCGTTATGCGCAGGTGTGTGTGCATGTTTCCGAATTGGAGTCGAAGTTGCCTCCTGCAGAAGAATCTCCAGCTGACCGGTTCCAGGCGCGTTTGCTTTCCTTTGGTGGTGGTGCTGGATGATCGGTTCGCAGGTTCCGAGGATATCGTCTTTGCCTGTTGCTGGAGATGATAGGTACGGCGATGCTGTATCCGAGTTCTGTGCATCTTACGGTTTGATTCTGGATGAATGGCAAAGATTTGTTCTTCGTCATTCGCTTGGTAAGAATGGCGATAAGTGGGCTGCTTCTCGTATTGCGTTGTCGGTTCCGCGCCAGTCTGGTAAGACTGCGTTGTTTGAAGCTCGGGAGCTTGCTGGGCTGGTTTTGTTTAAAGATGACGAGTTGATGATTCACTCGGCCCATTTGTATCCCACGGCAACTGAAGCGTTTTTGCGCCTCAAGGGCTACTTCGAAAACTACGACGATCTCCGAAAGCGTGTACGCCACATTCGGGACTGGAGTGGTAATCAAAGCATCGAGATGATGGATGGTCGTCGACTGAAGTTCTCGGCGCGTGCGGGCGGTCAGGGTCGAGGGTTCTCTTGCGACACGTTGCTTCTGGATGAGGCGCAGGATCTTTCGACTGAGGCGTGGGGGGACATGCTGCCTTCGGTGTCTGCGCGTAGAAACCCGCAAATATGGCTCGCGGGTACGCCTCCGTCGCCGAAGAATAATGCGGAGGTGTTTGGGCGGTTGCGTGATTCCGGCATCGCCGGCACTGACACAAGGTTGGCGTACTTCGAGTGGTCAGCGATGAAGGAAATGGATCCTGCTTCGGTCGATACGTGGGCACTGGCGATCCCGGCGTTGGGTGGGCGCGTCCCTGTCGAGGTTGTAGAAGATGAGTACAACTCGATGGATCCGGAGCAGTTTGCGCGTGAACGGTTAGGGATCTGGGATGACAATATTCATTCGCAAGTGGTCAGGCAGGCTGCATGGCGGGAATGTGCAGTTACGGTGTCTGAGGTTCCTACTGAAGGACTTGTCTCTTACTCGGTTGACATGAATCCAGATAGATCGATGGTCTCGATCGGCGCGGCTAGATTGCGCGACGATGGAAGTTTTCACGTTGAGTGTGTCGAGAATGCATCTACTGCGCGTGGTCTGGATTGGGTAGTGGATTGGCTTGCAGAAAGGTGGAGTCTGGCGTCTGCTGTTGTGATCGATGGCCAGTCTCCAATTGCATCAATTCTTCCCGAGCTATCGGCCCGACGAGTTCGAACAACGGTTACTGGCTCTGGCGATATGGCTAGAGCGTGCGGGATGTTTGTTGATGCAGTTCATTCCGGAACTATGTCTCATTTTGATCAGCCACAGTTGAATGCTGCGTTGGCTGGCGCGAAGAAGCGGCCTATCGGGGCTGCTGGGGCGTTTGGGTGGGATCGGAAGTCTTTGGATATGGATATTACTCCGCTAGTGGTTGTCACTTTAGCTTCCTTCGGCGTGAAGACGAGTAAGCGAAAGCCTGGCCGAAAGTCGAAGGTGAGTTTTTAGATGAGCGGTTTGAATGTGCCGGGTTTGCGGCATGATGAGCAGAACACGTTGGATAAGTTGATGGCTGTGTGGTTGGAGAAGCAGGAACGCAATCTGCTTCGGACGACCTATTTTGATACGCAGAATTTGTTGAAGGATTTGAAGATTTCGTTGCCGCCTCAGTTGGCGAAGGCGGAGGCGATGTTGGGTTGGCCGGCGAAGGCTGTGTATTCGTTGGGTTCTCGGTGTTCGTTCGATGGGTTTGTGGTTCCTGGCGAGGACCAGGATCCGTTTGATCTGTCTGGGGTGTTGGCGGACAACGATATGGATATTGAGTTGCCGCAGGCGATTACGTCAGCGTTGGTGCATGCTGTCAGCTTTTTGACGGTGACGAAGGGTGACACTGAGGCTGGTGAGCCTGAGGTGTTGGTGTTGGCGAGGTCAGCTCAGCATGGTGCGGGGTTGTGGGATCGGCGGCGGCGGCAGTTGTCTGCGGCGTTGGCGATTGTGGCTGTTGATGATTCGGGTGATCCCACTGAGTTGGTGATCTATTTGCCGGAGTCTGTGGTGACGTGCACGAAGTCTGCGAAGGGTTGGGCTGTTTCTCGGCAGGCGAATCCGACGAAGCGTGTGTTGGTGTCGCCGTTGGTGTTCAGGCCGGAACTTGATCGGCCGTTTGGGCATTCCCGTATTTCTCGTTCGGTGATGGGTTTGACGGATGCTGCGATTCGTACTGTTGTGCGATCGGAAGTTGGCGCCGAGTTTTTCTCCACTCCGCAGCGGTATTTGTTGGGTGCGGATGAGGATGCGTTCGCTAAAGGCAATAATCGGTGGGATGCGTTGGTTGGCCGGTTCTTGGCGATCGGCAAGGATGAGGATGCGGATGTTCCGACTGTGGGGCAGTTCCCGCAGATGTCGATGACACCGCATGGCGACCAACTGCGCATGTTCGCTGGGATGTTCTCTGGGGAGACGGGTGTCCCGTTGTCTTCGTTGGGCATTGTGCATGATAATCCGGCTTCCGCTGAAGCTATTTATGCGGAGAAGGAAGACATTGTGATTGAGGCGAATGCGGCGAATCGGGTGTTTGGTTCGGGTGTTCGTAATGCTGCGGTGTCTGCTGTGATGTTGCGGGATGGTTTGGATTCTGTTCCGGATGAGTTGAAGAAGTTGCAGTCGAAGTGGCGTAATCCTGCTACTCCGTCTGTGGTTTCGGCTTCTGATGCGTTGGTGAAGCAGGTGGCGGCGATTCCGTGGCTTGCTGAGTCTGATGTGGCGTTGGAGGCGTTGGGTTATGACCAGACGACGATTACTCGGTTGTTGTCTGATAAGCGTCGTGTTCAGGGCCGTCAGATGGTTGAGGCATTGAATGCTCGTGCAGCTGCGCGTAGTTCGGTGACGGTGGATGGTGTCGATGCCGTCCAGCCATGATGTTGCCGAGTTTCGTCGGCTCAATTCGAGCGTCGTCGATCTTGCTAAGGATGATCTGACAGAGTTTTGGCGTGGACTTGATATTGGGGATGCGGAGTTTTCGCGGGATGCCCTGTTGGAGTTCATGCCGGCACTGAACGATCAGTACGGGACGATCTCTTCAGCGGTCGCGGCTGATTGGTACGACGAGCTACGGGATTCTTCCTCAGCTCGCGGCCAATATCGGGCGACCGCTACGGGTGCTGTCCCCGCTGAACAAGTGCAGGCGAGCGTCCGTTACGCCGCTGGCGCACTGTGGGCGGACGATGTATCGCCATTGTTCAGTCACTTAGTGAACATCACGGACAAGTTCGTGAAGCAGGCGGGACGAGACACGGTGGCCCGCTCGGCGAGTGGCGACAGGGGGGCCACTTACTGTCGGGTTCCCACTGGTACTGAGACTTGCGCGTTCTGTCTGATGCTGGCGTCTCGCGGCCCAGTGTACGGGGGGAAGATCGCGGCGGGCGGTGAAGGCAACAAGTATCACGGTGACTGTGATTGCGTGCCAACACCTTCGTGGTCCGGGAAAGACCTTCCTGACGGGTATGACTTGAAAGCGTTGAACGACATCTATGTCCGTGGTGTTCGTTCGGCTGAGGGCGGTTCTACGAGTGCGATTCTCGCTGGGATACGCCAGGTTTCGGGTAGTCACTAGTTCCTCTGTTTGAAATGTGTTTTGTATGGGCCTCCACGGCGATTGTGGGGGCCTTTCTTGTTGCGGCGCGATGCTGCTCCCAAATCTTTTGAAAGGTGGATGCCGAGATGGCTGACACGACTGAATCGAATGTTGTTGCTACTGATGCTGATGCGGCGACCGTACTTGGTACTGCGACAACTGTTGCCGCGCCTGCGGTTGAGGCCGCAAAGACTGTTGAGCAGGCCTCTGACGACCTGCTCGGCGAAGCTGGGAAAGCTGCTCTAGTCGCTGAACGTGAGGCACGTAAAGAAGCTGAGCGGACACTGAAGGCTACAGCTGCCCGACTTCAGGAGCTCGAGGACAAGGACAAGTCCGAACTCGAACGTAAAGACAGCACGATCGCGGCGATCACTCAGGAACGGGACGAAGCGACTTCGGCTCTGCTCCGCTATGAGGTCGCGGCTGAGAAGGGCATCCCTGCTGATGCTTTGCCGTTGCTGTCGGGTTCTTCTCGTGAAGAGCTTGAGGCTAAGGCTGATTCGATTCTCACTTTGATCGCTAAGAAGCCTTCGGGTCCTGTTGTGCCGAATGAAGGTACGGCGCCGGATACGGGTTCGACTGCTGATCATATTGCCCGCCAAATCCTGCTGGGCTAAATCTACTTTTAGGACGTAACAAAATATGGCTACTTACACTAATGCCGCTCTCACTTCCGGAGCCGGCGGAGCTAATCTTCTTCCCAGGAATGTGGCAGAGGGCATTTGGAAGCGCGCACAGGCCGGGACGATCATCCCTTCGCTGTCCACTTCCACCCCGATGATTCTCGGCGAAAACACGTTCCCGACTCTGACCAAGCGACCTTCGGCGTCGATCGTTGGCGAAGGCGCCAACAAGCCTGACAGTGTCCTTGAGGTTGGAGCGAAGGCAATTCGCCCGATCAAGGCTGTTGTCGGTCTCGAGTTCACCATGGAAGCGGTTCTCACCAACCCCGCGGGTGTTCTCGGCCTGATGACTGAGGAACTTTCCTCGGCACTGGCACGCCAGATCGACCTCGCTGTTCTGCATGGCCGCGAAGCGTCTTCGGGTGCTGCGCTGACTGGCGGCAACGAGTTCATCAACCAGACCACCAATCGTGTCACTCTGTCGCCTACCAATGTCGACAAGTCGATTTGGGATGGCTACGGCCAGGTTGTGAACACTGCCGGCGGCAACTTCACTGGCCTTGCTCTCGATCCGCGCCTGGTTTACCAGATCGCGAATGACCGTGACGACAAGGGCAACCGACGTAACCCTGACATCCAGATTGGTACGGCTGTCACGTCGTACGCTGGCCAGCAGGTCGCAGTGACCAAGGGTGTTTCCGGTCAGGTGGATGCTTCGGCTGATACCGGTGTCCGCGGCTTCGGTGGCGACTGGGATTCGTTGCGTTTCGGTTACAACCTGTCGATCCCGGTGAAGAAGATCGAATACGGCGATCCGTTCGGCAATGGCGATCTGCAGCGCCGTAACGCTGTCGCTTACCTGACTGAGGTCATCTTCGGTTGGGTCATCATGGACAAGAACTCCTTCGTCGCTTATGACGCTGCTCCTGCCGGGAGCTAACCATGGGGTACGCGACCGTCTCTGATTTGGAGTCACGGTGGCGACCACTCGAAAGCGCTGAGGCTGTGACGGCCTCAGCGCTTCTTGAGGATGCGGCTGTGATGATCCGTGCGGCATGTCCTGACGTTGATGTGAGGATTGATGCGGGCCTGTTGGATCCTTCGGTTCCGGTGATTGTGTCGTGCCGGATGGTGAAGCGGGCGATGTCTGCGCCTGACGGGTTCGAGGGAGTGTCGGGGTTCAATCAGTCTGCGGGGCCTTTCTCCCAAAACTTGTCGTTCGCTAATCCTGCGGGGGATATGTGGTTGGGGAAGCCTGATCGGAAACTGTTGGGTTGTTCCACTCAGCGTGCGTTCATGGTGGATTTGTTGCCTCCTGTTGTGGAGGAACTTCCGTGACTGTTGCTCGCTTGAAGGTGCTAACCCACAAGTGGGCTGGTCTCGGGGAAGACGCACACGGCAACGAAATTGAGTCCTGGGATTCGCCGGTCGAGCAGCTCGCTTACGGCTGGTCGACACCGAATTCGACTGAACCGAAGACTGTCGGCGAAAACCGGGTAGTCGTTCAGGTTGAACTGTTGACCCCTGAGGGGTTTGAGATCGGCCCAAGAGACAAGGTTTCTTTGCCGGGGCAGGGGGAGTTGATGGTGATCGGGTTTCCTGAGGATTTCAACAATGGCCCGTTCGGGTTTCGTCCTGGGTTGGTTGTGAATTTGCGGAGGGCTGATGGCTGATCTGATTGTGAAGGATTCGTTCGGCGAGATCCATGCCTTTCCTGGCGCGATCGCGAAGGTTGATCCGGACGGCGGGACTAACAACCTCGAAATATATCCAGCCGCGGGCGGCGAATGGATTGCATGCTTCCAAGAGGGACAGTGGGTTTCGTGGAGGTCTGATGCCTAAGATGCGTGTTCAGTTCGTCCCTGGCGCTTTCCGTGCGTTGCGTTCTGAGCCTGGCGTGGTGGGGGATCTTGAGGCCCGCGCCCGCAGAGTTCAAGCTGCTGCAGCTCAAACGCATGGCGGCACTTACATGCTCAGCACGCGGATGGGTTTAGCTAAGCCTCAGGGCCGCTGGCGCACCTCGGTTGTTACTGCTGATCATCGGGCGATCCGCAAGAACGCGAAGTACAACACACTGCTGAAGGCGTTGTCGTATGGGCGCGGGTAGGAAACCGGCAATGTCGGTGGCGATCGCGCTGCTGAAGTCGAAGCAGCCGGTGCGGGTGGTTGGCACTGTGCCGGCTACTCGTCCTCCGGTGTTTGTGCGGGTCGATTTGGCGGACGCGAATCGCTCAAATTTGGTGACGGTGAAACCGATGCTGATTTTTGAGTGCTGGGCGTCGAACAGTGTTGCGGCTGAAGAGTTGGCGAACTCGATCGCTGATGTTTTGGAGTCTTGCGAGGCTGAATCGGTGGTCTATAAGGACGCTGCTGGTGTTGATCGGCGTGCGTGGATCAATTCGGCGGAGATTGTGTCTGATCCGCGGCCGTTTGATGATCCGGATCCGGCTATCTCTCAGTCTCGTTGGCAGGTTGTCGCCGAGCTGGGTATCGCCACAAATCAATAAAGAATCGTTGTTGAGTTGCCCTGCGCCTGGTTGGTGTGGGGCTTCTTCTATTTGAGGAGTAAGCCGTATGGCTACTGATGTTACTAAGGTCCATGTCCCGAATCCTCCGAAGGTTAAGGGTGTCATTCATTGGGCGCCGCTCGGAACTACGCTGCCGACCACTGCGTCTGAGGCTCTAGCCGCAGCGTTCAAGAGCCTGGGCGGCATCTCCGATGCTGGTGTCACCAAGACTCAGGGCCGCGATGTCACGAAGGTGAAGGACTACGGCGGAGACGTTATCGCAACGCCGCAGTCCGACTACTCGAACACCTTCAAGGTGACTTTCGTGGAGTCCACCAACCTTGAGGTTCTGAAGGCGGTGTTCGGTTCGGGCAACGTCACTGAGACTGCTAACGGTTTCATTGTTGACGAGAACTCGGATCCGCTGCCTAAGAGCGTGTTTGTCACTGACCATCTGCTTGGTGCGGATGGTTTGCGCCGGCAGATCGCTGCTATCGCGCAGCCCACGAGTGTTGGCGATGTTGTGTATGTCCACAACGACATCGTCAAGTACGAGGTCACGTTTGAGGCGTTCCCGTTCGTGGCTGACGGCAAGAAGTTCAATGTCCGCGAGATCACTGAGTTCGGCGTTTCGGGCTCCTAGTTGAACCTACCCGGTGAGTGTTTGTTTCTGACCAGGCCTGCCCTCACCGGGTGGGACTAGGGCCTGGTCCCCACAATCTTTGTAAAGGTCTGGTCCCCGCATGGTTTTCCGTATTACTGGCGCGCATGATCCGAAGGTGCAGTTGGAGTTTGAGGTTCCGCTGTCTGACGGCAAGGTTCTTGAGTTCGTTGTCCCTAAACTGCAGTATCTTCCGACTGCGAAGTCTGAACTGTTCGCGAAGTGGGTTGAAGAGAACCTGGACAGTGAAGCGAAGTCGGATGTGTTGAGCACGAAGAAACTGCTCGAATTGTCCACTTCTGCTGCGACGTTCAAGGTTCTTGACAAGCTGACTGCTGGCGAGATCCGAGAGATCGGTGATTACTGGCAGGAACAGTCGAAGATCACGCCGGGGGAATCCTCGGCCTCAGACGACTCCTAGACGAGCACTCTGGGGCCATCGAGTACGACCTGTTGTGTCGGGGTTTCCATTTGGAGGACATCGGGACTGCTGTGTTGTCGTGGCATGAGTTGCGTGTGCTGATTCGTTACGCGCCTCCGTCGCCGGATCAGGCGTTGTATCGGGCGCAGAATCCGAAGTCGTGGTGGTGGACACCTGATTTCGATATGTGGTCGTTGCTGCTGTTGTCGTTGCAGGGGGCGAACTGGCAGAGGTCTGGCGGCGATGAGGATTCGCGTCCGCAGTTGTTGTCTCGGCCTTTGGAGGATCGGGAATCGGTTGTGGTTGTTGAGGATCCGGATGCTGTGCCTGTGAATGAGATTGCGGATGAGTTGGCGCGGCGTCGGAAACAGATTTCGGCGTAGCGCTTTTGGGGGAGGTTCTGCATGGCAGTGTGTCGAGGTTGCTCTGGAGAGCTTCCGGTAGGGCGCAGACGGTTCTGTAATGAGGACTGTAAGCCGAGGTGTTCGTTCGATGGATGCACAAATCCCAGGCAGCGGGTGTACTGCGCAACACATGCGATGCAACTCGCTCGCACTGGGACGGTGTCTGAAATACGAAGGTGGACTGCGGAACGCAAATGCGTTGTGTGCGGCCAGGTGCCACCACCAGAGATGAATCGACGGACCGCGTGTTCGCAGAAATGTCAGCAACTGGCACATAGGAACGGTGGCGAGGCCCCTGCGAAGTACCGCAACTGTGTCCGGTGCCAAACCGTCATCGACATGACAGCGCTCGGAAAGTGCGGGCGGAAGCGCAGATCAGATGTGAAGGTCTGCGATCACTGCAGGCGAGCCAGAGGGACACGTCACAAGGTTTCAATCGGAACGCTCCTACAGAGAGACGGGAATTCGTGCGGCATCTGCTCGGAACCTATTGATATGAAACTAGTTTCCCCCGATATGCAGCGGGCATCGGTGGATCACATACTCCCGTACTCCAAAGGCGGAACCCATGATCTCGGGAATCTGCAGTTGGCGCATCTCTATTGCAACTGCATCAAAAACGCCCGTGAGGGTTTCGTAATCGAACGATAAGCATTTCGTTGAAGGGTCGCCCTAACTTCGGGCGGAGGGGAGGGCAGTTGCAGTGGCTATCGAGTTAGCAACTGCATATTAAGTCAGCTTAGTTGTTGACACTAAACAGATTCCTGGGCAAGTCCGTACCGCACTCGGTGCAGCCGAACGAGGCGCGGACAGCACAGGCAAAAACATAGGCTCAAAAATGTCGTCGGGACTCTCGACAGCATTGAAAGCCGGCGTACTAACCACTGGTGTCGCTGTGGGCGGACTGCTCGCAGCGACACTGGTGAAGGGTATGGGTCGTCTCACCGCGATCGATACCGCTGAGGGCAAGCTCCGCGGCTTGGGTCATTCGACTCAGTCGACCGCGAAGATCATGGATTCCGCTTTGGCGTCCGTGAAGGGTACGGCTTTCGGTTTGGGTGATGCTGCGACTGTGGCTGCTTCGGCGGTTGCTGCGGGTATTGCTCCGGGTAAGGAGTTGACGAAGTATCTGTCGTTGACTGGTGATGCTGCGACGATTGCGGGTTCGTCTCTTTCTGAGATGGGTTCGATTTTCAATCAGGTTCAGGCGTCCGGAACGGTGTATACGGATACTTTGAATCAGTTGTCGGACCGCGGTATTCCGATTCTGCAGTGGTTGCAGGCGGAATATGGTGTGACTGCTGAGGCTTTGGCGAAGATGGTCAAGGGCGGCGAGGTTGATTCCGCGACGTTCATGAAGGTCATCTCCGAGAACATTGGTGGCGCGGCTCTTGAGTCGGGTAACACTGTTGTTGGCGCTTTTGAGAATGTCAAGGCTGCGATGGGCCGCCTTGGTGCGGCTGCTTTGGGTCCTGGGTTTGAGCGTTTGCCTGGCCAGATGTCGTCTATTACAACGGCGTTGGATGATACGGCGAAGTCTGTTGGCCCGTTGGCTAAGGCTTTCGATCATCTGTTGTTTGATGTGATGTTGCCTGAAAACTTTGATGCTGGCGCGTTTTTGTCTGGTGTCACGACGACGGTGTTGAACAATTCAACATCGGCGATCAACAAGTTTTCGGCGTGGGTGGAGTCTGATCTTCCGGGGCTGATCGATTCCGGCAAGGCGAAGATTTCGGAACTGTTCTCCCTTTCAGGGGTTGATGGTTCGTGGGATCGCCTTGTCGGTGTGTTCCACACGTTGGTTGGTGTGGCGAAGGATGCTGCTACCCCAATTTTGGGGATTGCTACTTCGTTGGCTGCGGCATCTGGCGCGTTGGGTGTGTCTTCGTGGCAGCTGTTTTTGTCGGCTCTTGAGGCTGCTGCGACTGTTGCGGATGCTGTTCTTGTTCCGGCGTTGAATGGTTTGTCGGGGTTGATGGCTGGTAACACTATGGCTTTGGCGGCGTTGGCTGCCGGGTTCTTGGTGTTCCGCACGTTCCCTGGGCTGATGGCTCGGGTCACTGGTGCTGTTGCTCCGATGCGGGCAGGTATTACGTCTGCTGCTACTTCGGTGGCTACGTCGACTGCTGGTATGCGTGCCGGGTTTACGGCGATGTCTTCGGATATGCGTCGGTTGGCTCCGCAGATCGGCACTGTCGGTGCTGCGATGCGCACGTTGGGTACGCATTCTTCGACGATCCGTTCTATGCAGACGTCGTTTATGGGTGCTTCTACGGCTGCTGGCGGGTTTTCTGCGGCTGCTCGGATTGCTGGCGGGTCGGCGTTGTCTGGTTTGAAGTCTGGTGCGTCTGCGATTGCGGGTGTGGTTGGCGGTCCGATGAATGCGGCGCTGATGGTTGGTGCTGGGCTGCTGATTTCGTGGTTCTCGAATGTGCAGAAGGCTAAGGCGAATGTTGATGCTTACGAGAAGTCGTTGCTTAATGTGGCGAAGGCTCGTAATGATTTGACGTTGGCTTTGCTGAGCAATGGCGGCAACGTCGATGACAGCGCGTTGACGAACCTGTCGAATCAGGTCACTGAGATCACAGGCCAGTTCGAGTCTTTGGGTAAGAATGACGCGAAGTGGAACAATGTTGCGTCGGACATTTTCGGCGACATGTTCGGCCTCGATGGTCCTGACGGAGATATTTCCGGGGACATGGACCGGATCGCTCAGGCGAACAAGGACGCTAAGGCTGCGATCGATGAGACTGGGTTCTCGGCGGAACGTCTAGCGGGAATCATTTCCGGTTCGCAGAGTGACTTCGATCTGTTCACTTCGGGGTTGCGTGAGTCGGGCACTGGCGGCGAGATGGCCGCACAGAAGTTTGAGGAGGCGCGACAGAACCTTCTTGACATTCAGGAAGCTGCGCGCCGGGTGACTCCGGGTATGGCGGAGATCGCTGAGCAGTTCAACATCATGGCTGATGGTGCGTCTTCGGCGGATCAGAAGTCTTCGGCGTTGAAGCGGACGTTGGACATCCTTGCGGGTGTTCCTCCGGACATGCAGGCGACGATGTCGGCATACAACCAGTTGGTTCGTGATGTCGCTAAGTCTACTGCTGAGGCGATGGATAAGACTGCTGGCTTCGGTCAGGAGTTGTTGAACGCTGATGGTTCAGTCAATTCGAGCACTGAGAATGGTGCTGGGCTGCTGAAAACGTTGATGGGTATCCGTGATGCGACCTCCGACGCTGCCATGGCTGGCGGCGATATGGGCAAGGTGTTCGCGGACAACCAGGCGATGTTTGAGCAGTTGGCGACGCAGGCTGGCGTGTCGGTTGATGAGATCCGGAATGCGATTGGTTCGTTGGGTTATGACCAACGAATCATTCAACTTTCCGCTGTCATGGAGGGCGGCGATCAGGTCACCAAGGATTTGGGTGCCATCTGGTCAAAGCTCCAGGTCATTAAGCCTGGCGAGCCCAAGGTTATTGAGGTTGCGGCGCTCACTGAGGACGCTCAAACCCGTTTGAATGAAATGGGCTTCAAGGTCGAGCAGATCAAAGAAAATGGTGTCACCACGTTCAAGGTGACTGCCGATTCTGAGGATGCGATCATCGGCCTTGATGCGATCGTAGCGAAGATTTCGCAGGTCGGTGGAATCAGCGCTGTTCCGAAGATCGATTTGGATACAACGTATTTCGATCTGAATGAACAGAAGTCGCAGCAGTTGTTGGACATTTTGAATGCTCAGACTGCCACGCCTGGTGCTGACCTGCTGATTGATAAATTGTTGGCCGGTAAGGACATTTCGGTTCGCGAGATTAGTGATCTGTCTCAGCGGATCGCTGATCCTCAGGTTCGTTTGCAGATCGAGCAGGCGTTGCGAGATGCAGGCATCATCAACGCGGCTATCACTAGTGCGGCGCAGAACCGAACATCGGTCATCACGATTGACGTTCAGCGCACATCTGCTGCGCAAGCTGCGTTCAACGCGACTGGTCAATACGGACCCGCTGCACCGCAGTTCAACTCGCGAGGCTCGCGGCTGCCGAAGAACTCGGCAGGGTCAAGGCTCCCCACCTCAGGTCCAGGAACGTCCACAACGGACGGCATTCTCGGAATCGGCTACGACGGTGTACCTACATCATGGGTCGATAAGGGCGAATGGATCATCAATGGTCGATCCTCCGAGAAATACAACGGACTACTGGCAGCGATCAACCGGGACGACCCCCGACTGAACACTTTGCCAAAGTTCGCCGAGGGTGGACGGAACGGTATCGACGCCGCACTAGGCGCAGGACGCTCCGTCGAAGGAAACAAATACGTTTGGGGCGGAACCGGACCAACAGGATTCGACTGCTCCGGATTCGTCGGATGGCTCCAACAAATAGTGATGGGCGTAGTTGGCTCCACCAAGAGGCTGTACACCACATACAGCATCCTCGACGGCGCACTAGCAGGACTACAACCAGGACTCGGACCGGCAGGAACACAATTCCAGGTCGGTGTGTCGCAGGAACATATGGCTGCGACGATCGCAGGTCAGGCCGCGGAGTCGGGCGGTGCTCACGGAACATCAGGTATCGGCGGGGGCAGGGCGAACGCTCAGCACTCGCAGTTCCCGAACAAGTATCACCTCCCGAACTCGATGATCGCCGGATGGAATGAAGCTCAAGGCGTCACAGGTGGCGGCACTACGAGTGAGGTGACGTGGACGGACAAGCAGGAACTTGACCTGCAGTCCGCGGGCATTGCTGTTCAGCAGGCGAAGGAAGCCCGCGACAAGGTTTATGCCGACGAGAAAAAGTCGGAAGCTGACCGTGCGCAGGCAGACATCAAAGTTCAGCAGGCCGAACAGAAAGTCATCGACCTTCAAGCGAAGAAGGATGAGGCTTCTACTTCCACGAAGAAGGGTCCGTCTCCGCAAGCTCCTGGGTTGGCTAAGGCTTACTCGGAGGAGGAGATGGCGCGCCTCGAAGCGCAGATGCAGGTCGATGATGCTGATGAGCGTCGTAACGATGTGTATGCGGATCCTGAGGCGTCTGCGAATGATCGTTTGCGGGCTGACATTGCGTTGCAGAAGGCGCAGGAAGAGTTGGCTGCGGTCGGCAAGAAGAAGGATTCCGCTGCTGGCGACTATTCCCTGAAGGGGATTCTGAAGTCGTTTGCGACTAAGGCTTTGGATGCTGTGTTCACTGGCATCGAGGGTCAGGACTACTTCGGGTTGACTCAGTCTCGTTGGTGGTCAACGGATTTTGCTTCGTTGATTCCTGAGGTTGATGGGGTGAATGCGTCTCAGTCTGAGATCGCGGGGCAGTTGCCTGTCACTCCGGGGACTGGGAATTGGGTTGCGGATCTGTTGAGGACCGGAGATTTTCAGAGTGGTTCTCCTGTGGAGGAGGACAATCCGGCGATTGCGGCGTTGTTGGGTGCGCGGTCGTTGTTGGCTGATGGTGATTTCACGAGGAATGTTCGTGATGCGACTGGGCTTGAGGAGGATTCTCCGATTGTTCAGGCGTTGTTGCGGGCTAAGGGTGTGAAGGCGCCGAAGGTTTTTGATGATGGTGGTTGGTTGATGCCTGGTGAGATGGGTATCAATTTGTCTCAGCGTCCTGAGCCGATTTTCAATTCGCCGGGTCAGTTGCAGGCGTTTGCGGGTTCCGCTCTGGCGCCCGCGAAACCAACATCAATTGTTCATGACAACAGCATCACCATCGGTGATGTCACAACGGCAAACGTGGACGACTTCGCACGCCGTATGCGTCTTGAACAGCAAAAACGAGTCCACGGATTCACAGGGGGGTGACAGTGGCCGGCGAAACAATAATTGAATTGGAAAGCTACAACGGAGAATGGTTCACACTCCTCGGTCCCGATAAAGGGGATCGGGGAGTTTTTTTGGACCAGAGTCCGTCTGGCATCCTCAGCCCTGAACCTACGAAGGCGCTGTGGAATCAGCATTCTTTCCAGTTGGGGGCCGATTTCGGTGGCATCCGAATCGACAAGCGGGACGTGCTCTTTGGGGCACTGATCGTGGACACGAAGGATGCCACCTGGTTGGAGAACTACTCGGCGTGGCAGCGCGCTTGGTCGTTCAAGAAGACGAACAAACTGTGGGTTGAGACTGACGGTTCACGCCGCTATCTCGAACTGCAATTGTCGGAGAGTCTCGATGTAACGACCGAACTGGATCCGAACAAGCTCCAGTTCGGTCGTGTCGGGATGATTTGCGCTGCAGGTAATCCGCGGTTCATCGAGGCTGACGCAGAGTTCGTGTGGGTGTCACCAACTGATTCGATGAACGGCACGATTGTGTGGGGCGAGTTCCCGGTCAGGAACGAGACCGACACCGAGGTGTGGTTGAAGTACGAGTTGCAAGCGTATCCCGGTGCGCAGTACGTGATTCCGGACTTCTCGTTCGGAGACGACCGGCATGACCGGGCTGACGAGGATGCTTCGAAGCAGATATTGATGCCGCCATTGTTGTCGGGCGAGCATCTTCTGATCAATACAGACGAGTCGCCAAAGTTTGGCCAGTTCAATTCGCATCTCGATACACAGTTCTACATCCGCATGAAGGGCAAGTCGTTTCTATATCCGATTCCAGCGGGAACCCGGAAGACGATGCTGCCGATCGGAGTTCGGTATGCACCCGCTGGTGTTGGGGTGAAGATTCGCACGCCGAAGACGTGGACTAGTTCGTTGGTGCTGCCATGACAAGTGTTGAAACTATCGACTTTGACACTGTATTCGGCGAGATCAGGGAGCGCTTAGAAGCCGAACGCGAGCGCCGCATTCTCCCTCCTCTCGTGCGGTTATGGGATGGGGATTGGAACCTTCGCGGTGAAGTGAAGGCTTCAATTTCGGGCAGCTTCCAAGTTGTAGACAACGAGACCGGTACTGGCGTTCTCGACATGCCGCTGGACTACTACATGTCTCAGTGGCTGATAGATGTTAAGGCCCGCAACACAGTTGGCGTCCATATTACAGTCGATAAGGACGGCTCCAGATGGTCGGGGCGCATGAGTTCAGTGAAACTCATCAAGGACGAGAACGGATCAAAGTTCGTTCGGGTCATGTTTTGGCATGACTATGAGGAACTGAAGCATCTGCTGGCTTACAGCAATCCGTGGCTCCCGCCTGAAATACAGTTTCCGCGCTTGTGGGTGGTTTTCGGGCGTGCCCGTTGGGCCTGTAAGACAACGCTTCTGGCGAACATTATGCGGGTGGAGTCCTCGATTTGGGCTCTTCCTGACAATCCGCTGGACCCGACGAAGTGGAACAACTTCGATCAGTCGACTTGGTCGATGGTCGTGAAGCCGGACTTGGAACCTGATACGAGTGTCGGCGGGTTGGTGTATTCGCGGTTCAAGAATCTGCATGAGGCTACGAAAACTGTTGTTGCTGATGCGCAATTGTCTTGGGAGGCTCGCCGGTACCTTGAGGGGGATCCTCCGCCGTTCCCTGGCGCGAACTTGCGTCATGGGTGCTTGGTCTGGGATCTGATCGACAAGTCGGGGTGGAACACAGGGACCGCATTCGAGGGGAACCTGTTCTCTGGTCTCGTTTCAGCGTTCACTCATATCGGGTCTGATGGCCTGACTGAGGACATTGAGACGATCCCGGATCCGAACATGCCTGCGGGTGCATTCACTCCGGGGTTCAAGGGTTCGTACCCGGCTGTACCGGCGGTGATCTTCCGCGAGGGCGAGCATTCGGGCATTCAGTCGTCTGAGTGGGAGCACATTCCGGCTACTGATGTTGGGGTTGTTGCGGGCGGGCATTCGATGCCTGGCGTGAACGAGCTGATTTCTGCTGCGGTGCAGATGGTCGGCGACCTCACCGCAATGATTCCTGGCGTTCCACCCCTCGGCGGCGTGGCTGACGCCGTCCTGAAGCCTTTGTACACAGACGTTTTCATGGCATTCGGTAAGTGGAAAAGTCCGCAGCGTGCGCAGTCTCTCGGCTGGTCGCACTACCACGAGAAGTGGGCGGACGGTGCAGACACCGCATACACGCTCGCGTGGCTTTTGGCGATGCGTACGGGCATGTGGGAGACGCGGGAGCGTTACCGCTACACGCTGACTGTCGCTGATGGCGCGTCTGGCTGGTATGTCGGGCAACGCGGGCACGGTCACTTCTTCATCGGGGACCGTATTGGTTCCACGATTATCGGTTGTCCGCCTGGGTTCATCTATGTGGATCGGGTTTCGGAGCTGACGTTGTCGTGGGATCGGTCGAAGTCTCCGCAGTGGGACATCGTCGTTGGTTCTCGTGAGCCTGAGGATCCTGTGGTGAAGGCGTTTGAGCGGCTGCAGGAGATCATTGGAATGCTGAAAGACCTCGGCGTTCTTTAACTGAAATGTTGAGGGGTATATGAGTTTTCCTACTTATGAGAGTTGTCAGCCAGGGGATGGTGTTGAGCCGGATCCTGAGCAGATTTTTCAGTGGTTTTTGACTGCGTTGCCGTTTGCTGGTGCTACGCCGTTCATTATTCAGCCTGAGTTGCGTGGTGAGTGGTCGCAGTATTTTTGGGATTTGGGTTTGCGTCATCATCCGGAGTTGCAGACGAAGCGGATTGTGCCTCCTATTCGGGGGCAGCGCAATTCGATGAATGCGGCTGTGGCGGTGGTTGGGGTGGATGATCCGGATCCTTCTCCTGAGGTGATTCAGGATCCGGCGACTTTGACTCGTGAGGCGCAGGAGTTGCAGCTGAATGAGTATCGGAAGTTGGGGCGGTTGCCTGAGGTTCGTCCTTCGGTTGAGGGGGCGGAGGTGTTGGCGGGTCCGTTGTTTGATCCTGCTGAGCATTCGCCTTCGACTGTGAATGGTTATTTGATGGCGGCTTCTGAGTTTGAGCGCCGGCGGGTTGTTGCTGCGGAGATGGTGGGGAAGAAGCGTGATCAGGTGTTGCGGAAATGGAAGGGCGTCTGATGGCTGAAAAGTATTGGCCCCTCCAACGAGGACACGTCGTCACATCCCAATTCGGATCCAGATGGGGAACAACCCACTGGGGTGTCGACTTCGGTAAAGACGGCGGATCGGGCGGACTCCCCGTCTACGCAGTACAAACCGGGTCAGTGGTGATGGTTGGCCCCGCTTCCGGTTTCGGTCAGTGGGTGGTT
This sequence comes from Rhodococcus sp. BH5, assembly GCF_027583855.1. Classification (NCBI taxonomy): domain Bacteria; kingdom Bacillati; phylum Actinomycetota; class Actinomycetes; order Mycobacteriales; family Nocardiaceae; genus Rhodococcus; species Rhodococcus sp. BH5. The sequence goes on from NZ_JAJHVW010000018.1 coordinate 50,470, forward strand.
TTGGATCACCCAACCGAGGCTGGTGGCGGCACCACCGTCTATGGGCATGTGCTGCCTGAGGTTCGTCAGGGTCAGGTCGTTGCTGCAGGTGAACGGATCGCCCGCATCAATCCTGACTCGAATTCGAATGGCGGTGTGGCTCCTCATCTGCATTTGGAGTGGCACCGCTATGTGTGGTCGCAGCCTGGTTCGGATCGGTTGGATCCGTTGCCGTTGTTGGCTGGCGCGTTGTATCCGGGTGAGGTGCCTTCTGCGCCTGAGGTTGGGGGTGGTCGTGTGACTTGGTTCGGGATTGATATCGCGTCGTATCAGGCTGGTTTGGATATGTCGCGGGTGAAGGCTGAGGGTTTCGCGTATGTGATTGCGAAGGCTACTGAGGGTTCTGGGTACACGAATCCTGAGTATCGGGCGCAGCGTGATGGTGCTCGGGCGAATGGTTTGCTGTTCGGCGCCTACCACTATGTGAAGGATGGTGTTTCGGCGCGGGCTCAGGTTGACAGGTATGAGTCGGTTGAGCCTGACCGGAGTGTTCCGGTGATGTTGGATCACGAGCTGTCTTCTGGCGGCGTTGATGTGTTGCGTGCTGTGTATGCGGAATTTGTGGGTCGCGGGTATCGGGTGAATCTGATTTATTTGCCGCGCTGGTTTTGGTCTGGGCACATCGGTTCGCCGGATTTGTCGGGTCTGCCTCCGTTGATGGCCTCGAATTATGTGTCGGGTAGCGACTATGCGGACACGTTGTACAAGGCTGCGGGTGGCGATACGTCGTCTCGTTGGGATGGTTACGGCAATAACAGTGTTGCGGTGCTGCAGTTTTCGGAGCAGGGCCGGGTGGCTGGTTACACGTTGGATGTGAATGCCTTCCGGGGCACGGTTGATGAGTTGGCTGCACTGTTTGGTGTGGCCCCTTTGGAGGTTGTTGTGGCGCTTGCTGATGATGAGTTGGGTAAGAAGTTTCCGTCGAGGTCGATTTATCGGGATTCGGATGAGGTGATTGACACTTTGGCGGGGTATGTGCTGAATGTTGATGCGCGGATTCATGAGGATTTCGTTGAGCGGCAGGCTCTTCGGGGTGTTGAGGATTATGTGTCTAAGGTGCGGCGTGTTGCTGTGGCTGGGATGCATGGTGTTGGGGATCAGGATTCGAAGAATCGGGCGCAGGCTGTGCTCGATCAGTTGGGGGACAAGTGATGGCTGAGGTTACTCAGGTCGCGAATTCGTGGCGGACTACGGTTCGCACTGTGTTTCAGGTGGGGTTGGCGTTCGTCACTTTGCTTCCAGTGCTGTTGGTGACTTCCGGTTTGGATGCGACTGTTGCTGGTGCGCAGGTCATTTTGGTGACTGGTGTTGTTGCGAAGGTGATGGCGTTGCCTCAGGTGAATGGTTTCATTGAGGCGTATCTGCCTTGGCTTGCGGCTTCTGCCGGCTCGCCGGGTAGGCATAGTGCAGAGTAGCTTTTGCGTGAGTTTTTGTCGGTGTTACCCCTAGAAGGTATCGGCGTGGTGGGCATCCTCCTTGTAGTGATGGGGATGCTCGCCCGCGGGGTACTGGTTACCGGCAGTTCCCACAAAGAGTCGATCGCTGATCGGGACGCCCAAATCTTGTATTTGCGTGGCGCTTTGACTGCTGAGCAGCAGATTACGTCTACGCAGGCGGCCACGATTTCTGAGCAGAAGGTTCAGGGCGATTTGACGACTCACATTCTGGAGGCGATCCGGGCGAATCAGGAAAGTCCGCGTGCGGCAGGTGCGACATGAGTTTGCGTTGGCCGTGGAAGCGGCGGTGTCATGTGGTTCCTCCTGAGGTGGATGAGGCTCGGAGGTTGAAGGTTTCGGGTGAGGCTCGTTTGGTTGAGGCTCAGCGTGAGCGGCGGGATGCGGCTGTGGTGTCTGGGAAGTTGAGTTCGCAGTTGCGTCGTAATGGTTTTGGTGAGTTGATGCGCGCCAGTATGGAGGGTCGCTGAATGTTGCGTGATGTTGGCGACTGGTTGTTGGTTGTGTTGACTTTGACGTGGTGGGTGTTCACGTTGATTTATGGTTTCCGGTCGCGGTGGTGGTCGAATGAGGTTGGCCGTGTTGTGTTTCCGGAGAAGTTGTTGATGTGTTTGGTGTTGTCTCAGGTGTCGTGGTCGACGTGGACTGAGTCTGGTTATCCGGGTCGTGATGTGGTGCGGATTGTTTTGTATGGGCTTGGGGCTTTGTCGTTGGTGTGGTTGACGGTTGTGTTGTTGCGTGTTCAGTTTGCTGAGCGTGCGGGTAGGTAGGGGGGTGTTGGTGTGACTACTCCGGGGGGTTCTGCGCCTGAGGGTGCGTATGTGTTTGGTTCGGATTTCGGTCAGGGGGTGCCGAATTCGGAGTCTGGTGTGATGGCGATGGTGAAGGGTAAGCAGACCGCACCGTGGTCCGGCGCCCAGAATATGTTCCGCGTCAATATTCAGTCACCGCTGGCTGAGCAGATCGCAATCACCAATTCGCACGAAGTCGAGATCGACCAGATCAAAGAAGCTGTCCGGCAGATGCTCCTGCAGGGCGAAGCATTGATGTACAGCACCAACCAGGTCTACTACCCATCTGAGGGAATTGTGTCCGTCGACCTGATTCTGATCGGTGCTGGTGGAGCTGGCGGCGGCGGCAAGTGGGATACGCAGATCGGTAACCGCCAAGGCGGATCCGGCGGCGGCGGTGGCGGTGAGATCACTGCAACCATTCCTGCGCACTTTTTGCCCGCTTCAGTTCCGATTACGATCTACGCCCCAGGCGTGGGAGGTGGCCGAGAGGGCGCTGGCACCGGCGGCGGAAATGTGATGTTCGGACCATACCTAATTGCGACTGGCGGACAAGGCGGACTCGGCGGCAACGGCAACGACCACCCTCGGCCGATCGGCGGCTCAGGTTTGATTGCGGGTGGCTACGGCGGCATTGGCGGATTCACGCCAGACCCCGTTGGCGGCTGGTCGAACTATCCGGGCGAACTCCGCGGCGGAGGCGGCGGCGGTGCCGCGGGCACAAACTTCGGCGCAGTCGGCGGAACAGGTGGCGCATCACCCGGCGGACAGCCTGGAATGAACGGGATCGCACCACCCGCCTTTATTGCTACAGGTGGTGGCGGTGGTGGCGGAGGTTACGGAAGCCATTTGGATGGTGGACACGGCGCTTCACCGGGCGGTGGAGGCGGTGGCGGAGCTGGCGGCGGATTCAACCAGACCGGCAACGGCGGCAACGGAGGAGCAGGACGCCTCTATGTCATCGAGCGGAAGGCCTGATGCCGCGCAATAGGGTTTGCGTATATACCGCTTCGGATACGTGGACCAAAGATCCAAAGCTGTATGCCATTGAACTTGTCATCCGCGGTGCCGGTGCCGGTGGCAGTTGGCCAGCAGGCAATGGCAACGGGCACGGTGGTGGCGGGGGAGCGGTAGTCAGATCGCCCAAGCGGAGGATCCCTGCTGCGGAACTTCCTGAGACGGTCCCGGTAGTCGTGGGGCTCGGTGGCGCGGGTGGCAATGGCACGAATCGTGCGGGCGGCGATGGGGGTGGGTCCGCTTTCGGAGACATCCTTGAAACCGAAGGCGGTAAAGGGGCGACTACAGCTAGCCGCGGCAAGGGCGGGCAGTCAATGCTGCCTGGCGGCGACGGCTCTCAAGCTGGCTCGGCTGGCGGCAATGCCCTAAATGTTCGCTATTCGACACTGGCTGGCGGTGGTGGTGGAGCTGGTGGCGGCAATGTCACTGGTGGCAAGTCCGCTCTCGTTCCTGGCGGCACAAGCAACCCCGCGTTCTGGCAAACACTTCAGTCAGGCGGAGGCGGCGCATCAGGTGCAGCCGGCGGGTTCCCGTCAGGTGGGGGTGGTGGCGGTCAAGCCCCGAATATTCCGGCAGGCAAAGGCGCAAATGGTTGCGTCACAGTAATTGAGTATCTCTACGACGAGGACGAGTGATGGCTACAGCTACGTTGATTGAATCTGATTGGGGCGGGTGCCCAGGCCCCGCCCAGGTGTATGAGTTGGATCCTCCTTTGGCGGAGCATCGGCGTGTGCTGGTAGACGGTAAGTGGTCGGCGGCGTTGCATTCGCGTGTTGTGATTTGGGTACAGCCTGGTTTTGGGTCGATGGGTCCGTGCGTGAAGGTTGTGCCGATGCGCACGTCTGAGGCTGCGGCGTTGAATGTGGAGATGCCTGGTTCGTGTGCGTTGCAGCATGAGGTGTCGATTGATGAGGCGGCTTGGTGGGCGTTGCAGACTGCCGGCGGATACGAAATCGTAAAGGACACACCCTAATGGCAGGCATCAAACCACAAACAGAACCACTCATATTCCCAACCGGCGGCGACTTCCAATGGGTGTACCACTACACCGAACCGGACGGAACAACACCCAAAGACTTCCCACTCGGAAGCGAACTGTACTACCTCATCGGCGGAGAAACAGACTTCGTCAAATACCCCTTCGTGATCGAAGCTGACGCAGCACACATCAAAATCGAATCCGAAGTGGCAGACCTCATCCCAGACAAACGCGGATACCGACTGATCTTCAAAGAAGACACCACCCCCACCGCAGAAACAGTGATCCTGTTCGGGGCGGTAGAAAGGGTGGAACCGCGTGATTACCGTAGTTAACGGGACAGGTGGCGGAATCCTGATCGGTTCCACCGCAATACCTTCCGGCATACTCGTGCCGGTTCAGGGCCGTGACGGAACATCCATCACCATCCTCGGAACGAAACCATCCCATTCGGCGCTGCCAGCATCGGGGAATACTCGCGGCGACCTGTGGATCGTCAAAGGCGACGGGCTTGGCCTCGGATACATTTGGGACGGCACTGCCTGGCCTGCCATTGGCGATGGTGTTGAGATTCGTGGGCCGAAGGGTGAAGTCGGCAACGGCATCGACAACATTTCGGTGTCTGGAACCAACTTGGTGTTTGACATGGCGGAGGGTGCGGACATTGTTCGTGCTGTGCCGGCGTTGTCTGATGCGTCGAATGCTGCTGCTGCGGCTGCTGGTTCAGCGTCTGCGGCTTCTGGCTCGGCTACTGCCGCGGCGGGCTCGGCATCAACTGCGTCTACGAAGGCTTCGGAGGCTGCGGGGTCAGCTACTGCTGCGGGCGCTTCGGCTACGGCGGCATCGGGTTCCGCTTCGACTGCTTCGACGAAGGCTGGGGAGGCGTCTACTTCTGCGGGGAATGCTGCTTCGTCGGCCACTGCTGCGGCTGGTTCTGCCACTGCTGCTTCTGGGTCCGCTTCTACGGCGACAACCAAAGCGGGGGAGGCTTCGGTATCTGCAACAGCAGCAGGAACGGCAGCGGGCACAGCGACCACTAAGGCCAGTGAGGCTTCGGATGCGGCGACTGTCGCAACGACGAAGGCGGGGGAGGCATCGGATTCTGCTGCGGCTGCGGCACAATCAGCTCAAGACGCGGAGAACGCTGCTTCTGGTGTGATCAGTGTCGGTGGATTCACAGGCGTCGTCACCAAGGCTCAGCTCGGCATCAATAATGTGAGCAACACATCTGATGCGGACAAGCCGATTTCGACTGCGACTCAGACTGCGTTCGACAATGTGAGTTCAACTTTTGGTGCGATCGTGGATGGCATCAACGCTGATCTCGATACGAAAGCTGATCTGGACAACAACGGGAAGCTGTTGCAGTCTCAGTTGCCTGCGATGGCTGTGACGGACTTTTTGGGCAATGTGGTGTCTCAGGCTGCGATGCTCGCTTTGACTGGTGAGCGTGGCGACTGGTGCAACCGTACTGATACGGGCACTGAGTGGCAGTTGATTGCGGAGCCTGCGTCGTCGTTGTCTTCGTGGTCGGAGAAGGTGTATCCGTTGTCTCCGGTGTCGTCTGTGAATGGGCGTACTGGGGCGGTTACTACGTCTTCGGCTGACATTGTGGATGCGACTACGGTTGGCCGGAATGTGTTGAAGGCCGCGGATGCTGCGGCTGCGCGGACGGCGATTGGTGCGGGTACGTCGAGTTTGGCGTTGGGTACGACTGGTTCGACTGCTGCTGCGGGTAATGATGCGCGCCTATCGGACACACGTACTCCAACAGTGGGAACTGTGCCGTACGACATCACGTTTGTGGCGCAATCCGGAAACCGGGCAACAGGCCTCGGGGATGTGCCCGCGGGAATCAAACTGCGGCGTGCAGTGACCTTCTCTGAGGTGCTGTTTCATTGCGAGACTGCGGATGCTTCGGGGAACTTGGTGGTTGAGGTTCGTAAGAATGGTTCGGCGGTGTCTGGTACTTCGACTACGATCGCGCCAGCGAATCAGGTTGCTGGCGGTACATCTTCGGGTTCGTGGGCGTTCGCGGCGGGTGATGTGCTCACGATCAATGTCATTGGTGTTGGTACGACTCCAGGCAAGGGTGTTACTGCTGAGTTGAAGGGCCTCGCCTGATGCCACACATTTTCGTTCGAGGCGGCTCCGGATTCCGCCAGGTCGAGATGACCAAAAATGGCGACCAGCAATTGGCTGGAGGCAGCGCCTGGGACACCGTCACGTCGTGGACCGCCGGATCCGGTTCGACAGTTGTGGGCAATGCCCTAGTTGTTTCAGGCTCCGGAGCAGCGACCATCGAGGTCGGCTCCGAATGGGCAGTGGCATCGGACTCGAAAGACTGGCGCGTCTACCGGAACGGCACTCTCGTATGGACGAAGGGTTCGGCAACCGGCGCAACGATCTTCACGAACACATTCCCACTGACACTTGCAGACGGAGATCAACTGACAGTGCAGGGCTGGACAAACGCAGGCATAGCTGCCAGAAAGGTCATCAAGGCCGGCGCGAACACATATCTGCGTGTCGTACCGGCCTGAGACAATCGAGGGTATGGCTTTCGAACCTGACCCCGACGCCGGCCAACCCGGCACCGTGAAACTCGCTGACGGACGCTGGGCGTACCGCTGGAAAGACGCACCAGACCTCGAACTGATCATCCTCAAACAACCAGAAAACCAGAAACAACCAGAAAACCAGCCACACAACTAAACAAACACGAACCAAGGTGCCGTCCACAAACCATGTGGGCGGCACCTTTTCGCATATTGCCACCAAGAAAGGCAACCGATGGCCCTGGAATACTCCACCGTCCGCGTCAACATCACCACGATCGCCGCAGACGGAATCGACTTCGACGACATCCCAGACGACACACCCCTGACCGGCACCCTCGAACTTGCACCGATGATCGCTGCAGGATCCGCTATCCAGTACGACGACAGCGGCACACTGAAACTGAAAACAGTCTCACCTGTCACTGTTGATATTGGGATCACGGGTGATATTGCGCATCAGGGCCGCGACTATGTGAAGGTGCTTGCACCTACGGCGTCTACAACGAATCTGGCGCAATTGCAGTGGCGTGCGAGTTTCAAGAATTTGCGGTTCGGTTCGCAGGTGATCGCTATGCAGCCGATCTACTTTTATGCGACTCCGGGTGCTGAGATCAATTTGGCTGATCATGTGAATGTTGCGCCGTCATCGTTGGCGGTTCAGTTGTCTCGGGGTCCTCGCGGGTTCGGCATCGGTGAGATTGTCACCGACGTAACGACCGACGAACTAGTCTTCAAACTCGACGACAACTCAGGCACTGAGGTCGGCCGTGTAGGCCTCCCTGAAGCTGAGGTGTCTGATACCGCAGTAGCTGATCTAGTCTCCGCAGATACTGCAACAAAAGCAGCACTCGACGGCACCTACGTGGCATCCGACACTCCAGCGAACCGAACCCAGTTCTCATCGAAACTGTCACTGGCGACTGCCGGGGCCTCGCCCTCTTCGCGGTACCAACTTTTCAGCGGACAGGAGCCGTCTGTCGTGCGCTGGGGCGGCAAGTACCGCATGTACTACGGGCTACCCGGACAAGGCGTCCAGTACCGGGACTGCGCTGAGGCCGATGACCCACGGGTAGCTGCGAACTGGTCTGCTCCGACCGCCGTGCTTTCAGGAGGGTCGCACCATTCCCTGTTCGTTGAAGGTGACAATCTCTACCTCTACTACGTCGACGTCACGAACGAGAACTTTTGTGTAGCAACGGGTTCCACAGCGGACTGGAAGTTGCTCACTAAGCAGGCCGAGCCTGTGTCGCCCCCGATCGGGAACCTTGCCTCGAAGACATCGGGGAACACATACGTCGTCAAGAATGGTTCGACGTATGTCATGTTCGCTGAGGCGCGCTGGATTGGAACGCTCGGCGGCGTCACCGGGATGACGTGGCAGACCTATGTGATGACTGCCCCGTCTCCAAACGGCCCTTTCACCGGCCCTGTACTTCTCACGTCACTCCGCCCTCGCGGGGTAGGGCAGGTGTCGGGCATGAGCGTGTACCGAGAAGAAGACAGGTGGGTCACGGTCTTTCACGGTGCGGCCTCACCGCTCGTTTCGCTACCCAATGACATCTACCGAGCCGTGAACAAGGGCTCAATCACCGCTGACACATGGGAGATCGTTGACAACGGTCGCCCGTTCATCCGTCGAGCCCACGAATGCGAGGTCGACCAGGCCGTAGACCCCGTTGTGTGCGATGGCCCCGGTGGTGAGCTGTACGAGTTCCACTCCGGCAACCAGAACCGCAACACCGCGACTACAGGCACATTCTGGGTGATGGCCTCCCGGCTGTATCCGGGACTTACCCAGAAACTTTCCGGCGTCTGGAAGCGAGCTGTCGCCCCCACTGACGGCCAACAGCCTGCAAGCGCGGTACCGGCGATGGTCTATCAGGACACCGCATTCCTGAGTCCCACCGGCACGGCCTGCAAGGGGCAATGGGGCGTACTTCCTGACTCAGCTGCGCTCGGTGGCGGAGTGCGCCAGAACGTACTCGGAAAGATGGACGACTGGATCGGCTTCCAGAGGCGAGTGTCTGGCGGGTCATACTCTCTCCGCATCTTGGCGGAGACCGGCCCTGACATGGGGCAGATGACGGTTGACATCATCCCAGGCGTCGTCAATGACTCTGCGATCAAGTCCGTCATGTTTGATCTGTACTCGACCACCCGTCAACTCAACAACTCGCTGTCGGTGAGTTTCACTCTCGGACCCGAGTTCGACGGGCCGCTGTGGATTCGCCTCAAGAGCACCGGTAAGAATGCATCCTCGTCCGGGTATCGGATCGCAGATCAGGGTTGGCAACTGCTCCGTACCGACCTGGTCGATCCCGGCTACGTGCCGAAGGTTACCGCCGGTGCAATCATCAAGATCAATGACGACTTCGCCCGAGCCGATGCGGTAACGAATGTCGGCCCGCTATGGGTTCCAAGCGTGGCCTTCCAAGTAGTAGGCGGGAAGCTATCACGCAACGCTTCGGCCACCGACCAGGCGGTTCTCCGTCTCTCTCGGCCGCTGACGCCGAACATCCGCGTATCAGCGGAGATAACCAGAGGAACGTCGACTGCGGTAGGTCTAGTCGTGCGACGTATCGACGACAGCAACCTGATCGGGTGCCGCGTCAACAACCTCGGACACATCTTGATCTACAAGATTGTCGCCGGGACCACGTCAAGCATCATCGGCGTGGACGGGAAGTGGACTGACGGAGCAACACTGATGCTCGAAGCGATAGACGACACCTTCACGGCCTATGTCGACGGCGTGGCAGCAATTACTCCGACAGTGCATGTGGAGCCGGCTTTGGCTGCTGGATCGGGCGCGGGCGTTCGTGTTGTGTCGAACGGCGTAACGTTGCCAACCCTAGACAACTTCACGGCACTGAGCTGGTAGCGCCCCACAAAGATTTGCGTGGCCCATTGCCGCTTCATGAAATAAATCCCCCAACCTCGCGATGAGGTTGGGGGATTTTTGTCGTTTGCGGGGCCGAGCTGGTCTTCCCTTACCCTCCCGACCCCGCAGAACTGACGCTACCACTCATCGAACAGATGTGCGAACTATCTAGGATTAATCGACTTCTGGTACTCCACAAAATCATCAAACAATTGCTTATCAGATGCTGACTCGCAGTCGTATGGGGTCTTTCTTACATTGGCATCGAGTTGTTTCCGCGATGCCTCAGACTTTTGTGCAGCTGTCGAATTGGGGTCACTCAGCACTTCGAGAGCTGCACTTGATTCCAGGGTTCCTGGTGTGAGTCTCGCGAACCCATCGCAATATGCCTGATGCTGGTCTGCCTCGGAGAGTGTTGGGGAGGTTGCAGCTGGTGTGGACTCTGAAGTGGTGGAGCATCCGCCTATGAGTAGGGCTGCTGCGCATGCGGTGAGCGCGATCGTCTTCTTCATAGGCATTGCATAGCAGACGCGGCCGACTTTGGACACGATAATCCCCTGACCTGCCCGTACTGTGACAATGGTATGCGACGTATGAACCAGTA
>NZ_JAJHVW010000019.1:0-22309 GCF_027583855.1 Rhodococcus sp. BH5
CTGACCTTGGCCCAGAAGTGGGACCTCACGGTCAACGAGTTGGCACGCAACGTCCACACCCACCCCACACTCAGTGAGGCACTGCAGGAAGCGATCCACGGCCTCGCCGGCCACATGATCAACTTCTGACGGCAGGGCCTTCGGCCCCGTGCGCCTTTTCGGTAGTTCGCACTACCGGAAAGGCACACGGGGTTTTTCGTCTTTTGTGTCGAGTTGTGTTGCGAAACCGCCATCTGAGGCCTTCGAGTCGGGGTGTAGGCGCGCAACGCATTAGCGTCCCGAGTCGACCATTCGGCTTTCGAAGGACCACTCATGAAAACTCGTTCCGTACTGCTCGCGGCTTGCGTCGCGCTGACGCTCTCCGCCTGTGGAACCTCAGGTGACTCCGGATCGGACACCGAAGCTTCGGGTGCCGCCGAGGCGGGGGCGTTCCCCGTGACCGTCGACCACGCCTACGGTTCGACGACGATCGACGCGGAGCCTATGCGCATCGTGACCATCGGATGGAGTGGCCAGGATGCGGTGATCGCACTGAACAAGGTTCCGGTCGCCATGGAGGGCTTCTCCGGCGACGGCATCGAGAACAACATCCTGCCCTGGGACGCTTCGCGTCTGAACGGTGCCAAGCCCGTTCTCATGACGACCAATCCCGATATCCCGTTCGAGCAGATCCTCGGGCTCGATCCCGACGTGATCCTCGCCGTCTACTCCGGCATCGACGAGGGCGAGTACAAGCGCCTCAGTGACATCGCGCCGACCGTCGCGTTCCCCGACCAGCCGTGGGATACGGCGTGGGACAAGCAGATGAGCATGATCGGTGCAGCGCTCGGACAGCCGGAGCAGGCTCAGACGCTGATCGACGAGACCGGGGCGTACTTCGAGAAGCAAGCCGCTGATCACCCACAGTTCCAGGGCAAAACCGCAACGTATGCAATGCGCACCGACGAGGGCCTGATCGTCTTCTGCGGCACCGACCCGCGGATCCGTCTTCTCGGCCAGCTCGGGGTGAAGACCTCGCCCGGTGTCGACGCAGTGTGCACTTCCGGCGACAGTTCGGTGTCCGTGGGCATGGAATCCATCGACACACTCGACGCCGACGTCTTCATTCTCGTCGACGCCGACGGCACCAACCTGGACAAGCTCATGTCCTTCGGTCCGTTCGCGAACATGACCTCGGTGTCGAACGGCCGTCTGGTTCGTCTGGTCGGAATGGACTACGCGATGGCTACGTCCGCTCCGACGGTGCTGAGCGTTCCCTACGCATTCGACGAGTTCATCGCTCAGCTCTCGGACAAGTTGAGCTGATTCCGGGCGTCGTACGACGCTTGTGACGCAACGATTTTCGGCACCTGCGATTCGAGTAGTTCGATCAGGGCCGTGATCTTTGCGGCGACGTCGGCGCCGAGTTCGGTCAGGCTGTATTCAACTTTGGGCGGGATGGTTTCGAGTACCTCACGGTGCACGAGGCCATCCCGCTCGAGTGTTTGCAGGGTCTGCGAGAGCATGCGCTCGCTGACTCCGTCGACGCGTCGGCGCAGGGCACTGAACCGGTACGGGCCCTCGTTCAATGCCGCCAGCGCGAGTGCGCCCCAGCGTCCGGTTGCATTCTGCAATGCCGCCCGAGAGTTGCACCCGCGAGCGAAGACGTCAGCCTCGAGTGTTGGGTCCACGACGTCGGCATTCGGATCAGGGGTCTGGGCAGCACGTGAAGGTGAGTCGGTGCTGGTCATGAACCCAGGCTACTACTGCACGATCCCATAGCGCTAACTCGACATGTTGCACTTACGAAAAATAAGTGCATGATGGTTGCAGAACGCATTTACGCTTCAACCTGGATCGGGAGTTCGCATGAGCATTGCAGTCACCGGCGCAACCGGAAACCTCGGACAACTGGTAGTCGAGTCGTTGATCGAGCGGGGAACCGCCGCGTCCGACATCGTCGCAGTGGTCCGCAATCCACAGAAGGCGGAAAGCCTCGCCGCCCGCGGAGTAGTTGTACGCCAAGCGGACTACGCCGATGCCTCGGCGTTGGAAACCGCATTGGCGGGCGTCGACAAGCTGGTGCTGATCTCGGGAAGTGGAGTGGGGTCACGGCTCGCGCAACACACCAACATCATCGACGCGGCGAAGGCTGCCGGCGTCGGATTCATCGCCTACACGAGCATATTGAATGCTCAGGACACGCCGATGAAGCTTGCTGCCGAGCACAAGGCGACCGAGGACGTGCTCACTCGGAGCGGTATTCCGTTCGCGCTGTTGCGAAACGGTTGGTACTGGGAGAACTTCACCAACGACCTGGCCGGTGTGATCGAACGCGGCGCACTGGTCGGTGCGGGAGCGGAAGGCAAGATCGCGGCTGCGGCGCGTGCGGATTACGCCGACGCCGCAGCAGTAGTCGCGACCACCGATGGCCACGAAGGTGCAGTGTACGAGTTGGGCGGTGACGAGAGGCTCACCTATGCCGAATTGGCCGCAAAGATCAGCGAATTCGCCGGCAAGCCCGTCGCGTACCAGTTCGTGGACGCGGAGGCATACGAAGGCATTCTCGAGAGCGTCGGACTGCCTGCACCGGTTGCGCAGATCCTCGCCGATTCCGATGCTGCAATTGCCAAGGGGGCGTTGGACACCGAGTCTGGCGACCTGCAGAAGTTGATCGGCCGCAGCAGCACTCCGGTGGCTGAGGTGTTGAGGAAGGCCTGACCTGCTGTGCGCCTTTATTAACCGCGGGCGGTTAATAAAGGCGCACAGGGGGTTACCCCATGTGGACTGCACCCTCGGCGGGCAGATCACCCTTCTTGGCGCGGACCAGCACCAGCACTACCGGTGCGATGATCGCCAACAGGATTGCCGCCCAACCGAATGCGGCCGAGTATCCGGATACCTCGGCGCCGAAGAAGTAGTCCGTCATCGAGGCGACGAAGTCCTGCACCGGCTGGGGGAGTAGCGCCAATTGGTCACCAGTCGGGATGGTCGCGTTCGACATGTCGACAGGAATGCCTTCCGGCGGGATCGGCGCCGCGTTGTCGGCGGCGAAGGCCGACTTTGCCGAAGCGTAGATCGTGGTGAACAGTGCGGTTCCGAGTGCGCCGCCGATCTGCAGGGTGGCGTTGACCAGGGCACTGGCAGCGCCGGCGTCGTGGTCGGGGACACCGATCAGTGCGAGGTTCTGCATCGGCACCATCAGCAGACCGAGTCCGAAGCCGAAGATGGCGAGGCCGGGGAACACGTGCGTCCAGTAGGAGCTGTGTACCTCGATCTGGGTCAGCATGAGCAGTCCTACTGCTGCCACCAGCGGGCCGGCGACCATGAGCGGCTTGGGGCCGATCTTGGTGGACAACTGCGCTGCGATGGTCGACGCCAAGACGATGAAGAACGCCATCGGCAGCGATCCGACGCCGGCCATGACCGGGCTGAATCCGAGCACGATCTGCAGGTAGAACGTCAGGTACAACGTGCCGCCGAGCAGGGCGGCGCCCACCAGCATGGAGCCGATCAGAGCAGCGCCGCGATCGCGATGCCACGGAACGCTCAGCGGTAGAAGCGGATTCTTGCTGCGGCTCTCGACGACCACGAAGATCGCGAGGAAGACCAGACCCAGTGCGATGAACAGCAAAGTGTCCGCCTGACCCCAGCCGTGCTCGGCGCGTGTGAATCCGTAGACCAGTGAGCCGAGCCCCAGGGCGATGAGGACAGCGCCGGGAAGGTCGTAGCTCGTGTCGCCGTGCGCTTTGGTTTCCTTGACGATCGGGACGGCTGCAGCGATGGCGATCAGCGCGATCGGGATGTTGACGAGCAGGCACCAGCGCCAGTCGACGTACTGCGTCAGCACTCCACCGAGGAGCAGGCCGATGGCAGCGCCACCGCCGGAGATCGCGCCGTAGACGGCAAAAGCCTTGGCGCGCTCCTTCTCTCCGATGAAGGTGGTGGTGAGCATCGACAGCGCAGCGGGCGCGAGCAATGCTGCGAAGACGCCCTGGCCGGCGCGAGCGATGAACAGTTCGATACCGCTCTGCGCGATGCCGCCGATGCCGGAGGCAACCGCGAAGCCCGCCATGCCGACGATGAAGGATCGCTTTCGGCCCCAGTAGTCGGCGATACGTCCGCCGAGGAGCAGCAGCGCACCGAACGCCAAGGCGTACGACGTGACCACCCACGCGCGGTCAAGGTCGCTGATGCCCAGTTCTTCCTGGGCTGCCGGTAGGGCGATGGAAACGATGGTGCCGTCGAGCACCACCATGAGTTGAGCGAACGCGACGATGCAGAGCACCAGCCAGCGACGTTGATGATTCGGATTCTCGGAGACAGCCGGGATCGGTGGCAGAGTGCCGCCGTCGACGTGGGACGTGGTGGTCATTGGAAAAAGGTATTCCAGCCTTCTCGGGTGAGTCAAACGAAATAGTTCGTTCGGTTACCATCATCACTATGGCTCCCACTGACGTGACCGCGACGAAACAGCGAATCCTCGACGCTGCGCAAGAAGAATTCGGCACCTACGGGCTTGCCGGTGCGCGCATCGATCGGATTGCGAAGAACGGAAACGCCAGTAAGGAGCGCCTCTACGCCTATTTCGGTGACAAGGTCGCGTTGTTCCACGCGGTGCTCGACGTCGACTTCGAGCAGGCGATGGAATCCGTCGAGTTCACCGGTGAAGACATGCCCGCGCATGCTGTCGAACTGTTCGACGCAATGCTCGGCAAACCACAGATTCAACGGATGATGATCTGGGGTCAATTGCAGGGTGAGGCACCACGGATGAAGAAGTTGGCCGAGGAACATTCCAGCTGGGTTCCGCGAATGGCCACGATCCGCAAGGCTCAAGAAGACGGCCTCATCTCGAAGCACTGGGACCCACAGGACCTGATCACGATGCTGTTCGGCCTCGTGTTCGGCTGGGTGGTGGCCCCCGGTGTGGCCGACAACCAGAACGTCGACGCCGACGAGATCGCGCGCCGCCGTGAAGTGGTGCGCGAGGCCGTCACTCGAATCTGCAAGCCGTGACTGTCAGCGAGAGAGGTACGCGGCCCAACCGCCGTAGTCGGTGATGTCAGCTGCGCCGTTTACGGCGTCATGAGTGCAGCTGAAACCGACTGTCGTTCTGCCGTCGGATAACTCGACGCTCGTGAGCGCCATCGGTGCAGGCAAGGCGGCGAGGAACGTTCCCAGCCCGGCCGGTGAGATTCGGAAGATCTCGCCGACGACCGGTGCGCCGAGTCCAGGGCCACGGCGTACCAGGCCGGGCTTCGGTGGCGTCGTGTCGAGAGCGAAGAGCCGGTAGGCATCCGAGGTCGTGACGGTTTCGACGTACCGCGCGCCGAGGTCGACCAACTGTGTGTTGAGGGGTTGCCCGCGCAGGTGAGCGCCGAATACTGCGAGGTCGATTCCTGTATCGACGAGGGTGGGTGAAGGCACACCGCCGAGTCGCGCAGCGAGGTCGATGGCGATCTGGTCGTCGAAAGCGGGTACGACGAACATGACGCCGAACGGGTGATCTTCGGCAGTGCGGTGTCCGGGCGCCGCGACGGCCGCCATGTCGAGCAGGTTGCAGAAGTTGGTGAAAGTTCCCATCCGGCGGTTGATTCCGAACGGATCCTCGGTCACGGCGGCAATCGTCGGGTGTTCGGTGGTGGTGGGAAGCAGTAGGGCGTCGAACCCGGCGAGGAGTTCCCGGGCGGCAGCCTTGGCGCGGGTGAGAGCATCGAGATCGTCGACTAGCTGGTATCCGGTGGGGTGCTTCGCACCGAGCACGATGTCGGACACCGCGGGATCTGCTCCGGCAGGACGAGTTTCGAGGAACTCGCCGGCAGCGGCGTACCGCTGCGCCACTACGGCGCCGTCGTAGAGCAATCGGGCCGCGTCGAGCAGTCCGGATATGTCGACGGTCTCGGTCTCGGCGCCGCCGGCTACCAGAGCTGCCACAGTGTCCTGAAATGCTGCTGTATACGACGGGCTCAGTTGAGTGAGATCCTCGATTCGGGGGACGGCGACGCGGGGATTCGGCGCCGCCGCGAGACGAACGTCGGAAGGCCAGACGCGGCTGCGGGGATCTCGAGGTTCGTGGCCGATCATGATTGCCGCTGCCGCGGTTGCCGATTCGAGGTCGTCGGCAAATACCGTCAGAGCGTCGTAGTCGACGCAGGCGGGCACTACTCCGTGGGCTGGGATGACGCCGAGCGAGAGCTTGAGTCCGTAGATCCCGTGGAACGCTGCCGGCACCCGGCCGGAACCGGCGGTGTCGGTGCCGATTCCGATGTCTGCAATTCCCAGCGCGACAGCGACGGCGGATCCGGAGCTACTACCGCCCGAGATCAACTCTTCGTCCCAGGCGCAGCGAACGGCTCCGTACGGACTGCGCGTTCCGACCAGTCCGGTGGCGAACTGGTCCAGATTGGTCTTCCCCAGAACAACAGCCCCGTGCTCGATCAACCGCGCAACGGCACTGGCGGTTTCGTCCGGCGAATACGCGAATTCGGGGCACGCCGCTGTGGTCGGCAGACCGGCGACGTCGACGTTGTCCTTGACGGCGACCAGACGCCCAGCCAGAGGAAGATGCTCGCCCGCGGCGATTCTGGCTTCGACCGAAGCGGCATCGGCAAGCACATCTTCCTTGCGGCGCAACGTGATCCAGACTTCGGGGCGATCTACTTCCTCGATCCGCTGGAATGCCTGCTCGACCCGGGCTGTCGGGGTGAAAACTTCTGCTGCGATGGTCATGGTGTGTACTGCTCCGATCAGTCCGTGATGTTGGCGAGTGAGAGCGCGGTGATCGCGCGGGTCACCCGGTCGAGGACGACGTCGAGAGACTCGCCGATGTGCTGGTGCAAAAGCGTGCGGGCCTCGGGCAGATTGCCGGCACGTAGTTCTTCGAGGATTCGAATGTGCTCCGCGATCGAGGTGTCGATGCGGCCGTTGACCATGAAGTCGTACATCCGAACGTGCCGGATACGGGAATTCACCGACAGCAGCGACGCGACCAGTTCATTGTTTCCCGACGCCCTCAGTACGGCGACGTGGAATTCCTCGTCCAGTTCGACGAACCCCGGTTCCTGAGCGGGCGGATCGAGAGCCAGGGCACGCCACCGCACCAATTCGTCGTCGAGGATTGTTCGGTCGTGCCGGATCGTCGGATCTGCGATCGCCCGGGTAATTCCTTGTAGTTCCAGAGTGATTCGGAGTTCATACAGATCTCGGATCCGCGGGATACTCGGGCGCACGGCGGAGAACCCGTACTCTTCCCGGCGCAGGAGTCCATCGGCGCACAGCATCGTCAACGCTTCCCGTACTGGTGTGCGAGAAATGCCGAAACGCGTGGAGAGTTTCGGTTCCGTCAGGCGCTGATCGAACCCGATAGTCCCGTTGACCAGTTCGGTGCGTAGTTCCCGGTAGACCACCTCACGCAGTGGCTCCGGCGCCGTATTCATCCCTGTCGACATACCTGTATACGCTATTGATCAGGTGTTTCGTCCAGATGTCTTCGGGTTAGAGCTGAGTTACGGCCGCCGCGGAACTTCAGGAGAAGTCGCGCTGAACCCGCAAGGTTCCGATCGTGGTGGCCAGGCCGTCGTACTGAGTGACCAACAAGGTGAATTCGATCAACCGACGATCGTCGAGATGCTGCGAGAGCGTTCCCCACGTGTCGTCGGTGACGTCCTTGGTGGTGACCAACTCGTCGACCGCAGTCAAGATCGCACGGTGACGCGGACTCAACTCGGAAGCGCCAGGGCCCTCGATGATTCGGGCCAGTTCTTCTGCGTCGATTCCGGCTTTGCGGCCGAGCCTGATGTGGTGATCCATCTCGTAACCGCAGTCCCGCAGGTGCGCGACCCGCAGGATGATCAGTTCGGTGTCGTGGCGAGAGATCTTGCCGCCGGGCATGAGTGAGCCGGAGTAGTGCAGCCAACCGCGGAAGAGTCCACCCGTGCGCCCCAAGGTGCTGAACAGATGCGCATCGGGTGCTCCGGCAGCCTTCGACAGGACACGCCAGATTCCCCAGTTGATCGGACCGAGGTCCTTGAATCGGCCGGGCGGGATGCGGGGGTTCATGCGACTCCACGGATGTGAGAGGGACGGAGGTCTATAGCTCGTTGCGCGATGTGGCGAACCGCGGCGCTGCGGCGGGGCGCGTGTACGCGTGACTTCCGGCCGACGATACCGCGTTCGAACGCGTCGACGGCGTCAGCGACGGTCGTGGTGCCGGCGCTGGCGAGGGTTCCGCGTGCTCCGTCGAACGACAGTGCGGTGGTATCGGTGTCGATGTCGCCGATATACGCGACGCCCACCTTGGTGCCGAGGTGTTTCATTTCCAAGCGCAACGCGTCACCCAAGGCTTCGACGCCGGCGCGCGAAGCACCGAACGGTCCGCGAAACGGATGCTTGGCGGCGCCGTGAGCCGAGGCGACCACCAGGGCGTAACCGTTTTCGTGACTGATGTGCGGACCGGCTGCGCGCAGGGTGTAGTACGTGCCCATGAGGTTGACTTCGACGGCGCGGCGCATGTCCGCAGGGTCGCCGCCGAGGATCGACGAGTTCGCCTCGACCCCGGCATTGGCGACGACGACGTCGATGCCTCCCAGCTTCTCAGCGATGTAGTCGACGCCGCGAGATACCTGCTCGAGGTCGGCGACATCGCACAACTGCCAGGGCGCGCGGCCGCAGGAAGTAGCGACTTGCTCGAGAAGTTCCGGCTCGAGGCCGAGCAGTCCCACGGACGCACCACGGTCGTACAGGCGTCTGGCCAGCGAAGAACCGATATTGCGGGCAGCGCCGGTGATCAGGATGCGCCGACCCGTCAGGTCGTCCGCACTACTCTTGGCCGATTCGGCCTTGCCCGCCTCGCTCTTGCCCATTGCTGTGTCCCTACGCAGTGACCTTCTGGTCCTCCGACGCTAACACCGCCGGGTAGCTGCGACTGCAAGTACCGCCAACTCCGTCCGAACGGGTGTTCAGACCGATGCGGCTTCGAGACGCGGATGTGACGAGGAAGCCTGGGTCGACCGCAATCGACGGAATCGGACCACGGCAACGACGGCGGCAACAGCGGCGAGGATCACCAACGGCAGCGACGGACCCATCGTGGGTTCGATGACAACCAGTAGCACCGGCAGTCCGAATCCGAGATAGGTGCCGACGTAGAAGATCCCGGTCAGGGCGCCCCGCGAGGCGGGGGGAGCCAGCGACTCGAGGTCGAGCAGTCCCTCGCGTAGACACAGTCCGTAGGCCGTACCGAGGACGAGCGCGCAGACGATGAACAACCCGAGCGCGGGGTGCGCGCCGCCGACGGCGACCAGGCAGTATCCGAGCGCCGCCAGTGCGGCGCCGACCGTGCCGGCCTGAGGACCCCAATTGCGATGGCGCGCAGCGGTTTGAACCAGGATTCCAGCACCCAGAGTCAGCGCCGCCGCGAAACCCGGAAGGAGAGGACCTGAGTAGCGGTCCCCGAGCCTGGCCGTCATGGTCACGAAAGAGACTGTTGCGCTGGCGAACACCCACGGCGCCAACGGAAGTGCCCAGAGCAGCGCATTTGCGACGGAGCGCTCCGCGCCGTCTGGCGCATTTGCGACGGAGCGCTCCGCGCCGTCTGGCGCATTTGCGACGGAGCGCTCCGCGCCGTCTGGGACGGGTGTGATGGTCGCGGCTTCTACGGAAACAGGTGTACGACTCCACACAGCTGCCGCGGTAACCGAACCCACCGACAAGAAGGCCGAGACGACAAAGGGCGTAGCGAGTGGGAAGGCGGCAAATTGTGCCAACAGACCCGAAAACAGTGGTCCCAGTGCGAAACCCGAGGTGAGTACTACGCCCGCCATCACGGTTCCGGACTTGCCGCGAAGGTCAGCCGCCCACGCGGTACCGGCGCCGATTGCCAGACCGGCACCGATACCGACAACGAGGCGCCCGACCATGAGCCCGGGCGCGTCGTGCAAGAGAAGAAGAATCAAGGTTCCGAGCGAGGCTATGAGCGCTCCGGGCAGGACGACTACAGCTCGGCCGACGCGATCCGACAGTGCTCCACCGGTCAACAGGCCGGGTAGAAGTCCGAGCGCGTAGATACCGAAAACACCGTCGAGCACGGTATGCGAAAGGCCCTCGTCCACCCGGAGAACCGGGATGAGCGCAGCAAAGTGGTTGGCGGCCCAACCCGTCGAAAGTAGAACTGCCAGTACCGAGATGAACCCGCGACGGGATGGATCGCCCATACCGGCAGCTTAGGCGGGTACCAGATCGCTCACGTCGGCGAGGAGTTCGAACGTGCGCAACCAAGCCTCGCGGTTGGTGCCGGTCGACACCGTGATCAGCTCGTCGGCCTGTGCATGCTCGGTGAACTCGTCGAGGTAGGCGCGGACCTCCGTGGGCGTGCCGATGGCGCTGTACTTGGTCATCTGCAGAACCTGCTGACCCGCGGGGGAGTCGAGCAGCATGTCCGCTTCGTCGTCCGTGAACTTGCGTCCGCGTCCGAGAAGAAGGCTGACGCGCGAACGCTTGGCCGCGAGGAAGTCCTGCTGAGCCTGCTCATGGGTGTCGGCGGCGATGACGTTGACGCCCGCGATGACGTACGGCTCCGCCAACTGCTCCGACGGCTTGAACTCGCGTCGATAGATCGCGACGGCGTCGCGCAGGGCGTTGGGGGCGAAGTGCGAGGCAAATGCATACGGCAGGCCGAGCATCGCGGCGAGCTTGGCTCCGAACAATGACGATCCGAGAATGTAGAGCGGAACGTGAGTGCCCTTACCGGGAACGGCATTGATTCCGGGGACGCGCGAAGTGTCGCCGAGGTAGCCCTGAAGCTCGAGTACGTCCTGCGGGAAGCTGTCCGAAGAACTCGGGTCGCGTCGCAAAGCCTGCATCGTCTTCTGATCACTACCGGGCGCGCGACCGAGACCGAGATCGATGCGACCCGGGTGCAGAGTCTCGAGGGTGCCGAACTGCTCGGCGATCGTCAGCGGCGCGTGGTTGGGCAGCATGATTCCACCGGCGCCGAGGCGGATTTTGCTGGTGTGCGCGGCGACGTGGCTGATCAGAACGCTGGTGGCCGAAGACGCGATGGAACCCATGTTGTGGTGCTCGGCATACCAGATTCGCTTGTAACCCCACTCCTCGGCACGCTGCGCCAAGGTCACGCTGGCGTCGAAGCTGTCTTTGGCGGTTTCGTTGTCGCCGATGTGGGCGAGATCGAGGATGGAAAGTGGGACGGCCATGAATGTGGTGCCTTTCTCAGCGAATAGAACGCAAACGTCGTTGGAAGGTGCAACCATCTGGCCGGCTTTCCTATTTCCGCCTGGTCAGCGCCCACGGATGGTGGCGAGGCGGACAAGGCGTGAAGTTCTTGTCTCGATTTCGGTCATTTCGGATATTTCGGATGAAATTGGGGGCTAGATTTCCCGAATCGGAGGTTCTTTCGCATTCCAAGTGAATCGAGACCAGCATGGCCACTGATCGGAAGGCTGTAAACAAGCGCAAAGTACGTGCATTACTTGCCGGAGGACTTGTCCTCGGTATCGGCGCCGCTGTCACCTTGGCGGCGTGGACAGACAACGTTTTCGGCGACGCGCAGTTCAAGACGGGAAGTTGGAATCTCCAGGGCAGCTTCGACGGACTGACGACCTGGGGTGAGTATCAAGTGGACGCTTCCGCCGGCCACTTCCAATTCAGCACGGGATTCGACGCACTCTCACCCGGAACGACGGTATACGCGCCGGTAGCGCTTCGGATCGGTCCCACGGCCAGCACTTCCGGCGCGACGGTACAACTACTCGGTGCAACGGGCGGTGATACCGACCTCAAACCCGCCCTGCGGTACTCGGTGTATCGAGGTGTCCCCTCCACGACCTGCACGGCAGCGGGAATTGGAGCAGGAACAGCATGGGTAGGCACGACAGCCAGTCCGGTGGCCTTGACGGCAGGTTCGGGTTCGGATGTCACCTTGCTAGGCACGGGCGTGCCGGTGGAACTGTGCTTCGCGGTCACGCTGCCTGCCGGAGTCGACCCTTCGATCGTGTCGGGCAAGAACACCGGGCGCTTGCTCTGGCAGTTCACCGGCCAGTCCACCCCCTGACGCCTGCGTGGTCACACGGCGAATGCGTCAGGTGTACGCACTGGCGGCCTCGGGACTCGTCCTGGGTATCGGTGCAACCACCGTGGCGGCCAGTTGGGTGGACAGCACGATGGGCGATGCATCGTTTCGCACCGGAACATTCGGAATCGAGTCGAACGTCGGCGGCGGATGGTCGTCGCATTCATCCAGTGCCCCTGGCGTTTTCACGTACACGCCCTCGGCGCTCCTGATTCGCCCCGGTGCGTTCTCGTACGGCCCGATATCTCTTCGAACAGTGCCGGTCTCGCCGGCAGCATCCGTCACTCTGCAGGCGGCCACGGTTGCCGGCGACTCCACTCTGGCGTCGGCGCTGCGGTATCGGGTGGTCAAGTCGACGACCTGTGATGCGTCGGCCTTCTCCACGGGAACACCACAATTCGTGGTGGGAAGTGCGACGGTGTTTCCGTCGCTCTCAACTGGTTCCGCAGTCGGGGCCATCGCGCTACCCACCGGTGGAGCGTCCCCGGGCGCCGCGGTGGCGCTGTGCTTCGAGATTTCGCTGCCCGCAACCTCGGCTAATTGGAGCAACTCGGCGCTGACCGGTAAAACGGCAACTCCCACTTGGCAGTTCAGTGCAACACCCTGAAGGAGCTGCAATGCCAACACATGCCCGGGCAACACATGCCCGGACGAAGAAGCGTTCGGTCCCCACGATCATCGGGGACTGCATCCTTCAGGTTCTTGCAGTCGGTGGGGTCATCTGTATCGCTTTGGTGATCTGTGCCTTCGTTTTCGACATCACACTGATCATGTTCAAGACCGGATCGATGTCGCCGACCATTCCAACCGGATCTCTGGCAGTTGTGCGGGAAGTACCGGCAGATTCCGTCGAGGTGGGCGACGTCGTCACCGTCGATCGGGGAGTGTCCGAACTGCCGGTGACCCACCGGGTCGTCTCCGCTCGTACCCAGGACAACGGCATCACGATTCTCGATCTCAAGGGTGATGCCAACGCTTCGGCTGATCCCGCGGTATACGAGGTCACCACGGTCCGAAAGGTGCTCTGGCACGTTCCGGGATTGGCGCGGGTGATCGTCTACTTCTCGAATCCTCTTGTGCTGGGGGCGATCACGCTGACGATGGCCGCTTTGGTGGTCGCGGTATTCTGGCCGCGCAATACCGATGACGACGATGATGCCGACTCGGCCGACCCGAAAACAGAACCCATTCAGGTTCTTCTACCGCCAGACGGCGGTAGACAATGAAGCGTCGCCACCTGTTTTCAGTCATCGTATTGGCAGTTGCGGTTGTTCTGGGCTCTGGTTTCTCGTCTCACCCACTCCTCGGAGAGACAGAAGCGGCGTGGACAGACTCCGAGTACGTTACCGGCCCGATTTCCACCGGTTCATGGACGACGAGTGGGTACGGCAGAGGCGCCGGCGGGCTCGGGTTGTCCAGTGGCGGAATCGTGATAGATCTTTTCGGCAGTTCGATGTTCGAAGGTGTCTCACAACAGAACACGATTGGAAAGGACCTGGACACAACCAATCTGGTGGTTGCAAAGCTACTGGGCGTCAACTCGTTGTCCCGGACCGGATCGATCTCGTCGTGCGCTGCCTACTCGGTCGGGCAGCCTGCGAGCGGCCGCTGCCAGTCGGCAATTGTTTCGGATACCGATGCGACGTCGACACTCACCTCGATGACCGTGACAGTGAACTTGCTGTCTCTACTGGGGGTTGATCTGGTCAGTGCGCCGATAGTCACTGTGGCATCGCCGATTACGGCAGGGGCTGCGTGCGATACCTCGAACAGGGCATCGGTATCGGCGAGTAGCCCCACGAATCAGGTGACGGTGGGATCTCGCGTCCTCACGATTCCACAGCCTGCCGAGAACGCATCGGTGACGGTAGCAGGGGCGGACGCCACTGTGAACGCCGCTGGCTTGGCGACGATTCAATACACGAACATCAAGCTCGTGAGCACGCGAACGTCCACGGCAACAACGGCGCAATCGACGCTGAGCGTGAGTCTTTCGATGGCAGCTTTTGCGATTCTGGGGGCGCAGATACTGGGCACCACAAACGTGACATTCAATCTTGTAACGGCCCAATGCGGAATTGGCAGCGCGACATACCCGGTCACGCCGCTGAGCCTCCCAACCGGATTTGCTGCGCGTGCGGTCAGCCCGACGTCTACTTCGGTGAGCGAACCCCCGTCATCGACGACTTCTTCGACCACGGCAGCTGAGACCACGGCAGCTGAGAACACTGCAGGGATGACGACCACCGCGTCTGTGCCGACACCGACAGCAACCCCGACATCGACAGCAACCCCGACATCGACAGCAACCCCGACAACGACGGCTACACCAACTACGAGCACACCGGCGCCGGCGGATCCAATCGGGACAGCGATCCACGGCCCCGCCGATTCGAGCATCTCCGCCTTCACCACGGATACCGGACTCTCCTGCGAGGTTGCTCCTGATGCGGACTACACGAGCGAAGTTGCAGTCGAATGCTCGGACGGCACAACGGGTACGGTGCCCGGTTCTGTACTCGGCCCGAAGCCAACCGTACCGGGGGAGTACCTCAGGATCCCCCTGACGAGAGACCACGTCACCGAAGTCTTCACCCTGAAGTCAGCGACACGACGCTGATCAGTTCCGCACAGCGTTGGCCATGGCGGCCAACGAGAGGGCCTGCCGAGCGCGGTCGAGGACAACCGCACGAGAGATGTCGATGTGCGACACCAGTGCCTCGTGTGCTTGCGGAATCTTGCCGTCCAGCACCAGTTCGACGACGGAGATATGTTCCTCCACCGTGGCCTTCATACGGTCGGGAGTCAGGTAGTCGAACATCCGCACGGGGCGCAGCTTCGAGTTGACGG
Source organism: Rhodococcus sp. BH5 (assembly GCF_027583855.1). NCBI lineage: Bacteria > Bacillati > Actinomycetota > Actinomycetes > Mycobacteriales > Nocardiaceae > Rhodococcus > Rhodococcus sp. BH5. The sequence goes on from NZ_JAJHVW010000019.1 coordinate 14,918, forward strand.
CCTGAAGAGCGTCGACCAACGCGTGGTTTCCGGACGAGGCGAGGAGCGCGATGTGGAACTCCTCGTCGAGCGTCACGAAACCGGCGTCCGGTACCGGCATCTGTTTGAGAAATGCGTACCACTTGTCGAGTTCGGAACCGAGCGCGTCTCGATCATGAGCGGGGGCCTCACCGTCGAGTACCCGCCGAAGTCCGTGTACCTCGAGGAGTATGCGCAGCTCGTAGAGGCCACCCAACTCGTCGAGGTGCGGTCGGTACGGAAAGAGGCCGTGTTCGTCGCGCTCGACCAGCCCGTCGGATTCCAACTTCGCGAGCGCTTCGCGCACCGGTGTTCGCGAGACACCGTAGAGATGAGCCAACCGTTCTTCGCCGAGTCGTTCGGATGGCGCGATCTGACCGGACATCAGATCGTTCCGGATCGACCGGTAAACCTGCTCGCGCAGCGGCGGCCGCACACTCATGTCAGATTGCCATCGCTCGACGAACCGCCTCGGTGGACGTGGTGCCGCCCTCACCGGTCGAGGTCACGTGTCCCGCCGCGAGAATGCTGTAATGCTGCGCAGATTGGAGCGCGAAACCGATGTGCTGCTCTACGAGGAGGACACCGAGATCGCCGCGTTCGGTGAGTTCCATGACGGTCCTTTCGATTTCGGCGACCACGTTGGGTTGAATGCCCTCGGTTGGTTCGTCCAGAATGAGGATCTTGGGCTCGGTGATCAGGGCGCGAGCGATGGCAAGCTGTTGTCGCTGCCCACCGGAGAGAAGTCCCGCGCGACGGTCGAGGAGCGTGGTGAGTGCGGGAAACAGATCCAATGCCTCTGCGATGAGTGCCTTTCCGCGTTTGCGCCCGTCGGCGACCACCCGAAGATTCTCGGCAGTTGTCAGTTGTCCGAACGACTGCTGACCCTGGGGTACGTAGGCAAGTCCGCGAGCGACGCGGGCGCTCGGCCGTAGACCGGTGATGTCCTCACCGTTCAGAAGTACCTTTCCCCGTGTAGGTTTGATCAGACCGACGGCGGCGCGCAGCAAGGTGGTTTTACCCGCACCGTTGTGACCCATGACTGCCGCAACTCCGTCGCTGGGAACCAGCAGGGATACGCCGTGGATCACTTCGGTGCGTCCGTAGCCGGCGCGGATGTCGACGAGCTCGAGCATGATTCAGTCCTCCGGGGTCGGTTCGGTGTCGGCGCCGAGATCGGTTCCGGCAGCGGCGGTGCCGAGGTAGACCTCTTGCACCTTGGGGTCGGCTTGGACCTCCGCCACAGTTCCTTCGGCAAGCACTTTCCCAGCGGCGAGCACTGTGACGGACGTGGCGAAGGATCGCATGAAGTCCATGTCGTGCTCGACTACGACGACGGTTCGCGCACCGCCGATGCGCCGCAGAAGGTTCCCGGTCTCCTCGCGCTCCTCGAGGCTCATGCCTGCGACGGGCTCGTCGAGCAGGAGCACGGAACAGTTCTGTACCAACAACATTCCGATTTCGAGCCACTGCTTCTGTCCGTGCGCCAGAATGCCTGCGGCGGTGTCCCTGAGGTGCTCCAACCCGGTTGTCTCCAGCGCCTCTTCGATCTCGGGAAGCACACCTTTGCGTTTTCTGAGCAGGTTCCACGGTGATCGGCCGGCTCCGGCCGCGATGTCGAGATTCTGCAGCACCGAGAGCTCTTCGAAGACGCTTGCCGTCTGGAAGGTTCGCCCGACGCCGAGGCGGGCGATCTTGTGAACCTTCTTGCCGAGCAGTTGCTCGCCGGACTTCGTGATGGAACCCGTCGCGGGAACGAGTCCGGTGATGGCGTCGACCAACGTTGTCTTTCCAGCCCCGTTCGGGCCGATGAGAAACCTCAGGTCGCCCTGCATGAGGGTCAAGTCGACGCCGTCGACGGCCTTGAAACCGTCGAAGCTGACCGAAAGATTTCGTACTTCGAGGTACTCGGACGACATTCCGGCGTTGCCACCCAGTGCCGGTGTGGGTTCGCTGGTGGCGGTTGTGTTGGTCATGACGACACCTCCACTGGTTCGGGTTGGGAGACCTTGACCGGCGGGTCGGCCGGGGCCTCACGCTTCTTGCGGTGGCGCATCAGGGCGAACAATCCGGCCACACCTGCCGGGAAGAACCCGACCACGACGATGAACATCAACCCTTGTGCGTAGATCCATCCCGAAGGGAGTTTCTCCGAGAATGTCGACTGCGCCCACGCGACGCCGATCGCACCGAGTACCGGACCGAGAAGCGTTGCGCGGCCACCGATCGCGACCCCGATGAGAAAGGCGATTGACGGAACGATCCCGACGTCGGCGGGGGAGATGATGCCCACGATCGGAACGAACAGCGCACCGGCGATACCGGCGAGGAACGCCGCGGTCACGTAGGCGACCAGTTTGATGTTCGCCGGATCGTATCCGAGGAAACGTACTCGCTCCTCTTGATCACGGACGGCGACGAGGAGTTCGCCGTATCGGGAGTTCATCAGCTGGCGAATCAGAGCGACCGATGCGAGAAGAACTCCGGCGGCGATGAAGAACAACATCTGCTTGTTCGCCGGATCGTTGAGGTTGAAACCGAAGAACGTGCGAAAGCGGTTGAGGCCGTTGCTGCCACCGATCGACTGCTGGCCGATCAAGAGGATTGCGAAAGCCGCGGCGAGTGCCTGCGAGAGGATCGCGAAGTACGCGCCCTTGACTCTCCGCTTGAACACACCGAGTCCGAGGAGAAAGGCAACAGCGGCCGGCAGGAAAAGGATGGCGAAGATCGCCACGAATGGCGAGGCGAACGGTTGCCAGTATCCCGGCAGTTCGGTCTTGCCGGCGATGGACATGAAGTCCGGGACCGCGTCACCCTTGAGTTCGGCATCGGCGATCTTGAGGTGCATCGCCATCACGTATGCGCCGATCCCGAAGAACACCCCCTGGCCGAGCGTGAGCATTCCGCCTCTGCCCCAAGCCAAACCGATACCGACAGCGACTATGGCGAAGCACAGGAATTTGGCCAACAGTGACAGCCTGAAGTCCGAGAGCACAGCCGGAGCGACGGCGAACAGCACGATGGCGGCGAGTGCAAAACCGCCCCACACCCGAATTCGGGAATTGTTCAGGATGCTCATACGAGGCTCCTCGTCTTGACTGCGAACAGGCCCTGCGGCCGAACTTGAAGGAAGACGACGATGATGACGAACACGATCACCTTCGCGATCGACGCTGTCGTCGAGTACTCGATGAACGAGTTCAAGATGCCGAGGGCGAAGGCTGCGATCACGGCTCCCTTCATCTGACCGAGACCGCCGACGACAACAACCAGGAAGGCGTCGATCAGATAGGACTGGCCGATGGTCGGGCTGGTGGAACCGATGAGCGTCAACGCGACACCCGCGACGCCGGCGAGCCCGGAACCGAGGAAGAAGGTCGTGATGTCCGTACGACGAGAGGAGATTCCGCTCGTCTCGGCCAGATCGCGATTTTGGACGACGGCCCGGATGCGTCTACCCATCGACGACTGCTTCAGTGCGACCGAAAGTGCGATCACTGCTGCGATCGCCAACACCAGAATGAAGATGCGGGTTTTCGGCACCACGGCGCCGAAAATATCGACCCCGCCCGAAAGCCAGCTCGGCGCCGAAACATTGACTGCCGGCGCGCCGAAGATGTCGCGCGCCAACTGCTGAAGGATCAATCCGACGCCGAATGTCACCAACAGGGTGTCGAGGGGTCGGTGGTACATCCGCGATACCAGGACCACTTCGAGCACAACACCCATCAGTCCGCCGACGACGAAACCGACGAGCAGAGAAATGATCAACGATCCCGTTGCATTCGAGATCACCTGCTGCACTACGTATGCGGTGTACGAGCCGGCCATGATGAACTCGCCGTGTGCCATGTTGATGACACCCATCTGCCCGAACGTGAGAGACAACCCCAACGCTGCCAACAGGAGAATCGATCCGATACTCAAACCCGTGAACAACTGCCCGATCACAACATCCATGACAGACGCTCCACCTCTCTACTCGTCGATTCCGTCAATTCCGCCTTTTGTCGATCAGCTACCGAGCCCCTCAGCCCAGGGGTAGTTCTTCAGGTACGGATCCGGCTCGATCGGCTGTCCCGAATCCCAGACCGTGTAGATCAGTCCGTCGGAACGGATTTCGCCGATCCGGGCAGTCTTGGTGATGTGGTGGTTGTCGCCGTCGATGGTGACGAGTCCTTCGGGCGCCTGGAAGGTCACACCGTCGGCGTTGTCCTGAATATCCTTGACCGCAAACGAGTTGGCCTTCTCGACGGTGTTCTTCCAGAGATAGACGGAGGTGTATGCCGCTTCCATCGGATCGGACGTGGGCTTGTCCTGGCCGAACTTTGCCTTGTACGCCGCGACGAACTTCTTGTTCTCGGGGGAGTCGATGGTCTGGTAGTAGTTCCACGCCGTCAGCTGGCCTTCCACGTTCTGGACTCCGATACCACCGACCTCTTCCTCCGCAATGGAGACGGAGACGACGGGCATGTCGGCGGGCTTCAGGCCGACATTTGAGTATTCACGGAAGAACGCAACGTTGGAATCGCCGTTGAGTGTGTTGAACACGGCATCGGCGTCGGCTGTGCGGACCTTGTTCACGATGGTGGAGAAGTCGGTCGAACCCAGAGGCGTGTAATCCTCGCCCTTGATCTCGATGCCGTTCGCTGCCGCGTACGCCTTGATGATGCGGTTGGCGGTCTGAGGGAACACGTAGTCGCTGCCGACCAGATACAGCGACTTGACGCCCTTCTCCTTCAGGTAATCCAGAGCCGGGATGATCTGCTGGTTGGTCGTTGCGCCCGTATAGAAGATGTTCTTCGAATCTTCCAGTCCCTCGTACTGGACCGGGTAGTAGAGCAAAGAGTTGTTGTCCTCGAACACGGGCAGCATGGCCTTGCGGCTCGAGGAGGTCCAGCCACCGAAAACTGCTGCGACGCAATCGCTGCTGATCAGTTTCTCGGCCTTCTCGGCGAACACTGTCGGCTCCGACGCGCCGTCCTCTGCGACGATCTGGATCTTCTTACCCAGTACACCGCCGGAATCGTTGATCTCCTGCACCGCCAACGAGATGGAGTCGCGGACCGTCACTTCACTGATGGCCATGGTGCCCGAGAGTGAATTCAGGGAACCGACCTTGATCGTGTCCCCCGAGGTGTCGACGCACGACGTAGCCGTCGAATCTCCCGATGCGGTGTCTGTTGCCTTGCTTCCGCAGCCGGTGAGAACCAAGCCCAGCGCGGCGAGAGCGGCCGGCGCGGCAAGGGTGCGCTTCGAGAAGGTTCGCATGTACGGGCCTTTCGTGTCGATGGCTCTGGCAGGCAATGGCTCTGACAGATCTGTATCCGGAGTGCGTATACAACGCTGTATTCGTCGAGTGCACAGAGTAGGTGGAAGTTGTTGCGGTGGAATGACTGTCGGTGACAAGTGTGTGTCCGGTGTTTCGATTGGGTGTCCAGGACCTCACACCGCAGGTCAGCGAGGGTGCGGTGTTAGCATCGACGAGAAATTGATCAAGCACTCGCTTGACGATCGGAACGTCGGAAGGATCTTCTCGTGCGCTCGACCCGACGGGACGAAATACTCGCTCATGCGGCCAAGCTGTTCAGTGAGCGGGGGATCGCCGCGACGACGGTGCGAGACATCGCCGACGAAGTCGGGATCCTCTCCGGCAGCCTCTATCACTACTTCGACTCCAAGGATGCGATAGCCAACGAGATCGTCGTCCGGTTCCTCGAAGATCTCAACGTCCGGTACGAGGACTCGATCGAACCGGAAGGTTCGGCTCGAAATCGCCTGGCCACGATGGTGTCGGTCTCTTTTGCCTCGGCGGTGGATCACCCGTATGCCACGGAGGTCTATCAGGGAGAAGCCATACTTTCGTCGCAACCGGCGGACGCGCCCATCACCATCCTGGTTCAGAAGGCACACAGCTACTGGCGATCGGCTATCGCTCGCGGAATTGCCGACGCGGAGTTTCGGGAAGACATCGATCCCGAACAGTTTCACCGTCTCCTGCGTGAATCCGTCTGGTCCACCGTCGCGCAGTATCGCCCGCAGCTTTCCGAATTGGCCGAAGATCTGCAGCGCAATCTGATTTCGGTTTTCCTGGACGGCTTTGCCGCACGTTCCGTCGACGGCGAGCCGGTGGCACGCATTGCGCGGCGCACGGCGAAGAAGGAAGCGCAGACCGAATCTCCCGACTCGGACCTTGCCGAACTCCGCTCTGATGTCGACGAATTGAAGTCCGTCATTCGCGAACTCAGCTCGTCGATCCGGCAGCTGCAGAAGCCGTAACACCGCAGTTCCTGCGCGTGTAGTTCGGATTTTGACTATCAGTGTGACCCAGTGCATACTTCTGTCCACACTCGTAAATCAAGCGCTTGTTTGATTTACCAAGCACAGTTTGGACGGGAGTTCGATGTGAGACTCGGAAAGGCGATCGCCGTCTGCGCGGCAGTGGTCCTCGGGGCGAGCGCGTGCGCATCTGCCGGTGTCATTCCCGAAGACACCATCGTCATCGGTTTGGACGAGGACTCCACCGGGCCCGGTGCGTCGTACAGCACGATCGCCGGCAAGACGGTGCGGATGACCGTCGACCTGATCAACCAGGCGGGCGGAATCAACGGTAAGCAAGTCGAATTGGTTGTCGAGAACGACGAGAGCAGTCCCACCAAGACCCCGTCGATCATTCGGAAGTTGGTCGATCACGGGTCCAGTGCGGTCATCCTCGCCACGGGCAGCGGGTCGGTGCTGCAGGCCAAGTCGATTCTCCAGCAGTCGAAGATTCCTGCGATAGCTCCGGTCGTTCTCAGCGACGCCTTTGCCTCGGCGCCCGACAACGACTTCTCGTTCATGATTCCGAACTCGTTGAAGCAGTACGCCCAGGTGTACTGCGGGGCTTTCGAGAAGATGGGGTACAAGTCCCTGGGAATTCTCGGTGACGCGAGTGCGTCCATCGACGGAATCATCAAGACCCTGCGGCCGGCGCTCGAGAAGTGCGCGAGAGTGACGGGCGTCGAAAAGGCGCCGGTCGATGCCGCGGACATCACCGCACAGGTCTCACGTCTCGCGGAAACCGAACCGGACGCGATTCTGGTCGCCAGTATCGGCGGGCACTTCGAAATCCTCGCGCACAACACCTTGTCGAAGGTCACCCCGCAGACGCAACGCTTCTCACTCGCTTCCATCGGAAACCAGCCCGCATCTTGGGCTTTGGCGGACTCGAAGGCGTTGAGCGGCATGGTGTACATGGGCTCGCTCAGTGAGAACAACCCGAGAACCGCCGAACTGCGTCGCAAGGTGCAGGCGGTGAAGGGGCCTGATTATCAACTGACCGCCTACGACGCACAGGCGTACGACGCCGTCATGATGTTGGCCGAGGCAATCGAA
>NZ_JAJHVW010000019.1:22319-58435 GCF_027583855.1 Rhodococcus sp. BH5
GGCGACCACCGAGATCGGACGGCCGTTCGTGATGCTCTTCAACAGGTTTCGGCACTTCCCGCCAGCTTCGGCCAGGACGGATTGACACTGTCGTTTTCTTCGCAGGATCACCTGGCTCCTGACAGCCTCTGCGGACTGGTGCTCGTCGAATTCGGTGAGGACAACAAGCCGGCCCGTCCGTGGGATTCCTACCAACCCCCGTGCGGATAACCGAGGAGCCTTGACATGACAGACGCACAACTGTGGCTCGCAGCCATCGAGATCGGTGCATTCTTCTCACTGATAGCCCTCGGAATGTATCTCGTGGTGGTCGGCGCCGATTTCTTCAACTTTGCGATGGGCCCGTACGCGATGGCTGCGGCCATGGCGTCGAGTTGGGTCGCGATCAATTACGGGCTCGCTCTCTGGATTGCCATGCCGCTGGGGATCGCGGTAGCGGTGGCGCTGTCGATCCTGACGGAAAAGCTTGTGGTCAAACAGGTTCAGAAGCGTTCGGGTCGTGGGGAACTACCGGCGTTGGTGGCGGTGACCGCAGTACTGTTCGGGATCCAGCAGCTCGCCGGCACGGTCTTCGGCCGAACACCACTTCCCGGACAGAAGATCTTCGACTTCGATCCGATATCGGTGCTCGGTGCCACCGTCGACAGTTCGACCGTTGTACTCGTCGTCGGAACTGCCGTGATCTTCGTCGGTATCGGACTGTGGCTGAACCGGTCCACCTCGGGCCGTCTGCTTCGCGCCGTCGGCGACAATCCGGATGCCGCCCGCGTCCTGGGCTTGCCGGTGGATCGGGTACGCCTCATCGCGTTCACCCTCGCGGGTGTGATCGCCGCCGTCGCCGGACTTCTGTTCGCTCCCAAGGCCGGTGTTCAGTTCACGAGCGGTCTGTCCTGGACGCTGACGGCATTCATCGCACTCGTCATCGGTGGTACCGGCCGGAGTTGGGCTCCGCTGATCGGCGGAATGGTGTTGGGCGTCGTCCAGGTATTCGCCCCGTACTACTTCGGTGCGAGTGCTGCGCAAACCGCGATTCTGTTGATTGCCCTGGTGTTCTTCGCTTTCCGTCCGGAAGGCTTGCTCTCGAGGAAGGTTCGCGTCTGATGGCCTCGCTTTCTACCAGTCCGCTGACGTCAAATCCGCCCGCTACATCCGGCCGTTCCCGGACGAGGATGCTCGCCCTGTCACGAGAAGCGCTGATCACCGTGGTCGTGGTTGCTGCCGTGCTGCTGTGGATGGGGCCGAGTCTGTACCGGCAGGATCTGGTGTTCCTCGCTGCGACGTATTCGCTGATCGCACTCGGCATGTACGTGCCATTCGTGCTCGCGGGATCACTGTCGATGGCGTACAGCGCGTATGCGGCGATCGGCGCGTATGCCGTTGCGCTGATCTCGGTTCGGACCGGGTTGTCGATGTGGTGGGGATGGATTCTCGGCGCCCTCGCCGCTGCAGCGGTTGCAGTACTCCTCAGCTTGGCAACGCAGAAACTCTCCGGCTTCTACCTTGCCGCGGTGACCTTGTTGTTCGGTATCGCTTTCGAGCACTGGTTGATCGACGGGCCGAGTTTCACCGGCGGATCGGCCGGGATCTCGGGCGTCGAGACTGTGACGATGTTCGGCTGGGAGCCACCGCGCTACGCATTGGTCGTGTTCGCGATCTTGTTCGTGTGTCTGATCGCGGTCGCTGTCGATCGACTCCGGAAATCGGTGTGGGGGCTGATGTTGCAAGCTGCCCGCGACAATCGTAATGTCGCACGGTCTTCCGGCGTCAATCCTGCGCACCTGACCGTTGTGGCGCTGGCGATCGGTGCCGCGATCGCGTCGACCGGCGGATCGCTGTTCACCGTGTCGGTGCAAGCTGTCACTCCTGAAACCTTCACTCTCAGTATTGTTTTCCTTGCGATCTTCATGCCGATCATCGGCGGTCGCAGTTCGGCGTGGGGTGCTCCGCTCGGTGCATTGATCGTGGTGATCGTGACGCTGAACATGCCCGGGTACCAGGGAAGTGGCGAACTCCTGCTTGCCGGAGCCGTCCTGGTGATCCTCATCGTCGCGCCTGGTGGGGTGATCGGGTGGAGTCAGAACGTTCTGGGTCGAATGAACCGTCTGTACAAGGAGCGTGGCAATCGATGACTCGGCTACTCGAAGTGAGCGGGCTCCACAAGTCCTACGGCGGCGTCCGCGCTGTCGACGATGTCTCGTTCAGCGTCGGACCGGGAGAGGTGATCGGACTGGTCGGCCCGAACGGGGCAGGCAAGACCACACTGGTGGACTGCATCTTCGGCACTCAGCAAGCAGACTCCGGAACCGTCGCGCTCGCGGGTGCTCCCTTGACCGGGCCGTCGGAGCGCCGTGCACGGCAAGGGCTCTCGCGCACGTTTCAACATCCGCAGCTCGCGGCGGAACTCGACGCCGTCGACAACATCATCCCGGGACTGTACGGGCACAAGATCACCTCACCTCTGCACTCGCTGTGGTGGGCGATCAAAGGACCTTTCGAGAACTGGGACCGGACAGCACAGCGGGCCCGGGAGATTGCTGCGCGATACTCGGTCACCGACGTCGAGAGTGCTTGCGGGGATCTCAGTTTGGGGGCGCAGCGTCTGGTCGAGGTGGCGCGGGCGATGGCGACCGAACCCGAAGTCCTCCTGTTGGACGAACCGTTTGCCGGCGCGGATCACGACGGCATCGCTGCCATCTCCGGTGCCGTGCGATCGATTGCCGCGCAGGGCAAAGGAGTAGTCCTGGTTGATCACAACGTCGATCTCATCGCGGCGCTCGCAACCAAGATCGTGCTGCTCAATTTCGGATCAGTGGCGTTCTACGGACCACCGCAGGAGTGCTTGGCCAGCGACGCGATGCGAGAAGTCTATTTCGGTTCCGAATACGAGGAAGGCGCCTGACATGCTCGAACTCGACAGAGTCACAGTTCGATACGGATCCGCTGTCGCCGTCCGGGAAGTCTCCCTTGCCGCTCCCGCCGGTGAAGTGACAGCGATCGTCGGGCCGAACGGTGCAGGCAAGACCAGCTTGGCGGGATCCATCTACGGCTCGGTTCCCGCCACCGGGACAATGAAATTCGATGGTCGAGAGATCCAGAAATTATCGGCACTGGATCGTGTCCGCAGCGGATTTGCCTACGTTCCCCAAGGCAGGCAACTGTTCATGCGAATGTCCGTTCGCGAGAATCTACGCGTGGGCGCAGACCTGCTGGGATTGAAAGCCGAAGCCGTGGAAACAGCTTTCGAGAGGTTCCCGATCCTGCGTGAACGCTCGGAGAGTTATGCCGGGGTCCTCAGCGGTGGTGAGCAGCAGATGTTGGTTCTGGGGCGGGCCCTTCTGGAAACCCCGAAGGTGTTGCTACTCGACGAGATGATGACCGGACTGGCACCGAAAATCGTCGCGGAGCTGCGAGCATTGGTCGGGGGTCTGGCCGCCGAGGGTGTGACCGTCATCGTGACGGAACCGGCACTTACTGCACTGAAATCGGTTGTCGACCGCGGATATGTCATGCAGCGCGGCGAACTCGTCCGCGAATGCGATTCCGCAGCGACACTGGACAACGCGTACAAACAATCGATGGGCGTCCTCAGCGCCGACGGGAGATGATCGACGATCATGCTTGAAACGAAGACACTCGACTTCACCGTCGGTGAATTCGCCACGAATCCGGACCGCTTCGCCGGCGTCAGCATCAGCGAAATGGTCAGGCATTGGTCTGAGACCATCCCGGACGAAACCGCCTTTGTCACTCCGGAATCGAGGGTGTCGTGGAAGCAGTACGACGCGGCTGCCGATGCGATCGCGTCGGCGCTGGATCTAGCTGGTGAGGGATACGGACATGTAGCCGTGTTGCTCCCCGACACCGCTGTATTCCATGCGGCTCTCTGCGCAGCATTTCGTACCGGCCGCGTCGCCGTCGGAATCGGTTCGCGCTCGGGCATTCGCGAGATCTCTCATCTGATCGCCCGCTCGGAAGCCTCCGTACTCGTCACCACTCGCACGCTGCGCGGCGTCGATACCGCCGAACTCGTGGCGAGTCTGCGGGCAGAGCATCCCGGACTGGACGTCGTCTTCGCCGACGAACGCGCCGACGTGAGTTTCGAACGCGTGAGCGCAAACGGCGAACTCACCTCGTTGCCGGTCGAGCCAAAGCAGTTCCCCGCAACCAGTCCGTGTTTTGTCACGTCAGCCGTTTCGATGCTGAACTCGACCTCCGGCACAACGGGCCTACCCAAACTGGTCACACAAACCGAGGATCGTTGGGTTGGTTTCTCCGAGATTGCCGCCGAGGCGGCGGCGATCGGTTCGGATGAGGTGTTCCTCGGCGCGGTTCCAGCACCTTTCGGATTCGGCCTCTGGACTTCGCATTTCCTGCCGGCACTACTCGGTGCTCGCAATGTCGTCATGGAACGCTTCGACGTTTCGGTGATGATCGAGTTGATCGAGCGCGAACGGGTGACTGCTTTGAATTGTGTGAGTACACAATTCAAGATGCTGTTGCGTTCGGAGGCCGCGGAATCGGCCGATCTCTCGTCACTTCGTTTCATGTTCACCGGTGGTGAAGCCGTGCCCTATTCGGAGGCGCTGGCATTCGAACAACGTACCGGAGCGGCTGTCCTGCAGTTCTACGGATCGAACGAAACCGGCGCCGTCTCGGTGACGACGGTTTCGGACGATTCCGACACCCGACTGAAGACGTGCGGCCACGTCATCGATCGCATGCAAGTTCGTGTATTCGACGATGCGGCAAAGGAAATGACCGGCTCCGTCCGCCGCGGTCAGCCTGGGGTGAACGGACCGCTGATGTGTCAGGGCTATTGGGGGGACACCGATGCGAACGACGAGTTGTACACCGATGACGGTTGGATGCTTCTCGGCGACATCGTCGAGATCGACGAGACAGGACGGGTGCGTGTGGTCGGGCGCAAAGCCGACATCATCATTCGTGGCGGCAAGAACATCTCCGCGGTCGAAGTCGAGGAGTACGTGCGCGCGCACCCTTCGGTGGAGTTGGTCGCCGTGGTCGGGGTCGACGATCCGCTGTTCGGTGAGAAGGTCTGTGCGGTCGTCGTGTCCGCCGATGACGATCTGAGTTCGGAGGATCTGACCGCCTGGCTGCAGAGCCGAGGAGTGACCCGCGAGTACATACCCGAGTATGTGATGACGGTCGCCGAATTGCCGATGGCGGCAGGCGGCAAAGTAGCCAAGGGTGAAGTCAAGGCACTCGCGCAGAGGCGGATCGCTGAACTCGGCTGATCGCACTTGGCGGTACCGGCTTCGCGTTACGCTGATCCGGACATTGTGCCGAGAGTGAAGGAAACCCGATGACGAACCCTTCACCGCATCGGTGGCGCAGGCGCTTGCTGTGGGCTCTGGCAATTGTGTTCGTTCTCGTCGGAGCCGTGGTTCTGGCCTTCGTTCTGAGCCCGAGACCTGGCGCACTCACCGTGCGATGGGTCTTCGATCGTGATGCGGTGAAAGTCACCGAGGCGCTCGAGAAGCACGCGCCCGAAGGCGTCGACTCGATCAAGGACCAGCAGTACCGCGCCGATGACGACGACGCATACCTGGATGTCTACTTTCCCGCAGCGACGACGACCGAATTGCCTACGGTGATCTGGACTCATGGCGGTGCCTGGATCTCGGGAAGCAAGTCCAACTACGCGCCGTACTACGAGTTGCTGGCCTCGCGTGGCTACACCGTTGTGTCCCTGGACTACTCACTCGGACCCGAGCACTACTATCCGACGGCAGTGCGGCAGCTCAACGACGCTCACGCGTACGTCGTCGCGAATGCGGAACGGCTGCATGTTGATCCGACGACGGTCGTTCTGGCCGGTGATTCTGCGGGAGCGCAACTCTCGAGTCAGCTCGCCACTCTCATCACTGATCCCGCCTATGCGAACCGTGTGGGCGTGGTCCCGTCGCTGCGGCCGGATCAGTTACGTGGAGTAATCCTGAACTGTGGAATCTACGACGTCGGGAACATGGTCGGCGGACCCGGCATCATCGGTTGGGGAGTTGATCGGTCCCTCTGGGCGTATACCGGCGTGCGTGACTTCATGAGTACCGACGCAGCGGATCAGATGTCGACCTTGAACTACGTCACCGATCGATTTCCGCCTGCCTACATCAGCGGCGGCAACGCCGATCCGTTGACGGATTCTCAGTCGAAACCGATGGCTGACAAATTGACCGGGTTGGGAGTTGCGGTCGACACACTGTTCTATCCGGCCGATCACGTTCCGGCGCTCGGGCACGAGTATCAGTTCGATCTGGACAATGCCGACGGTCTCACTGCGCTCGATCGCACGGTTCAGTTTCTCGAGGCTCATACCGGCTAAATGTCGGATTGTGGTGAACCACTGCGAAAATGGTCATTGTGGACAAAGCTCCGCGGGTGCGTTGCCAGGGAATTCTCAACTAGTCCTTTTGGTCTAGCCTGGGTGAATCCGATCCGACCCCAGGAGTTGTTGTGCGCGCGTCTTCCCCCGACAGACGGCGAAGGCGCATTGTCGGAACCGCGGCGGTATTCGTCGTCATTCTGCTGTCCGGGGTAACCGCGGCACTCGTCAGTCCGTGGCCAGGAGTTCTCCTCGTACGGTGGATGTCGGCGGGTGGCTCCGAATCGACTCACGCACAACTCGACAGGCATGCACCGTCAGGAATCGTCTCGATTCTCGATCAGTCGTACCGCGAAGGCGACGACGATGCACAACTCGACGTGTACTACCCGTCGGAGTCCACTTCGGCGCTACCCACGGTGGTCTGGGTGCACGGCGGTGGCTGGATATCAGGGTCGAGAACTGATGCCGACGGTTACTACAAACTGTTGGCAAATCAAGGTTTCACTGTGATTTCGGTGGACTATTCACTGGGGCCGGACGCGTATTACCCCACCGCAGTGAATCAGCTGAACGACGCGTATCGATTTATCGTGAGCCATGCGGACAGGTTGCATGTCGATTCGAACAACCTCTTTCTTGCCGGAGATTCGGCAGGCGCGCAGTTGTCCAGTCAGATGGCGACCGTCATGACCAGCCCTGACTACGCGTCGGAAATGGGTGTGGAGCCGGCATTACGTCCCGAGCAGATACGCGGAGTTGTCCTCGACTGTGGGGTCTTCGATCTGAAACCGCTGCTGTCACAGGGGAAGTACTTCGGTTGGGGCGTCGACAAGCAATCGCTGTGGGGGTACCTCGGAACGAGGGACTTCGACGGGTCGACTGCAGTGCGTCAGATGTCGACACTGGGTCATGTGACCTCGGACTTTCCAGCGACGTTCATCACCGGCGGAAATGTCGACCCACTGACCGCCAGCCAGTCGAAACCCATGGCAGAACGGCTCGCCGATCTGGGCGTCGAGGTCGATGCACTGTTCTACCCGGACGATCACGAGCCTGCACTCGACCACGAATATCAGTTCGACCTCGACACCGTCGACGGGGTGATCGCGTTCGATCGCACAGTCGCGTTCCTACGCGACCACGTGCGTTAGCGCGGTCAGCGAATCACGTACGGCGAAATCGAACTCCGGTGCTCGCTGATGTCGAGGTCTTTACCCAACGGAGGGAAGGCACGCTGCGGACAATTGAGGCGTTCGCAGACACGGCAGCCCGAGCCGATCGGCGTTCCCGGATTCGACTCGTCCAGATCCAGACCGTCGCTGTAGACGAGTCGGTGGGCGTGTCGAATCTCGCATCCCAATCCGATGGCGAAGATCTTTGCGGGCTGTCCGTATCGAGCCGCTCGACGTTCGACCGTGCGAGCAACCCATAGGTATCGGCGGCCGTCGGGCATCTGTGCGATCTGAGGCATGATCTTGCCCGGATACGAGAACGTCTCGTAGACGTTCCACAGCGGACACGTACCGCCGCTGGTGGAGAAGTGGAATCCGGTGGCGGACTGACGCTTCGACATGTTTCCGGCACGATCGACACGCACGAACATGAACGGAACCCCGCGAAGTTTGGGGCGCTGCAGGGTCGAGAGGCGGTGGCAGATCGTCTCGTAGCTCGCGGAATAGAAGGCGGACATGCGCTCGATGTCGTACCGGAAGTCCTCGGCAACCTCGTGAAACTGGCTGTAGGGCAGCACGGTGGCCGCGGCGAAATAGTTGGCCAAACCAAGCTTCGCCAGGGAGACCGACGCTTCGCTGGTGAAGTTGCCCTCGGCCACCAACGAGTCGAGCAGGTCGCCATGCTCGAGGTATGCGAGTTCTGTCGCGAACTTGAAGACCTGTTGCCCGCCGGAGAGCCTTGCGGAAATTTCCAGGACCCTGGTGTCCGGGTCGTAACGATGAAGTATGTTCTCGCCCAAGTCGACTCGTCGAACGATCTGCACGTCATGGACGGACTCGAGGCGTCTGGCGATCTCGCCGGCGACGTCGCCACGGTGAAAGCGCATCCGGGCCGTGAGTTCTTCGGCTGCGGTGTCGAGATCGTGGATGTAGTTCTGTCGCTGATAGAAGTAGTCGCGCACTTCCTCGTGCGGCATGGTGATCGAACCGCTGCCGCTGCCGTCCGAGAAACGGTCCTCCGTGGCTGCGGCGAGCTGGGCCGTCGTGTTGCGGAAGCGGCGATGCATGTTCACCATCGCCTTGGCCAGGCCCGGGTGGGTGGAGACCATCTCCGCGATTTCGTGGGCGTCGGCGTCGATACCCATCTCTTGATCGAGGGCAACTTCACGCATTTCCGCGATCAGGCGTGTGTCGTCCTGCGGGGAGAAGAAGGTGGTGTCGACACCGAAGACTTCACTGATTCGCAGGAGCACCGGCACGGTGAGTGGCCGGACGTCGTGCTCGATCTGATTGAGATAGCTTGCCGAGATCTCGAGCGTCTTGGCCAGCGAAGCCTGACTCAACCCGCGCTCGGTCCGCAGTTGGCGGAGCCGGACACCGACAAAGGTTTTCGACATTTTCCCAGGATACGAGTGACAGTCCGGCTTCGCAAAGGTGGGTTCGCAGTCTTCGCACGGGGGCTCCGCCCCCGTGAGTGGTTGAGGAGCCTCGGCACTCCCTAACCACTCACGGGGCCGGAGGCCTAGACCCTGTTCTCCGAACGCGGGGCGCCGATTCCGGGATCGATCTGGAACGGCCCGCTCGACGAGGGTGCAAGGGGGAAGTCGAAGATCGCAGTCGGGAGATAGACCGTCGAACACGAGTTGGGGATATCCACGACACCCGACAGGCGGCCCTCGATCGGTGCCGCGCCGAGTAGCAGGTACGCCTGCTCTGGCGCGTACCCGAACTTGGTCAGATACTCGATCGCATGCAGGCACGCACGCTGGTAGGACAGATGTGAATCCAGGTACTTCTGTTCGCCGTCCAACGTGACGGAAGTGCCCGAGAACGCAAGCCACTCGGAATACTGCGGATCCGTGTTGCCCGGCATGAAGATGGCGTTCTCGGAAACACCGTAGGTATCCATTCCGCCCTTGATGATGTCCACACGAAGATCGATGAAGCCGCCCATCTCGATGGCACCGCAGAAAGTGATCTCACCGTCGCCCTGGGAGAAGTGAAGATCGCCGACCGACAGATTCGCACCGTCCACGAACACCGGATAGAAGATTCGGCTGCCCTTGGTGAGGTTCTTGATGTCCTGGTTTCCGCCGTTCTCACGCGGGGGAGCGGTACGAGCCGCCTCGCCGGCCACGCGTGTGTACTCGTCACCGGTCAAGGTTCCCAGTACTGCATCGCGGGGCTCAGGCGGAAGGGCAAGCGGGGGAACCCGATTGGGATCGGTGGCAATGAGGGCGCCCTCGCGGGCATTCCACTTGGCGAGCAAGGCTGCCGACGGAGCCGTGCCCATGAGTCCCGGGTGGACGATGCCCGTGAACGAGACGTGCGGAATGTGACGCGACGTCGCCGTTTGGCCGGAGAAATCCCAGACGGCCTTGTACGCGTCGGGGAACTGTTCGGTGAGGAAGCCACCGCCGTTGTTCCGAGGGAAGATGCCGGTGTACCCCCAGCCTTGTCCGGCCAACGGACCCGAATCTTCTTGGGGGATAGGCCCGATATCCAAGATGTCGACGATCAAGAGGTCGCCGGGCTTCGCGCCTTCGACGGCAAAGGGGCCGGACAGCGTGTGGACCGTGGTCAGTGGTGCATTGAGAATGTCGTCGGCCGAGTCGTCGTTGTGTATTGCGCCGTCGAACCATTCGCGGCAATGGACACGAAACGCATCACCGGGTTTCACCGTCACCGCCGCTGGGATGTCCGGGTGCCACCGATTGTGGCCGACGATTGCCTGGTCGGTGAATTTCTTGGCGGAATCGAGTGGAAACAGCAGTTCAGGCATATGCACTCCTCATTCTCGAAGAAACGGAAAACTCGTGGCGGCAGGACTTTCGTGTCGGATCGGGACTCACGGCGAGGGCGCGCGGTGAGGACGCTCAGGGGCGAGGTAGCTTGCGGTGCAACGGATTGGATGTCGTCGGCGCAGATTGCCGGCCGCGGCCGGGTAGCGACCCACTGACCACGGCAGGCTCGTGAGCCGATCGAGCAGTGCTGTCCAGTAGACCCATCGCGGCCGACGACGCGTGACTCAACCGGGGAGACGAGACCACCCGCTTGGACTCGAGACTGCACTGGGGGCAAGTAATCGACTGGGGCACTTCGGCCATCGCGAACGACCGCTCGAGCGGGCCGCAGCCGGTACAGCGAAACTCGTACAGAGGCATGCGGTCACGCTATCGGAGGATCCGTAAGTGCGACACTGGAACGACACGCACCGGGTTGCCGATGCCGCAATTGCGCCCGTCAGCGCAAGTACACAACCGCGTTGTCTCCGCCGGTACAGGTGACGATGCCGGAGGTCACCTTGCATGCCATCGTGTACTCCTTGCCGGTCACCGGACTACGTGCGGACACGGTGCTGGATGCACCGGTTGCACCGGAGTTCCCGTAGGCGATCCGAACCGCCTCGGCAAACTCACATGAAGTTTTGCCCCCACTTGTCGCGGACTCCTTGTAACTTCCGGCCGGCTGCCCGCCGGGGCAGGCGGACGCACCGGCCGGGAAGTTCGCGGCGCGTGTGGTCGTCGGGGATGTCGTGCTGGGAGCGGTTGTCGTGGTGCCGGGTGTGTTCGCGGCGCTGATGGTGGTGTGGGCGGCGCCACCGGCGGCCGAGTTGGGGACGTCCTTCGGCCAGAGGACCCAGGCAAGCCCGCCGAAGAGAGCCAACACAGTGATGACTCCGATTACGGATACCGGAATCACCCAGCCGGGCCGACGCGGCGGCGGATTTCCACGTGGCGGTGCAGGCGGGAATCCCTGGGGCGGGGGATACGACTGCGGCGCGGCTCGGTAGCCCAACTGCGGCGGCTGTGGACCGGATTGCGACCATGCCTGGTTGTTCGGTGGCCGCTGATAGTTGTCCGGCACCGCTTTATCGCCCGGTCGGGGGCGTCGAACGACAAGTCATGGTTCGACAGCATATGGCCGGCGAATGGGTTGTCTGTGGCTTTCTGACGGGTAGATCCCTGGAATCGCCCGAGCGAAGGCTGTTGCCGAGGAGTGATTGCGGTCACTCGCGGGTAGTGAAGTTGGCTCCGAAGTAGCGGACAGGCCTGTTCCGAGTGGCGTGCGAACTGCCGGAATTCGCAAGCGGCAGAGTTGAGTGCATTTCGTTCACAGCCTGCGGTTTCTTTCCTACTCGCCAGTACGGAACCTGTCCGATTGGGTAGTACCAGCCGCGTAGGAATCTTCACAGACTTAGCAAAGTGTGTTGAAAAGGTAGCGAAGATTGGCATTAGCAACAGGTAGACGGCACTTTTTCGATGTGCCATTCTCGGTAAGTACACAAGAAGGGCCTGGCAAGTATGTGAAGTAGTACGCACGTACTGCTCACAACAGGCCGGACCAGCAGATCAAAGAGATGGAGTCTTGATGTCGACCACCG
This sequence comes from Rhodococcus sp. BH5, assembly GCF_027583855.1. Taxonomy (NCBI): domain Bacteria; kingdom Bacillati; phylum Actinomycetota; class Actinomycetes; order Mycobacteriales; family Nocardiaceae; genus Rhodococcus; species Rhodococcus sp. BH5. The sequence continues at coordinate 34,222 of NZ_JAJHVW010000019.1, forward strand.
GCACCCCGAAGACCGCAGCTGAGCTCCAGCAGGATTGGGACACCAACCCTCGCTGGAAGGGCGTTACTCGTAACTACACGGCCGATCAGGTCGTCAAGCTCCAGGGCACCGTCGTCGAGGAGCAGACCCTCGCTCGTCGCGGATCCGAGATCCTGTGGGATCTCGTGAACAACGAGGACTACATCAACTCCCTCGGTGCACTTACCGGCAACATGGCTGTGCAGCAGGTTCGCGCCGGCCTGAAGGCCATCTACCTCTCCGGTTGGCAGGTTGCCGGCGATGCGAACCTCTCGGGCCACACGTACCCGGACCAGAGCCTCTACCCGGCCAACTCGGTTCCGACCGTCGTCCGTCGCATCAACAACGCACTGCTGCGCGCCGACGAGATCGCCAAGACCGAGGGTGACACCTCCGTCAGCAACTGGCTCGCTCCGATCGTTGCCGACGCCGAAGCCGGCTTCGGTGGCGCTCTCAACGCTTACGAGCTGCAGAAGGCCATGATCGGCGCCGGCGCTGCCGGTGTCCACTGGGAGGATCAGCTCGCTTCGGAGAAGAAGTGCGGCCACCTCGGCGGCAAGGTGCTCATCCCCACGCAGCAGCACATCCGCACCCTGACCTCGGCTCGCCTGGCTTCCGACGTCGCGGACGTTCCGTCCGTCATCATCGCCCGCACCGACGCTGAGGCCGCAACCCTCATCACCTCCGACGTGGACGAGCGTGACCGCCCGTTCCTCGACGGAACCCGCACGGCTGAAGGCTTCTACGGCGTCAAGAACGGCATCGAGCCCTGCATCGCTCGCGCCAAGGCTTACGCACCGTACGCAGACCTCATCTGGATGGAGACCGGCGTGCCGGATCTCGAGGTTGCAAAGAAGTTCGCCGAGTCCGTTCGCAGCGAATTCCCGGACCAGCTCCTGGCCTACAACTGCTCCCCTTCCTTCAACTGGAAGGCGCACCTGGACGACGCGACCATCGCGAAGTTCCAGAAGGAGCTCGGCGCAATGGGCTTCAAGTTCCAGTTCATCACGCTGGCCGGCTTCCACTCGCTCAACTACGGCATGTTCGACCTTGCCTACGGCTACGCCCGCGAAGGCATGACGGCCTTCGTCGACCTGCAGGAGCGCGAGTTCAAGGCTGCCGAAGAGCGTGGCTTCACCGCCATCAAGCACCAGCGTGAGGTTGGCGCCGGCTACTTCGACACCATCGCCACCACCGTTGACCCCAACACCTCGACGGCAGCTCTCAAGGGCTCCACCGAAGAGGGACAGTTCCACTAAGAACTGACTTCGGGTGGGGGAGAGGCTCGGCTTCGGGTCTCTCCCCTGCTTGTATCACCGCACCACTTTCTCTCGTCTTCAAGGCAGTTCCGATTGCGTCGGCCACCAGCGTCGACGCAGTTCGAAGTGCTTGTTTTGCAACACCTTCACCAGACAAACTCCACGAGACAAACAAGGAGCTGACGTGACCAGCGAAAAAATTCAGCGCGTCGGCGTTATCGGCGCCGGAATCATGGGTGCCGGAATCGCCGAGGTGTGCGCCCGCGCACATGTCGATGTTCTGGTCTTCGAGCAGACTCGCGAGCTTGCAGCAGCCGGGCGTTCACGCATCCTGCGTTCGCTCGACCGCGGCGTGAGCAGCGGAAAGATCACAGAACGTGAGCGTGAGCAGGCCGCATGGCGTCTGCGTTTCACCTCCGATCTGGGAGATTTCGCGGACCGCCAGCTCGTCGTGGAGGCCGTCGTCGAAGACGAGAAGATCAAGAGCGAAATCTTCGCCGAGCTCGACGCGGTCGTGACGGACCCGGATGCGGTTCTCGCGTCCAACACGTCGTCGATCCCGATCATGAAGCTCGGCATCTCGACCAAGCGTCCCGAGCGAGTCATCGGCATGCACTTCTTCAACCCGGTTCCGGTTCTGCCGCTCGTCGAATTGGTGACGACGCTCAAGACCAGTGCCTCCGTCTCGCAGCGCGCCGAGGCTTTTGCCAGCGACATCCTCGGCAAGCAGGTCGTCCGCAGTGCCGACCGCTCCGGCTTCGTCGTCAACGCACTCCTGGTGCCGTACCTGCTCTCGGCGATCCGCATGGTCGAGTCGGGCTTCGCGACCAAGGAAGACATCGACAAGGCAACGGTTCTCGGCCTCGCGCACCCCATGGGTCCGCTGGCTCTGACGGACCTGGTCGGACTCGACACCGTCAAGTCCATCGCCGACTCCATGTACGAAGAGTTCAAGGAGCCGCTGTACTCCGCTCCGCCGTTGCTCCTGCGTATGGTCGAAGCAGGCTTGACCGGCAAGAAGTCCGGCGCGGGCTTCTACGAGTACGCCGACAACGGTCGCTCCACCAAGCAGGCAAGCTAAGGCCCAACGCCCCTGTGCGCCTTTCTGGTAGTTCCGGCTACCACAAAGGCGCACAGGGCGCTCGCGCCCCTCGGTTAGAAAGGTCGACCGCATGTCCAGCAGCACTGCAGCATTCGGCTCCAGCGTCCTGGGGTATCCGCGCATCGGGCCGCGCCGTGAGCTCAAGCGCGCCCTCGAGTCCTACTGGCACGGCACTTCGGACAAGGACGCACTTCTCGCGGTCGCCAAGGAACTCCAGGAATCGACCTGGAGCGAATTGGCTGCGACGGGATTGAGCCAGGTTCCCGGCAACACCTTCTCCTTCTACGATCACGTGCTCGACAATGCGCTGCTCTTCGGCGCAGTGCCGGAGCGGTTCAAGCCGCTCGAGGGCGCCCTCGAGCCGCTCGATTTCTACTTCACGATGGCCCGCGGCCGCCCGGACTTCCCGCCTCTCGAGCTGGTGCGCTTCTTCGGTACGAACTACTACTACCGTCAGCCCGAGATCGACGCGAACACGGTGTTCTCGCTCAACTCGGATGCACTTCTCGACGAGTTCGAACGTGCGAAGGCGCGCGGCATCGAATTGCGCCCCGTCATCATGGGGCCCGTCTCGCTGCTTCTGCTTTCGAAGGTCGGACCTGCCACCGAGAAGTCCGATCCGAACTTCACCCCGCTCGACCTGTTGGACGCGCTCCTGCCCGAGTACGAGAAGCTCTTCGAGCAGCTCGCCAAGGCCGGTGCGACCTGTGTTCAGTTGGACGAGCCTTCGGTCACCGAGGACCGCACCCCCGAGGAGCTAGCCGCTCTGGGACGTGCGTACGAGAAGCTTTCGACGGCCCCGCTGCGCCCGCGCCTGTTGGTGACGGGTCCGTACGGCAAGTTCGGCGAAGCCCTCAACATCTTGGCGCCCACCAAGATCGAAGCCTTCGGTCTGGACCTGGTGCACGGCAAGATCACGGCCGAGGAACTGGCCGCGGTGCCGAACATCAAGCGCAAGCGCATCTACGCGGGCGTCGTCGACGGTCGCAACGTCTGGCGCGTCGACCGGTTCAACACCTTGACGTACCTGAACGAACTCAAAGACGTTGTGCCTGACCTCGTCGTCTCCACGTCGTCGTCGCTGCTGCACGTGCCGTACGACGTGCTCTCCGAGTACGACATTCCGGGAGACGTCGCAGACCGTCTGGCTTTTGCGAAGCAGAAGGTCGGCGAAGTCGTCTCACTGGCGAAGGCGCTCGCCGAAGGTCCTTCGGACAAGTGGCGTAAGCGTCCGACGAAGGTGCACTTCAAGCTCAAGCACGCTGTCCGTGCTCGGGTGAACGCGATCAAGCCCGAAGATCGTGTGCGTGCACCGTACGAGGAGCGTCGTAAGGCTCAGCAGGAACGGTTGAATCTGCCCTTGGTGCCGGCCCAGACACTGGGTTCGTTCCCGCAGACCGACGCGATTCGCCAGGCTCGTTACGAACTCGGCCAGGGGCGTTTGGAGTGGGACGACTACTACAAGCGCATCCAGGAAGAGATCGAGCGCACAATCCGTCTGCAAGAGGACATCGGTCTCGATGTTTTCGTGCACGGCGAGCACGAGCGCAACGACATGGTCCAGTACTTCGCCGAACTGCTCGAGGGCTATGCCTTCACGCACAACGGTTGGGTTCAGGCCTACGGATCTCGTTGCACGCGTCCGCCGATTCTCTACGGCGACATCGCACGTCCGAAGCCGATGACGGTCGAGTGGATTGCGTACGCGCAGTCGCTGACCGACAAGCCGGTCAAGGGAATGCTGACGGGTCCGGTCACCATGATCGCCCGTTCGTTCGTTCGCCAGGATCAGCCGCTCTACGAAACGGCAGAGCAACTGGCACTTGTCATTCGAGACGAAATCGCGGATCTCGAAGCTGCCGGAATCGCCATCATCCAGGTGGACGAACCGGCAATTCGTGAACTGCTGCCACTGCGTGAGGACGGCCGGGAGGCCTACCTGGAGTGGGCCGTCGACGCGTTCCGTCTGGCAACAGGTGGAGCGAAGCCGGAAACACAGATCCACACACATCTGACGTACTCCGCTCGGTCGTCGGTGGTCGACGCCATCGAACGGTTGGACGCCGATGTGACGGCTATCGTCGCGACCCGCTCCATCACGTGGGTTCTCGAAGCACTCAAGGAAGGCGCGCTCACGCACGGCGTCGGCCCCGGTGTCTACGAATCTCGCTCGGCTCGGATTCCCGACATCGACGAACTCGACGAATTGCTCACCGAGGCAAGCGAATCGATCTCTCTCGATCGCTTGTGGGCAAACCCGGACGGCGGCCTCAAGACCCGCCATCCGTGGCAACTCGAGCCTTCGCTGCGCAATATGGTTGCGGCCGCGAGGCGCCTGCGTCGTCGGGCCGAGCAAGCCGAGCGCGACGCCGGGTAAGTCACGTAAAGAACAAGTCATGGAGGGGCCTGCGAGTTGCAGGTCCCTCCATGCACGGGTAGGCATGTGTGCATGGTTACTGCTGCTGCTTATGCCGCGACGTCCGCTGACGGTCCCCTCGAGAAGACCACTGTCGAACGCCGCGAGCTCGGTCCACTGGACATTCTCATCGACATCAAATTTGCCGGCATCTGCCATTCCGACATCCACACCGCTCGCAACGAGTGGGGCGGAGCGAAGTACCCGATCGTCCCCGGACACGAAATCGCCGGCGTCGTCGCCGCCGTGGGGTCCGATGTCACCAAGCACAAGGTCGGCGACCGAGTGGGCGTCGGCTGCTTCGTCGACTCGTGCGGGGAGTGCGACGCCTGCACCGCCGGTGAAGAGCAGTACTGCCGCAAGGGTGTGACGGGTACGTACAACGCCACCGGCCGCGACGGCGAGCGCACTCAGGGTGGCTACTCGACGCACATCGTCGTCACCGAGCACTTCGTGCTCTCGATCCCGGAGGGCATCGAACTCGACGTTGCAGCGCCGCTCCTGTGCGCGGGCATCACCTTGTACTCACCGCTGCGGCACTGGAATGCCGGCCCCGGCAAGAAGGTCGCCATCATCGGGTTCGGCGGCCTCGGTCACGTCGGTGTGAAGATCGCCAAGGCGCTCGGCGCGGAAGTCACCGTCCTGAGCCAGACGCTCGGCAAGAAGGAAGACGGCCTTCGTCTCGGTGCCGATCACTACTACGCGACCAACGACCGTGAGACGTTCAAGGCTCTTCGTGGCGAGTTCGACCTGATCCTCAACACGGTCTCGGTCAACCTCGACATCGACGCCTACATGTCCTTGCTCGCCATCAACGGCACTCTCGTCGAACTCGGCCTGCCCGAGAAGCCGATCGAAGTTCGAGCATTCTCGCTCGCCGCAAACCGTCGTAGCCTCGCCGGCTCCATGGTCGGCGGTATCCCGCAGACACAGGAGATGCTCGACTTCTGCGCCGAGCACGGCATCGGCGCAGAAATCGAACTGATCCCGGCGAGCGACATCAACGACGCTTACGAGCGCGTGATCAAGAGCGACGTCCGATACCGATTCGTGATCGACACCGCAACAATCTGACCCGCTCGGTCCTGCTCAGTCGAATTGTTCGCGGAGCTCAGTCGAGTTGCTCGCGAAGATTACTCAATGTCTTCGCGAGCAACCTCGACACGTGCATCTGGGACACACCGACTTTCTCGGCGATCTGTGTCTGCGTCAGATTTCCGAAGAATCTGAGCATCAACACCGTCCGCTCTCGCTCGGGCAGCTTGTCGAGAAGCGGACGCAACGCCTCGTGATTCTCGACGTTCTCGAGAGCTGCGTCGTAGTCACCGAGTGTCTCCACGAGCGGGAGATCGTCGGTGTGATTGGACGCGGCACCGTCGACCGAGACCGTCTGATACGCGTTGCCGGCGATCAAGGCCTGGGCAACTTCTTCGCGTTCGATCCCCAACGTCTCGGCCAACTCGTCGACGGTCGGCGCGTGCCCGAGCTGTTGTGACAGCTCGCTGATGGCCTGCCCGAGTTGGAAGTGCAACTCCTTCATCCGGCGGGGAACCCGCAATGCCCAACCGGTGTCGCGGAAGTGTCGTCGAACCTCGCCCATCACGGTGGGAACTGCGAACGAGACGAAATCGGATCCGCGCGTGGAATCGAAACGGTCGACGGCGTTGACCAGACCGAGACGCGCCACCTGAACCAGATCGTCGTGTGCCTCGCCACGACCGTCGAATCGTCTGGCGATGTGCTCGGCCAACGGTAGGCATCTGGTGATGAGTGCAGTGCGCACTCGTTCGTACTCCGGGCTGTGGGGCTCGAGGGTCCGCAGTTCCTCGAAAACTGGTATTACGTCCCGATATTCGTCGGTGGACCGCCGACGCGGGCGTGACGGGCCGTCTGCGGAAGCGGTCACAGGCGCCCGCTGAGGGCCTTGGTGAACTTCATGGTGGTGATGTAGCCGACGCCGCCGAGGTTCTCTTCCTGGTCGAGCGAAATCGAATCGGTGAGTTCGGTGAGGATGTGCCACCCGAACGAACGCTGACTGCTGTCCTCGTACTCCGTGGTCGTCGTGGACACGGACACGTGCAATTGCGGGGGCGTGAAGACGAACCGACACACCAGAACCGAATCAGGCGCAGCGCGAACGATCAGATGCGTACAGATTTCGTCCATGGCCAGTTTGATGTCGGCGATGGCGTCGAGGTCGAAGTTTTCCTGAATGGCAACGGTGGCGGCCAGTGCACGCAAAATCGACAGCTGATCGAGAGTCGCTTGAATCCTCAACTCCACAACTGGCTGAGTCTGATCCTGATCGGGCTCGAGTGCGCTGAGGTGTGCCATAAGTTCTCCGGATCGTCGTACCAGGGGTCGCGGTGAAGTCTGGTGCCGAGAACGATACCCATCCCGACCTTCACAGTGACCCCCGAACACGAAATTTGGTCGATGGTGGTGCCGGGGTAAACGACACGATTCTGCTCACGACCGTTGGCGATCGCAACATCGGATTACCTCGCGGAACCGCAGACCAAACCACATTTTTGTTCGGAACACCGAAACGAATGGTCGCAACGCACTTGTGACGTCCGTCATGCTGGCGTACTGTTTCAAACCGAGGTTGAGCACACAGCCGATGAGGGATTTATCCGTATTTCTGGAGACCCGTTCATCGTGCGTCTCCTTCGGAGGTCCCTTCTCTTTTGCAGAGTGTAAACCGTTGCGGGATGGGAGAACCATGACTGTTGTTCCAGGATCATCTATTTCAGGCTTTACGAACGCGGCGAAGGGATCGGTAGACTACGGACCTCCCGCGACCGGGACAGCGACCGCATCGTTTCACGCGCACCGCATCAGTGCACACACCGCTGTGATCAAAGTTCGTGGTGAGATCGATCTGATGAGCGCCAATGCTTTTCGTGACTTCTTGACGTACCACGTGGCCGCGGACCGGACGCTGGTCGTCGATCTATCCGAACTCGAATTCATGGGGACGTGCGGCTTGTCCGTACTGTCGGTCCTGTCGACGCGATCACGCGACGTGGGCGGCACACTCGCGCTCGTCTGCGCCCGCCCGGTGCAAAGGTTGCTCAAAGCAGCTGGTCAGGAGTCGATGTTTGCCTGCTACGAGTCGCTCGATCATGCAATCGGACTCGAAGAGACCCGACGTTTCCCCGCTTGATCACGCAGTTTCAGTCCAAGCTTCGTGAATTCAGTTTCGTAGAGCCCGTCAGCGTCAGTGCACTTCACTTCGGTGAGTGCCCTTGTGTTGGCGGGCTCTCGGCGGTGCTGTGACGCAGCGGCCGTAGGTGCGGACCACTTCGGTGGCGACGTGATCCCACGAATACGATTCGCACGCTCGGGCCCGGCTCTGCCGTGCAAACGCCGCGCCTTCGTCCTCGTCGTCGAGAAGATGGCGGACTGCGCGAGCGGTTTCCACCGGGTTGTTGACCGGGACCCGACGCCCGGTGAGTCCGTCGATCACCGTATCCCGCAGTCCGCCAACAGGAGTCGCGACTACGGGAACTCCGCACGCCATTGCTTCCAGTGCCGCGATTCCGAACGGTTCGTATCGAGGGGTGCACACGAGGGCGTCGGCCGATCGCATCAGTTTCGGTAGTTGGCGGTGCGGAACCCGTCCCAACAATTGGACGCGATCTGCGACGCCGAGGCGCTCGGCGAGCTTGACCAAGCGGATCGCCACTTCGTCGGTGCTCAGTTGCGCGACGGGTGGCCCGCCGATCACCACCAACTCCGTATCCGGCAGCGAAGCCAGCGCGGCGACGGCAACATCGAAGCCCTTCTGCTCCACCAGTCTTCCGACGCAGATCAATCGATGCGGTGCGGTTTTCTTCGCGGCGGGTCCCTCCGGGGTGAATGCTTCGGTGTCCACGCCCGAGGGCACCATCGTGGTCCGTGATCGTGGTGATCCCTGCCGGACCAGATCGAAGATTTCGTCCGAACTGGTCGCGATGACATGGGTTGCGCCCCTGGCGATCAACGGTTCCAGGTGAGTCCGCTCCGAGGGGCTGTCGTCGGCTGCTCCGAGGTGGCGGTGCGCCGCAGATCCCAGGGAATGGAATGTCTGAAGTACGGGGATGCCGAGCGATCGGGTCGCGAGTTCCGTTGCCACACCGGACATCCAGAAGTGCGAGTGCACCACATCGGGTCGGTCGGTACTCCACTGAGCGCGCAGAATGCTGGCAAAGGTTCCCAGGTGAGGGAGGATGTCGGCATCCGGAAGAGCCTGCGTCGGGCCGGCCTCGAGATAGTCGACGGAGTACCCGGCGCGGGCGCGAACGCGGTCCGGCCCACCGACGTGGGCACGCCTGGTGAAGACGGTGACGTCGTGTCCGGCACGAACCAAGGCGGCAGACAGTTCGTCGACGTGCAGGTTCTGTGCACCGGCTGCCGAGCAGCCCACCGGTGCGAGTGGATCGGCGTTCACCGACACCATGGAGATCTTCAGCATTCGTCCGGGAGCCATAGCGGGCGAGTACTTCATCGGGTCCCCTCTCCACTTGATCGGTTCGTCTGGGGATACCCGGAGTCCGTGATCTGAACCGGGTTTCGACGCGGTCAGCGCTGGGCACATTCCAAACACGATGGCGAGGAGTGAGGTTCGATGACAGAACAAATGCTGGTCGACGCAACCGTCGGACTCGGGTTCGAGCGGTACGTACAACGGGTGGCGGTCGGTGTGGGGGCCGGCATCGAGCAGTGGTGTTGCAGGCGCGAGCACCCTCTGGAGGCTTACATCGCATTGGACCGAACTGTGCCGCGTTTCCCCGGGCGCGAGGTGGCTTTGCTGTGGGAGGAGACGTGCGGTTGGGCCCTGGCCGTGGAGACCAGATCAGGGGAGGACCTCATCGTTCTCGGATATCTGGGCGAACACGCAGTGCCGACCCCGGACGCCGTCGCCGATTTTGCCGCGACACTGGGCACGCGCAGCCCACACTGGGTCATGAACAGACCATTGGCGGATTCGGACGAGACCGCGCGAGAACTGCGGAGCTACTCCGGAAGTGCTTACGCCTGAACAGTATCGAGGTCCGATCGGCTCAGTTGACTACATCCAGGATGGGATCGAGAACCGGAGTCGCTGCAGCCTCCACGGCCGGATCGTCCATGAGCTTGAAAACGATGTGACCACCGAGCGCGCCACCGACACCGACCGCGGTGAGCCCCAGCACCGACAGCACTCGCGCCAGCGCGAGTGAGTCCTTTCCGCGTAGCCTGTACGACGCCGCAAAAGACCAGATCCCCACTGCATTCGACGCCGCGTGCACCAGCCCCACTCGGCGTGCGACGTCGCCACGTTCGGACCAGTCCAGCCATCCCGTCAGCAGAACCGGCGGAGTCGAAACCAATCCGAGCCCGATCAGCCGTCGTGCAGTCTGCGGATCGCCTAGAACATCGAAGACCAACGAAGCCGTCCACGCGCCCGCGGGAATGGTCACGAGGGCAGGATGGATGGGATGCCCGACGGCGGCGCCGCGCAGAAGTGCGGCGACAGTGCGCGATCGGTCGGATCGCTCCGTGATCTCGAGGATTCTGCGCCTGAGGCCAGTGGACGGACCGTCCAGTCCGCGAGCGGATTCGATTCCGCGATAAAGAGTTCCGATGTCCATGTAATTCGGCTACCCGGCGTAGACGTCGGGAAACCTCGCGACGGCGGTGTCTTGTCGACCGTCATGCTCCGGCGTACGGTCGAAACGAAAGAGATCCGACCGGAGGAGCGAACGATGAAGCTCAATCTCTTTGCAGCGTGGGCGTCGTATTTCCTGGTGCTGGCCACAGTGGTCTGCCTCGGCAGTTTTCTGGTGGCGGCAGGTTCAGGCCAGGGTGGTTGGGCATTGATCGCCGGCCTCGCCGGCGTCGCGTGCATCGGCCTCGCGGTAGCCCTGTACGCCAGTACTGTGCGTCACGACCACAAAGTGCACCGCGAATCCCCACACCTGTTCTGATCAGGCCTGCTTCTGATCAAGACTGTGCGAGTCGTGCCTTCTCCACCTCGATGTCGAAGTCGGCAGGGGGCCAGTCGAGCTCGAGCTTTTCCAGAGCGTCGATCAGTAGCTCGGTTACCGCAATGCGGCTGTACCACTTCCGATCACACGGCACGACGTACCACGACGCGTGCTCGGTCGACGTCTTGTCGAGCATTGCCTGATACGCCTGTTGATATGCAGGCCACAAACCGCGTTCGGTCACGTCGCCGGGGTTGTACTTCCAATACTTGTCCGGGCGGTCGAGACGTTCTTCGAGTCGCTTCTTCTGCTCGTCGAGCGAGACGAACATCGCGACTTTCACGATGGTGGTTCCGGCGTCGACGAGTTCCTTTTCGAACTGGTTGATCTCGTCGTAGCGCTTGCTCCAGACATCCTCCGGGACAAGATCGTGGACGCGCACTACCAGGACGTCCTCGTAGTGGGAGCGATCGAACACACCGAGATAGCCGCCGCGGGGGAGTTCCTTCTTGATCCGCCAAAGGTAGTGATGTTGCTTTTCCTCTTCGGTCGGGACGCCGAAGGCCGCGTGCTGAACTCCCGAAGGATCCACGTGACCGATCACGTGTCGGACCATGCCGCCCTTGCCTGCGGTGTCCATTCCTTGCAGAACCAGCAGGACTGAACGACTGTCCCCGGACCGGCCGTTGGCGTACAGCAACTCCTGCAGGTCGGACAGAACCGCGCCGCGCTCCTCGAGCAGACGTTCGCCGTCAGCTTTGTTTCCGGTGAATCCCGGAGTGCTGTTGCGATCGAGTTGATCGAGTTCGAACCCGGGCTCCGCCCGCAGGGTCTTGGCGGCCGGTGTTTCCCACAGCGAGTCTTGTGCCATGCCGAAAGAGTGCCACAGGATCGCGCCCGGTGGCCCGAAAGTTCGGTCTCGGGCGAGTCAGTCCTCGGCAGGCTTGACGAGGGGATGCGGAACCGACTTGAACTTGGCCGGTGATCCGTTGACCGCAGCTATGCCGGTGATGCCGCCCCACGTCATCATCGTGAGGTAGTCGATCAGCGATTCCGCGGACATCGACTTGTTGGAGATCCACCAGTGCGTCGCGAGCTGAATTCCGCCCACGATCCCGAACGCCCACGGCAGCGAACCGCCGGAATCCATCTCCATCTCGCGAAGACGATTGCCCAACACCGTGGAGAGCAATTCGGCGATCATGCGCTCGGAATCGGCAACGACGTCGCGGTTGGCGCCGGCGCCGTTGGCCATGACGTAGAGGTAGATGTCGGGGTCGGATGCCACCGTCTCGACGTATGCGGTGATGCTCGCCTGGGTGAGTTCGAAATCGTCGAGATCGCCACTGATCGCTTCGTAGATACGCGGCGACAGGATGGTCTCGACGTACCGCATCATCGTGGCGGTGGTGAGGTCGCTCTTGTCGGCGAAGTATCGGTAGAGCACGGTCTTGGAGACACCGATCTCGGACGCGATCTCGTCCATGCCGATCTCACGGCCGCGCGCGCGGATGGCGGCGATGGTGCCGTCGACGAGTTCCTCGCGGCGAGCGATCTTGTGCTCACGCCAACGACGCTTCCGACCGTCGGATTTCTCGGGCTTCGCATCAGCAACGACTGGGCCGTCTACCTGCTCGTTGTCCTGCACGGCATTCTTGGCCACGAGTCATCTCATATCTGTGGTGCGAGCCACGTCCGATCGGTCTACTTTCCGGTCCAGCTTAATGTCCGCGCCTTTATCTCGGGCACTCACATCCGCAGTTCGGGGGATTAGGTCCTGCAGAATCGGACTTCGTGTCGCTCGCGCTACGCCGCGTCACACCTTTCGGCACAATGGCGAGGGTGCAGCAACTGAGCCTCTCCGCCTTCGACGACGCCGCCAAGCGTCGGGACCTTCGCAAGATGAAGGTCTTCGCTACTGGCCTTCTGGGCTTCGCGACGGTGGTCTACATCTTCTGCCGGTGGCAGGAATCCCGCGGCGCCGGAGAGTGGGTCGGGTACGTCCGGGCCGCGTCCGAGGCAGGCATGGTCGGCGCGCTTGCCGACTGGTTTGCCGTCACCGCGCTCTTCCGTCATCCGATGGGCCTTCCCATCCCGCACACTGCCATCATCAAGCGTAAGAAAGACCAGCTCGGAGCCAGCCTGAGCTCATTCGTCGGTCAAAACTTCCTGGCTCCCGAGGTTGTGTCGGCCAAGGTGCAGCAGGCGCAGATTCCGCTGCGGCTCGGCACGTGGATGGCCGAACCTGCCAACGCCGCTCGCGTCGCCGCCGAGACGTCGACGGTCTTGCGCGGCATGGTCGAGGTTCTTCGCGACGAGGACATCGCCCAGATCATCGACAACACGATCGTGAAGCGTCTGGCCGAGCCCATGTGGGGACCGCCGATCGGCCGAGTGCTCGGTGAACTTCTCAAGGACAACAAGCAACTGCCGATCATCGAATTGCTTGCCGAGCGGGCACATCAGTGGGCTCTCGGCAGCCAGGAGACGATCGATCGTGTGATCGTTCGCGATTCGCCCGCGTGGTCGCCGAAGTTCGTCGACGCCATGCTGGGGGAGAAGATATACAAGGAACTCGTCGAGTTCACCTGGAAGGTCCGTTCCAACCCCGAACACGAGGTACGCCTCGCCGCCAACCGCTTCCTGATCGACTTCGCCGATGATCTGCAGAACGACCCGGAGACCATCAAGAAGGCCGAGGGGATCAAGGCCGAGATCATGGGTCGCGAGGAAGTGACGGGTCTGGCGTCGTCGACATGGCAGGTTGCCAAGCGGCTCATCATGGAGTCCGTCGACGATCCGAACAGCACCCTGCGGACCAAGGTCGCCGAGAACGTCGCCGGCTTCGGAGTCAGGCTGCGTGACGACGAGTCCATGCGTGAGAAGGTCGACGGCTGGCTGGTGCAGGGCACCAAGTACATCGCGGAGAACTACACCGACGAGATCACTGGAGTCATCAGTGACACCGTCGAGCGGTGGGACGCCGACGAAGCGAGCCAGAAGATCGAGTTGCAGGTCGGTCGAGATCTTCAGTTCATCCGTATCAACGGCACCGTTGTGGGCTCGATCGCCGGACTGCTGATCTACACGATTTCGACGCTCATCTTCGGCTGAGCTGTCCAGTATGTGACGTCCACCACGAGTGCTAGCAGTAGTGCTTGCAATAGTTAGCACCCTCTCCTATCCTGGGAAATGTCCACTGGAAAGGGAGGACGCAATGCCAGCGAAGTCGACGAACTCCGATGACGGAGATCGTGAATCATCCGGTGCCGCAGCCGGAGCAAGCGACTTGGCAGCTCGCGTCGTCAGCTCTGCGGCACACGACATCGGGGGGTTCATTCGTGCACAGCGGGAAGCCGCCCAAGTTTCGATGCGCCAACTCGCTCAACTCGCCGGCGTCAGCAATCCGTATCTGAGTCAGATCGAACGCGGATTGCGCAAACCGTCGGCGGACGTACTGGCGCAAATCGCCAAGGGCCTTCGAGTCTCATCAGAAGTGCTGTACGTCCAAGCGGGATATCTCGAGCAACGCCCGCACAGTCCCATCAGGGACGCGGTGTTGGCCGAGACGGCCATCAACGAACGGCAGAAGCAAGTACTGCTCGAAATCTACGACTCGTTCTGTCGCGAGAACGAGTCGTCAAGACCAGCCGCAGCGCCCGATTTCGCTGAATCGGCCGCAATTCCAGACACCGAGACTTCACTAGGAGAACAAGATGACTGACAAGAACGCCATCGACAGCGTCAAGACCTCGCTCTACGCCGCCGTCGGCGCAGGCGACCTGGTTGTCCAGGCCGTGGCCGATGTAGTTGCTCAGGTTCGTGAGCGCGCCGAGAACACCCAGGGCGATGTCAACGGCCGTGTCGACGGTGCTCGCGAGAAGCTCGCTTCCGTCCAGGGTGACGTTGCCGAGAGCGTCGATGCGCTGCGCGAGCGTCTCGCCGGCCTGCCGTCCGAGCTGCCCGAAGAGCTTGCCGAGCTGCGCGAGAAGTTCTCACCCGAGGAACTCCGCAAGGTCGCCGAGGCATACCTCAAGGTTGCCGGAGATCTGTACAACTCCCTCGCAGAACGTGGCGAAGACGCAGTCGAGCGCATCCGCAAGCAGCCCGCAGTCGAAGAAGGCATCGCTGCTGCAGAGTCGGCACTCGGCGACGCCGTCGAGCTGACCGAAGACGCACTCGGAACCGTTGCTCGTCAGACGCGCGCCGTGGGCGAGCAGGCTGCCAAGCTGGCCGGCCGCGCTGCCGGACGCATCTCCGACACCGCAGAAGAGGTCGGCGAGAAGATCTCTGACGCCGGTGAGAAGATCGCCGACGCAGGCGACGAGGCTGCACTGAAGGTCCTCGACCTCGGTGACCAGGCTGACGAGGCTTCCAAGGAAGCTGCCGCTCGCGTGACCGCTGCTGCTTCCGACGTCCAGGAGCGCGCGACCACCGCCGCGAAGAAGGCCGCTCCGGCCAAGGCTGCACCCGCCAAGGCTGCTCCGGCCAAGGCCACCGCACCGGCTCCGGCCAAGAAGGCTGCTCCGGCCAAGAAGGCCTGATTTGCCCAGCTCCACCTGACGAAGGCTCCCGCGCTCAGCCGAGTGTGGGAGCCTTCGTGTTCGTCGGGAACCGGATGAGAACTTAGGATGTAGTTGTGACTCAAGTCGATGGGCTAGTCGGTCTGATCTTTCTCGCACTCAAAGTGCTCGCATTGGTGGGTGCTGTCTACGCGATCGTTCATGCCGTCAGGCAGCGTCCTGACGCTTTCACCGCGGTCAACAAATTGACCAAGCCGATCTGGCTGGGAATTCTGATCGTCGCGGCGTTGATCCTCTTGGCGACGTCCCCTGTCGGGCTCCTGGGCATCATCGCGGTCGTTGCAGTGTGCGTGTATCTCGTCGACGTTCGCCCGCGGGTGGACGACATTCAGCACGGCGGTTCTCGCTGGTAGTTTGCCGCACTCCCGCTCATTCCGAGCCGTGGTTCCCGGCTCATGGTGTGCTGCCCCACTCTTCTCTCCAACGCTGACAACGGGCGTTGTTCGAGTGATAGTGTCGGTTAACGGCAGTCACACATAGATTGCATCCGTCTGTCGTCAGCAGCAGTCAGGGGTAAATGCATGTCCAGTCGTTCGCGCACCACAGAGCTTCGAGTACTGGCAGGCGCCGTCGGAGTGGGAGCACTCGTCGCGGCCGTCGCTGGGATCCGTCATCGGCGATCCACGCGTGGGTTGACTCTTTCGAGCGACGTCGAGCCCAATGCACTCCTGAAGACTCCGACTCTCAAAGCTGACATCAGCGAACTGACCACCGACGACGGTGCGATCATCAATGTCCGGGCTTACGGTCCCGTCGACGGCGATCCGATCGTTCTCAGTCACGGCTGGACGTGCTCTACCGAATTCTGGTACCCGCAGGTCAATGCGCTTGCCGGCGAATATCGCGTCATCACCTACGATCAGCGCGGTCACGGCCGCAGCACCGTCGGCAATCTTCCGCTCGGCCCGGACGTCCTTGCCGACGATCTCTCTGCAGTGCTGGCGGCCACGGTTCGCGAGGACAAGAAGGCCGTCATCGTCGGTCACAGCATGGGCGGGATGAGCATCATCGCCTGGGCAGGTCGTCACCCCGACGAGGTCAAGAAGTACGCGTCGGCGGTCATGCTCGCGAGCACCGCGAGCGAAAGGTTGATCGCCGAGACCACGGTCATCCCACTGCCTAATCGTTTCCCTCGCGTGCCGGTCCCCGTGGGCCGCGCCATCCTCAGTTCGCCCGTTCCGTTCGTCTCCTCGGGCGCCATGACGAAGGCGATCCAGTACGTCTCGATGTCACCGAACGCGACCAAGGCCGAGATTCAGTTCTGCGAGAACATCGTTCGTGAGTGCAAGCCCCGCATCCGTGGAGGTTGGGGAGCAGCGCTGAGCACCCTCGACATTCACGAGGGACTCGACAATCTCGAAGTGCCGACCACCGTGCTCGTCGGTTCGCTCGATCGGCTCACTCCGCCGGTCCATGCGCGCAAGCTTGCGCAAGTCCTCGACGACGCCGGCAACCTCGAACGGTTGATCGTGTTGCCGGGCGTCGGTCACATGTCGTCGATCGAGAACATCGACGAGTTCGACAAGGAAATCGTGCGACTGCGCAATCTCTAGCGCGCGGTGACTCCGAATCTGCGTAGTTCGAGAGCCGGATTCTTCATCCGAACCTCCGCGATTCGTTCGAGGGAGACGGTTGCAGTCGCCATACCCACGCGTTCTCCCAGAGATGCGACGATGACGCCCATCGGATCCACAATCATGCTCGCGCCTGATCCCGCCGGTGCGCATTGGTCGGCCGCCGCGACGTAGATCGTGTTCTCGATCGCGCGGGCGCGGACGAGAGTTGTCCAGTGATCTTCCTTCAACGGGCCGGGCACCCACTCTGCCGGGAGGAGGAGAACGTCGGCGCCTACATCGACGATCCGTCGTGTCGTTTCCGGGAAGCGAAGGTCGTAGCAAGTCTGAAGACCGAACCGGACGTCTTCCACGACAAAGGTTTCGGGGTCGTAAATCTCACCGGCACGGACGACGTCCGATTCCTTGTAACCGAAAGCGTCGTACAGGTGCAGTTTTCGGTAGATCGCAACGACACCGAGTTTCGGGGCCAGGGCGACCAAGGTGTTCGAGATCTTGTCGGAGCCCGTAACTGCCTCGTTGATCCCGGCGACTATGTGAATACCGAGAGTTGTTGCGAGGTCTGCCAGCGCTGAGACGAATTCGCCGTCGAGCGACTCGGCGGTCAAGACGAAACGTGAGTCCATGCTCGGAGCCGTGAACATCGCGTACTCGGGAGCGACCACGATGCGAGCACCGGATTCCGCCGCTTCGCTTGCCAGTTTCGTGAGTTGCTCGAGATTCGACTGCTTGTCGAGTCCTGGGGCGTACTGTGCGATTGCTACGTCGACCATGTGGTTGTGCCTTTCTGGGCTTGGGGCGCCGGCATTCTCTCGATCTTGCCGAGCACCACGGTGTAACAGAAGATTCCACCGATGAGTACCGCACCGGTCGCGATGAACGCGCCGGCGAACGAACCGGTGGCGTCGACCACCATGCCGGTCACGATGGGCGCCGCGATTCCGAGCAGATTCGCCACGAAATTGACGATGCCGCCGAGCGACCCGGTGTATCCCTCCGGCGCGATAAGCGCCACGATGGACGAACCTGCGGGGACCGACACTGCCAGTCCTGCGGCTCCGATCGAGAGGAAGATCAGGGCGACTGCGATCGATCCCGCGTATGCCGCTCCCGTGACAGCAAGTGATGCCAGGAGGCTGACCACGAGGACCGTACGGCGGACCTTGGTGACGTCACCCGTTTTGGCCAACCACCTGTCCATCAGGATGCCGGCGATGAGGAACTGTGCGATCACGGCGACGAGCCACGGGATCATCGTGTAGATGCCGCCCTTGAGGAGGTTGACCCCGAAACTCTTCTCCAAGTAGGCGGGGAGCCAGGTCAAGAGCACGTAGTAGGCGTACGTATAGGACGCGTACCCGAGGGCGAGTCCCCAAGTCTTGCGTCGCCGCAGGAGGTAGCCCAAACCATTGAGCGAACCGCTGGTTTCTGCGTCCTCGTCTTCGGCGCCGCCCTCGCGGATGTAGTCGAACTCCGCTTGGCTCAGCCGACCTTTCGCCAGTGCCTCTTTGGGCGTCAGATACAGCAGCCACCAAATCGCGAGGTAGGCCACGGAGAGGATGCCGGTGAAGATGAAGGCCGCGTGCCAGCTGAACGTCGTGACCAAGAACGCCATGATCGGGATGCCGATCACGTTCGAGATCTTGGCGCACCCGTCGAAGATGGAAGTCGCGGTCCCGCGCTCCTGCTTCGGGAACCATTGGCCGATTGCTTTCCAGCCGGCTGGGACAGTAGGCGCTTCGCCGACACCGAGGACGAGTCGGGCGACCAGGAGCATTCCCAGTCCACCTGCCGCAGCGGAGGCGAACGACGCCACGGCCCAGAGAAACGCGGCAGCTCGATTGACCCACCGCACGCCGATGCGGTCGATGAACGAACCGATCGGCATCTGGAGCATGGCGTACGTCCACAGGAACGCGGACGAGACCATTCCCATCTGCGAAGCGCTGATGTCGAAGTCGCGCATGATCTCCGGTGCGGCGATGGAGAGGTTCACGCGGTCGATGTAGTTGACGAACATGCCGACACCGAGTACTCCGGCGATACCCCAACGAGCACGGCCGATCTTCTGCGGGACGGCCGTCTCCGTCGGTGACGAGCCGGGCTCCGAGGTTTGTGTTGTCATCGAGACTCCCGAATCCGAGTGATCTGATCAAGCGGTCCGGCGAAGCCGGCGGCGAGGGCACCGTGCTGCATAATCAACGCCATCTGATCAGCGCCGTGTCGGACGGCGAATTCCTTCTCTTCCACACTCCACGCCGGCAGCACCCATGGCTTGCCTGCTTCGGCTGCCGCTGCGGCAACGATAGCGAGGTCGGCGAAATCGCCGTCGGTGCGTGTGTACGCACCGCGTTCTCGGCGCAGCGATAGATCAGACGGGCCCACGAACACGCCGTCGACGGTCTCCAGTGCCAGAATGTCCGCGATGTTCTCGATTGCTCCCGCGTCTTCGATCATCGGGTAGCAGCGAGTGGACGTGTCCTGGCGACGGACCCAGTCGTCGGTGAAGCCGCCGTAGTTGGTCGTGCGTCCGCCCGCGAAACTGCGATCACCGAGCGGTGGGAACTTGGCGAACGCAGTGACTTCCTTTGCATGAGAAGCATTTTCGATGTGTGGAATGACAACGGCAGTAGCGCCGAAGTCCAGAGCCTGCTGAATGGGTCCGCGCTCGGGTCCGAGGACTTTCGCGAGAACCTCCATTTCCAGGGCGCGAAGGAAGGGGATGAATCGCTCGAGGTCGGCAAGGTCGAACGACCCGTGTTCGATGTCGAGGATCACCGCGCCGTAGCCGAGTCCGCGCGCGATTTCTGCTGCGGCAAAGCTCGGATCGGACAGCCAGATCGCGTGACGGCGGTCGGCGGGAGTGCTGAACATGCTGGTGGGCTCCTTGGCAGTTGGGATTCTACGACTGATCGGATCGTGTGACGGCCCGCACAACTGTCGTATACGTCATGTATACACAGTGAATACTTGGTGTGTCCAGAGTCGGTATGATGAATTTGTTACAAGTTCGTCAACCCGGCGGACGCCAGTGCGAAGGGATTGTGATGTCGACACCGGCAACTGCCGACCCGTCAGCCGCCCAGGGGCCGGCACGCGACCGTGTCTACGTCTGGTTGCGGGACGAGATCATTCGTGGATCGATCGAGGGCGGCCGATTCCTGGACGAGCTGTGGGTCTCCGGAACCATGGGAGTGTCCCGAACACCGGTCAGAGAGGCATTCCATCGGCTCGCCGCCGAAAAGTTCATCACCCTCCTGCCGCGCAAGGGTGCGCAGGTACGAACGGTGACGGCCCGAGAGCTCGAAGAGGTCTACCAGAGCCGGCAACTGATCGAGGGTCACGCGGTGACTGTGCTGTGCGCCCGAGGCTTCGGCGCACCGACGTCGATGATCGAGCTGATCGAACCGATGGAAGCAGCAGGGCGCGAGCGTGATTGGTTCGAGGTTTCCGGTCTCGACCGGCAGTTCCATCTTGCGATGGTCAGAGCTGCTCAGAACTCGGTACTGACCGAACTCTACGAGTCGCTGCGGTCACGGCAGCAGAGAGTTGCGGTGCGCGCACTCAACGTGGGACCGCACCGCCTCGACACGATCAATGCCCAGCACCGCGCCTTGGTTGCGGCGCTGGACGAATCCGATGCAGACAAGGCTCTCGAAATTCTGGCCGCACATCTCCGGCCGGTACCGGAGGTCCTTGCCCTCTTGCCTGCTGATCAGCCTTAGCTGAAGACGACCGTCTTGCGCCCGTGGACCAGCACACGATCCTCGAGGTGCCAGCGCAGTCCGCGGGAGAGTACGAGCTTTTCGATGTCTCGACCCTGACGGACCATGTCGGCGACATCGTCGGCGTGGTCCACACGGATCACGTCCTGCTCGATGATCGGACCGGCATCGAGTTCGGCGGTCACGTAGTGGCAGGTGGCGCCGATCAACTTCACGCCGCGGGCGAACGCCTGGTGATAGGGGCGGGCACCGATGAACGACGGCAAGAAGCTGTGGTGGATGTTGATCGCGCGCCCGGCCCAGTGCTCGCACAGTGATTCGGGCAGCACCTGCATGAATCGGGCAAGAACCACGGCGTCGGGATTGTGAGCGTCGACCAGGGCGCGAACCTTCTCGAAGGACGGTCCCCGTTCTGCCGGGTCCTTGGCGAACGGAACATGGTGGAAGTCGATCCCGTGGCGCTCGGTGACACTGCGCAGATCTTCGTGGTTTCCGATGACGGCGCTGATTTCTGCGGGGAGTTCCCCGCCCGCGGCGCGGCCAAGGAGGTCATGCAAGCAGTGACCTTCCTTGCTCACGAGCAACACGATCTTCTTGGGTGCGCCGGAGTCGTGAAGAGTCCACTCGGTTTCCGGACCGATCTCGGCCGCAACAGCTTTGAACCGTTCACGAAGCTCGTCGATGCTCATGCTCACCGACGATGCACGGACCGCCTGACGCGTGAAGAACCATCCGGTGTCGGCATCGGCGTGGTATGCAGCCTCCACGATCCATCCACCGACGTCGGTGAGAAAGGTCGAGATGCGTGCGACGATGCCCGTGGTGTCGGGGCAGCCGAGGGACAGAACATAGCGACGATCATCGATCGATGGTGCAGCGGTCATGCGGCCTAGTCTCTCAGGTGCGGCTGCAGCGACGGTCGTGTGGTGGTGTGCCAAGCTTTCCAACATGTCTGAAGCTGCACTCACTCGTTCCCAGGTTGCCGCGATGGTGGACCACACTCTCCTCAAACCCGAAGCCACCGCGGCCGATGTGACCGCCCTGATCGACGAAGCACGCAGCCTCGGTGTGCTGGCTGTCTGTGTCTCGCCGTCGATGTTGCCGATTCGCGCCGAGGGACTTGTGACGGCGGCCGTCGTCGGATTCCCGTCGGGGAAGCATCATTCGCTGGTCAAGGGTGCTGAAGCGCGACTGGCCGTCGATCAAGGCGCAGCCGAGATCGACATGGTCATCGACGTAGGAGCGGCGGTCGCCGGCGACTACAGCGCGGTGTTGGCCGATATCCTCACCGTCCGCGAGGCGATGGGGGAGAGTGCGATCCTCAAAGTGATCCTCGAAACCGCAGCGCTGTCCGACGAGGCCATCGTCGAATGTTGCCGCGCAGCTGTGCGTGCCGGGGCGAACTTCGTCAAGACCTCCACCGGCTTCCACCCCGCGGGTGGAGCGACGGTCGAGGCCGTCGCACTGATGGCGCAGACGGTCGGCCCGGGCGTGGGAGTCAAGGCCAGTGGCGGAATACGTACGACGCAGGCAGCGCTCGACATGATCGCGGCCGGCGCCACCCGCCTCGGACTATCCGGAAGTCGAGCAGTATTGGACGGTCTGGCCGACTAGGTCAGCAGGCCGCAGCTGTCCGGAACCGCCGAGGTGTTCTGGTTGTTCGCGTCGGCGACGGGCATGGCGTAAGCGCCGCCCTCCAACGAGATCTGGATAGCGTCGTCGGTGACGGTCAGCTTCGTGGGCTTCATGTCCAGCGGGTAGGTCTGCAGGCTGTCGGTGAGTGTCTGGACGATGCCGTCGACCAGATCGGTCGGCAGACCCAATCCGAGAATCTCGGCGCCGACGGTCTGGACGTCGACCACACCGTTGGTGACGGTGGGCTTGACCGTGAGCTTCGCGAGCCCGACCGGACCGACGTCGAACGCGAGTGTTCCGGCGCTCGAGTCGGCGG
The DNA here is from genome assembly GCF_027583855.1 of Rhodococcus sp. BH5. Classification (NCBI taxonomy): domain Bacteria; kingdom Bacillati; phylum Actinomycetota; class Actinomycetes; order Mycobacteriales; family Nocardiaceae; genus Rhodococcus; species Rhodococcus sp. BH5. Next base: position 56,804 of record NZ_JAJHVW010000019.1, read on the forward strand.
TGACGCCGGAGACGAGCCCGCCGAAGGTCTGTTCCTGCAAGGTGGCGAGAATGCCTGCGGTAGACCAGGTGACGTCGGCGCTGGAGCTGCCGATGGTGCCGCTGTTGCCCGCCGAGGGCTGCAAGTTGATGTCGTTCACCTTCGCGTGAACCTGCATTCCCGTTGCGGGGCCGAACGAAGAGTCGTCACTGTCGATGCTGATGTACGGCACCTTCTTGTCGACTGCCTGCAGGAGTACGGGCTTCCAGCTCAACCCGACGTCGACCTGGGATCCCAGTTCGCTCTGGAACTGATCGGCCATGCAGGTCTTCACCTGGTTGCGTACGTACAGTTCTCCACCGACGAGCGCCGCGACGAGTACGGCGATCACCACGAGAAGGATGATGAGCACTCGGTTGCGCGGACGAGGGTTGTTCGCTGCGACAGTCATTCGCCAGATTCTTCCCGACGAGTCTGAACGAACTCTGTGAATACGCACTTCCTCATTCCTGTGATGCGCGACACACTCGCCCGTAGTCTGTTCGAAACGGCGTTTTCGACGGTCGCCGGAGGTGGTCATGGCTTCGGACTACGAATCACTCGAGTTGCTGGCGCTGCGACAGTGCGGATTTGTCACGGCTCTCCAGGCATCCGAACTGGGTTTCGGTCTGGCGTTGATGGAAGAAATGACGGAATCCGGAACATGGACATGTGAGTGCCGCGGGCTTTTTCGCCTCGAACGCGTCAGACATACCGCCTTGGACGAGTTCGCGAAGTGGTGCACGTGGTTCGCCGGTAGCGCCACCGTCTCGCACTACAGTGCCGCAGATCTGCATGGCCTCGGGCACCTGCAACCTCGCTTCATTCACCTCTCCGTTGCGCACCCTCTCGCGGCGCCGACCCGCCAGGTAGCGCTGCACCGACTGCCGCTCGCGGACGACGAGTGTGAACAGATCGGGCCCATCCGCATCACCACGCCTTTGCGTACCGTGCACGACCTCGCTTCCGGTGGAATTTCTCAAGTCCTGCTCAACGAAGTAGTCGCCGATGCGGTCGCGATAGGCCGACTGGACGCGCACGAGCTGTATCTCTCGTGTGAGAACGCGAGCGTCGACGTTGCTGTTCGGGTCGAGTTGGCTCTGGCCGCAAGCCTGTAGCCGAGAGAGATCTTCGAGGCTCCTGCGACCTTCTGGCATCACGCCCGAAATCGAATATGACGCCGATATCAGAGATTTGTAAATCGCTATTTTCGGGCGACTGTTTTGTCTTTAGCGCAGGTAAGAACGCATCCAGATGTGCGGTGCGGGACGTTCAGCCCACTGTTACTGCAGTTCGGCGATGTCGCCGATGAACTAAATCTGCGAAAAGCGTAGTTACTTTACAGTCAATGGGATAACGTCACGGCATCGAAAGCAGACGGACGCTTGTCCTGGACGCCTGTCTGCCCCGTTGTCGAGAGGGATCTGGATGTCCGTGAGTGGTGTTCGTCGTGTTGTCGGTGGGTTGAGTGTTTTTGCTGTTTCTGCGGGCTTCGCGGTGGTTGCGGGTGTCGGGGTTGCTGGTGCGGCTCCGGTGACGGCGGAGTTCAATTCCGACGGGTACAAGGTGACTCGGACGATCAGTAACGGGACGCCGTCCGAGGGTGATGTGATC
>NZ_JAJHVW010000002.1:0-574707 GCF_027583855.1 Rhodococcus sp. BH5
CATCGAACCATCGTCTTCCTCTCCAAGCCTGCGCTCGCAGGCGAATTCTCCTGCGTACCGGCTGCGTACTTTAGGATAAGAAACCAGTGCTGACCTGCACTATTACACGTTGAAGCGGAACTCCACCACATCGCCGTCGGCCATGACGTATTCCTTGCCCTCCATGCGGACCTTGCCGGCAGCCTTGGCCGCGGCCATGGAACCGGCCTCGACGAGGTCGTCGAAGGACACGATTTCAGCCTTGATGAAGCCGCGCTCGAAGTCGGTGTGAATGACGCCGGCAGCCTGGGGCGCGGTGTCACCCTTGTGGATCGTCCAGGCGCGAGCTTCCTTCGGACCAGCCGTCAGGTAGGTCTGCAGTCCGAGGGTGTGGAAGCCGGTGCGCGCGAGAGCGTGCAGGCCCGGCTCGGTCTGACCGATCGAGTCGAGCATTTCCTGGCGGTCTTCCTCGTCCAGCTCGAGGAGTTCCTGCTCGACCTTCGCGTCGAGGAACACGGCGTCGGCCGGAGCGACGGAAGCGCGCAGGTCCGCGATCTTCGCCTCGTCGGTGAGCACCGACTCGTCGGCGTTGAAGACGTACAGGAAGGGCTTGGTGGTGAGCAGGCTCAGTTCACGCAGCAGCGAGAAGTCGAGCTTGTCCTTGACGCTGAAGAGCGTCGTGCCCTCGTTGAGGAATGCCTGAGCCTTGAGTGCCTCGTCGTGGGCCGGCTTGAGCTCCTTGTTCTTGCGAGCTTCCTTGTCCAGACGCGGGAGAGCCTTCTCCAAGGTCTGCATGTCGGCGATCACGAGCTCGGTCTCGATGACCTCGATGTCCGAGGCCGGGTCGACCTTGCCGTCGACGTGGATGACGTCGTCGTCGGCGAAGACGCGAACTACCTGGCAGATGGCGTCCGCTTCACGGATGTTGGCCAGGAACTTGTTACCCAGGCCTGCGCCCTCGGACGCTCCCTTGACGATGCCGGCGATGTCGACGAACGACACGGTCGCGGGGAGGATGCGCTCGGAGCCGAAGATCTCGGCGAGCTTCTGCAGCCGCGGATCGGGCAGCTCGACCAGACCGACGTTGGGTTCGATGGTCGCGAACGGGTAGTTCGCTGCCAACACGTCGTTGTTGGTCAGTGCATTGAAAAGGGTGGACTTGCCGACGTTGGGCAGTCCGACGATTCCGAGGGTAAGGCTCACGGTCTGTGGATTCTACGGCCTCGCGGCGACGTGACGGGTACTCGCCCCACCGTCACGTCGCGGCAGGTGATCAGTTGTAGGTATACGAATCGACGGACGACACGATCGCAACCAGGAAGATCACGTAGAACGCGATGAACAGCACCCAGCAGATGACGGCTATCAGGAGCGAAATCTGCCCGAGCTTCTTCACCCGCTCGGACGCGTACTGCGCGCCCTGGTGATCGCCCATCGCCCACTTCGGGTAGATGTCGTGGAGATGGTTGAACGCGGCGAACGCGATAGGCCAGAAGAAGATGATCGACGCGACGGCCCATCCCGCGTTGGACTTCGGCGGACCGTACTGAGGCGCCGCGTACGTGGGAGCAGCGCTGTACTGCTGGGCTGCGCTGTACTGCTGACCGGTCGGATACTGCTGTCCGGCTGAGTACTGCGGGTCGGTTGGGTACTGCTGGCCCGTCGGATATTCCTGGCCTGCTGAATACTGCTGACCGGCTGAATACTGCTGGCCTGCCGGATACTGTTGCTCCTTCGGATCCTGCGGGTCGGTCGGATATTGCGGTTCGGTCATCATTCCCCCAAAGAGTCGGATTCGGTTCTCTATCGCAGAACCTAGTGGAGACTTGCCGCTGCCGTGTCACAGTGAGCGCCTACGCTCTCGAGGTGACTCGGATGCTGATCGTGCTCTTGATATGGATAGTGGGTCTCGGCACCGCCGCGCTCGCAATTGTCGCCTCGCCCGGATGGTGGGTGATCGCTGTCGTCACACTCGCGCTGGCGGCCATGGGCACCTACGACCTCACTCAGAAGTCCCACAGCATCCTCCGTAACTATCCGGTCCTGGGGCACGCGCGATTCCTCCTCGAGAAGATTCGACCGGAGATCCAGCAGTACTTCGTCGAATCATCCACCGATGGAATGCCATTCGATCGCGAAACGCGAGATCTGGTTTACGAGCGGGCAAAGGGAACACTGGCGGAAGAGCCCTTCGGGACCGAGCGCGACGTCAATGCGATCGGCTACGAGTTCATGACGCATTCGATTCGCGCACGGACCGCCCCCGACACCGTTCCGCGAGTTCGCCTCGGCGGACGCGATTGCACGAAGCCGTACGACATCGCTCTCCTGAACGTCTCCGCGATGAGCTTTGGGTCGTTGTCCGCCAACGCAATCGAGGCCCTCAACGCCGGCGCCGCCAAAGGCGGTTTCGCTCACGACACCGGTGAAGGCGCGATCAGTCCGTATCACCGCAAACACGGCGGCGATCTGATCTGGGAAATCGCCTCGGGATACTTCGGATGCCGGACCGAGGACGGCCGATTCGATCCTGACCGTTTTGCCGAGCGCGCAGGCTCCGACCAGGTGAAGGCCATTTCGATCAAGCTCTCGCAAGGTGCGAAACCCGGGTTGGGTGGCGTGCTTCCCGGAGTCAAGGTCTCCCCCGAAATCGCCGAAACCCGCGGGGTACCCGTCGGCCAGACTGTGATTTCGCCACCCGCGCACACCGCGTTCAGCACCCCGGTCGAACTGGTCGATTTCATCGCGACCCTGCGAAAACTGTCGGGAGGCAAGCCGGTCGGGATGAAACTGTGTGTCGGCTCGCGTCGTGAATTCCTCGGAATCTGCAAGGCGATGATCGAACGCGGCATCACGCCCGACTTCATCATCGTGGACGGTTCCGAAGGCGGCACCGGCGCAGGTCCGGTGGAGTTCGAGGACCACATGGGCATGCCGTTGACCGAGGGCCTGATGCTGGTGCACAACGCTCTGGTGGGAACTGGTTTGCGCCCTCTCGTGAAAGTCGGCGCTTCCGGAAAGGTGGCGAGCGGTTCCGACATCGTCAAACGCATCATCCAGGGCGCAGACTTCACGATGGCGGCCCGCGCAATGATGTTCGCAGTGGGCTGTATTCAGGCCCAGATGTGCCACACCAACCGCTGCCCGGTCGGCGTTGCCACTCAGGATCCGGCACGCACCCGCGCACTCGACATCCCCGACAAGAGCGAGCGCGTCTACCGATTCCAGAAGGCAACCGTCGCCAGCGCGCAACAGATGATCGCGTCGATGGGCATCGATTCCTTCGACCAACTGCAACCGGGAATGCTCAACCGCCGCGTCGACGGTCTCACCACTCGCACCTATGCCGACCTGTTCGACTGGCTGATGCCGGGCGAACTGCTCGACTCCCCGCCGCAGAGCTGGCTCACCGATTGGATCGACGCCGACGCTCACCGATTCTGACGTCGGTCGACTCCCGCGTTTCAGATCGCGCGGATTCACCCTTCTGGTCCTACAGTGACAGATGGCCCGCTGTGACGGCGGCCACACGTGCACTAGTGGACGGAGTTCGACGATGAGCTTGACGACTGCGCCGGAACCAAATGTCGAGTACCTGAAAACCGATCCTGACCTGCCACCTGTCGGCGTCATCGACAAAACACCCATCTCCACGACTGCGCGCGTCGTCTTCCTTGTTCTCGGACTGGTCGGCGCGGGCGCCTGGTACATGATTGCGATCGTCCGCGGTGAACACATCAGCGCTGTGTGGTTCGTGTTGGCCGCAATCTGTACCTATCTGATCGCCTACCGCTTCTATGCGCGGTTGATCGAACGCAAGATCGTCAAGCCTCGCGACGACGTCGCCACTCCCGCCGAGATCATGGAGAACGGCGCCGACTACATGCCGACCGACCGTCGGGTGCTGTTCGGTCACCACTTCGCGGCAATTGCCGGTGCCGGCCCCCTGGTCGGACCCGTGTTGGCCGCGCAGATGGGATATCTTCCGGGAACGATCTGGATCATCGTCGGCGTCGTGTTCGCCGGGGCGGTGCAGGACTTCATGGTCCTGTGGATCTCGTCGAAGCGCCGCGGGCGCAGCCTCGGTCAGATGGCCCGCGAAGAACTCGGCCTTGTCGGCGGCGTCGCCGCACTGATCGGCGTGTTCGTCATCATGATCATCCTCATCGCGGTGCTCGGACTTGTGGTCGTCAATGCGCTCGCCGAGTCCCCGTGGGGAGTGTTCTCGATCGCGATGACCATCCCCATCGCGCTGTTCATGGGCGTGTACCTGCGGTATCTGCGGCCGGGCAAGGTTTCCGAGGTCTCCCTGATCGGCGTCGTCCTGCTTCTCCTTGCCATCGTCTCCGGCGGATGGGTTGCCGATACCGGTTGGGGCGCAGACTGGTTCACACTCTCGAAGGTCACCATCGCGTGGCTGATGATCGCGTACGGATTCGCCGCATCGGTGCTGCCAGTCTGGCTGCTCCTGGCACCGCGCGACTACCTGTCGACGTTCATGAAGGTCGGCACCATCGCGCTGCTGGCCATCGGAATTCTGGTCGCACGACCCGCTCTGAACATGCCGGCAGTGACGCCATTCGCCTCCAACGGCGAAGGCCCGGCCTTTGCCGGTTCACTGTTCCCGTTCCTGTTCATCACAATTGCCTGTGGCGCACTCTCGGGCTTCCACGCACTGATCGCGTCCGGTACGACGCCAAAGCTGCTCGAGAAGGAAAGCCAGACCAAGATGATCGGGTACGGCGGCATGCTGACCGAATCGTTTGTCGCGATCATGGCTCTGGTCACCGCCTGCATCCTCGATCAGCACCTGTACTTCGCACTCAACGCTCCCGCGGCACTGACCGGTGGAACACCGGAAACCGCAGCCGAATACGTCAACAATCTGCCCCTCGGCACTGCCCCCATCACACCGGACGTGCTGACTCAGGCAGCCGAGGCCGTCGGCGAAGAATCGATCATCTCGCGAACCGGCGGCGCCCCGACGCTCGCGTTCGGAATGTCCGAAGTGCTCAGCGACGTCTTCGGCGGCGACTCGCTGAAATCGTTCTGGTACCACTTCGCGATCATGTTCGAGGCGCTCTTCATCCTCACCACGATCGATGCCGGCACCCGCGTCGCTCGATTCATGCTCTCCGACTCGCTCGGCAACTTCGGCGGTCCGGCAAAGAAGTTCAAGGACCCGTCGTGGCGCATCGGCGCGTGGCTGTGCTCGCTGATCGTCGTCGCTGCCTGGGGCGCGATTCTGCTCATGGGTGTCACCGATCCGCTGGGCGGAATCAACACACTCTTCCCGCTCTTCGGCATCGCCAACCAGCTACTCGCCGCGATCGCGCTGACGGTGGTCATGACGATCGTCATGAAGAAGGGCCTGTTCAAATGGGCCTGGATTCCCGGCGTGCCGCTGGTGTGGGACCTGGTCGTAACCATGACCGCGTCGTACCAGAAGATCTTCTCCGACAACCCCGCGATCGGGTACTGGGCTCAGCACAACGTGTTCAAGGACGCGAAGGCTGCCGGCGAGACGGCGCACGGTTCCGCGAAGACTCCGGAGGCCATCGATGCCGTCATTCGCAACACCTTCATCCAGGGCACGTTGTCGATCATCTTCGCGTCACTGGTGATCGTCGTGGTCATCGCCGGGATCATCGTATGTGCCAAGGCAATCCGAGCAGGCGGGCTGCCGACCACCGAGTCCCCGGAAGAACCGTCGAAAATCTTCGGACCCGCCAGCTTCATTCCGACGCCAGCGGAGAAGGAAATCCAGAAAGAATGGGACGAGCTGATCAAAGCCGGGAAAGTCCGGGCGCCCGGCGCCGCACACGGAGGTGGGCACTGACCATGACGACGGCGACCATGACGGCAAAACTCACCACAGCGTTCCGCGGAACGCTGTGGTGGGTTCGCTCGGTGATGGGTGATCTCGACTATCAGCGCTACGTCGAGCACACCCGACGCCACCACGCCGACTCACCGGTAATCAGCGAACGAGAGTTCTGGCGCCGCCGTCACGCAGCAGCCGACGCCAACCCAGGCGCCCGCTGCTGCTGAATCCGGTCAGGGGCAGGTGGCCTTCGCGAGTTCGTAAATGTGGCCGGCCTGCTCGTCGGTGGGCTTGTTGCCGTTGTTCTCGGCCAGGTCGGTGATCTTGGTCTTGACCTCCGCCTCGTCCGTGCCGTTGGCGACCTCGGTACACGTGGTCGTCAAGATCTCCTCGATGTCTGCGTCGTCGCGGTTCTCCGCCAACGGTGCGTAAGCCCCACGGAACGTGGCGACGAACAGCGCCGTCTTGCCCTGATCGATGGCGTTGCCCGCTGACTGTTTCGCCGTCTCGAGCGCCTGTTGCCCGCTCGTGACTGCCTCGCTGATCTTGTTCTGCGCGTTGTCCTGATCCTCGGTGCTACACGCGGTGAGCCCGAGAACGACGATTGCTGCTGCCCCGACTGCTGCTGCGATTCTCATGACGGAAATGTTAGTCCGATCAGCATGCTTCAAAACACAGTATTGCAGCGCAACACACGAGTTATCGCATGCAGTCGTTACGATCAGCTCAGCTAGATCACCGGATTCGCACATCGGCGAGGAGATCCCTGCGCCGACGGAAAGGACGATCAGTGAGCGAGCAAGACAAGGGGACGTCCGCAGGGGTGCGCAAGCGCGACCGCGGCGAGATCATCGGGCAAGGGGGTATGTGGCTCGCAAAATGGTCGTTGGTGTTGGCGTCGATTTCGCTGGGCGCCTGGATTTTCGGCTGGCTGATCGAAAAGCTCTGGGTCATCATCCTGCCGGTGGCTCTGGCTATCGTTGTTGCGACAGTCATGTGGCCGCCGACCCGCGGCATGATCAAGCGCGGGATGCCACCGGCCGCGGCAGCCGGCATCACCCTGGTGCTCTCGATCGGAATCCTGGCCGGTGTGATCGCCGGCATCGTTCCGTCAGTGGTCAGCCAGGCCCCCGAGCTCGCGAACAAGACCACCGAGGGCATCAACCAGGTTCAGGACTGGCTCCAGGGTCCGCCGCTGAACCTGAAGGACGACCAGATCGACAACGCCGTCCATGCCGTCATCACCAAGGTGCAGGAAAGTGGAACCGCCATCGCTTCAGGCGTTTTCAGCGGCGTGAGCACAGCGAGCTCGTTGTTGGTCACGCTCGGTTTGGTCCTGATTCTCGCTTTCTTCTTCATCAAGGACGGACCGAGGTTCATCCCCTGGCTCCACGCTGTCGGCGGCGGCCGTGCCGGTCGGCATCTCGAAGAGGTCCTCACCCGCATGTGGGACACGCTCGGCGGATTCATCAGGACACAAGCACTGGTGAGTCTGATCGACGCGGTCTTCATCGGCGCCGGACTGCTGATACTCGGGGTCCCGCTGGCACCGGTGCTGGCAATTCTCACGTTCATCGGTGGCTTCATCCCGATCGTCGGTGCCTTTGTCGCCGGCGCCCTGGCCGTGTTGGTTGCGCTGGTGGCCAACGGTCTCACCACCGCCATCATCGTGTTGATCATCATCCTGGCCGTTCAGCAGATCGAAGGAAACGTCCTTCAGCCTGTGCTGCAGAGCAAGTCGATGAAACTCCACGCCGTCATCGTGCTGCTTGCCGTGGCCGCCGGTAGCTCGCTGTACGGCATCGTCGGCGCGTTCCTCGCAGTGCCCGTCGCCGCTGTGGCAGCAGTTGTCATCCGGTACATCGGCGAGCAGATCGACGAACGCGCAAGCGACAACGAGCCGATGCCCGCCGGCGATGCGTCGGACATCCTCGAGGATCAAGACGACGACGCCGAGTCAGAGGTAGAGAACAAAAAGGCCTGATCAGCCCGCGATCACCTTCACCGAGGAGCCTGCACGTCCGCGAATGACGTGCAGGCGACTCGGGATTCGCTGCCTCATCTCGTCCACGTGACTGACGATGCCCACCACTCGTCCACCGTCGCGAAGCTCGTCCAACACAGCCATCACCGAGTCGAGGGTGTCGGCGTCGAGAGTGCCGAATCCTTCGTCGATGAACATCGTGTCGAGAACGATTCCGCCGGACTCCGCCGCAACCACATCGGCAAGTCCGAGGGCCAAAGACAATGACGCCAAGAATGATTCACCGCCCGAGAGCGTCTTCGCCGAGCGAACGACACCCGTGAAGTCGTCCCGGATGTCGAGCCCCAGACCGCCGCGGCGACCCCGAGAACCTGCCTCGTCACTGTGCACGAACTCGTATCTGCCCCCGGACATCCGCTGCAGCCGAACCGATGCCGACACGGCGATCTCTTCCAACCGCGACGCGAGCACATACGCTCGCAGCGACATCTTGCGACTGTTCTGACCTTTGCCGGCGATCACGTCGGCAAGCGCCGCGAGTTCGTCGTGCAGTTCACGCTCAGGTGCAACCGCTTCGTATGCCTTCTCGAGTTGTCCGCTGAACCGTTCGAGATCCGACACACGGTTCTCGGCCAGGGAAGCAGCTGCAACAGCCGAGTTCACCACCTCGGCGCACTGAAGAGCACGCTCGCGAGGACCGTCGACGTCGACTGTCTCGACTTCGCTCACCGCAACGACCTCGGGGTCGTCGAGGACCGTCCGAGCGGCCACCTCGAGGTCGCGTGCTTTGGCGAGTTCCGTTTCGATCGCTGCGATTCGGGCCGGCGATCTCACCCCTTCGATCGCAGCCTCGACCGAATCGAATCCAGCAGCGGCCGCCGCAGCGGCCAGTTTGGTCGACAGTTCCGCCGATCGCGCCTGCGCACGAACGGCGTCGTCACGCATCTCAGACGCCGCCGAGGCAGCGGAGGCAAGCCTTTCGAACCGCGAGCGCTGAGCAGCGATGGTCGAATCTTCTCCCACCGCAGCGACGATCGCCGCTCGAATCTGCTCGACCGTGGCCGACAGAGTCGTCGTACGCTCGGTCAGTGCCGCCAATTCGGCCGTCAGAGAAGCGGATTCCTGTTGCAGCTCGCCGTCACGCTCGTTGAGATGCCCGAGCTTGTCGGCCAACCCTCCAACCTGACCGGCAGAGTGGGTCGCCTCGTCAACGGCGTTCCGAGCCGCGGCGCGGAGCCTGTCGAGTTCTGCGACGTCGCCGTCCCCGCCGCGGGCGATCACCCGGTCGATGTCACGGTCGACGGCTACCTGGTGGTCGACTACCTTGCTCAGGGCTTTCTCGGCCGCACGCTCGGCTGCGGACGCGGCTTCCAGATCGGGCTCGGTGACCGTGACGACATCAGACTGCGCCGGCGCAGGGTGTTCACGCGAACCACACACCTGGCATGGGTCACCGGGCGCGAGTGAACTCGCCAACTCCGCAGCCATGCCCTCGATACGCTTCTGCACGAGGTCGAGCCAGCGCCCGCGAGCACTCTGATGGGCGTCGCGCGCATCCAACACCTGCACACGAATCTTCTCGGCTTGCGCACGCAGAGAGACGAATTCATGAGCCGCTGCCGCAGCATCCGATGCTTTGGCCAGTGCAGCTTCGAGGCCGGGCAGAGCCGCGTGCGCGCGTTGCGCATCCTCCAGTCGTTGGCCGGCCGAGCGCACCATTTCTGGCAGTTGAGTGCGTTCAACCGCGATGGCATCGATGCGCTCGGACAGAGCGTCTCGCCGAACTCCGAGTTTCTCGATCTCGGCTTCTGCCGCATCGGCTCTGCGGGCATCCTCCGCCATTGCGTCCAGGCGAACGATCTCGTCACGCCAGGTCCGGATCCGAGCTACGACGCGTTGACGCTCGTCGTCGGTGGGTGGCCACACCTCCGGCACGAAAATCTCCGGACCGCCCGTTGCGGAGTAGGTCGACATCGCTGCGGTCATCGATTCGAGTGCGGCAGCGAGGTGCAAGCCGGCAGCGTCCACATCGCCGGCGACAGCGGCCACCGGCAGTGCGCGCTTGGCGGTCTCGAGTTCAGCGCCGATCACAGCTCTTTGGGCGGCGCCCGTATTGAATGCTGCGAGTTCAGCGGTCGCACGATTACGGCGAGCGACCAGATCTGCGGTTCGCTGCGCAACGGTGAGCACCCGATTAGCCTCGGCTGCTGCATCTTTCGCGGTCACTAGCTCCGCAAGACTTGTATCGCGGGTGTCCTGAGCCTCGGCGAGGAGTTTGCGCGACCATTCCAGTGGGTGTGCCTCGGCGCCTACCTCGAGTCCCGCAGCTGTCTCGACCTTCGCGAGCAGCAGCCGCACGGATTGCTCCCTTGCCGCGAGCGCGGTCGCACTTGCCTTTCGCTTGGCGTCGAACCATGCCTCGACGGAGACAAAACGCTTGGTGTCGAACAGACGCTCGAGCAGTTTGCCTCGCTCGTCACTCTCGGCACGCAGGAATTTGGCGAACTCACCCTGCGGCAAGAGCACCACCTGGAAGAACTGATCAGCGCTCATGCCCATGAGGCGGTTGATCTCGTCACCGATGTCAGGGATGCGCGAAAGATTCTCGCCGCGGCCGTCCAACCACGTCAGTGTGGCCTTTGCATTCTCTGTGATCGAACCTGTCCCGCGCTTCTTCGGACGCGAATACTCTGGACTACGAACAAGTTTGATTCTGCGACCACTGATGGTCGCTTCGAGTTCCACGCGCGGCACCGAACCGGCGGGCGCGTGATCGGACAACAATCGCTTGCCCTCGTTGCGCGCACCCGGCACCCGCCCGTACAGGGCAAACGCAACCGCGTCGAGGATCGTGGTCTTGCCTGCACCGGTGTCGCCGTGCAGAAGGAACAGCCCGTCTGCACCCAATCGGTCGAAGTCGACCTCGACAGTGTCGGCAAAGGGCCCGAAAGAGCTGACTTCGAGTTTGTGCAGCCTCACGCGGTTTCACTCAGTTCTACCGTGGACTCCTCGGCGCGCGCGGCAGCGCTGAGCGCTTCGGCCATCAACGTGACCTCACGCTCGGACGGGTCACTACGCACTGCCGAGACAAAGCCGCGGGCGATCTCCATGTCGGATCGACCCCGTACCGCGTCACGGTACTTGAGATCCGATTGCCCTTCCGGCCTTTGCCATTCGAGATGAACGGCAAACGGGAAACGTGCCTGAAGTTGCCTCATGGCATCGACGGGACGGACCGGGTCGGTGAGCAATGCGGAGAGGTAGCACTGCTCGGAATCGGTGTACTTCGACTCACCGAGTAGTTCCTCGAGAGTTCCCGTCACCTGGCTCAGCCCCCGAATGACCGGGAGATCCAGGCGCTGCACCGACGACAGGCCGGCTGCGTCGAGTTCTATCAGCAGCGCCGCCTTACGGTGGCTGCGTTCACCGAACGAATACGGCAACGGTGAACCCGAGTACCGCACATTCTCCGAGAGCATCTGCGGAGAATGCAGGTGTCCGAGGGCGACGTAGTCGACGCCGTCGAACTCGCCCACTGCGACGGTCTCCACTCCGCCGACCGAGATGGAGCGTTCCGATTCAGAGGCCTCACCGCCCACGACGAAGGCATGGGCGAGCAATACCGATCGAGTCGCGGGGTCGGCAGCCGTTCGTTCGGCGAGATCTCGCCGAACACGCGACATGGCCGCTCCGAGGATGTCGGAATGAGTACGAGCCCGGGGCACGTCCAACTCGACGCGCGTGATCTCCGGCTCGAGGTACGGAATCCCGTAAAAGGCGACGGGCCCGAACTGATCGCTCAGCATCACCGGAGTACCGATCTGGCCGACGCGAGTGATCAGGTGCAAGCCGCCGGCAGCGGCAAAGGATGCCCCGGCTCCGAGCCGCACCGCGGAATCGTGATTGCCGGACGTCGCGACGATGACCGCCCCCGCAGCCCGGATTGCCTCGAAGCCTCGATTGCACACGGTGACCGCGTCGGAACTGGGAATCGAGCGGTCGTAGATGTCGCCCGGCACGACCACGACGTCGACTCCGTGTTCGCGGACGGAATCTGCGATGGAACCGAGCACACTCGCCTGATCGGCCAGCAGATCGACGCCGTGAAAGGTGCGACCTATATGCCAATCGGAGGTGTGCAGAATCTTCATGAATCCGACGGTAGAGCAGCCCACCGACACCGCCGATCTCCCACGCTGACGGCTTCGGCGGTGTGCCCCAACCCACGAGAGTCCGGTGACCCTGCACACAATCCGTCCGGTTCGTTTGGCGAAGAACCCGAAACCATCGCGCCATCGCGTCGATAAATGCGCCAGCCACGACCCGCACAAACACGGCCGACAACGCAAGAACCGCTAATGTCGTTATGTGTCTGCAACCCAACGTGCTCGCTCCGGGGTACCGCTGGACAAGCGATCGCTCATCGTGACCGTCCCCGGCCTGCCCTGGTGGGGAGTGATCCTGCTTGCTGCCGGTGTGACCGCCGTCGGCGTACTGATCGATGCCACCGGAGGCGGCGGAGAGCTCACCGCGGTGTTCTCGACGTTCTACTTCCTGGGCTGTCTCTTTGCTGTGGTTGCCGCTTCGAACAAAGCACTCTTCACCGCGATGGCCCAGCCGCCGTTGCTGCTCTTCGCTGCGGTGCCGATCGGGCACACGCTCATCGGCAAGGACAACAGCACCGCGCTGCGCGATATCGCGATCAACATCGCGTACCCGTTGGTCAACCGCTTTCCGATCATGTTGGCCGCAACCGTGGTCGTGCTGATCATCGGTGGCTTCCGGTACTTCCTGCTCAATCAGCGTCCCACCGGGCCTGCCCGCTCGACCCGCTCCCGCCGCTCGGCGGCCACCACTCGTGACTCCTCTGCGGCTGCCACGCGAGAACAACCCGCACCCGAGACCGGGCGTCGACGCAGAGTCTCGGACGCGCCCGTCCCCGGGCCGCCGCGTCGCCGCGCCCCCGAGGTGGACGAGCAGCCCGCCTACCGAAGCACCCCCAGGCGCGAGCCGATCCAGGACGAGCGTCCGCTGCCGCCTCGGAGAAGCCCTCAGCCACCCAGGGTCGATCGCACGCACCAACCGCCTACGCGTCGCCCCCAGCCCGACAGTCGGCCCGTGGCAGACGACGACTACCCGTCGTACGGTCGCCGCCGGGCGCCCGAGCCCACTCCGTCGCCCAGACGTGAGGAGCGGATGGAGCCCTTCTTCGCTTCGGGTGACGACGTATCGCCGCCGCTGCCCCCTCGCCGCCGCCCACCCGGAGTCGATCTTCCCGCGTATCCGCCGCCGCGAGTTCGGTACCGCGATCGCGAAGAGCCCTGAACAGACGCGCCCGGTAGCACAAAAATGCGGGGCACCTTCCAGATGGAAGGTGCCCCGCATTTTCTTGTTTCAGGACGTGCGCGCTGCTCGCAATTCACGGGGAAGGGCGAACACCAGAGTCTCGTTGGCAGTGGTGACGGGTTGAACGTCGTTGTATCCGTGCTCGGCAAGAAGTTCGATCACGCCGCGCACGAGCACCTCGGGTACCGATGCGCCTGACGTGATGCCGACTGTCTGGACACCCTCGAGCCACGCGAGATCGACCTCACGGGCGTAGTCGACCAGGTACGACGCGGCAGCGCCCGCCCCGAGCGCGACCTCGACCAGGCGAACCGAGTTGGACGAGTTCCGCGAACCCACCACGATCACGAGATCGCACTCGGGAGCCATCGCCTTGACCGCGACCTGACGGTTCTGCGTGGCGTAGCAGATGTCGTCGGACGGCGGGTCCTGCAGATTGGGGAAGCGCTCACGCAGGCGCGCGACGGTCTGCATCGTCTCGTCGACGCTCAGCGTGGTCTGGGAAAGCCAGATGACCTTCGACTCGTCACGAACCGTGACCGCGTCGACCGAATCCGGGCCGTCGACGATGGTGACGTGATCGGGAGCCTCACCTGCGGTGCCCTCGACCTCCTCGTGGCCTTCGTGGCCGATGAGCAGAATGTCGTAGTCGTCGCGGGCGAATCGCTTCGCTTCCTGGTGCACCTTCGTGACCAGGGGGCACGTCGCGTCGATCGTGCGCAGGTTCCGCTCGGCAGCCGAGTCGTGGACGGCCGGCGACACACCGTGCGCCGAGAACACGAGCAACGATCCCTCGGGAACCTCGTCGGTTTCGTCGACGAAGATCACGCCTTGATCTTCGAGCGTCTCGACGACGTGGCGATTGTGGACGATCTCCTTACGCACGTAGATGGGTGCGCCGTGCTTCTCGAGGGCCTTCTCGACGGTCTCGACCGCGCGGTCGACGCCGGCGCAGTAGCCGCGAGGCTCGGCGAGGAGCACGCGCTTGGCGCTGCCCTTGCGGGTGGACGGCGAATCAGCCGAGTGCGCGATACCGAGATTGAGAGGAACAGCCGAAGACATGTGACCAGCCTACTGGCACCTCGAACGTGAGACACTCCGGCAAACGTGAACACCTCGGTTTCGGGCTCCGATCGAAGGTTCCGAAGTAAACGAGTACAGCCGTCACAGGCAAGTCGGCTACCGATTGTCGGAGCTTTGCGGCAAGCTGTGGGAATGATCCGACCACCGTTCGTGGCGCGCGTTGCCGCGGGACTCGCCGTCACCGCGATGGAAGAGGCAAAGAAGTTGCCCACCACCGCCGTCGCCCTGCCGATGACCGCCGTGAGCCAGATGCTGCAGACAAGCATGCGCGTGCAGCAGTCGATCACCTCGCTGGCCATCAAGGGCGATCAGGCATTTGCACTGATCAACTGGTCTTCCGAGGACGAACAGCCCGAGTGGGCGGTCTTCGACGAAGACGTCGATGCGCCTGCTGACCCGACGCCTTCCACCGGATCGACCACCGCTGACACCCCGACCAACGCCGGTCGCTTCGCGCTCTACTCGCTCGAGCCGACTGCCCCCATCGAGGAACCCGCACCCGTCGCCGAGTCCGAATCCACGGCAGCTACGACGGACGGACCTGCCGAAGAGCCCGAGATCGTCACCGAACTCGACTACCCCAACCTCACACTCGCACAGCTCCGTGCGCGCATCCGGACGCTCAGCATCGACGAGCTGACCGCAGTCCTGGACTACGAGAATGCGACGCTCGCTCGCGCACCGTTCCAGACCATGCTCACTAACCGCATCACCACAGCCAAGGCAAAGTGACTTCCGCAACGCCCCCCGCTTCATCGCAGCGATCGTCCGGCGCCAGTAGCGCTGAGCAGCCGTGGCCGGTCCGCACGGTTTCCGCCAAGGTCGCCGGCTGGATCGATCGGCTCGGCAGTATCTGGGTCGAAGGTCAGATCACCCAGATCAATGCACGACCCGGCACCCGAACGGCCTTTCTCGTCCTGCGTGATCCGTCGGCAGACATGTCGCTGTCGATCACGTGCTCACCGCAGTTGTTGCACAACTCCCCGGTGCCGTTGACCGAGGGCTCGCGAGTCGTGATGTTCGGCAAGCTCTCGTTCTACACCGGACGCGGAACGGTGTCGTTGCGTGTCACCGAGATTCGCGCCGTGGGTATCGGTGAGCTGCTTGCCCGCATCGAGAGACTGCGCGCCTTGCTCGCCGCCGAGGGCTTGTTCGATCCGCGGCTCAAACGGCCGCTTCCGTTTCTGCCCGGCACGATCGGCCTGATCACGGGCCGAGCCAGTGCGGCCGAGAAGGATGTCGTCTCAGTCGCCCATCGTCGTTGGCCAGCAGTTGCCATCGCAGTGCGTAACACCGCGGTTCAGGGTCCGACTGCTGTTCCCCAGATCATCGAAGCGCTGAAGGAACTCGACGCCAACCCGGTAGTCGACGTCATCATCCTCGCTCGCGGCGGCGGAAGCGTCGAGGATCTCCTGCCGTTTTCCGACGAAGCGCTGTGCCGCGCCATCGTGGCCTGCACGACGCCGATCGTCAGTGCCATCGGACACGAGCCGGACAGCCCGCTCAGTGACCACGTCGCCGACCTGCGCGCAGCCACACCCACGGACGCGGCCAAGCGCGTCGTACCCGACGCGGTTGCGGAAGCTGCCCTGGTTGCGGATCTGCGTGACCGCAGCGCTGCGGCACTGCGCAGCTGGGTCAAGCGTGAGTCTCATCTGATCGAACAGTTGCGCACTCGACCGGTCATGGCATCACCGCTGCTCGCGGTGGACCGTCGCGCCGAGGAGGTCGAAAGGCTCCAAGCCGACGGGCGACGCGATGTGACTCGGTTGATCGACACCGAGTCCCGAACGATCGAGCATCTGCGCGCCCGACTCACCACGCTGGGCCCCGCCGCGACGCTGGCCCGCGGGTACGCAGTCGTGCAACGTGTTGTCGCCGATGGCGATCCGGAGGTTCTGCGCTCGGTCGAGGACGCGCCACCCGGTACCCAGATTCGAGTTCGACTTGCAGACGGCGCCGTTCGCGCCGCAGTGATGGGAAGAGAAAAATGAGCAACGCCACCGACACCGACATCAACGAACTCGGCTACGAAGCAGCCCGGGACGAACTGGTGAGCGTCGTGAAGATTCTCGAACAGGGCGGTCTGGACCTCGACGCGTCACTCTCACTGTGGGAGCGAGGCGAAGCGTTGGCCAAGCGCTGTGAAGAGCACTTGGCCGGCGCGAGGGCCCGCGTCGAAAAGGCTCTGGCCGAAGCGGACGAGTAACGTCCGCTCCGACCGCAAATCCTATGGCGTGATCGGCTGCGCTGCGCCGACCTTCTCGGCAAGAATCCGGAACTCTTCCGGCGTCGCCGCGCCCGTGAGCAACAGGCGAACATCCCCGACGTCCGTGACCCAGATCGACTCGACACCTTCGCCGCCGAAGACGTTCCACGTATCGGCACCGACGGTCTCGACTCCGGTCGCGAATCGCTGTCCACCGGCAACATGTGACACCAACGGGAATTCCTCGGCGTTGCTCTGTGTCAGCTGGATGTAGCGACCACTGGTCGTGATGAATCCCACAGTGCTCGAATCTCCGCCGCCGTCGCCGGAGATGATCTTGCGACTGCCGGAGTTCGGAGTCCACCCGTCCGGAACACCGGGATTACGGATGGGAAATCCGAGTTCCTTCGCGTCGTAGTTCAGAGCTGCGTCCACGTCGACGCTCGGGATAGGCCCCTGTGTCGGGCCGCCAGGACTGAACGTGCACTGGCTGGCGATGCCCGCAATGATGATGCAGAACAGCACCAACGGTACGAGAGACCAGACCATGTCTTTGTTGTCTTCGAGAATGCGGGGTTTCTTCGATGCCACACCCCCAGTATCCAGGTACTGCGCAGTAGATACGATTCCCGGTCCCCCTCGAGCGAGACAAAACGTCTCTGCGGCGACCCGACAGCGCACGTAGCCGCTCCCATCTGGGACAATGACGCCTGAAGAAACCACTGCGTCGACACACCCCGTCGACCGCGACCGCGCCAGGAGGCACCGCACATGACGGCCAGCAGCACTCATCGTGAGACCCCGGACCGTAACCTCGCACTCGAATTGGTCCGAGTCACCGAAGCCGGTGCTATGGCTGCCGGCCGCTGGGTAGGCCGCGGCGACAAGGAAGGCGGCGACGGAGCAGCCGTCGACGCCATGCGTCAGCTCGTCTCCTCCGTCTCGATGCGCGGCATCGTCGTCATCGGTGAAGGCGAGAAGGACGAAGCGCCGATGCTGTTCAACGGCGAAGAGGTCGGAAACGGCGACGGCCCCGACTGTGACTTCGCCGTCGACCCGGTCGACGGCACCACCTTGATGTCCAAGGGCATGCCCAACGCGATCTCCGTTCTGGCTGTTGCCGAGCGCGGCGCGATGTTCGATCCGTCGGCCGTGTTCTACATGGAGAAGATCGCTGTCGGACCGGATGCTGCAGATGTCATCGACATCAGCGCACCGATCGCCGAGAACATCAAGCGCGTGGCCAAGGTCAAGAAGGCGTCGGTCTCCGACATCACGATCTGCATCCTGGACCGCCCGCGTCACAACCAGCTGATCCAGGACGTTCGCGACACCGGCGCTCGTATCCGTCTGATCTCCGACGGTGACGTTGCCGGCGCGATCGCCGCAGCGCGTCCGGAGTCCGGCACCGACATGCTCGTGGGCATCGGCGGAACGCCAGAGGGCATCATCGCCGCAGCAGCCATGCGCTGCATGGGTGGATCGTTGCAGGGCAAGCTGGCCCCCACCGACGACGAAGAGCGTCAGAAGGCCATCGACGCCGGTCACGATCTCGATCGGATCCTGTCCACCGAAGATCTCGTCTCGGGCGAGAACGTCTTCTTCTGCGCCACCGGCGTCACCGACGGTGACCTCCTGCGCGGCGTCCGCTACTACGGCGGCGGCGCCAGCACGCAGTCCATCGTGATGCGTAGCAAGTCCGGCACCGTTCGCATGATCGACGCGTACCACCGTCTCGAGAAGCTGCGCGAGTACAGCTCCGTCGACTTCGACGGCGAAGAGGGCGCGGTTCCCCCGACGTTCTGATGGGCTCCGCCCCGTGAGCGGTTAGGGAGTCCCTGCGCTCCTTAACCGCTCACGGGGGGACGTAGTCCCCTACCCGCTCTCGAAAAGTGGCAATGTGGAGCCATGACGGAGAGCAACGATCAACAGTTCCGAATCGAACACGACACCATGGGCGAAGTTCGGGTGCCCATCGACGCACTGTGGCGAGCACAGACCCAGCGTGCAGTCGAGAACTTCCCGATCAGCGGGCGCCCGCTCGAGCGCACCCAGATCCGCGCAATGGGCTTGCTGAAAGCAGCGTGTGCGCAGGTCAACAAGGACCTCGGACTCCTCGACGCGGACAAGGCCGACGCAATCATCGCCGCCGCGAACGAGATCGCCGAAGGCAAGCACGACGATCAGTTCCCCATCGACGTCTTCCAGACCGGCTCGGGAACCAGTTCGAACATGAACGCCAACGAGGTCATCGCATCCATCGCGAAGGCCGCCGGTGTGGACGTACATCCCAATGATCACGTCAACATGTCGCAGTCCTCCAACGACACCTTCCCCACCGCCACGCATGTCGCAGCTACCGAAGCAGCGGTCACCGATCTTGTTCCGGCACTGGAACATCTGCATGCTGCGCTTGCCACGAAGGCGACCGAGTGGAAGACCGTCGTCAAATCCGGACGCACCCATCTGATGGACGCTGTGCCGGTCACGCTCGGTCAGGAGTTCGGCGGCTACGCACGTCAGATCGAGGCCGGCATCGAGCGCGTCAACGCAACACTCCCCCGCCTCGGCGAGCTGCCGATCGGCGGAACAGCAGTCGGCACCGGTCTCAATGCTCCGGATGGATTCGGCCCCAAAGTTGTTGCCGAACTAGTCAAGTCGACCGGTGTCGACGCGCTGACTCCGGCGAAGAACAGCTTCGAAGCGCAGGCCGCGCGTGACGGACTGGTCGAGGCATCGGGCGCGCTGCGGACCATCGCCGTCTCACTGACGAAGATTGCCAACGACATTCGGTGGATGGGATCGGGTCCGCTGACCGGACTCGGCGAGATCGCACTCCCTGATCTGCAGCCGGGAAGCTCGATCATGCCCGGAAAGGTGAACCCGGTCCTGCCCGAGGCAACTACTCAGGTTGCGGCTCAGGTGATCGGAAACGACGCCGCCATCGCGTGGGGTGGCGCCGCCGGAGCTTTCGAACTCAACGTCTACATCCCGGTCATGGCCCGCAACCTGCTGGAGTCGTTCACCTTGCTGGCCAACGTCTCTCGACTGTTCGCCGACAAGTGCGTCAGCGGACTGGTCGCGCACGAGGAGCACCTCAAGACACTCGCCGAATCTTCGCCGTCGATCGTGACGCCCCTCAACTCGGCAATCGGTTACGAGGAAGCCGCAGCCGTCGCGAAGCAGGCGCTCAAAGAGAAGAAGACGATCCGTCAGGTCGTCATCGAGCGCGGACTCGTCCCGGACAAGCTGAGCGAGGAAGAACTCGACAAGCGTCTCGACGTTCTGGCGATGGCGAAGGTCAAGGACTGAACAAACAAAAGAGTGGCGGTTTCCACTTCGGAAACCGCCACACTTTTCCCTACACCGTAGTGGTTGCCCGCCACTCGTCGGTGCGATCGGGGCTCGCCTCGGCCAATGCTTTCAGCGTCGCTTCGCGATCGAAATCCTTGCCGTACACGGGAGTTCCCGGCTGCTGACGCCAGGAATCGTCGATCGTTCCCGCATCGACGGGATCGAAGCCCAACTGATTGATCAGATCGAAGACGACCTGCTTGTTCGCGTCGTCGTCGCCGGCGATGGGTAGCGCAATGCGCCCCTCTGCACCTTCGGGAAGCCCCTTCTCGAGGAGATGCTTCCACCAGATTCCGTTGAACGCCTTGAACACCGGTACACCCAGGTGTTCCTGCACCCATCCGCTTTCGGTCTGTCCGTCCTCGATGGCGGCGATCAGACCGTCACGCTGTTGCGGGTAGTAGTTGTTGGTCTCGATGACCGGGGCACCTGCGACCGCACCGCTGAGAATCCCCGCCGGTAGATCAACCACGTTCTTCTGCGGAATGCTCACGATGACCAGCTCGGCACCCTCGGCGGCCTCGGTGCTGCGGACTGCCTTCGCACCCGTCTCGGCTTCCAGTTCTGCAAGCGTGTCCGGTGTCCGCGAGTTCGAGACGCGCACGTCGTGACCGAGCGCAGCGAGCCTACGTGTGAGCGTGCCACCGATCTGACCGGCTCCGATGATTCCGATGCGCATGATCCTGCTCCTTCGTCGTGTGGAGTGGCGATCGCGCCACCGCTGCATTCGTCAACGACGAGAACGCACCGGGTCATTCCGCACCGGCCATTTCAACTCCCGTTGATTCAATCGGTTGACGAATCGAGTGCGAGTTTGATGCGAACACTGACCGGGTCGGTCTGCAATCCGCGAAAGGCAGAGGCCGTCAGCGCCGATCTGATCTTCCCCGACGCAAATGTCTTCACCCGCGCCGGCACGTCGTCGTCCGGCATGATCTGGGCCTGTCCGTCCACCCACTCGCCGCGGCGACGGATCCGAACCTTCGGCGTCGCAGAGATATTGGCACCCCACCCCGTGCCGGTGCCATGCTGCGCAATGACCCACGCCTCGTCACCGTCGTAGGTGATCGCAACGGGCACTCGGCGGGTCAGACCGGTTCGGCGTCCAACCGTCTCGATCTCGGTCATCAACGACGGCATCAAACCGATCCGATTCAATCCGGTGACCAGCGGATTGGCGAAATACTTCCCGACTGCGACTTCGATTCTTCGTTTTCGTGCAACTGACGTCGGTACCGGCATGCCGTTTCCTCTCCTCCGAAGCTGGTGCTCGAAGCAACAGCTCTATACCGCACGATATAACCACTGTTCGGGGAGTTTTGCCACCAAGAATCTCCATCAATACCCACCACCTGCACACAACACTTGACTGTGTCTGTCGGTTACATCTAGTCTCAGATTCGTTCCTATACCGATCGACATACTGGGAGGCAGTGATGAACACACCTCGAGACGCCTCGTTGCCATGACCGGCCCGCAGACGCGTTGTCCGATCGCCGCAGCGCGTCGCAAGTGGGGAGCACCAAGAGAATCAGCGGCACCAGATGATTCGAACAGCACTGCGATTGCATACGATGGCGGGATGGCCGACTCCGATTCCCGCACTCTGATGCTGGTCGGCGCCATCAATGCCTTCCGTGAACACGGGATCGCGACGACCTCGCTCACCGAGATCGTCGAACGCTCGGGAGCTCCCCGCGGGTCGGTATACCACTACTTTCCCGAGGGCAAAGGACAGCTGGCAGGCGAAGCAGTTGCCTACTTCGGCCGGGGCGTCAGTGCCGCCATCAGTTCGATGATCGCTCAGTCTTCCCCACCGGAGATCATCGACGCGGTTGTCACGATATTTCGAAACAGCTTGGTAGAGAGCGATTTCACCTCCTCGTGTCCGGTCGCAGCCGCGGCAGTGGAGGGCGCGTCGACGCCGGCGGCATTAACTGCTGCGGGCGAATCCTTCACCTCGTGGGAATCGCTACTCACATCGTTCTTCTGGCAGCAGGGACAGCCGTCCGAGACTGCAGCACAATGGGCAACCGTCGTGATCGCGTCAATCGAAGGCGCGACGCTGATGGCAAAAGCTCAGCACACCACGGCGCCTCTCGATCGCATCGGCGCTCACCTCAAGGCTCTGGTCTCGGCCCCGAGCTGACCAACCCTCTTTCTTCCAACCGCTGCTGCCGTCCGCGCAGGAGCAGAGATGGCGTACAAACATGTCTCACACACTTGCACCGGCGCCCTCGGCGCCCATGATGACCAAGTCCCGTCGATTCACTGCGCTGATCTTCATCTGCCTCGCCGAACTCCTTGTCGTGCTGGACAACACAGTGGTCAACGTCGCACTGCCGACGATGAGCGTCGACTTGTTCGCCAGCGTCAGCGACCTGCAATGGATCGTCGACGCGTACACGTTGACCTTCGCCGGGTTCCTACTCACTTTCGGCCACCTGGGTGACCGCTTCGGACGCCGCCGAGTGATGATCATCGGCTTGATCGGCGTCGGTGCGATGTCGCTCGTCGGCGCCTTGGCTTCCAACCTCGAACAGGTGATCATGGCGCGAGCCGCCATGGGTGTCTTTGCCGCAGCGGTCTTTCCGGCTACATTGGCCATGATCACCAACATCTTCACCGACGCCAGAGAACGAGCCATCGCCATCGCGGCCTGGACCGCAATGGCCGGCTTCGCGATTGCCATCGGCCCGACTGCGGGCGGCTGGCTTCTCGAGCACTTCTCCTGGCACTCGGTGTTCTGGATGAACGTTCCGGCAGCATTGTTGGTCATCGTGGGTGTGCTGCTGGTTGTTCCGGAATCGAAGGCGCTCCACGTCGGCCGATTCGATTTCGTCGGAACAATCTTGTCGCTACTGGGCATCGTCATTCTGGTGTGGACCATCATCGACGCACCACATCGCGGATGGGTGTCGACATTCAGCATCACGGGATACCTCTCTGCGACAGTGTTGTTGGCCGCATTCGTCGCATGGGAACTGCGCACCGACGCGCCGATCCTGAACATGAATCTCTTCCGAATCCGGCGGTTTTCTTTCCCCGCCTTGGCTATTGCTGTCAGCTACTTCAGCATGTTCGGATTCTTGTTCCTGATCACGCAGTACTTCCAGGGCGTTCGGGAGTACTCGCCGCTCGAATTCGGCATCCACTCTTTGCCTTTCGCTGCAGCTGTCGCCGTGGGCGCCCCAGTCGCCACCTTGGCGGCACAGAAACTCGGCACGACTGCAGTGATGGTGTTCGGCCTCCTCGTCCTCAGCGGCGGGATGTTCCTGGCGGGTCGGACGACCGTCGAGACGCCCTACCTCGGACCCGTCGTGATCTCGATGGTCCTCATGGGTCTGGGCCTCGCAATTGTCCAGGGACCGGCGACCGACTCCATCATGTCCTCGGTGCCCCTCGACGAAGCGGGCGCAGGTTCGGCAGTCAACGACACGACGCGTGAGCTCGGCGGGACCCTGGGCGTCGCCGTCATCGGTTCGATCGTCGCCTCGTACTACACGTCCAAGGTGGCTCCGATCGTCGACGCCATTCCCGACGCCGTGATGTCGGCGCAGGAGAAAGGCTTCGCTCGTGAGTCCGTGCTCAGCGTCATCGAGATCCGCTCCCGCGACATCAGTCCGCTCTTCGAGCAGCAGAAGGACAGTCTGATCTACACGATGAAGACCGCATGCCTGGAAGGTTTCGCCATCGCGTCGTACTTCACAGTCGGAGCAGCATTGATCACCGCTCTGCTGGTCGCGTTGTTGCTCCCTTGGAAGCCGGTCACGGAAGGCTCCATTCTCGGCAGTCTGACAACCAAGACCCCGAAGTAGCTACAAGGTTTCCCGATTTGTCCCAATATCAGCCCGCCGTTCCCCGATACTGGATTGACCGAGTGGTACCGACGACAACCCTGCTAGGGAGAATCTCGTGTCCATCACCAGTAGAAACAGCTCGCGACTGTCGGCAGCGGCGGTTCCGGTAGTACTGACGGTCGCCCTGCTCGCCGGATGCTCGTCAAATTCAGACACCACCTCGGCGCCCGGGCCGGTCGTCAGCGACGCCAGCCCGGGTCTCGACGCCGGGGTGCCGATCCCGGACGGGCAAATCGACGACGCGGTCGGGAAGCTCGACGACCTCGCGAACGATCTCATGGCAAGTTCCGGTGTTCCCGGCATGGCGGTGGCCGTGGTGCACGGAGGTAAGACTGTGTACGCAAAGGGATTCGGGGTTCGCGAGTCGGGTAAGAGCGCCACCGTCGATGCCGACACCGTGTTCCAACTGGCATCGGTGTCGAAATCGGTCGGGGCCACGGTGGTCGCCCACGAAGTCGGAATCGGGACCGTCGACTGGGACACTCCGGTGATCTCGAAACTGCCGGGGTTTGCGCTTGCCGATCCGTGGGTGACCGACCACCTCACGATCTCCGATCTCTACACGCATCGGTCGGGGTTACCGGACCACGCCGGCGACGGGCTGGAGGACCTGGGCTACAACCGGGCCCAGGTGCTCGAAAAACTTCGCCAACTACCGCTCAATCCATTCCGAATCACATACGAGTACACGAACTTCGGCGTCACAGCCGGTGCAGAGGCCGTTGCAGCCGCGGCGGGCACCGATTGGGAAACGCTGTCGCAGAACACGATCTACGGTCCGCTCGGTATGACTTCGACGTCTTCGCGGTTCGCCGATTACCAAGCCCAAGAAAATCGAACAGTCGGCCACATCCTCGAAGACGGAAAGTACAAGGTAGGGCCGGTTCGGGACGCCGACGCCCAATCCCCCGCCGGTGGAGTCAGCTCCTCGGTGAACGACATGGCCAAGTGGTTGGACATGGTGCTGTCGGGCGGTCGGTATCAGGGGCAGCAGGTCGTTCAGACGGAGGCGCTCGTGCCCGCAGTCAACCCGGAAATCGTCTCGCGCCATGCGCAGGAAATCGGGGAACGCTCCGGCTTCTACGGCTACGGGTTCAACGTTTCCGACAGCGCGGCAGGCCGTGTGACCGCCAGCCACTCCGGCGCCTTCCTGCTCGGTGCCGGGACCAATTTCGTGACGATTCCCTCCGCTGACGTCGGCATAGTCGTTCTGACCAACGGCACGCCCACCGGCGTCGCAGAGACCTTGACCGCCGAATTCGCCGATCTGGTGCAGTTCGGGAAGATCACCCGCGAGTGGCGCCCGCTGTACGAAGCGTCCTTTGCCTCACAGGCCGACCCTGAGGGCGAACTTGCCGGGAAGACGCCGCCGGCCTCCCCCGCTCCCGCGCCACCGACAGACCAATTGACCGGCGACTACGGCAATCCGTACTGGGGTCCCGCGCTCGTGACGCAGCAGAACGGTGCGCTGACCTTGACCATGGGTCCCGCGGCCGCGACGTACCCTCTGACCCACTGGGACGGAAACACCTTCACGTTCCCGCTCAGCGGCGAGAACGCACCGGCCGGGACGGTCTCGAAGGCCACCTTCGACGGAAACTCGCTAACCTTGGAGTACTTCGATCACGATCATCTCGGTACCTTCATCCGGGCAACACCGGCCGAATAATCAGCCAAGGACACCCCATGAGTAGTTCGACAGCCACGGTGAACGCAATGTTCGCGGCCCTCACCGATTTCGACGTGGACGCCGCAGCCGAATTGATGACAGACGACATCGTCTGGCAGAACGTCTCGCTCCCCACCCTGCGAGGCAAGAAGACCGTCGTGCGAGCGCTACGTCTGGTCACCAAGCCTTCACTGAAATTCGAGGCGGAGATGCACCACATCGTCGGCGACGAGTCCACGGTGCTCACCGAACGCACCGACATCCTCACCGTCGGACCGCTGCGCATCGAGTTCTGGGTATGCGGAACTTTCGAACTGCGCGACGGCAAGGTCTGCGTCTGGCGGGACTACTTCAGTCTGCGAGACGTCGCGTGGGGCGTGGTGACCGCGGTCGGCCGCGCAGTCGTCGGGACCGGGACACGAAGTAGGCTTGCTCCGGCCTGAAATCACCTGCCGAAAGCGAGCGAACCTGCCATGTCCGAAAACACCACGCCTGACTCCTTCGACGCCGGATTGGCTGTGCGCACCGAAGTCATGGGGGCCGATTTCGTCGACGCCGCCTTCGAGCGCACCCGGGGAACGGACAGCGAAGAACTGCAGAACTTCGTGACGGCCAACGTCTGGGGTTCGGTATGGACGCGTCCCGGACTCGATCGCCGCAGTCGCAGTCTGATCAATCTGGGGATGCTGATCGCGCTGCGCGCCGAGAACGAACTCAAAGGCCACGTACGTGGGGCATTGCGAAACGGCTTGACGCGCACCGAGATCGTCGAAACCGTGATCCACGCGAGCGCGTATTGCGGCGCTCCGGCCGGACTGGCGGCGATGCGTGTGGTGCAGGAAGTTCTCGACAACGAACTGGGACCGCTGCAAAACTGAACAACTTCAAACCCAGGCATCTCCCCGTGCAGACCGAAGTCCGCACGGGGAGATCACTTCTCAGGAAGTGGGGCCGAACTCCTCGAGCATGTCGGTCACCAACTCGGCGATCGGCGAACGCTCACTGCGCGTGAGTGTGATGTGCGCAAAAAGCGGGTGCCCCTTGAGCTTCTCGATGACGGCCGCAACTCCGTCGTGCCTGCCCACTCGCAGGTTGTCACGCTGCGCGACGTCGTGCGTGAGGACCACTCGCGAGCCGGTTCCCAGACGAGAAAGCACTGTCAGCAGAACATTTCGTTCGAGCGACTGCGCTTCGTCGACGATCACGAACGAATCGTGCAGCGACCGACCGCGAATATGCGTCAGCGGCAACACTTCCAGCATTCCGCGGGCGAGAACCTCCTCGAGAACCTCTGGCGAGGCCAACCCGTCGAGAGTGTCGAAAACGGCCTGAGCCCACGGGCCCATCTTCTCGCTCTCACTACCGGGAAGGTAGCCGAGTTCTTGTCCGCCAACGGCATACAACGGACGGAAGACGACAACCTTGCGCTGAGTGCGGCGCTCTAGAACCGCTTCAAGACCTGCCGTCAGAGCCAAGGCCGACTTACCGGTGCCCGCCTTACCACCGAGAGAGATGATGCCGATGCTCTCGTCCATGAGGAGATCGAGCGCAATGCGCTGCTCGGCGGAGCGGCCGTGCAACCCGAACGCCTCGCGCTCACCGCGCACCAACTGGATGCGCTTGTCGGGAGTCACCCGACCGAGGGCGCTCGACGAACCACCGAGCAGGCGAAGACCCGTGTGACACGGCAGATCTCGCGCTTCGTCGAGGTCCAGGAAACCCTCGTTGAACAGCTCGTCGATGTCCGTCGAGGCGACGTCCAGCTCAGTCATGCCCGTCCATCCGGATGGCACGACGTCGTGAGCGTGGTACTCGTCGGCAGGTAGTCCCACCGCGCCTGCCTTCACACGAAGCGGAATGTCCTTGCTGACGAGGACTACATCCTTGCCCTCCGCAGCAAGATTCAGCGCACACGCCAGAATCCTCGAATCGTTACTGTCCGTGCGGAATCCGACGGGCAGGACCGCAGGGTCGGTGTGATTGAGTTCGACCTGCAGTGTCCCGTTCTCGGTGCCGATCGGCACCGGACGGTCGAGGCGGCTGTATTCGATCCGTAGATCGTCGAGCATGCGGAGCGATTCTCGGGCGAACCATCCCAGTTCGTGGTGGTGCCGTTTGCCTTCGAGTTCACTGATCACGACCAGTGGGAGTACCACGTGGTGTTCGGCGAATCGAGTGACAGCCCATGGATCGGACAGTAGTACCGAGGTATCCAAGACGTACGTGCGAAGTGCATCTCCCGAATGATTCCCGGCTGATTGATCAGCCCGGGCCGAGTGGGCAGAGACGGAGCGTGATGCAGTCACGTTGGGCTCCTAGGTCTGCGCGGCACCCGCGCAAACTCAGCTCGCTGGGCCGGACGGCTCTGGTGTCAGGTGACGCTGTGTCAGCTGAAACAAGGGCCGGGCGCCGGCCCTCTCGTACTGAGTGTTTCAGTCACGATCAGAACCTCCCGCACAAGTAACTTCTGGTTACTCGTTACTGCCGACGGTACTGCGGATCGGACACTCGCGCCACGGAACGAGCCGCACATCTGGTGAACGCCAGGTAACAAAATGCCACTCGTGTGATTCGGCGTCACTCAGGACTCGATCAGACCCCACTTGGCGGCGCGCACCGCTGCCTGAACCCGCGAATTGGTTCCGGTCTTGACGAAGATGTTCTCGAGATGGGTGGCGACGGTGCGACGGCTGACGAACAACTCCTCGGCGATCTCGACATTGCCCGCGCCCCTGGCCACCAATTGCAGTACTTGAATCTCCCGTGGGCTCAGATGGACACGATCGAGCGCCACCTGGTCCCCCACGACGCGCGAGCAGGCTGCGCTGGACGCCGCCACCACCTCCCGTACGCGATCGACGACGCCGGAATCCGCGAAGCTCATGTGCAGCAATCCGGTCACCTCACGGCCGGAGAACCCCAATGCGACCGAGGCACCCTCGGCGTACCCGGACGGCCGCAGAACATCGGTGACCATCTCGACCTGCTCGAATCGTGGCACGTCCTGCCAGAACACGGGCACGCCCGAAGCCTCGCGAATGATGCCGAAGAGATTGCGATCGGCGACGAAGTCCTCGAGCAGGAACTCGAGCACCCTGGCGTCGTATCCGGAACACGCCAGAGCCCGATGCCTTCCGCTCGACGGGTCTCGGTACGTGACCGCCGCAGCCGAGTACGCGAGTCCACGAGCGCGGAGTTCTTCGGCGCACAGGCCGAGAATGCCGTACGCCCCGGCCGCCGGCGATCGCGGCGCGAACATGTCAGGTCCAGCGCCGCGATCAGGCAGTACAGACGTCATCACACCAATCTAGCCAATCGTGTGAGCTAGGCCACGACCAGTGAATCGGCCGGCTTCTTGTCCGCCCACGGACGTGCCGCTTCGAAGTTCGCGGCAGCCCGCAGGACCAGTGCGTCCTGGCGGTGACGTGCGGCGATCTGCAGCCCCACCGGTCGACCGTCGGCGGTGAATCCAGCGGGCACGGTGATCGCCGGATTGTTGAGCATGTTGTACGGGTAGGTGAAGAGCCAATCGAGCAACTGCTCACGCAGCGACGCACCCTCGAGCCACGACGGCGCGAACTGACCGAGCGGGAACGTGGCCGAAGCCAAGGTCGGCGAGACCAACACGTCGTAGTCGTTCATGAACGCGGTCCACGTGTCCCACATGACGCCGCGGAATGCGTCGGCCCGCCCGACGTCGACACCGGTGAGCCGCTCGGCCTCGTGCATGATCTCGATCAGGTTGTCGTCGACCTCGCCGCGCTGGTTCTCCCAGTCGAGCAAGTCGTATTCGGAAGCGAAACCGGGAACCCAGATGCCGTTCCACATCGACTCCGACGGATTTCCCCACTGCGGGGTCGCCTCGGTGATCCGGGCACCCAATTCCTCGAATGCCGACAACGCGTCGAGACACACCGCCAGCACCTCCGGATCAACATGGCCGAGACCGAGATTCGGCGACCACGCCACGTGAAGGCCCTTCACGTCGCCCTTCGAGGCTTCGACGTACGAGGTCTCGGCACGCTCGATCGAGAGCGGGTCCGCATTGTCCGGCCCGGCCATGATGTCGAGCATCAGCGCGTTGTCGGCAACAGTCCGGGTGATCGGACCGTGATACGCCCAGTTGTAGAAGCGCCCGGCCAGGATGGTCTGCGGGATGACGCCGGTGGTCGGCTTCAACCCGACGACCCCGCAGAGCGCCGACGGGATACGCACCGATCCGGCGCCGTCACTGCCCTCGGCAAGTGGCCCGAGGCCTGCAGCCACGGCAGCCGACGCACCGCCACTGGACCCGCCCGCGCTGTTGCCGAGCTTCCACGGGTTGTGCGTCGGCCCGTACAGGTGGTTGTCCGTGCCTCCGTAGTAACCACTTTCGGGAGTGTTCGTCTTTCCCAGGAACAGTCCGCCGGCGCCTCGCAGCCTGTCCACGACGACGGCATTTCCCGTCGCGATGTTGTCGGCCATCGGCTTCATCCCGAACGTGGTCGGCAGCCCGTCGACTGCCGTCAGATCTTTGATCGTGAACGGAACGCCGTGCAGCGGGCCGAGTTTCTCGCCCGCTTCCTGTTGCCGTGAGAGTTCGGCCGCATCGCGCGTCACCTGCTCGCGATCGAACTGGACTATCGCGTTGATCGACGGATTGACGGCGTCGACGCGCTGGATCATCGCTTCGGCAATCTCGTTGGGCGAGAGACTGTTCGACGCGACCGACGCCGCCATCTCGGTAGCGGAGAGCCAATGCAGATTCTGTTCGGTCATGGGGTTTCCTTCGCCGGAGGGGTGATGCTCTCAGGCTAGGAAGCACCGAACTCGGCCACCATCGGTCATGTGACCGATGCCACAATCCGCGACTGGAAAAAACCAGCGGCCCGGCCCCTCGAAAGGGACCGGGCCGTCGGTGAAGGAATTCCTAGACGTTCTTGCTGAGCAGGCCCCAGTTCTCGAGACCGTCGTACAGCGGAAGGTCGAGAGCGAGCTTGGCGACGCGCGCACGCAGCGCCGGCAGATCCGCGTTGCCGGCCAGAGCGGTACCGATGATGTCGGCGACCTCGGTGAACTCGGCATCACCGAATCCGCGAGTGGCCAACGCTGCGGTACCGATACGCAGACCGGAGGTGGTCATCGGCGGGCGGGGATCGAACGGAACAGCGTTGCGGTTGACCGTGATGCCGATTTCGTGCAGAAGGTCCTCACCCTGCTGGCCGTCGAGCTGCGAGTTACGCAGGTCCACGAGCACGAGGTGGACGTCAGTGCCGCCGGTCAGGACGCTGATGCCCTGGTCTGCGACGTCCTTGTTGCCCAGACGCTTGGCAAGGATGCGCGCACCGGAAAGGGTGCGTGCCTGACGATCCTTGAACTCTTCACCGGCAGCGATCTTGAAGGTGACTGCCTTGGCCGCGATGGCGTGCATGAGCGGTCCACCCTGCTGACCGGGGAAGACAGCGGAGTTGAGCTTCTTGGCCCACTCTTTCTTCGCCAGGATCAGGCCCGAACGCGGACCACCGAGGGTCTTGTGGACGGTCGAGGAGACGACGTCTGCGTACGGGACGGGCGACGGGTGCAGGCCTGCCGCAACCAGTCCGGCGAAGTGAGCCATGTCCACCCACAGGTACGCCCCGACCTCGTCGGCGATCGCACGGAACGCCGCGAAGTCCTGCTGACGCGGGTACGCGGACCAGCCGGCAACGATGACCTTCGGCTTCTCGGCGAGGGCGATCGAGCGCACCTCGTCCATGTCGATGCGGTGATCTTCCTTGCTGACGCCGTAGGACGCGACGTCGTACAACTTGCCGGAGAAGTTGAGCTTCATACCGTGCGTGAGGTGACCGCCGTGTGCAAGGTCGAGGCCGAGCAGCTTCTCACCCGGGTTCATCAGTGCCATCAGAACAGCAGCGTTGGCCTGTGCGCCCGAGTGCGGCTGAACGTTCGCGAACTCTGCACCGAAGAGTTCCTTCGCACGGTTGCGCGCCAGATCCTCGATGACGTCGACGTGCTCGCAACCGCCGTAGTAACGACGTCCCGGGTAGCCCTCGGCGTACTTGTTGGTCAGGACGCTGCCCTGAGCCTGCAGAACCGAGCGGGGAACGAAGTTCTCCGACGCGATCATCTCGAGCGTGTCGCGCTGACGAGCCAATTCACCAGCCATCGCCTCGGCGACTTCGGGGTCGAGTTCGGCGAGTGATGCAGAGTTGACGTCGGAGCCGGGCACAGCGGTCATCGAGGAATCTCCAAGCTGGATGCGGAAACGAATGCGTCCAGTCTACGAAGTTCGCTCCCGCCGTCTCCACCCGGCACTAGGCAGCACGCAGAGAGCTGGGGACCAGCGGCTCGTCGAGCAGCCTGCGGAAGCGTTCGGTGCGCTCCGCGCCCACCGGCACCTCGTCCAGCCATCCCCCGAGCAGCCGGTATCCCTCGACATACGTGCTGGTGTATGCCCGCCACAGCGGCGAAGACAGGAACTTGAGCGATTGGCGAGCGCGTTCCGGCGTCGACAGCGACCACCGTTCGAGGAACAGCGCCACGTCGTCGAGGCTGCGCCCCTCGTCGTGCAACATCAGCGCCGCATCCTGCCGGACACTCAGCAGTTGCCCCGACGCGGCGGAGAGCCGTTGCGCCTTTTCCCCGTCGAAAGACAAGCCGAGGTCGGCGTAGATGTCCTGCGCCCACACACCCCAGTCCGGGCCGACAATCGCTTCCAGCGCCAAATCCGCGAGGCCTTCGGCCATGATGCACTGCGGCGTGTTGACCAGGAACAGTGTCTGCTCGAGCTGGCCCGAACCGACCAGACCGGCTTCCTTACGGCAATGCTCGGTGTGATGGCCGGGGTAGGACTCGTGCGCGATCAGCCGCGGCAGGTTGGCCATGAACTGCGGCAGATCCGAATTGATCGCAACCTTGGAGCGGTAGTCACCGAGGTAGTAGTTGAAGCCGGACCACGGCTTGTCCCCCACCACTTCGTATTCGACGGTTTCCGACGCGGGAAGCCCGAACGTGCCGCGGACCAGATCGCGCAGCGCACTCGACATTGCCTCGACGCATTCGTTCAGTTTCGCCGCGGGGATCTCGTCGGCCTTGCGATGCGCCTGCACCCGCTGCGCCAGCGGTCCCGGACCGGGCAGAACTTCACCCATCAACCGGTGAGCGTCGCTGTAGGCGTCCTCGTTTCCCTTTTCGATTCGTACGTCGAAGTACGCCTCGACCTCGTCCACGAAGCCGATGTCCTCACCCGCGAACTTGCGCCCGGAGCATTCCAGGGCGCGAAGGTGTACGTCGACGAAGTGGGAGCGTTCGGCATTCAGACCACTTCCGGCCAACTCGCCCCGCAATTCACGTGCCGTGCGGGCAAGTTCACGCGGATCGGGCTTCGGGGCGCTCTCGATCTGCTTACGCAGCACCGGGTCACCGGTGAACGCGTCGACGAACCCGTCTTCGAGACGGTCGAAACCCAGTCCGAGCAGCAGGTATTGGCGAACAAGTGTGTCTGGATCCATAACCACCGAGCCTAGTCGCTCGCTCCGGAATGCCACCCGGCGAAAATCCCGGACGTGGCACCGAGCACAATCCGACTATGCACTCGGATCGTGCGCACACGCGCCTGGCTTGCTCGCATAGCTGTTTCGTCCGCCGGGCCCCGGGTTCACTACGTGCCGGTGAGCTGGGCTGATGGCGCGCACCAACGAATCGAGTCCCTACGTCGAGTTCGACCGCAAGCAGTGGCGGACACTGCGTAAGTCGACGCCACTGGTGTTGACCGAGGACGAGTTGTACGGCTTGCGTGGTCTCGGCGAGCAGATCGATCTCGAAGAAGTTGCCGAGGTTTATCTCCCCCTCGCACGTCTGATCCACCTACAGGTAGCGGCACGCCAACGACTGTTCGCGGCCACCGCGACCTTCCTCGGCGAGAAGCATCCCGACCGTCAGGTGCCCTTCGTCATCGGCGTCGCCGGTTCGGTCGCGGTCGGAAAATCCACGACTGCTCGTGTGCTGCAAGCTCTCCTGGCCCGCTGGGATCACCATCCGCGCGTCGACCTCGTCACCACGGACGGATTCCTCTATCCGACCAGGGAACTCCAGCGTCGGGGCATCATGCACCGCAAGGGTTTTCCCGAAAGCTACGATCGCCGCAAGCTGTTGCGCTTCGTCACCGAAGTCAAGTCCGGGGCGGAAGAGGTAGCGGCGCCGGTCTATTCGCATACGTCGTACGACATCATCCCGGGCCAGTACCACCTGATCCGCCAGCCCGACATCCTCATCATCGAGGGCCTCAACGTCCTGCAGACCGGCCCGCGTCTGATGGTCTCCGATCTGTTCGACTTCTCGATCTACGTCGACGCCCGCATCGAGGACATCGAAGCCTGGTACATCCAGCGGTTCCTCGCGCTACGCAACACGTCGTTCGCCGATCCGAACGCCCACTTTCACCACTACTCCGGCCTCTCCGACCGTGACGCGACCATCGCGGCGAAGGAGATCTGGAACTCGATCAACCACCCGAACCTGGTGGAGAACATTCTCCCCACCCGCCCCCGCGCAACCCTGGTGCTGCGCAAGGACGCCGATCACACGATCAACCGGCTGCGACTGCGCAAGCTCTGAGACGGCTCAGGCGCCGAACCGGCGGTGGCGCGCCGCGTAATCGCGCAAGGCTCGAAGAAAGTCGACTCGACGGAATTCGGGCCAGTACGCCTCGGTGAACCAGATCTCCGAATAGGCGCTCTGCCACAACAGGAATCCGGAGAGCCGCTGCTCGCCGGAGGTGCGGATCACCAGATCCGGATCGGGCTGTCCCGACGTGTACAGATGCCCGTCGATGCCGTCGACCGTGACGGCCTGGATCAGTTCGTCGCCGCTCAGACCCGCACCGATCTTGTCGCGCAGGAGCGATTGGACGGCGTCGGCGATCTCCTGACGCCCGCCGTATCCGATCGCGACGTTGACATGTGTCCCGGTTCGGCCGCTCGTCCCCGCCGCCGCTTCCCGCAAGCGCCTGGACTGCTCGGGAGGCAGAAGATCGAGAGCACCGACGATCTGCACACTCCAGTTCTTGCCGGGCCCGGAGATCTCTTCGACGACGTCGGTGATGATTTCGAGGAGGGTGTCGAGCTCTTCCGGCTCGCGGCGCAGGTTCTCGGTCGAGAGCAGGTAGATGGTTGCCATCTCGATTCCGGCGGCGTCGCACCACTCGAGCAATTCGGCAATTTTGAGCGCGCCCATGCGGTGCCCGTGACTGACATCGGTGAAGCCGTTCTCGCGAGCCCATCGCCGATTTCCGTCACACATCACGGCTACGTGCCGTGGGTGCGCGAGACCGTCGAGATGACTGAGGAGTCGTCGCTCGTAGATGCTGTACAGCAGTCCGCGCAGATTCACCGTGACATCACCATGGTGTCAAAGACTACGCCCGGCAGTGACAGCCACATGCGAGCGCCGTCACGCTTTTTGTACGCGTCGAAAACCCGCAGGTAGGTTATGCTACTGATGCGTAACCTACGGTACCGTAGGTTACGCGGTTCGCAACAGTACGGAACGAGAGGGGTTGCACATGACGGCATTCGGGCTCGACGAGCTTCCGGTCAAACCACGCATGCGCGGTTGGATCCATCTGTGGGCGCTCGGTGTCTCCGTCGTCGCGGGCATCGTTCTCGTCTCCGTAGCCGGCGCTCAGGTCGGCGCCAAAGCGGCTTGGGCGACCGCGATCTACAGCGTCACGATCTGCGGCCTCTTCGGCATCAGCGCGACGTATCACCGCATCCAGTGGCAGACGGTCAAGGGCCGTACGTGGATGAAGCGTGCGGACCATTCGATGATCTTTCTCTTCATCGCCGGCAGCTACACACCGTTCGCCATGCTCGGCCTCCCGACTCACACCGGCAAGATCATCCTCGCGATCGTGTGGGCAGGCGCGCTCGCCGGCGTCGCACTCAAGATGCTCTGGCCCACCGCCCCGAAATGGGTGGGCGTCCCGCTCTACCTGCTCCTCGGTTGGGCGATCGTTCCCGTGGTCGGTGAACTGACGCACCAGGTCGGTGTGGCGCCGATGGTGCTGCTGCTCGTCGGCGGAATCTTCTACAGCGTCGGCGCAATTCTGTACGCGACGAAATGGCCAAACCCGTGGCCCACGACGTTCGGGCATCACGAGTTCTTCCACGCCGCGACGGTCGTCGCAGCGATCTGCCACTACATCGCGGTATGGCTCGTCGTGTTCAACTGACTCGCCAGTTCCACCACCGTCGTCACCGGCCGATCACACACGAATCCCCGACAGATGTACGCGGCTTCACCACCGTCGACGAGGGGTCGATCTGCAAGCAGCGGTGAAGAATCCGGGGCACCCCCGACAACCACTGCACCACCCGGGGCAAGCCGTCGGGCATAGGCCAACAGCGAACCTTCCCCGACGACGGCCACCTGTATCGGACCACGCAACGACGCTTCCGCCACCGCGAGCCAGTGCCCCGCCGACCGAGGCGCACGCTCGAGCGGCAGCGTGGCCCTCGCCAACGCGTCCGCCGCGGCCTGGGCGTAACGAGACGATCGATCGGCATCGGTCAACGCCGCCGCGGTCAACAGCGCCTCCGCGACGCTCGACGCACCGGACGGCGTCGCGCCGTCCAACGGGTCTCGGGGCCGAGTCACGAGCGACTCCGCGAAATCGGCCGTGTCGAACCAGCTTCCCGGCTCGGCCGGATCAGCGAAGTGGTCGACAGTGACGTCGAGCAACTGCTGCGCCGCATCGAGCCACCGCGCCAATCCCGTTGCCTGGTATAGAGCCAGGAGGCCGGTGGCCAACATTGCGTAATCCTCGAGCACGCCCGTCGGGGCGCCGACAGCCCCGCCGAGGGAAGCGCGACGCAAGTGACCGTCCACCAGGTGAAGGTCGAGAAGAGCGCCTGCGCACTCGGCCGCCGCGGTGATCCAGTCGGGTCGGTCCAGGGCAAGTCCGGCTTCCGTCAAGGCCGTGACGGTCAACCCGTTCCAGGCCGTCACCACCTTGTCGTCGCGGCCAGGCTGTGGACGCTGAGCCCGGGCGGCACGGAGAGCGTCGGAGACCGTCTGCCAGCGCGACCAGTCGTCGGGGTC
The DNA here is from genome assembly GCF_027583855.1 of Rhodococcus sp. BH5. Classification (NCBI taxonomy): domain Bacteria; kingdom Bacillati; phylum Actinomycetota; class Actinomycetes; order Mycobacteriales; family Nocardiaceae; genus Rhodococcus; species Rhodococcus sp. BH5. The sequence continues at coordinate 36,388 of NZ_JAJHVW010000002.1, forward strand.
ACGGAGCAACTGCAGTACCGACGCACCCTCTTCGAAGGTTCCGGTATCGGTGACCCGGAACAACTCCGACGCCCACTGCCCGTCCTCCGCGCCGAGAATCTCGACCAGCTGCGTCGGCGTCCATACGTACGTGAGGCCTTCGACGCCGTCGGTGTCGGCATCGAGAGCCGAAGCGAAGCAACCGTTCTCGGTCAGCAGATCGGAGAGCAGGAACCTTGCGGTCTCCTCGGTGACGCGAGTGGCGAGGTCCGATCCGGTGCGCCGCGCCCAGTGCGCGTAGAACCGCAGGAGCAGCGCATTGTCGTAGAGCATCTTCTCGAAGTGCGGAACCACCCACTCGGCATCGACCGAGTACCGCGAGAAACCGCCACCCAACTGGTCGTAGATCCCGCCACGTGCCATTGCTTCGGCGGTGCGCTCGATGCCGCCGAGGATCTCGCCCGAACCCGTTCGCTCGTACTGTCGGAGCAGCCCCTCCAGTAGTGCCGACGGTGGAAACTTCGGTGCCCCACCGAATCCCCCGCGCGGGACGTCCTCGTCGCCGAGGATCGACCGGCCCGCCGCGTTCAGCAGCTCGGCGTCGATGGGTGCTCCGCCGTACGGAATCCCGCCCGACGCGCGCTGAAGTTCCGTGACGATCGACTGCGCCGCGTTGTCGACCTCGTCGCGCCGATTCGTGAAGGTGTCGACTATCGCTTCGAGAAGCTGTGTGAACGAAGGCATTCCGCCGCGAGGCGTCGGCGGGTAGTACGTGCCGCAGTAGAACGGTGAACCGTCGGGAGTCAGGAAACAGGTCATGGGCCAGCCGCCCTGGCCGGTCATCGCAACTGTCGCATTCATGTAGACGGCGTCGATGTCGGGACGTTCTTCTCGGTCCACCTTCACACAGACGAAGTTCGCGTTCATGACGGCCGCGATCTCGTCGTTCTCGAACGACTCGTGCGCCATGACGTGGCACCAGTGGCACGCCGAGTATCCGATCGAGAGGAGAATCGGCACGTTGCGCTCGCGCGCCCACTCCATCGCTTCTTCGCCCCACTGTTGCCAGTGGACCGGATTGTCGGCGTGCTGACGCAGGTAAGGGCTCGAGGACCCACCCAGGTTGTTCCGCATCCGTGGGTCCATCGCCGCTACCTCGTTCGTCTCAGGATTCTTGCTTGGGCTTCTTCTCGGTAGAGACGTTGGGTTCCGCCGGGCTCGGAGCAGTGATAGCTCCCCGGTCGGTGCCTTCGTCTGCCTGCTGATCGAGTTCGGGATGATCCGGTTCGAACGTCTCCGGCAGCTTCTTGAGCTGGCGGTTCATTGACCGAACCAGGAGGATCACACCGATGAGCAGCGCAAGAATCACCAGCAGGCCGACCGGAGACGACTTTCCGAACTCCGGGCCGGATGGGTTACTGGGCGTCTGAGCAAGAAATTGTGTGGTGCCGAGAACTACCTCGGCGGACAGAGCATTCACTTCTGAGCGTCCTCTTCGAGACCTGCGAACAGGTCGGTTTCCGGAATGGACGTGGTGACCCGCGTCTTGGCGAGCTCGAATTCCTCGGTGGGCCAGATCTTCTGCTGAATGTCGAGCGGCACAGCGAAGAACGAACCGTTGGGATCGATCTGCGTCGCGTGTGCGCGCAGAGCATCGTCACGCTGGGGAAAGTAGTCGCCGCACGTGACCTGAGTGGTCACCCGGACCATCATGTCGCCGCGTTCGGTCTTCCACTTCTTGAGCCAGTCCGCCATCGGGAACGGCTCTCCGCGACGCTCGTACTCCTCCTGGAAGAGTTCGAGGCGCTTACGGATGAATCCGTGCGAGTAGTAGACCTTCTTGATTTCCCACGGCTGACCGTCCTCGGGGAAGTACTCGGGATCGGCGGCGGCTTCGTAGGCTGCCATCGTCACCTCGTGGCACCGGATGTGATCCGGGTGCGGGTATCCGCCGTTCTCGTCGTACGTCGTGACGACGTGGGGACGGAACTCGCGAATCACCTTGACCAGAGCGCGCGTCGACTCTTCGAGCGGAACGAGGGCGAAGCACCCTTCGGGCAGCGGCGGAAGAGGGTCGCCCTCGGGAAGCCCGGAATCGACGAAACCGAGCCAGCGCTGCTTCACGCCCAGGATGCGAGCGGCCTCGGCCATCTCCTCCTGGCGAACTTCGCTGATTCGATCGCGGACACCGGGAACGTCCATGGCCGGGTTGAGAATGTCGCCACGCTCACCCCCGGTGAGCGTCAGGACCATCACTTCGTGGCCTTCGGCTGCATAACGGGCGGTGGTGGCCGCACCCTTGCTCGACTCGTCGTCGGGATGGGCATGGACGGCCATGAGCCGGAATCCGCTCACGTGTTCGTTCACCTCAACTTCACCTGTAGCCGTTGCCGGCAGTTCACCTGTAGCCGTCACCGGCAGTTCACCTGTAGCCGTCACCGGCAGTCTTCGAATCACACGCTGTGCACCGCTCGGATTACTCCGGGCCGTTGCCGTCAAACGTACCGACTGCCGACAAACCTACCGACGGCGCGACGGGATACGTCCTCTATAGTTCCACCCGAGAGTTCCTGGCGCAGCCGTGACCCCTTCGGTAATCCGGCGGGACACAGTCAGTTGCTGCACGACACGCGAACTCGAGTCTTCGAGAGCAGAGTGATGAGCAAACCGCTTCCCCAAGATCGGTACCCGAGCACAACTCGCACGGGCAGTCCCCGCAAGTGGATGGTGTGGGCTCTGACCGCTCTCGTCATCGTCGTAGGCGGCGGAATCGCGTACTACGCGTACGGAAAATTTGCGGTCAAGGAAATCGAGACCGAGACCATCTCGTTCGACATCGCCAACGACTCCACGGTGAAGATCCGTTTCACCGTCACACGCGACGACTCGTCGCGTGAAGCGATGTGCATCGTGCGCGCACGCTCGAAGGACGGCTCCGAAACCGGTCGACGTGAGGTCTACGTCCCGTCGTCGGAACATCAGACCCTCGAGTTCAACACCGAGGTCAAGACGTCCCAGCCGCCAGGCATGGCCGACGTCTACGGCTGCAGCTTCGACGTTCCGGAGTACCTGACCAAGAGCTGACCTCGGAACGCACCCACCCTGCCGGACGTTTGACGCCGGACAGGGCGGGTAGTCATGCGTGATAGAATTGCCCGATACACGGTTCCGGGTGGAACCGTGTATTGCTGCATTGACGCAAGGTTTGACGGCAAGGTTGCATCCCTGGTGGTGCTTCTGTGTCGTTGTTCGCTGCTGTTGCAGCGATCGTCGAGGGAGCCCCCGGCTCCGACTACTAGGGAGTGATCGAGATGACCGAGACCCAGGTGACCTGGCTTACCCAGGAATCACATGACAGGCTCAAGAACGAACTCGACCAGCTCATCGCCAATCGCCCGGTCATCGCCGCCGAGATCAACGAGCGTCGCGAAGAGGGCGACCTGAAGGAGAACGGCGGCTACCACGCTGCCCGCGAAGAGCAGGGTCAGCAGGAAGCCCGCATTCGCCAGCTCCAGGAGCTGCTGAACAGCGCAAAGGTCGGCGAGGCCCCCACTCAGTCCGGTGTCGCACTGCCCGGATCCGTAGTCAAGGTCTACTACGACGGCGACGAGAGTGACACCGAGACGTTCCTGATCGCTACCCGCGAAGAAGGCGCACGTGACGCCAAGCTCGAGGTCTACTCGCCGAACTCACCGCTGGGCGGCGCGCTGCTCGAAGCCAAGGTCGGCGACACGCGTGAGTACAACCTGCCCAACGGCAGCACCATGAAGGTCACGCTGCTGAGCGCGGAGCCTTACCACAGCTGATCGGCTGTACCAGCTCTGAAAAGAAGCGCCACCCGACTCGGTCGGGTGGCGCTTCTTGCTCTGTCGACGCTCGCCGTTTCCTGCCCACTCACACCACGCGGCGAGCCTTCATGCCGGCGAAGATCGGGCCGACCTTCACCACGTCGCCGAACGTGGGTGCGTGAAGCATCTGACCGTTGCCGACGTAGATCGCCACGTGGCCGGGGCCGCCTGCCTGCCAGTTGCCGAACAACAGGTCACCGGGCTGCGCCTGATCCAGCGGGATCTCGACGCCGACACCCCACTGCGTCTCCGAGGTCCGGGGCAGAGTCACCCCGGTGGCCGCGTGGATCGCGTACGACGTCAGCCCCGAGCAGTCGAACCCGCCCATCGACGGCCCGTTGATGTTTCCGCCACCCCACACGTACGGCAATCCGAGAAACTTCAGACCGGCCTCGACGACGCCGCCCACCGCTGCGGCGAGGTTGTTGTAGTCGAAGGGCGCAAGCATCAGGGCGAACGAGTCCTGCAACGATTTGATCTGGGCGACGAACGGAGCGGCGACCGCCTGCTCCGCAGGAACCTCGCCCGACTTGTCTGCCGGAACGCCGCCCGCTTCGCGAACTGCGTCCGGCCCGACGTCGTAGGCAGCGAGCGCGAGGTCGACGGTATCGCCCTCGACCTCACCGGACTTCTGCCAGGACTGCGCTTGCTTCACGAGATCGCACAACCGGTATCCGGTTGTCATCACCGGATCGGCAACGCCCAGGATGTCCATCTTTCCGTCGCCGTCACCGTCCTTGCCGTATGCCGTCCACGCTGCGGTGGTGAAGCGGCCAGGCCCGCGCCCACCTTCCGGTGAGATGTCGGTATCGGGTCCGTACTTGAATCCGTTCTCGACCGAGTACAGCGAGGCGATCACCGCGGGCGTGATCTCCGAGCACAGAGCACCGGCCTTTTTGATCCACGGCGCGAACACTGCCACCGCTCCCACGGGCGCCAATGTCGCTCCCGGAAAGTTGGAGGGTACGGAAGGCACGATTCCCTCAGGTGTGTCCTGAGTTCGTGCCGGTCCGTTCCAGGCTGCAAGTGAGACTGCAGCATTCGAAGACTCGTTCTTCTCGACTTGTGCGGGCGCTGCGAGAGTTCCACTCATCACGCCCAGTGCGGTGCCGATCGACACAGCGATCGCCAGGACACCGACTGCCATCCGAACCTCCGATAAACCTCTGAAAATCCATGTACGTGGTCGTACCCGAAACTTGTCGGTGCGAACATCTACTGTTTCGAACATGCATTCGACACGGCTCAGTCTCGCGACTCCTGTAACCAATGTCTCATTTATCTCGGCGGGCGTTACGCAAATGACTACAGACGCCAAGGCTTTTCTCAGGTTCGGCGTGCAAGCTGAGTCCATGAGCGACGATCGGCCACGACCCGCCCGGGGACGCACTACGGTGTATCGACCCGTTCGCCTCGCCCTCGCAGCCACGGCTGTGGCGGGAGCACTCGCAAGCGGCGGACTTTCACTCGTTTCTTCTCCCACTGCCACGGCACTCGCGCCGGACACGTCGGCTTCTCACACCAAGAATCCCGTAGCGAAGCGGCCCGTCGTGGTCGCCGGATTCGGAACCCCGGACGCCGTCTCCAACGGTTCGTGAGTACTCCGCGCTCGGCCTCCGAGTGGCTCACGTGGGGGGTTCAGGCCCGGGTCGTCGTCACCGACCCTGAAGTCCTTCCCTCCGCGGCCAGCCTGGTTCGCGGGTACCTCACCGCTGCCGACGCCGCCACCAATCGAGATCGTGCCGACTCCGAGATTCGTACCTATGTCAGCGCCGCGAGCAACGTCGACGGCGTCGCCGTGACCCCGATGTTCGCGCACTTCCTCGAAGACGCGTTGGCTGTCGCACGACTGACCGACGGCAAACTCACGCCGACGGCCGGGTCGGCAGACCCTCACTCCTGGTGGAAGATTCGCGTCGAGAACAACCGCGTGTACAGCCCGGACGACGTCGTTCTCGATCTGTCCGCGACGGCCCGCGCCAGTTCAGCGGACCACTGTGCCGCGTCCACTGCGACTCTTCTCGGGTGTGGCGTGCTGGTCGGCCTCGGCGGGGACATCGCGGTTGCCGGCCCGGCGCCGGAAGACGGCTGGCAGATTCAGGTGCAAGACCTGCCCGGCGACCCGACCTGCCAGGTAGCACTTCCGTCCGACTGCGGGATCGCCACGGCCAGCACCGTCAAGCCACTGCACCGCGAATCGACGGCGACGCCGATGTGGCGCACGGTGTCGGTGATTGCATCCTCCTGCGCCCAGGCCGCCGCATTCAGTCGGGTTGCGGTCGGCATGGGCGGTTCGGCCATCGACTGGCTACATCAACTCGACGTACCCGCCAGGCTGGTCGACCAGGAGTACCGCGTGACGGTTCTGGGCGGCTGGCCTGACGAGTAACTCGCCTCAGTTCTGCAGTCGTACTGCGTAACCGGCGCCGTCGAAGGCCGTCAGAAGTTCCGCCTTGTTGTCCGGACCACGCGTCTCGACGGTGAGGAAGACTTCCACTTCGTCGAGCGCGAGTTCGCCACCGGTACGGGAATGGATGACATCGACCACGCTGGCGCCGTTCGCTCGAACCACTTCCAGCAACGAGACCAGTGCGCCCGGCCGATCGTCGATGGTGATGTGAACGCCGAGGAACCGTCCGGCCGCTCGCAGACCGTGCGAGATGACGTGCGTGAGAAGTAGCGGATCGATGTTGCCGCCGGAAAGCACGGCGCACACCGGCCCTGTCAGTCCCAGCTCCTCCGGAGTGCAGGTCATCAAGGCCGCGACGGCCGCGACGCCGGCCGGTTCGACGATGAGCTTGGCGCGTTCGAGGCACAGCAGGAGCGCTTTGGACAGCGCTTCCTCGCTGACCGTCACCACGGCGTCGACATGGGCGGCAACTTCGGCGAACGGAACCTCGCCCGGGCAGCCAACGGCGATACCGTCTGCCATCGTGGACATCGACGCCAAGGCGGTCGGCTTCCCGGCTGCCAACGACGCCGGCCAGGCAGCCGCGGTCTCGGCCTGCACTCCGACGATGCGGACCTGCGGGCGCACAGCTTTGACGGCTGCAGCCACTCCCGCGATCAAACCGCCGCCGCCGGTGGGAACGAGGATCGTGCCGACCTCAGGCAGTTGCTCGAGGATTTCGAGCCCCACAGTCCCCTGCCCCGCCACGACGTCCTCGTGGTCGAACGGGTGGACCAGAACTGCTCCGGTTCGGTCCGCGAATTCGCGAGCGGCCACGAGCGCTTCGTCGACAGTCGAACCGTGCAGGTGGACCTGAGCTCCATATGCCTTGGTGGCCACCAACTTCGGCAGCGGCGCACCCGTCGGCATGAAGACGGTCGACTTGATTCCCAATTCTGTTGCAGACCAGGCAACTCCCTGCGCATGGTTACCGGCACTGGCCGCCACCACGCCCGCTGCCCGTTCCTCTGCGGAAAGATTGGCAATGCGGTTGTACGCACCGCGCGGTTTGAAAGAGCCGGTGCGCTGCAGATTTTCACATTTCAAACTCACGGCGAAGCCGGTGGTTTCGGACAACACTCGCGAGGCCACGACCGGGGTGCGTCGCATGACCGGGGCGAGCAGTTGCTGTGCAGCCTTTATCTGTTCGAGATTCACGCATGCCTCCAGAAAGTGCGCCTCCACACCCTCGTGAGGTGTGAAGGCGCACTGCAGATTCGAAGTCGAATTACTGTAGAGCGAAGATCAGGACAGCGCTTGCTCGATGTCGCCGACCAGATCGGAGGCGTCTTCGATGCCGACCGACAGGCGAACCAGATCGTCGGGAACCTCGAGAGCGGAACCGGCCGTCGAGGCGTGGGTCATCGCACCGGGGAATTCGATGAGGGATTCGACTCCGCCGAGAGATTCTGCCAGCGTGAAGATCTCGGTGCGCGAGCACAGGTCGAGAGCTGCCGCCTTGCCGCCCTTGAGACGGACGGAGATCATGCCGCCGAAGCGTCGCATCTGCTTGGCCGCGACCTTGTGCGACGGATGCGAAGCCAGTCCGGGGTAGATGACGCCGGCAACCGCGGGGTGGCCGTCGAGCAATTCGACGACCTTCTCCGCGTTGTCACTGTGACGCTCCATGCGCAGCGCCAGTGTCTTGATTCCGCGCAACGTCAGGAACGCGTCGAAGGGGCCGGGAACGCCGCCGGATCCGTTCTGCAGGAAGGCAAACGCGGTGTCCAGTTCTTCGTCGTTGCAGACGAGAGCGCCACCGACCACGTCGGAGTGTCCGCCGATGTACTTGGTCGTGGAGTGCAGCGCGATGTCGGCACCGAGCTGCAGCGGCTGCTGCAGGTACGGCGAGGCGAAGGTGTTGTCCACCACGATCTTTGCGTTGCCCTCGTGGGCGACCTCGGCAAGGAGCTCGATGTCACCGATATTGAGCAGCGGGTTCGTGGGCGTCTCGACCCAGACCAGCTTGGTGTTGGACTTCATCGCCGCGCGCACCGCATCGACGTCGGACACCGGAGCCGGGGTGTACTCGATCCCCCACTGCGTGAACACCTTGTCGATGAGACGGAAGGTTCCGCCGTACGCGTCGTCGGGGATGACCAGGTGATCGCCGGGTCGAAGTACCGAACGGAGCAGGCAGTCGGTGGCCGCCATTCCCGAACTGAACGCTCGGCCGTAGGTTCCGGATTCGAGCGCGGCGAGGTTCGCCTCGAGTGGGCGACGGGTGGGGTTACCCGTTCGCGCGTACTCGAAGCCACTGCGCATTCCACCGACGCCGTCCTGGGCGAAGGTGGAACTCGCGTAGATCGGCACGTTGACCGCACCGGTCAGCGGATCGGGTTCGTAACCCGCATGCACCGCTTTCGTGGAGAAACCCTGCCAGCTGATGTTGTCGGCCTTGCTGCGTTGCTCACTCATGGTCCCCAGCCTAATGGCGCCGGTGCCGGCGCAGGAATCCGAACTCAGGAATCCGAACTCAGGAAACCCAGGAGATCGTGGCGCGTGATGACACCGACCGGCTTGCCGTCGTCGACGACCATGAGTGCGTCGGTGTCCCCGAGCGCCTTCGTGGCAGCCGAGACCGGCTCGCCGGAACCGATGAGCGGGAACGGCTTGCTCATGTGCTTCTCGACGGAATCCGCAAGGTGCGCACGGCCTTCGAAGACCGCGCTCAGCAGATCCCGCTCGGACACACTTCCGGCGACCTCGCCCGCCATGACCGGCGGTTCCGCACCCACGACGGGCATCTGGGACACGCCGTACTCGCGCAGGATCTCGATCGCATCGCGCAGGGTCTCCGACGGGTGGGTGTGAACGAGGTCCGGCAGCTCGCCCGACTTGCCACGCAGAACGTCGCCGACGGTGGGGACGTTGGTCTTGCCGTCGAGTGGGGTGCGCAGGAATCCGTACGACGCCATCCACTGATCGTTGAAGATCTTGGACAGGTAGCCGCGGCCACCGTCCGGGAGAAGGACGACGATCAGGGCGTCAGGACCCTCACGCTTGGCTACTTCGAGGGCAGCGACGACGGCCATACCGCAGGAACCGCCGACCAGCAGTCCCTCCTCGCGGGCGAGGCGACGCGTCATCTCGAAGGAATCGGCATCCGAGACGGCGATGATCTCGTCCGGGATGGACGGGTCGTATGCCGACGGCCAGAAGTCTTCGCCGACGCCTTCGACCAGATACGGACGACCGGTGCCGCCGGAGTAGACGGAGCCCTCGGGGTCTGCGCCGATGACCTTGACCTTGCCGCCCGAAACTTCCTTGAGGTAGCGGCCGGTGCCGGTGATGGTGCCGCCGGTGCCGACGCCCGCGACGAAGTGCGTGATCTTGCCGTCGGTGTCTGCCCAGATCTCGGGGCCGGTGGTCTCGTAGTGGCTCTCCGGTCCGCCCGGGTTGGAGTACTGGTTGGGCTTCCAGGCGCCGGGGATCTCACGGGTGAGGCGGTCGGAGACGCTGTAGTAGCTGTTCGGGTTGTCCGGCGCGACGGCCGTGGGGCACACGACCACCTCGGCGCCGTAGGCGCGCAGGACGTTGCGCTTGTCTTCGCTGACCTTGTCTGGGCAGACGAAAACGCACTTGTATCCACGCTTTTGCGCCACGAGCGCCAAGCCGATTCCGGTGTTGCCCGAAGTCGGCTCGACGATGGTGCCGCCCGGCTTCAGTTCACCCGAAGCCTCGGCTGCGTCGATCATCTTGACGGCGATGCGGTCCTTGGAGCTACCGCCAGGGTTGAGGTATTCGACCTTGGCTGCCACCGTGCCGAAGTTTTCGCCCGTGACGGACGTGAGCTTGACGAGTGGGGTGTTGCCGATGAGGTCGACGACGTGTTCCGCGATGCGCATTCGTCCATGTTCCCAGATGAAAGAAAACGGTGCGCGCGGACGTCGGGCGAAGGTGGTGCAATCCGGCTAGATTGGCAAGTGTGAGTCGAACCGGACTGAAAGCGTCGGTGGCCACGGTGGTGGCCGGATCGAGTGCAGGCACGCTCTCCTGGTTGGGCTACAACTATCTGATGTCGCAGGCGGGGGCGGCCCGCGGGGTGATCGGTCGCAATATCGCCAAGCCACCCGAGGCGGACGGGGTGTACGCACCCGGCGCCGACAACCCGGAACTCTGGTGGCGGGCCGTGCCCTTCGATCTCCACTTGATGATCTTCGGCGATTCGTCTGCGGCCGGCGTCGGCGCGCTGACGGCCTCGGAAGTACCGGGTGTTCAGGTCGCGAAGCTGCTTGCGAGTGAAACCGGGAAGCGAATCCGTTTGAGCACCAAGGCCATCGGGGGCGCCACCTCCCGCGGGTTGAGTGGGCAGGTCGACGCCATGTTCGTCGCCGGTCCTCCCCCGGACGCTGCGGTGATCCTGATCGGCGCCAACGACGTCACCGCCAAGAACGCGATTCACGCGTCGGCTAAACGCCTCGGCGACGCGGTTCGACGCTTACGCGAGAGCGGCGCCGTCGTTGTTGTCGGCACCTGCCCGGATCTGGGGGTGGTCACGGCGATCCCGCAACCTCTGCGCTCCGTGGTGCGTGAATGGGGCCATCGCCTCGCACTCGCCCAGGCGGCCGCGACCAGAAACGCCGGGGGTCATCCCGTTCCACTGGCCGACCTGCTGGCCAAGGAATTCCTGGCCTCGCCCGACACGATGTTCTCGGCCGACCGTTTCCATCCGTCCGCGGCCGGATACGAACTCGCGGCGAAGCAGATCGTCCCGGTTCTCGCGTCGGCTCTGGGTGAATGGCAGGGTGGCCCGCTACCCGAGCTCCCCCACGTTTCAGAGGCGGCGCAAGCCCGCACCGTCGCGGCCCGACTGACGGCGGCGGCAACCCAGTGGAAAGCCTTCGCGAGACGCACCAAACCTGCAGGTCAGCGCCCCGACGTCAACTGAGTGAGACTGCGTGACCACCATCTGGGAGCAGCAACGTAAATTGTAAGTCGAAGCTGCATTCAACTTGCCCTGCTCGACGGCGTTTCAAGCCGCCCCACGAGCAGTACACAAAAGGAGTTTTCATGCCCGAGGCAGTAATCGTCTCAGCAGTACGGTCGCCCATCGGCCGCGCAATGAAGGGTTCGCTCAAGGACATCCGCCCGGATGACCTCGCAACTCAGATGGTTGCCGCCGCGTTGGCAAAGATCCCCGAGCTCGACCCCACCGAGATCGACGACCTCATGCTCGGTTGCGGCCAGCCCGCCGGCCAGTCGGGCTTCAACATCGCCCGAGTCGTCGCCGTCCAGCTCGGCTACGACTTCCTCCCCGGTGTCACGGTCAACCGTTACTGTTCCTCCTCGCTGCAGACCACCCGCATGGCGCTGCACGCCATCCGCGCAGGCGAGGGCGACGTCTTCATCTCCGCCGGCGTCGAGTCCGTCTCCAGCTTCATCACCGGCAACGCCGACGGCCTCCCCAACACCAAGAATCCGCTCTTCGACGCAGCGCAGGCCCGGAGCGCCAAGCTCGCCGAAGGTGGAGTCGCCTGGACCGATCCTCGCGAAGAGGGCCTGATCCCCGACGTGTACCTGGGCATGGGCCAGACCGCCGAGAACGTCGCTTCGGCCACCGGCATCACCCGCGAAGACCAGGACCGCTGGGCAGTTCGCAGCCAGAACCGCGCCGAGGAAGCCATCGCGCGCGGCTTCTTCGAGCGTGAGATCACGCCCGTCACGCTCGCCGACGGCACCGTCGTCTCCAAGGACGACGGCCCCCGCGCCGGCACCACCTACGAGGGCATCAGCGGCCTCAAGCCCGTCTTCCGCCCCGATGGCACCGTCACCGCCGGCAATGCCTGCCCGCTCAACGACGGCGCAGCCGCACTGGTGATCATGTCCGACACCAAGGCAAAGGCACTCGGCCTGACCCCGCTCGCTCGCATCGTCTCCACCGGCGTCTCGGGCCTGTCCCCCGAGATCATGGGCCTCGGCCCGATCCAGGCCGTCAAGAACGCCCTGAAGATCGCCGGCAAGTCGATCTCCGACATCGACCTGTTCGAGATCAACGAGGCATTCGCAGTGCAGGTCCTCGGATCCGCTCGCGAACTGGGCATCGAAGAGGACAAGCTCAACATCTCCGGTGGCGCGATCGCGCTGGGTCACCCCTTCGGTATGACCGGTGCCCGTATCACCAACACCCTGATCAACAACCTGCAGGAGCAGGACAAGACCTTCGGCGTCGAGACCATGTGTGTCGGCGGCGGACAGGGCATGGCAATGGTGATCGAGCGCCTCAGCTGATCCCCTGAGCACGTCGAAAGCGGCCGCCCGGCTTCTGCCGGGCGGCCGCTTTCGTGTGGTCGGGTTTCAGGTAGTCGTGAACTTCCGAGCAAAACTCCCCAACTCGCGAATCAACTCTCGCGCAGCGTCGTCCTCACGCTGCACGGCAGCGCGAGCTTCGTCCGCCCATCCGTGACGGAGCAGTCGTTTGGCGGCAAGAACTGCCGGTCCGACGTTGGCGGCAATCTGCTCGGCGCTCTCCCGAGCACGGATGTGAACCTCTTCGGCCGGTACGGCCACGTTCGCCAGTCCGTAGTCGGCCGCTTCGACGCCGCTGAGCCACCGGGCCGACAGGATCAGCTCGGCGGCTCGCTGCGTTCCGATCACCTTGGGCAGCAACCAACTACTGGCAGCTTCGGGAGCGGTACCCAGCGAAGTGAACGGTGCCCGCAGACGTGCGTCCTCGGCAACGTAGACGACGTCGCAGTAAAGCAGCATGGTCAGGCCGATGCCGACGGCAGCGCCGTGTACCGCGGCGATCAATGGCTTCGGGAACTCCACCAGCGCGACGATCAGCGGCGCGAATGCGTGGCCGAAGTCGGCGTTGTCTGCGCCTGGTTCGGCGAGTGCGCGTAGGTCGACGCCACTGGAAAATGCCTTGCCTGCGCCCTCGACGATCACCACGGCCACGGCTTCGTCCGACGCCGCGTCGTCGAGCGCTTTGGTGAACGCTCGAAAACCGGCTGCATCAAATGCGTTCAGGCGACTCGGATTATTGAAGGTCAGCGTTCGCACTGCTCCGGCATCCGCGACCAGGATGGGTTCAGAGGTGTTTGTCGACATTCGCTCCCCTTCGTTCCAAACCAAGCAGTTGCTAGGTATCCAAGCACCGTAACCGTCCACAGACGACAAAAGAAGGGCCCCTCGCGGGGCCCTTCTTCGTGTTACGGATCGACTCGAGAACTAGTCGTTGTTGAAGTAGCTCAGCAGACGCAGGATCTCGACGTACAGCCAGACCAAGGTGACGGTGAGGCCGAATGCGACGCCCCAGGCTGCCTTCTCGGGCGCCTGTGCACGGATCAGCTGATCAGCGGCGTCGAAGTCGAGCAGGAAGCTGAAGGCTGCGATGCCGATGCAGACGAGGCTGAAGATGATGGCGAGCGTTCCGCCGTCACGCAATCCCAGCCCGCCGTCGACGAAGAAGCTCGCGACGAGGTTACCGAGGGCCAGAACGACAACGCCGATCAATGCGCCGATGATCATTCGCGTCAGACGCGGTGTCACCCGGATCGCACCGGTCTTGTAGACGACCAGCATGCCGAAGAACACGCCGAACGTTCCGAGGACTGCTTGCGCGATCAGTGCGGATCCGCCGACGCCACCGAATTGAATATCAGTGAACATGAACGACAGCGCACCGAGGAACAGACCCTCGGCGACGGCGTACGCCAACACGATTGCCGGGTTGTCCATCTTGCGGCCGAACGTAGCGACCAGAACCAGAACGAGGCCGACGAGACCGCCGCCGATGACCAGCGGGGCTGCGAGGTCGGCGTTGTTGTTGACCAGGAAGTACGACACCAGTGCCGAGATCGTCAGCACACCGAGCGTGATGCCCGTCTTGGTGACGACGTCGTCGATCGTCATGGCCCGCGAGGTGGGACCGGTCTGGTACGGCTCGGCCGGAGCGTACTGCGGCTGACCGAACTGCTGGGTTGCCTGCGAGGCGCCCGCCGTCGCAGATCCGAACGAGGCGTATCCGTTGCCCTCTTGCTTGGGCAGATTGCGGAACACCGGGTTGCTGGTGGTGCGCACCGTGATCATCCCTTCATCGTGGTGGCCTACGACGGGTGCGTCGCGGGTTCGCCGGACGGATCCGAGTTTCCGACACGGTCCGTGTACCTGACTAAAAGTAAAGCACTCGTAATTTACAACGTCGAAGCTTCGGTTGTAGTTCCCGGCGCATTTCCGGAAGATCAACACTCTTCGACACTCGTCCCTTTTCGATACTAGGACGGTTTGACCGACTTCATCACGATGAACTTCGCGTTCTTCGCCATCGCCTCGCTCGGACCCACCGCGGCTTTCAACGGTTCGCGATACCCCAGATGCGCGTTGTGAACAGTCCACAACTCGCCACCGGGACGCAGGACACGGCCGGCAGCTTCGAACATCTTGAGTGCTCCGCCGGTGTGGACCGCCGCGCCGACGTGGAACGGCGGGTTCAACAGAACCAGATCCGCGCTCGCACTGGGCAACGAACTCACGGCGTCGTCGCGCAGGCCGCTCACTCGATCGCCGACGCCATTTGCGGACGCGGTCGCCCGAGCCGAAGCGACGGCTGCCGAGGACTGATCCGTTGCGATCACGTGCACGTCCGGGAACTTCCGCGCGATCGCCGCCGCGAGAATGCCGCTGCCACAACCCAGATCGATCACGTCGCTCAGCGGATCGACCGCAATCTTTCCGAGGTTCTCCAGGAGCAACCGGGTGCCGATGTCCAGGCTCGCACCGGCAAACACTGCGCCGTGAGCAACGACGTCGAGGTCGAATTCGTCGAGGCGTTCGGTCACCGGGAACGTGATAGCAACATCGGGCTTCGGTTCCGAAGCCTTGAGTACGCGGGACTTCTGACGCCCACGCGAGGCGCTGACGTCGGAAAACGATTCGCCGAGAACCTTGTTCATCGCCGGGGTGATGTGCTTGTCACGCCCACCGGCGAAGACACGAACCGCCGGGTCGGCGTGAAGCGCGATCAGCTGGGCGATCTCGGCAAGTTCGGCGAGGCTACGCGGCAATTGCATAAGCACGACGCGGGCGCCGCTGAGCAACTCCTCGTCCAGTCCGTGCGAGGTGAAGGCGTCACTGAATCCGAGTTCGCGCGCATTGTTCGCGAGGGCCAGCTCTCCGGTGAGCGGATCCTGGTGAACGCGCACGGCGGCGATTCCGTGCACGAGCGCAACACCGGCAGTCAGCGCACCGTAGTGATCGCCGATCACGACGACGGTGCCCGCCGGTGCCGCGGCAAGAGCGTCGGCGGCCTCGTCGAGGATCAGACGATCAGCCGCATCGACGGCAAAGAGATTGGGTGCCTCGACATCGGGGAATCGGCGCAGACGATCGAACAGTTCGGGTGTGTCGGACATGCCACCAGTCTTTCAGGTGGAACTACGCAACACTCAATCCCCCGACCAGCAGGTGATCAGTTCGACATCCCTGTCAGTTCGACATCCACTGCACGACGTTGTCGACGGTTTCGCGTTCGGTGCGGAATCCGTTCACCGGGTGGTCGGCGTCGGGGTATCCGAACGAGATCGCGCAGACAACCTTGCGAGTGTCGTCGATACCGAAATGCTCGTGAATGAACTTGGAGCTGCCCGCGAGCGCCGCCTGCGGAATGGTGGCGACCCCCAGACTCTGGGCCGCGAGCAGGAAGCTGTTCACGTACAACCCGCAGTCGACTGCGCCGTAGGTGCCCAATGCCTCGTCGGTGGTGATGATCGCGACGTGGGGAGCGCCGAAGAGCTCGAAATTCTTCATCGTCTGTGCCGCGGATCCGGCGCGGTCACCGTGCTCGATTCCGACGCTCGAATACAGCGCCATCGCGCAGTCGAACCGACGCGACTTGTAGATGCCCTGGTACGCGCGCGGGAACTCGAAGTCCGACTCCTGGGCGTTGGCCATCACGTATTCACCGAGGCCGGCGCGGAATCGCTCGGTGCCCTCCCCTTCGGTGATCGCGACCTGCCACGGTTGCGTGTTGCACCACGACGGCGTCTTCTGCGCCAGGCGAAGGATCTCCTCGATCACCTCACGTGGCACCTGACGGTCCTCGTAGGCGCGGCAGCTGATCCGGGCGTCGAGCAACGCTTCCAGGCTCGTATCCACGACGATGCTCTCGGTCATGTGTTCTCTCCTCGATCAGGCTGCACTACAACACTTCGCACGATAGAACTACCGCCTCGACGCAATCGTCAGCGGGTCACCTTTGCGAAGGCCGCCACCAGCTCGCCGAACTCTGCCATCGCCGCATCCGGATCCGGATCTACTGCTGCCAGCGCAACCAGCACATCGGTGGCACCGGATTCGAGCAGCTGCTCGGCGCCGATCATCGTCGCCGGGAGGTCGATCGAACCGTCGGACCCGCGTACGACGGTCAGTCGCCCACGGACCTGCAATTCCGCTGGATCGCGTCCGAGATCCGCCATCGCTTTGCCGATGACGTCGATCCCTTCACGTAGGTCGTCGTCCGCGGCACCCATGATCGGAATCCACCCGTCACCCCAGGTTGCGACGCGTCGTACAACGGCCTTGGAGAGCGAACCGGACACCCAGATCGGGATTCCAGCGGCCGGACGGGGCGCGCAGTACACGTCGTCGAACTTCAGACGAGGGGTGTCGATGCTCGCCGGCGCCGAACTCCACAGGGCCCGGCACACTGCGAGAGCGTCGTCGAGCAGTGGTCCCCTTTTACCGAAGTCCATACCTGCCGCCTCGTATTCACGTTCCTGCCAACCGGTTCCGACGCCCAGGTCGAGTCGGCCCCCGGAGAGCAGATCGAGTGTCGCGGCCGTCTTGGCCAGTACCGCTCCCCCGCGCAGCGCCGCGATGACGATTCCGGTCCCCAAGCGAATTGTCTTCGTCTGTCCGGCAACAAAAGCCAAGACGGTCAGCGGCTCGAGCCAGTTGGCGTCGGGCTCGGTGGGGAACGCCGACCACGTGTACGCCGAGTTGTCCGAGCCCATCACCACGTGATCGGTGACGAGGACCCGGTCGAAGCCGGCAGCTTCCGCGTTCTGACAGACCTGCACGAGTTTCGCGTAGGAGTCCTCCGCGAGAGTGGTGCCGAAGTTGGGAACGTTCAGACTGAAAGTTGTCATGTGTCAAGCCTTTCGGGGCCGGTTGGTCCAGCCACCCTCTTCTGTGGGGAACCAGCCTCCGGCAGCGTGCGAGCCGCCGTCGACGTGGATCACGGTTCCGGTGATGTATCTCGCCAGGTCGGAAGCCAGGAACAGTGCGGGGCCGGCAATGTCGACCGGCTGGCCCGGTCCGCCCAACGGTGCCCACCCCGGCCACTTGTCCCAGTCGTCGGCAGGAACGATCGTGCGATACGGCACCTGTACCGACTCGATCAGATCCGGGGCAATGGCGTTGACGCGCACTCCGGTTCGACCGATCTCCACACCAAGGCTTCTGGTGAACTGTGTCAGCGCGGCCTTGTATGCCGAGTACATCGTGTGGCCCGGGATCGCTCGATGCGCCTCCACCGTCGTCAGGTTCACGATCGATCCACCCAAACCGCGGTCGATCATGCCGGGAAGCAGGGCATGGGTCAGACGCACGACGTGATCGAAATTGATGCTGCCGGCCTCGGACCAGAAACCTGGATCCGTACCGGTGAACTCTGTCGGCGGGTTCAGGAAATGACCCACGTTGTTCACCAGGACGTCCGGCGCGAACTCGGTCAACGCTACGGGGACTTCCCGCGTCCGCACGTCGTACTCGAGATAGTTGATCGAACCACCTGCAGCCGAGTCGAATTCGACGTCGCCAAGAGGAGCCACGTCGACAACCAGAACTGACGCGCCATGCGATGCAAATGCTCGAACAATCGCTGCGCCGATTCCCTGGGAACCGCCTGTGACCACTGCCTCCTTACCCACCAACATCGGCCCTGGGGAGTACGCCGATCCGACCACCACGAAGACACCCTTCTGCAGTTCGATGTGAAGCACTTCGGCGTACCGTCACACATCGATCGGCAAAACGGGCGCAAAGTTCTCACTCAGTGGTAGCCGCGACACCCCACCTGCTCGAACCGCCGAGTCGCCCATTCAAATAGTGCGGAATCTCGGCTGCCCGTATCGGCATTCCCTCGAGGTACCCCTGGATCACGTCACATCCGCACTCGGTCACTATCGCGCGCTGCCTCTCCGTCTCCACGCCCTCGGCGACGGTGTCCAGCCCCAGAGACTTGGCAATCGCGATGACGGCTCGCAAGACAGCGAACCTCGAATTCGAGGGATCCGCGTCCAGCGGTGCGACGAACGCCCGATCGATCTTCAACCGATCGAGCGGCAGCCGGGCCAAGCTGGCAACCGAGGAGAACCCTGTGCCGAAGTCGTCCATCGCAATGGCGATGCCGAGCGCCGAGAGCTGTACCAACACATCTCGGTCGGCGTCGTCGATGACCAACGATTCGGTCACCTCGATCTCGAGTCGGCTGGGGTGGAGGTTCACCTCGATCAGTGTCCGGCGTACCGAGTCGACGTATCGACTCGAACGCAGTTGCACCTGAGAAACGTTGACGGCAACCCGAATGTCCTCCGGCCACGTTGTCGCCGCCGTGCAGGCAGCCCTCAGAACACCTGCACCGATCGGCACGATCAAGCCGGTTTCCTCGGCGACCGAAATGAAGTCTCCCGGCGAGACGAGACCTGAAGTCGGATGGTTCCACCGCAGCAGAGCCTCGAACCCGACAACAACTCCCGTCGCGGCCGAGACCTGTGGCTGATAAACCAACTCGAACTCTTCGTCGATCAACGCACGACGAAGATCCAACAATGCCCTGGCCCTACCCGTCGCACGATCCCGCAAAGTCGCATCGAAGGCGCGAATCTGGTTCCGACCGCTCTCCTTTGCGTGGTAAAGCGCGAGGTCCGCGACAATCACCAGGTCTTCGAGGCTGTCGGCGTCGTCGGGCATCGAGCCGTACCCCAGACTGGCACGAATGCGAATCTGGTTGCCGACCAGTGAAAATGGTCGTTCGAATGAGTCGAGAATCGTTTGGAATCTCTTCTCCACCTCATCTGCACTCCCGATGTCGTCGAAGGCTACGTCGTCGAAGGCGATGGCGAACTCGTCACCCCCCAGTCGGCCACAGATCTCGTTCGATCGCAGAACGCTGTGCAGTCTGCCGGCAACATCGCGAAGCACGTCGTCTCCGATGTGGTGTCCCAACCGGTCGTTGATCGACTTGAAGTTGTCCAGATCCAGAATTGCCAGCCACACCCTGTGTCCGTCCCGAATCCGCGAAGACAGTTGAGCGTTGAAGCTGTACCGATTTCTGAGCCCGGTCAACGAATCGATCTCTGCCAATCGCAAGATGTTCTGGCGCTGGTGATACGAGTGCGTGATATCGGATCCGACACCGCGCCACCCGTAGGTCGCCCCATCGCCACTGCCCGGGTGACCTGACATCGACCACCAGCGAGTATCGCCCCGAACGACGACCTGCATGGTGAGGTCCCGAAACGCCGTCCCGGCTTGAAAATTCGCGGCGAGGAGATCAAGGGACTTCCTGCCCACATCTGTTCGGGACGCGCCGATCCCGATCAGGATCTCGTGCATTGTGCGGCCCCGAATCTGTGCTGCCGGCAAACCGACCTGCTCGGCGAATCGATACGACACGGTACTGGCGATACCGCGCGAATCGGTCTCCCAGAGCCAATCCTGTGCTCCGTCTTCGAGATCGTTGAGCAACAACTCGACGAGATCTCGTTCGTCCTCGGCTATGAGTTCGGCGCGTAGCCGTCTCTCGAAAAGTTTGGCCAACAGCAAAGTTCCGCTGTAGAGCGAACCTACAAAGACGACCAGCACCCCGATCAGCACGAAACGCGATGTGCCCGGTTCCGTCCAGAACGCCCCGGCCAACCCGACTCCCACCAGGCTGATCCAGACCACAGTGATTCCGCGAAACATCATGGTGGGAAACACGCCGACCGCGATCCCACCGATCAAGGTCGAGCTCAGTACCAACTCGTCACGAGGATCGAGCATCGGGAAGAGAACGAGAGCCAAGCACGCCAGGAGCACTCCCCAGACAATGATTTCGACTGTGAGTACCACCAGTTCGGTGGTCTGGGACTCGGAGACGCCGAGACGCGAGCGCCGGAGCCAATACACACTGAATCCAGCGCTCGACAACAGCATGACGCTCGACCAGGCGAAGGTGAACCATCCGGCATCCACCGGCAGAAGCACCACGATCGCTGACAAGGCAACCGCCGCGGTCAGAAACGACCACGGCAGTACGCGCGCGGTGAACCGCAGTCGTCGATCGAGTAGGCGACGGCGATCGTAATCCGAGAGGTGTTGTTCCGTGCCGCTGCGACCGAGTTTGCGCACCGACGTCCCGACGCGACGCCTACGGAGTACTGCCGGGTCATCCACGTCGGCCTGCTACCGCCGCTGCGACCGCGTCGACCGACATGGCTCCGCCGGCGATGTATCCCTGAACAGTCCTCACCCTCGCAGCGGCCACGGACTTCAAGTCTTCCTCACCGTCGACTCCCGAGACGACGACCTCCATTCCCAACGCGTCGACCAGATCCACGACAGCTTCGAGGATCGACCGTCCACCAGGCACTGCACCCGAAATGGAGCGTTCTATCCGGACTCGGGTGAACGGAAGGCCGGACAGTGATGCGAGCGAGGAGAATCCGGCGCCGAACTCGTCCACGGTCAGCGCGATTCCCATGTCCGCGATGGCGTGCAACGCAAACTTGGACTCGTCGGTGATCGCCGATGATTCGTTGAGTTGGAGCTCGAGCTGATGTGCACTGACACCTGATCGTCGAAGCGAGTCCCCTATCGCGACGACAAAGGAATCCGATTCGAGCTGACGCGTCGATACCGCGACGGCTACCCGCAGGTGATCAGGAAGGCGGGACGCCGCCTCGCAGGCCAACTCGAAGACGGTAGTCCCCAGTGAGTACGCCAAACCGGTGTCGTCTGCGACGCTCATGAATTCGGCGGACGTAACGGCACCGAGGCGGGCGTTGTGCCAGATCACGCGGACTTCCACGGCCACGATCTCGCGGGAAACCACGTCGATCCTGGGCAACAGCTCGAGTTCGAGGTCCTTCTCCGCGACAGTGTTTCCCAGATCTTCGAGCAGGCGGGCCCGCCGATCGGCCACGGACTTCATCGAGTCTCGATATTCACGTACGGCCCCGCGCCCGGATTCCTTTGCCGCGAACAACGCCAGGTCCGCAGCGCCCATCATCTCGTCGGCGGAGGACGGCAGCTCGTCGGGGAGGTAGTACCCGATGCTGCATCCGATCTCCAACCGCGTACCGGCCACTGTGATCGGCTCGTGCAGAGTTTCGATGTAGCGGCCGAGCAGAGTACGAACTTGTGAGCTGTCACCCACATCGGTGAAAAGAACCGCGAACTCGTCTCCCCCCAGACGTGCAAACAACTGTGACACTCCGCCGGCTTCGGACAGGCGATCCGCGACCTCTCGCAGAACCGCGTCGCCAACGGTGTGTCCCAGTGTGTCGTTGACCGACTTGAAGTTGTCGAGGTCGAGCATGGCCAACGCGAGACCACTTTCGCTTGTGTACGGCTCGCGCAGCAGTCGCTCGAGCTCGGTCCAGAAGCTGTGCCGGTTCGGCATACCGGTGAGTGCGTCCACACGACCCATCCGCACGATCTCGTCACTCTGCAGTTTTACTTCCGTGACGTCGGAACCGACTCCTCGCCAGACGAACTCGTCGGGTGTACGGCCGGGGCGCGGGCGTCCGGAGATCTGCCACCACCGAATTTCACCGTGAACTCGGACCGGAACGAGCACGTCGACGAATGCGGTCTTCGTGTGGCGGGCCTGCTGCAACTCCATGAGCGCATCGATCCCGCCGGGGATCCGTAGGGTGCCCAACTCCATGAACAGGTCCTGCCACGCCGTTCCCTGCAACTCGGTGGAGTCCAGCCCCGCTTCGACCGCGAGCCGCGTCGGGATTCGGTTGAACTTGCCTTTCTGGTCCGTCTCCCACACGAAGTCCCCGGCGTTGCCTTCGAAGTCTTCGAGAAGCATCTGCACGACCGATCGTTCCGACGCGGCGCTCAATTCAGCTCGATAGCGAGATTCCAGGTTGCCCGAGACCACTATCGTGCCGCCGATCAGAGCCGCGCCATAGGCGATCATTCCAATGAGAATTCGTTCGAACTCGGGTCCCGGCTGAAGCCAGAATGCCACCCCGAGGATTATCAGATTGGACAGGACCCAGGTGACCCCCACCACTCGCAACATCGCGGTGGCCACGGCTCCGGCACCGGTGATCGATGTGGTGACCGCTATCAGGATCAGATCGCCGGAATCGTCCAGGATCGGGTACAGGACCAGGGCGAGCGAGGAATACAGGATCCCGACTACAGCAAATTCGACGATGAGAAACGCGTAGGACATCCGGTACGTGGGTGTGATCAGGTTGAAATGAATGGCGAGACCCACGCACATCCCCACCAACCCGATCACGCCGGACAGCAAGGGCCACACACGCGGCAGCGGTCCGCCGTCCGGGGGAATCACATACAACGTCAGCCCGAGTGTGACGACGAGGTGGACGGCAGCGGCCCATGGCAGCACGCCGAAGGTAACGGCTATCTGCTCACGAGTTACGTCATCACGTTGGGCGGGCGTCAGTCTTTCTCTCTGGCGGGGTTGCAGAAGCGACAGGACTGGCATCACTTACCTCCCGCTCCCACGACTCAATTGAATCGGACGTCCGACTCAGCAATTCTTCCGTAATTGGACGTTGCCGTGTCAACCAGTGCGTCCACCCTATTTCGGATTCGCGTCTGCCCACAGACACAGTAATCAGCAAACTGCTGGTCTGCCGCAAGTTGGCGCCGCAAGTTTGATGCCCATGGGTTGAAATCAGACATGAGGGACAATGGCCGGAGATCGCCGATCACGTCGGTGGAGATTCCTCGACGGGTAACACGATCGGACTCATTCGAGTTCAGACAAGGACTATCACGATGGCAATCGACTACACCCGACGTTCCGGCGAGTCCACTCCGTCGCAAGCGCCGGTCAGCTTGAGCAAGATCACGCTCACAAAATCGGCGCCGACGGTCAACCTCGCGAAGGCGGGTGAACGACAAGGCAATATGCGCGTGAACCTCAACTGGTCACAGGGGGCACCACCGAAGAAGACCGGTTTTCTCGCCAAGCTCGCCGGCGCAGGCTCTGGTGCGGTCGACCTGGACCTCGGATGCCTCTACGAACTTGCCGACGGGTCCAAGGGAGTAGTTCAGGCCTTGGGTAACAGTTTCGGTTCACTGACTTCTCCGCCCTACATCTCCCTCGACGGCGACGACCGCAGTGGTGCGAACACCGGCGGCGAGAACATGCACGTCAATCTTGGTGACCCAAGCGCCTTCCGGCGAATCCTGATCTTCGCGATGATCTACGACGGCGCTCCCAACTGGGCGGCGGTGGACGGCGTCGTCACCTTGTATCCCACCAACGGACCGGAGGTGGAAGTGCGACTCGACTCCACCAGCAACCAGGAGCGACTGTGCGCGATCGCTCTCATCCAGAGTTCAGGTCAAGGCGTGACGGTGACGCGCGAAGTTCAGTACATCAACGGCAGTCAGTCAGATCTCGATCGGGCCTACAACTGGGGAATGAAATGGGCTGCCGGACGAAAGTAGGGGCTGCGGACGGGATCTCCCCCATCCGAATGACAATGTCCGAATCATCCACAATGTCGCAAGTTACTGGATAGTGTCGAGAAGTGGGGTCGGACATGAGGGGTCACGCTCGACACCGATAGTGGGTCGGTGACGCTATGTGCTTGGCGGCGCCGACGTTCGACCGGAAAGGCCCTCGATTTCCCCCGAGATCGAGGGCCTTTTCGTATCTTGCGTCACTGTTCGCACCCTTTCATTAGTTGATCGTTAAACTAGGCGTTCGTCCAACATGCACCGATGGAGAACGTGAATGTCCACGAATTCAGATCGACGCCCGCGCCTGCCCGTGAGAATCGCCTACCTCGCCGCAGGAGTTCTCTTTGTCGCCGCCATGCTCCTGTTGGCAAGCGTCGTCAACCCTGATCGGGACCGCGATTTCTCGATGAACCACGTCCCCGCGGGGACGTCGACGACCGCCTTCGCCGCAACGTCCGACCTCGGCTAACGAAGGTACCGGTACGTAAGTGGCGCACGTCACGAACTGTGGGTAGTTTCAACGCCGATGGTTCGCCGTAGGTCGGTATTGAGAGGGACGGCCAACCACTGCCCTGCCTGGTTGCCCCACCCAAGCAGGCAGGGCACCCCAGATCAGGCAGGCACCCCAGATCAGGCAGGCACCCCCGATAATTTAAGTCTCAAGTAACTGTTACTCGGGAAAGACTTGTATCAAACCGGGACGAATCGTACATTTCATCCGGCAGTCGGCCTTCGTCCGACGCCTTTGCCGTCAATGTCGACGGAACTTCTCTGAACACCACCACAAGTCGGCCACTTGTCGTGACCGCATTCGTCCTCGCGAAAGGCTCGCCCATGTTCGATTTCTTCGGCGCAATCTCCGGCTTCTTCGGTCTACTGTTCGGCACCGGCTCGTCGAGCGGGAGCTCGGGAGGAAGCAGCGACGCACCCGTCGCCCCGCCTACCTGATCCACAAGCCTCACCCGGCACCGATCCGCCGGGTGAGGCTCTCGCGAATCTCTTTGAAACACAACGTAACAGCACTTCAACTCCACCGACTTTTCTGCGGATCCACGCCGACGCACTCCGGCGTCCGGACAGTTTCACCACATCGCCTGCAGTAATGGGTCCTGTGTCCGCCATTCTCCGTCGAGGCACACCCGCAGACCTCCCAACCGACAAGGCATGTGTTCGCCGTGAGCCGGTGTCCGTTGGGGCAGCAGTCCGGGGATTGCTCGGTCAACCGCATCTCCACATTTTCGCACACATGTTCGACAAGTTGGTACTGCACGCTGCACATTCGATTGCACCGGCCGCTTCCGGTCGGCCCGAGCGCAACTATCCCTTCCGTCACTTCGGTCTGCCTTAATACGAAGGCTTTGTCGGGGGTTTACCAATGTCCGAAGTTGTCGAGTTTCTGCGAGCACACGCAGGCGAACACGGGGTTGAACTATGGGTTTCTTCAAGAAGGCGGCAGTGACTGCTCTAGCGGTCGCTGCAGTCGGAGCATCAACAGGGATCGCATCAGCTGATCCGTCGACCGACGTGAATTACGAAGCGAAGGTCGTCGACAAGTCGATCGTCACCACCATCGACGCCGGGCTGTTCAAGGTATCCGGCGACGGCAAGTCCGTCGTCTTGCAGGACAGCAAGGGAGCCGACCTTGTTTCCCTGCCTCTCGCATACAACCTCGGGGATCTACAGTTCCCCTTCGATCGCACGATCAGTGAAGACGGTAAGACCCTCACGCTGACACCGATCACCGATTCTGCGAAGGCAACACCTCGACCCGAGAGTGCGCCTGCGGCAAAGGAATGGACGCCCGTCGCCTCGCCCGAGGAGAATGATCGGGCGATTGCGCACTTCCAGAGCCAACTCGGCCTCGGCACTCAGGTCGGCAGCCTGCTCGGCACCATCGTCGGCGCCGGAATCGGTTGCGCTGTCGGCGCTCCGCTGGGCTTGACCATCGTCGGACTCCCCGTCGCCGCGGCACTGTGCCTGGGTGGCCTCGCAACAGGCGCCGGAATCGGCGGTGTCGCCGGAACGATCCTCGGCGGCGGCGCGGCTGTCGTAGCCGGCATCGATCTCGTCAACACGCTGAATGCTCCTGCCGGGACGACCGTCTGGGCTCAGTAGCCACTTGGTGGTCAGTCGTTGCTCCACGGAAAACCCCGCCCGTCCCTATGAGGACGAGCGGGGTTTTCAATACCTCATTGAATGTTGGACTGCGCCCCGTCGGGCTCGAACCGTTACTCACTGCAGTTAGGGCACAACGACCACATTGAGTTGGGACCCGAATTCTGCGGGCCTGCCAGTGACGCAGCGCACGAAGATCCAGAATATCAGGCCGCGACAAATCCTGATGGCTTAGCGAACTCGCAATCGCGTACAGCAAACTCATGGGTGAAAAAAATTTGACCTGACCAGGGCGCAACTACTCGTTGGCTATGTGATTCAATTATCGAGACCACGATACTGAGCGACGAACTCAATGTGGATCAACAGAATATCGTCGACGAATCGAGCCGCATCGACGTGCTCTACGGTACGATTCTCATGACTTTGTTCGTCTCGAAAGCCTTCGACTCGATCCACTCATGACCGTGTATTCCAACTGATGATTCTTCCTGCACCGGGATACTCGACCGATCGGTAGAAGTGGGCGCGCATCCGATATCGACTCGTTCAGATAGCCGGAACCGACCGTGATTTAGAAGTGGAATCTCCAGCGCACGCCCCTGGCTGCCGATGGCGCGGCACCGAGGCGTCATCGAATGTCAGTCCAGTAAATGAGAGAATTTTAAGAACACCTTTGGAACTTGCGGCGGCTGTCGTGCCCGACTGGCAGTCCATTGGCACTCACGGTACCTAGCTAGCAGGACGCAGAGCGGAGCCCGGCGTTGCGCGGTCAGAACTTTGCGGCGATCGCCGATTGAGGCCGTAACGGCGGAAGATATAACGCCGTCACTGCTATTCCTCGATTCGCCTGAGTCGTCGGGCGGAAGAAACCGAGAGAACGGCTGAACATTCAGCTGATAAGTGGCACGATTTCATCATCTTTTCGTAGTTGCCGTTCAGCGACCAAAGTCGCTGCAATCGCTACCAGTCCGGCGACAAGTAGATACGCGCCGCGCATGTTCATGATGTTGACGCATGGATCATAGCCTCGCGTGGTGCAGATTTCGGTCATGTGGTTTCCATCCCACCAAAGGAGGGCGATACCGATTACCGTGACGCAACCTGCAATTGTCCACAGTCCGCTGATCACTGCCTTCTGGTTCTGATTCATAAGCTGATTAGTACCAGATCGTTTCGGACCCCTATTCGATGCGGGTGGCTTTTCGATCGCGTGCGGGTTATTTCACCCTCCGACAAATACGGATCACGGACCTTCTACCAGCAATTTCACTGTGCCCCCAGCCGGACTCGAACCGTTCTGGGCATGCAGGTTAGAGGAAATCTCTTGTGCACCTTACCTTTTCCCGCCTGATCTTACCTCAACTCGACCGTCCTTACTGCAACAATTTGGGCAAAATGTGGGCAGAGATCACAGAGAGCCACAGTTGGGTTGATGCGACCAACGTCAGTGATGAATTCAGTGATCGTGGTCAAACTGCTCATGCTCGTTGATATAGCGCCACAGTTCGACAGTCGACACCTTCCTCCCCCGCCCGATGCGGACACACTTCAACTTGCCATCTCGCCATAGCTCTCGAACGGTTGTCTGGTCCCCCCGAGGAACTCGCCAGCTTGAACGGCGGTGAGTAGACGCGGAGTTATGACGTCACGGTCTACTGGCTCGGTGACGTCCGGTTGTCTGCTCAACGCAAGTTTGTCGATCGCGAGGCGCGTGAGGATCATGCGAAGTTCGCTGACGATAGCCGGCGAGACGAGATAACAATCGGTTCAGTTTTGGCCATACACCGATTGAAACTCAGAGCACCGGCCATAGTATATCCACATACACCTTCACGCGTGTCCGGACGGTCTGGTATGTATTTGTCACCGATCTGTTGAGAGGACCCAGGGCAATGGGCATCATCCGCAAAACCATCAGCATCAGTACTGCAGGCGTCGTTCCGTTCCGCAATACCGAGGAGCGCACTGCAAAATACACGAAGCAGACCCGCAATGCTGCACGCGCTCAGGTCGTTCAGCAGGGCGTGAATCTAGACCTTCAGCGTCAGCAACTCGCGGCACTTAACCACGCGAACACTCGCGAGGAACTGCGTCCGAACACCACACCCGCGAACTGGTATCCGGACCCCGGAAACCCTGGCTACATCCGGTGGTACGACGGCGCCCAGTGGACCTCCCACGTGCAGCCATCTGCGACTCCCCCACCGCCTCCGAGTTACTAATTCAGACAAGGTATGTATTTGCGATGAAGAAGACTCTCACGATCGCCGCCCTAGCCGGCGCGCTGGTCCTCGCAGGTTGCAGCAAGAACGAACCGCAATCGGTATCCGAGCCGATTATGCCTTCCACTTCTGCCAGCGAGGTGGCAGCCACAACGTCGGCAGCCGCCACGACCACGAAACCCGGAAGTGGCGTTCTCGCACCCAATGAAATTGGTGTCTCGAAGAACTACGGCATCGAGACCAGCATCCTTTCGGTGACTACCGAACAGTCATCGTCATACGGGCCGCTCACTGTTTTCACACTTCAGCTCAATAACGGCAGCGACGAAATCTTCGAGGGATACAACTTCCCAACCCCTACCCTGACGTACGGGGAGGCTGGGTTGCCTGCCGAATCGCAGTTCTCGATTTCTGATGGTTTCGGCGACGGCGTTAAGGGATCGATTCCACCTGGATCCCGACAAACCGTGAAATATGCCTACGACGTCGACATCGCAGAATTGAATCCCGCTGTGGTGACGATCGGGTCGATCGTCTGGAAGGGCGACTTCACCGCCTTCTCACGCTAACCAGCTGTTACATCCGAAGGCCCCACCAAACGGTGGGGCCTTCACTGCATGCAGACCGAAAAGCCAGGTTCGGATGATGCTGACAGATTGCTGCACGCGATGATTCTCGGACAACAGAGAACAGCCCCGGCGGATACGGCAAACACCCCCAAGGCCCGGCCGACAGGCGAAATGTCGACATGAAAAATAGAAGCGCCTTGTCGCAACGGCTTAGCGATGCCAAGGCACTAAAGTATGACCCCGCCATAGCCGCGCGGAGTGTGACCTAGTACGCCGACCTGAGGTCGGCGACACAAACCTCTGGCGGCCATGTCACCTTGAGACATCCAGTGGTCTGAGTGGGCCATCGTTGAGAGGTGTCATGTCGAAGTTCAGAAACAAGTTCGCCATGACAGCACAGTTTTCAATTCTGCTCAGATGTTTCGACCGAACAACGGAAAGGTCCGCGGCGCACGACAAGGAATGACTCCTGGCTCAGTGGAGCTGTAGCTCGATGACAGGAAGGCTGCCGCTGCCGCACGCGAAGCCGAGGGTAAGAACCCGACAACTCCCCCATTTCCTCGCGTCACCGCGCACGACCTCCGGCACACGGCCGCTTCCTTGGCAATCTCCGCCGGCGCGAACGTGAAGGCAGTAGAAGATGCTCGGGCACACGAGTGCAGCCATGACTCTCGACGTCTACGCCGACCTTTTCGACGACGACCTGAATGCCGTCGCCGCGAAGTTGGATTCAGTTGTGGGCAAATTGTGGGCAGAGACCGCGTAGGCGTTCGAACTAGCTACCGAAAAACTCTTCTGACCTGCATGTTCGAATATCCAATTCTTGTGCCCCCAGTCGGACTCGAACCGACACTTGACGGATTTTAAGTCCGTTGCCTCTGCCAATTGGGCTATGGGGGCCTTGCCGCACCCGACGGGTCGGGTGCGGCAGGGATCAGACTATCGGGTCGGTCTGAGCTACCGACATCGCGATGCCGTCGAGGATGTCGTGTTCGCTGACAACCAGTTCGGTGATCCCGGCTTTGGCTTCGAACGCTTGAGCCAGCACCGTGGTGATGATCGCTCCGCCGCCGATGACGTCCACCCGCCCCGGATGCATCGGGCCGAAGGCAGCACGATCAACCCGAGGCATAGCAATGAGACGCTCGCACACGTCGAACAGTTGATTGAACGAAATCCTCGACAGGTGCACCTTCTCGGCGTCGTACTCCGGAAGATCCTGCGCGATCGCGGCCAGCGTCGTCATGGTTCCAGCGACACCCACCCACGTGTGCGCCTTCTCGACGGGTACGGCCTCGAACGCCTCGGCAAGTTTCGCGGTCGCGAAAGCCGTCGCCTCGGAAACCTGCTCTGCTGTAGGCGGATCCGACGGTAAGCACCGCTCCGTGACGCGCACACAGCCGATGTCGGTGGAGTACGCAGCCTGGACGCCCGACGTGTCGCCGAGGACAACTTCGGTGGATCCGCCGCCGAGATCGACCACCACGAAGGGGCCCTCGGACGGATCGAGTTCTCCCACAGCACCGCTGAACGAGAGGCGCGCCTCTTCGTCGCCGGTGATGACCTCTGCTCCGGATCCGGGAATCACCGCGCCGAGCACGTCCCGCGTCATCGTGAAGAATTCTTCCCGATTCGCAGCGTCGCGAGTAGCCGAGGTGGCGACCATGCGAACGGCGGTTGCTCCGGCATCGGCGATCATCGACGCGTACTCGACCAGCGCGACCCGGGTGCGTTCGATGGCCTCGGGCGCGAATGTCCCTGTCGCATCAACACCTTGACCGAGTCGCACGACGCGCATCTCGCGCCGGACATCCACCAGACGACCGTCGGCGCCGAAGTCCGCGATCAGCAGTCGAATGGAGTTGGTACCGCAATCGACTGCGGCGACACGGCGAGTCACCGGTCGGTGTTGTCGGCATCGTCGATGCCAGGCCAGTCCGCGGGAATTGCAGTGCCGCGCAGCTTTCCGTGACCGGCCAACGCGACGGACTCGTCACCGAGCGGATTGACGCCGGGTCCCTTGGCAAGCGAATGTGCCATCAGCACGTGCAGGCACTTGACACGATCCGGCATCCCACCGCCGGCAAAGTCGGTTCCCAGAGATTCGATCGCGTCCCGCTCGGCAAGGTACGACTCGTATGCCCGTCGGTAGGCCGCGGCAAGTTCCGGATCCTGGGTCAGGCGTTCGGTCATTTCACGCATGACGCCGGCGGATTCCTGACGGCTCGCTTCGGCAGTCAGTCGCGGGTCCGTGAGGTAGTACAACGTCGGGAACGGTGTTCCGTCCGGAAGTTTGGGGGCGGTCTTGACCACGCCCGGCTGACCGTCCGGGCTGCGGTACGCGATCTCGATCACTCCGCGTGGCTCACGGCCCAATTGAGCGGCAACGGCGTCGAGATCCGCTTGTGAAACCTGTGGGGAATTTTCGGACGTGTTGCTCACCCGGTGGGTACTCCTTGTTCTTCTGGCTCTATCGGCGCCAACGGCATCGGGGCCGGTGTCGTCGTCTCGGGAACCACTGGCGGTTCCGAAATCGTTTGCCACAGATCGCGATACCACGGACCTGTGAGCGGTGTTTCCTTTTCTTGCTTCTTCTCGGGTTCCTTGTAGTCACCGGGAAGCTGAACCTGGAACGGGGTCTCGCCCGGTTTGACGTACCGAAGGCGTTCTCGTGCAAGAGCTTCGATGTACGCAGGGTCGTCGAAGCGCGCGTTCTGCCCTTGCAGCTTTCGCAGCTCTTCCTCGAGTACCTGACGTTCCGCCGCCACCTGCGCGGCGTCCGAACGCTGGCTGATGTAAGTACGGAGCGGCACTGCCAGTGTCAGCGCCAGCATGAGCACAACCATCGCGAGCACAACTGCCCGACTGGTGGACAAGCCGAAAATGGTGTTGTCCGACTTCGGAAGCCGAGACCAGAACTTGTTGGTTCCGCTCTTCCCCCGGGCCGACTTCGACCCTCGCGCCGACGCTTTCTCGGCGGAGACCCCCGGTTGCGCGGGGTCTGTCACAGCGGAATCGACTGCTTCCGGATCTACCGAAGGTTCCGACACGCGTGGGCGTCGGGCACTGTCCCGACGCGCACGCGACGGTGTGTCCCCACGACGGGAACCACGACCCCCCGGACTTCCGCCGGGGGATCGTGGCTTACCGCGCTGTGCAGACACTACTGAATCTTAGATTTCCGTCAGGCCTCGAAAGCGAAGCGCGGGAACGCAACCTCGCCGGCGTAACGTGCTGCGTCGCCGAGGTTTTCCTCGATGCGCAGCAGCTGGTTGTACTTGGCAACGCGCTCGCTGCGTGCCGGAGCACCGGTCTTGATCTGGCCGCTGCCGACGGCAACCGCGAGGTCGGCGATGGTGGTGTCCTCGGTCTCGCCGGAACGGTGGCTCATCATCGTCTTGTAGCCGTTGCGGTGAGCGAGATCGACGGCGTCGAGGGTCTCGGTCAGGGTGCCGATCTGGTTGACCTTCACCAGGAGTGCGTTGGCCGCACCCTTGACGATGCCTTCTTCGAGGCGCTCGGGGTTGGTGACGAAGAGGTCGTCGCCGACGAGCTGGATCTTGTTGCCGATCTGATCGGTGAGTGCGACCCAGCCGTCCCAGTCGTCTTCGTCGAGCGGATCCTCGATGGAAACGAGCGGGTAGGCGTCGATGAGCTCGGCGTAGAACGCCGCCATCTCGGCCGCGGTACGGTTCTTGCCCTCGAACTTGTAGCCGGTGCCGTCGGTGTAGAACTCGGTGGCAGCGACGTCGAGAGCGAGCGCGACGTCGGTACCCAGCTTGAGGCCGGTCTTGTTCACGGCGATCGTGATGAGGTCGAGTGCTTCCTTGGTGCCTGCGACGTCGGGCGCGAATCCGCCTTCGTCGCCGAGACCGGTGGAGAGGCCCTTCTCCTTGAGAACCGACTTCAGAGAGTGGTAGACCTCGGCGCCCCAGCGCAGCGATTCCTTGAAGCTCGGTGCGCCGATGGGAGCAACCATGAACTCCTGGACGTCGACGCCGGTGTCTGCGTGCGCGCCACCGTTGAGGATGTTCATCATCGGGACAGGGAGAACGTGAGCGTTGGGGCCACCGACGTAGCGGAACAGCTCGAGGCCCGAGGACTCGGCGGCGGCGCGAGCCACGGCAAGCGAGGCACCGAGCAGAGCGTTTGCGCCGAGACGCGACTTGTCCGGGGTGCCGTCCGCGTCGAGCAGCGCCTGGTCGACCGTGCGCTGCTCGGTTGCGTCGATGCCGATGATGGCAGGAGCGATCTCGCCGAGCACAGCCTCCACGGCCTTCTCGACGCCCTTTCCGCCGTAGCGTGCGCCACCGTCGCGCAGTTCGACGGCTTCGTGCTCACCGGTCGAAGCGCCGGACGGCACCGCAGCCCTGGCGAAACTTCCGTCTTCGAGCAGAACCTCGACCTCAACCGTGGGGTTACCACGGGAATCAAGGATCTCGCGAGCTCCGACCTGCTCAATACTGGCCACTGTGTGGTTCTCCTTCGAATGGGCTTCGCATTGGGGCACGCTCTGCGTGCTTGACACTTGGGCTCCGACCCCTCCGGTCGAAAGAGGACCACGATCGCGGCTGGGCCTCTGCAGTGCCAGCACCTCTGTAGTGCCAGCACCTCTGTAGTGCCAGCACACAGCCTAACCGCACGGGCCGAAGGCTTCTTTATCGACGCGCGGTCACGGGTCCGACCTGCGGATCGATCACCGTCAGTCCGGCCGTACCCCGACTGAATACGCCGACGCACGATCACGAACGAGTGCGAGATAGTCGCCCGAGAGGTTGTACGCCATCAGTGCCTGCTGCCATCCGGCAGCGGAAGTGAGGTCTCCCCCGCGTGCACACAGGTAGCGGGCGGCCGTGAGGGCAGCGTCGTCGATGTTGTCGGGGTCCACCCGGCCGTCGCCGTTGGCGTCGACTCCCCATTTGAGCCACGTTTCGGGGATGAACTGCATGGGCCCCATCGCACGGTCGTGCACTGGATCGCCGTCCATCGCCCCGCCGTCGGTGTCGGGGATCTCGGCAACTCCCGGGCCACCGTCGAGGGGGATTCCCCGAATGATCGGAGCAACCTGGCCGAACGCGTCGACCGACGAGCCGTCGTAGGTCCCGTGGCGGCTCTCGACGCTGCCGATACCGGCCAAAGTTGTCCACCCGATTCCGCAGCCGGGAAGCGTCTCGGCCATGACCGCAGCGGCGTACCCGTAGGCCTCGAGTGCCGTCGTCCCGATCCCGATGTCGTCCGACAATCCCGCTGCCCAGTCGGCGAGTTGATCAGCACTGCGGCCGGGAGCATTGATGTCGATCGGCGGCGTCGGAGAGCCGGTACCTGGGGGTATGCCCTCCGGAATGGCTACTTTCGGTTCGTTCGATCCGCAAGCCACGACGCCTGCGCCCAGCAAAGCTGTTCCGGCAGCTACTGCTGCTACGGCTCGCGAGAGACGCCGGGGACTTCTGCGGGCTGCGGGAGTTCGGTACACCCCTCCATCATCCACATGCGAGTGAACTACTCCCGAATCCATTGGTAAAGAACAGCAAAAGTACAGGTGAGAGCATGGTTCACTGTCGATGATGGAGTATCTTCTTCTGAGTTAAGGCTGGCCTAGCCTCATGCGTTCGTCAGAAGCTGTTGCACTCACTCAGTCAGGAGTCGCCCGTGCCCGTGTCGGTACTCGCTGCCGCGAGCACACCATCAGTTGCCACCCAGTTATTCGGCAGTGGCCTGATCGGTCTGCGCGAAGGCCTCGAAGCGGGCATCGTGGTGATGATTCTCGCCGCCTACCTCGTGAAGGCCCAGCGCAAGGACGCACTGAAATGGGTGTGGCTCGGCGTCGCGATC
Source organism: Rhodococcus sp. BH5 (assembly GCF_027583855.1). NCBI lineage: Bacteria > Bacillati > Actinomycetota > Actinomycetes > Mycobacteriales > Nocardiaceae > Rhodococcus > Rhodococcus sp. BH5. Next base: position 71,072 of record NZ_JAJHVW010000002.1, read on the forward strand.
GCCGTCGCGATGGTGGCGATCATCTTCTTCGCGATCCACTACGGAACGTCGACGGTCGACGGCCTGACCGCGGAGATCATCGCGGGCGTTGCCTCCCTGATCGCCGTCGTCATCGTCACGATCATGGTCCTGTGGATGCGCACGGCCGCCAAAAACATTTCCGGAGATCTGAAAGCGGGGATGGAGAAGGCGTTGATCGCCGGACCCGTCGCCATCTTGTCGCTGTCGTTCTTCGCGGTCGGTCGTGAAGGCGTCGAGACTGCGTTGCTCATGGTCGGTTACGCCGAGAACACCGCAGGCAGCTCCTGGCCGTTGGTCGGACTGCTCCTCGGAATTCTCCTGGCCGCCGTCTTGACCGTCGCCATGTACTTCGGCGCCCTCCGTCTCAACCTGACGACCTTCTTCCGGTACACGGCGATCTTCCTCATCGTCGTAGCCGCCGGAATCCTCTCGTACGGTGTTCGCGCTCTGCAGACCGGAAACGTCCTGCCGGGCGGTTCGAATCTCGCGTTCAACCTGACACCCGGCTACGACCCGTCGACCTGGTACGGCACCGTCCTCGCCGGAATCTTCAACTTCCGCCCGGACCCGACCGTCCTGCAAGCCGTCGCATGGGTCGTCTACCTCGTAGTCGTCCTCGCGCTCTTCCTACGTCCCCTTCCGTCGAGCCCATCGGAACCGACAACCCCGCCTGCGCACGACACACACGTTCCCGAAAAATCCTGAGAGGCATTGCCGACATGCGTAAATCCACCCTCGTACTGGCCACGGCCGCGGTACTTCCCTTCTCCCTCGCCGCATGCACCGAGAAGACGACCGCGAGCGACGGCGACATCGTCGTCACGGCCACCGACGATTCGTGTGACGTCAGTGCCACCACTGGAACCACTGGCAGTTCGACGTTCCAGGTGACGAACAACGGCTCGAAGGTCACCGAGTTCTACGTCTTCGCCGAGGGCGATCGAGCGATGGGCGAAGTCGAGAACATCGGCCCCGGCCTTACCCGGCAGCTGATCGTCTCCCTCCCCGAGGCTGCGACCTATCAACTCGCGTGCAAGCCGGGCATGGTCGGAACCGGCATCCGTCAGGACTTCGTCGTCACGGGCGATTCGCAGGCGGCCACCGACGGGAGCGGCCAACTCGCCGAAGCTGCCGACGGCTACCGGAGGTACATCCGCAGCCAGATCGTCGCGCTGCAGGACACCGCAGCTCAGTTCGTCGCCGCCGTCCAGTCCGGCAACGTCGACCAGGCGAAGGCACTCTTCCCGATCGCACGTACCTACTACGAGCGCATCGAACCCGAAGCCGAGAGCTTCGGCGAACTCGATCCCAAGCTGGACCTGCGCGAAGCGGATCTGGAGCCCGGTCAGGTCTGGACGGGATTCCACCGCCTCGAGAAAGATTTGTGGGTGACCGGGCTTCAGCCGGATACCAACGCGGTCGCCGATCAACTGCTCGAAGACATTCAGTATCTTGCCGACCAGCTGAATGCCGAGGATTACACGATCGATCCAACCAAGATCGCCGGCGACGCCCAAGGACTGCTCGACGAGATCTCGACTTCCAAGATCACCGGCGAGGAAGACATCTTCTCGCACACCGACCTGTGGGATTTCCAGGCCAACGTCGACGGCTCGCAAGCGGCGATCGCGGCACTGAACCCGATTCTGCAGGAACGTAATCCCGAGCTCGCCCAGCGCATCGCTGACCGATTCGCCGACCTCGACGCTGCGCTGGCGCAGTTCCGGGTCGGCGACGGATTCGTGTACTACGACACCGTCACCGAGGCGCAGCGTCAGGAACTCTCGCGTAAAATCGATGCACTGTCCGCCGAGGTCAGCCAGGTCCAGGAAGTAGTCGCGGGACAGTAGATGACTGATTCACCAGAAGGCACACCCGCTGCGGAAAACTCAGCACCGCACGCAGTCTCACGACGCCGACTGTTCGGCGCCGTGGGGGCCGGCGCCGTCCTGGCCGGTGCCGGTGCCGTCATCGGGCGGGTGACCGCCGACGAGAGTTCCGGCGCCGATCACGCAGACGTGGTCGCCTTTCGCGGCGAGCACCAGGCAGGCATCACGACGCCGGCCCAGGATCGTATGCACTTCGTCGCTTTCGATGTGACGACGAAGTCGCGCGACGAACTGATCACGCTGCTGCAGACGTGGACGGCGATGGCCGAACGAATGACGGCGGGTCAGGAAGCAACCGAAGACGGAGCGACCGGCGACGGTCCGTATGCACCACCGAGCGATACGGGTGAGGCACTCGATCTCGCGCCGTCGCAACTCACCCTGACCATCGGATTCGGACCGTCACTTTTCGACGACCGTTTCGGGCTCGCAGACAAGAAACCTGCTGCCCTGCTCGATCTCCCCCACTTCCGTGCGGACAACCTCGACCCGAATCGGAGCGGGGGCGACATCGCCATCCAAGCGTGCGCCAACGATCCCCAGGTTGCCGTCCATGCGATCCGCAACCTCGCGCGAGTCGCGTTCGGGACCGCGTCGGTCAAATGGTCGCAACTCGGGTTCGGACGAACATCCTCGACCTCGACGACGCAGGCGACGCCACGAAATCTGTTCGGGTTCAAGGACGGAACAGCCAACATCAAGGCGGAAGATCCGGACGCACTCGCCCAGCACGTCTGGGTTGATCCCACTGACGATCAGGCCTGGATGGCAGGCGGATCATTCCTCGTCGCCAGACGAATCCGCATGCTGATCGAGCAGTGGGATCGCGCAGTACTCAAGGAACAGGAAGCTGTCATCGGCCGCTCCAAACGGAGCGGAGCGCCGCTCGGTGGCAAGGACGAGTTCGACGAGCTCGATCTCGATTCCAAAATGGGACACGACTTCGTCATCCCGGAGGATTCACACGTGCGCCTGGCCTCTGCCGAGGAACTCGGTGGGATTCAGATCTTGCGCCGCGGATACAACTTCACGGACGGCTCCGATGGCTTCGGCCACCTGGACGCGGGACTGTTCTTCGTTGCGTACTGCCGGAATCCGGTCGAGCAGTTTGTTCCGATGCAGCAAAACCTTTCACGACACGATGCGCTGAACGAATACATCCAGCACGTCGGTTCTGCGGTCTTCGCTTGCCCCGGCGGTCTCGCCGACGGCAAGGACTGGAGTTCCCAACTGTTCACCTGACGCGAGTCTCTGTGTTCAGTACCTCCACGAACGCACCAAATTGACCGGTGCCCGATTCCGCTCGGTCAGTGGATCGATTGCTCTGGTCGTGGTCGGCGGCAGCAAGTCGGAGGTAGGTACCGGCGCGACAATTGCCGTTGTTTGCGCCTGCGGCGGTTCCGCCTGTGCAGGATCCGAAAACGGGCGCAGCACCGCCCACGCGAGGAAGCTGGTCAGCGCAACCATCGAGAACCCGACGCCCACAAGGATTTGCATCCTCCCAAGCCCACCAGCAGGTAGCGAATCCGATTCGGTGTCTTCTTCGGTTTCACCGACGCTGTGCACCACGGCCTGATCGGAAGACATTTCTACAGTATCCGTTGCGATTTCCGAGTCGGAGACTGCCGAAACCGCGACGTCCGAAACCGCGACTTCCGAGCTGGGGTGCTCCTGATGTAAGACCTCGGCTATCAATGCTGCGCCCTTGGCCGAGGCGAGCTCGGGCTCGGCCGGCCTGATCACCGGTACCGAAAACTCCCGCGCGAGTATCTTCTCCACCAGTGAAATTCGGGCGCCTCCTCCGACGAGAACCAAAGCGTCAGGGACACACCGAGCTCGTGCCGCAACTTCTCGAATCACCATCAGCGTGTCTTCGACTTCACGCTCGACAACCGAATCGAAACGGATGCACATGGATTCGGGAACGGGCATCACCTGCGCACGACGGGAGCCACTGGCGAGATACTCCTTGACTTCGCGGGCGTCGAACGCTGAATCAGCGTCGAGGGCTGCATCAACAGTGGTTGCCGGAAGTAACTCCGCGACAACCCCGTCGAGCCTGTCACCGGCGAGCGCCGTCGACCGCGTGGACGCGATGGTTGTCGCGGTCCCGATCTCGATCATCGAGACAGTCACTCCGGTTCGACCGATATCGAGAACTGTAAGTAACCGAAAACCTTCGGCCGCACCCGAAGTCCGTACCAACGCGACAACGGCAACCGCTTCCGGCACCGTGACAACGCCCTCGATACCTCGGGCACGCAGTTCTGATTCGAGCGCTACGTTCTGCCGCTCGTCGGGAACCGAAATGACCATCCGTGACGTGTCCCCGCGAACCGCAGCAACTAGGTGAATCGCGGCTGTCCGGACCGGAGAGGCGTCGTATGCATCTACAGTCCGAGTCAGGAATCGACCGCTCGTGGATCCGGTTTCCGGCTGGGGGTCGGCCCGAACAATACGAACCGAGGCAGCGCCCAACGACGCACCGAACACTGGATCCATCGCTGTACGCACCCCCATATCCAACTCTTGCACTGTTCATCCGCCGCAAAACATACTTGCGGTATGTTATCTGTAGCGGGAAGTTTACCGGATCCTCTGGAAACCGGAGAACTACGCGAAACTGGCAGGCCGAATCAATGTGTGGAGAGGTCCTTGAACAAATCGATGGCCAACATGACAACCGTGATGTCCGCACTACACGCACCCAACCCCACCCTGCTGGCGATCACCACCCGGCGCCTCCGCGACCGCCAGACACCGACCGGGATTCGCACGATCGACACGTGGATTCCGGGCCCTGGTGATGGGGCACTGTTCGCCTCGGTTCACCTGCCGTCGGATGCTGCCGTGCGCGGTGCCGTGGTCATATGTCCACCCCTCGCGAAGGAACACATCAGCGCTTATCGGGGACTGCGCCAACTCGCCCAAGAACTTGCCGAGCACGGATTCCTCGCTCTTCGTTTCGACTATGAGGGACAAGGAGATTCATCCGGTCGGCAGGATGACCCGCTAGCAGTTGCGCACTGGCAGGCCAGCGTGACAGCAGCCGTTTCGTACGTGCGGCGCACAGGTATCGAGTCCGTTGCCGTCGCAGGTTTGCGTGCAGGGGCCCTACTGGCCGCGTCCGCCGTAGATACACTTGGCGACCTACGTGCGATGGTCTTGTGGGATCCGGTCATATCCGGTAGGGCTTATGTTCGAGAACTGACGTCGCTGTACCGCGTTTCGGTCGACGACGACCCCCACCACGACGATTGCACATCGATCGTCGGCGGCCTGCTGGCTTCCGCAGCGGTGAATGACCTTTCCGGACTTGACCTCAGCACGTTCGATCCGAGTTCGTCGACAAAAGTCCTCGCCGCGATTCGCCCTGAATTCGCTGATTCGCCCCGCGTGGTACGGATGCGCGAGCGATCCGGTGCTGAACGCATATTCGTCGAACGCCAGAATCAGTTCGTTTCCCCCAGCAGTTTCGTACTCTCGGTGCCTACGCACGACATACAGCGGATTTCGAGTTGGGTGTCGCGACAATTCGGCGAGGACAAGACTTCCGTCGATCCAGAGATCACGTCGGCGGCGCATGTCGCGACGGCTGACGACGGCGAAGAAGTCTGGGAAATATTGGAACGACGGTCCACCGGATCACTATTTGCAATCTCCACCGCATCCCGCACGACCGCGAGCCACGCTGCCACAGCGATCTTTCACAGCACCGCGAACGAGCACCGGATCGGGCCGGCGAGACTGTGGGTCGAGTCCGCTCGAACTCTCGCCTCGCACGGTATTCGCTCGATTCGCTTCGACAGGATGGGCACAGGAGACAGCGGCACGGTCTGCACCGACGAGAGCACGCCCATCGTGTCTCCGGAAGCGCGCCGCAATGTGTTGGATCTCGTCGACACTCTCGACGTGCCGCCGTCCCGCCGGATGCACGTCGGAATGTGTTCCGGCGCATGGATGGGCGCCTTTGCAGCAAGCCAGCGCGGCGCAAGGTCCGTGGTGCTTCTCAACATAGTGAACTGGTCGATCAACAATCGCCGACCACCAGTGAAGAAAGCACACGTCGATGCAATGGAGTCTGACGTTGCAAACCGAATTTTCCTCGTGGCCAGAACAATTCGCAATTCCGGACGACGAGCTCAGCGGTACGTTCCCTACCCGGTGTGGCTCGGTCTCGGTTTCCTCGGATTGGTCAATGCCCCCGAGTCGATGCTTCGGACCTTGACCCGCCGCGGGACAAAAACTGCAGTGTCACTCTCGCCGGAAGACGAAGCGTGGTTCGAGGCGAACAGAGGCCGACGAGGTATAGCGCGTCTTTCGAGATCGAGGAATCCTCCACAGGTCTTGTTCTCAGGCTCCGGCGATCACAACCTGTTCCATCGCAGTTCGCGAGAACGCGTCCGCCGGTTGATAGTTGCCTCTGCACTCGATGCGTTCGGAGACCGAAAACTCGCCGTGTCGAAGCGCGATCAGGAGCGACTCGGAGCATGATGCGCACGTCTACCCGGGACGGAATTACAACGTCGTCCCAAGTATTTGTAGTCGTTGCAGCGACAACCGTGGCGCTTCTGACCGGTTGCACTGCCCACACAAGGCCCTCAAAACCGACTCCTACGTCCGTACCTCTTCCCTCGATCAGCGCCGACGCCGTCGCGGCCAGAGGCAAACTGGAAAGTGCGTCCGCGTTCGACGAAATCGATCCACTGATCGCCGACGTGGGCGCGACTGCCCACCAGATCACGTACCGATCAACTTCAGGTATGGACGGAAGCTCAACGGTCGTGTCTGGAGTCGTCTTCGTTCCGGAAGGCGATCCACCACCCGGCGGGCGGTCTGTTGTCACCGTCGGTCACGGCACAACGGGAGTGACTGCGGAGTGCGGACCTTCGATGTACCCCAATCTCCTGGGTTACGCGAGCACGATCGTCCCTTTGATGAAACTTGGGTTCGTCGCAGTCATGACCGACTACCAAGGATTGGGTCCGGCAGGCGGCATCAACCCGTACCTCGATCCGAACACCAGCGCATTCAACCTGATCGACGGAGTTCGCGCGGCGCGAGAAATGGTCCCGGACACGTCCGGGAAATGGGCAGGACTCGGCGTGTCGATCGGCGGGCAGGCGACATGGGCGGCGGCAGAGTTGTCCGGTTTCTACGCGCCCGAATTGAATTTTGTCGGATCGGTAGCGCTGGCTCCGGCGGCAGATCTTTCCAAGCTCGCCGACTTGGCCCAGTCGCAGTGGCTGACGCATGAACAGCAGATCATGATGTCGTACGTAGTATCTGGGCTGACCATCGCTCGACCCGGCACCGATCCAGGCAACTACCTACACGGCGCGCTGGCGAGCAACTCTGCGATGTGGCTGGCATGTGCGGGTCCGGTGTTGAAAGAACGCGGCGAACAAGCATCACGACTGAATCCCGCCGATACCCTGCCGAACTCCGACGAGGCCGGAGCAGTCTTGCGCGACTGGCTCATATCGATCGCCCTTCCGCAGCGTCCGGCCGGAGGACCACTCTTGGTCATCAACGGCGACGCTGATCAGACGATCCGCCCGCAGTGGGTGCAAGAGGCCGTCGACAATGCCTGTGCGTTCGGCGATTCGGTGCAGCACATCGTCAGGGCAGGCCAAACTCACAATAATCTGGATCCGGGGTCCGAGACCGCAGTCTGGCTCCAAGCGCGCTTCAGAGGCGAGTCACCGCCGTCGGACTGCTGATTATCGTCCAAAACTCGAATCGACCAGGTACTCCATGTTCTGAACCGCAGGAGTGGACACGACGTCTGAATGTGCCTTCGCCGAAGCCACTTCCGCCCCGTTTCGAACCACGCTGACCGAGACGGCGCCGACCGCCGATGGAACCGTGCAGATGTCCATCCCTGTATCGGCACTGCACGTGGTCGTCGTACCGCCGACCGTAACTTTCACTTCGGCACCTTCGACCAAGAAGGTCAAAACCTCGATCGTGTCGCGAACCGGGGACGACCCCGCACGCAGAATCATCGGTGATACCGAGGGTAGTGCGGGTTGCGCGGACGACAGCTGGTTCCGATAGGTGACGTACGCGATATCACGTGCAATCGCCGGTGCCGTTCCGGTCTTGAACCAGTCGACAAAATATGCGTTCAAATCGAGCAGCGCACGACCGTGCCCCTCGCTCGGTGCAAACGCCGTACCTTCGCTGTAGTCGTTCCACGAAATTAGTTGCACCCATTCGCTATCCGATTCGCGCGCAATCTGCCAGGTGTTTCGGAGATTCCCAGTGTTCTGCGCTTCGTCGAAAACCGATTGGCTGGGACGCGCATCCTGGAACGAGACCGACTGCATCCATATCTTGCCGAGAGCGTGCGCTCGGTTCACCTGATCCAGTGGCGAGCCGATCCCGGTGTCCGTCACTGGATTGAAGGAAGGGTTACGTCCACCCCACGTCGACATTCCATAGCTTATCGACGCGAATGAATCCATATTCGTGGTGGAGTTCAGGAAGAGTGGAACGAAGGCCACCTCGATCCCGTAGCGGGCCTTCATGATTTCGAGAAACTGCGACCACCACGCCGGGTCGTGTTTCTCGGCAAGAAAGGGCGAAATCACCACCCGGTTGTCCGTCAATCGAAAAACCGACGGCGATGACGCGTACTGCGACAACTCGCCTGCCAGATTCGCGGGGTCCAATGTGCCGAGTTCGCCGTTCATATCCGGCATCAGCATTATTTCGAACGCAGGATCAACCGCAGCCGAAGCGGCGAGAAGTTGGGACGGAACGGACGAAGACCACAACGGGTTCGACGACTTCGTCAGAATGTCAACCGAGAACCCACTGATTCCCGCGTCGATTGCCTGCCGCACTTCATCTTCGAGATCTCGCTGCCTCCACTGTGGGTCAGCTGAAACAGGCCGTGGTTGCGGTCGGTCTCGAAGAAACCCTCCGAATGCGGCGTATGAACCTCGTTCACCGTTCGGATTGAGATACTGCGTGGCGTAATAGTCTTCGCCCGACGGTAGGTTGTCGATCGAAAGGGGATACGGCGGGAAGTAGTGCGCAAAGACCATTTTGGCGGTCGACTGTCCGTTGTCCGGAAGCTCGACGGCGGGATGTGATGACACCGCCGCGTCAACCCTCGCGTTTGGGTCCACTCCATCAGAGAGCCTGAGGCCGGCCACTACGAGAAGCACTGACGACACCAGCGCAATGCCGATGGCAACTGCACGAAATTTCCTGTCCCGCGAACCTTCGATACTCACCCGTTTCCGTTTTCGAGCATCGGCGTTCACCGAATCAGCCACCCCTTCTCACACACGGCCTTACGCCGCAATGTCCGGTGACGTTGACATCCCGAACCTGGAAATCGAATTCCAATTCAATTCTGCTGCACAGAATCCGAAGCTTGCGGCGGGTGATTCGACCTGGAATCGGAATCGCCGTTCCCACCGAGTGATCTTACCTGCCGCTTATCGGTCGGCAACTCGTCACTCGAGAGGTTCGCCTTCTGCGCGACCTTTGTGCGGAGCATCGAGCGAGGGATCGCCACTGTCGGACTGTCCAGATCACTGCGCGTGTAGCGCCCCTCAGTCTCCGCCGGCTCCCATTCGTCGAAATCGATGCGCATATCTTCGGCCGGAGATTCGACCGAATCCCCCGAATCATGCTTCTCCACTTCATTCTTCCCCGTCGATCCCACACCTGGTTCTGCGTGTATTACCTGCGCGCCGGCTCCTCCTTCAACGGGAGGCCACGCGCCGACTGGTTCATTCGATGCATCATTCACCGGAGGCTCGTTCGCCGCAGGCTCGTCCACCACACTCACACGGCTGCGGACCTTGACCAAGCCACCCCGTCCGACACCCGACAGCACCGCGCCCAACAGGTTCGCGCCGGCAGCGCGCAGCGTGGTCGCTGCGCCTTCCACCTCGTCGACCGACGAAATACTCTGTGTTGAAACAAGAACCACGCCGTCGACGACTGAGCCGATCACAGCCGAATCGGAATAGAGCGACAACGGTGGACCCACGACGATCGTGTATTCGAATTTCTCGGAGGCTTCCGAAAGCATCTCGCGTGCCGAGACCGATGCGATGGCATCACCGGAATCGGATCGTATCGAGCCGGCGGGCAGCAGAGTCAATGAGCGACCGGGTACCTGAACGAGCACGTCCACGAGCGGAATCGCACCGGCCAGCACGTCGGAAAAGCCGACTGCCGGCTTGATACCGAGGTATGAATCCAAGCTCGGCGACCTCAAGTCACCGTCCACCAACAGCACTCGACGTCCCGCTTCGGACAGGACAACCGCGAGATCGGCTGCGATGCACCCCGCAGGCTCCGAGTACCGAGGCGAGGCGATGAGGACCGAACGGATCGCGTCGGCACTCGGGCCGGCGAACTCGATACCTGTCCTGAGCTTGCGTATCGACTCGGCATAGGCGGTCGCGCCGTCGGCGGGGAACGTCAACGCGCGAAATCCCCGCGAGGCCGATTCCGGAACTGTCGCCAAAATCGGTACACCTGCAACGGCCGAGAGCATGGAAGCGCTTCGAACGGACCGGTCGAGTCGCCCAAGGAGCACCCGGACGCCGATGCCGACGACCAGGCCACCGATGAGGCCGAACAGGGACGTCATCACGAGATTCGAACCCCCACTGGCATCTTCAGCGTTGGCCTCGGTGACCACCTGGACGGAGGTATTCGGACGGCCACCACCGTTAGGGGTCTCCAACTGCCCCACATATTGTGCAAAATTCTTCGCATACGCATTGGCGATACCGGCCGATCCTTCGGCCGTCGAATCCGTGACAGAGACCTGCAAGAGCACAGTTTTCTCAACTGCTGCCGCCGAAACCTGCGAGGCCAACTCATGTCCGCTCATTGGAAGACCCAGGTCGTCGATCACCTTGACCGCCAGATCGTCGCTCGAAAACAGTTGGGCATAGGTCGCCGCTCGTTGCTGAGAAAACAGATCGCCCTGGTAGGCGCCAGCCGAGTCAGCACTGATCGGCGAGCCGATGAACAGCACAGTTGTCGACGTGTAGGACGACGGACTCGAGATGGCCATGAAAGCACCGAGGATCAAGCCGAGCACCGCGAAGACAGGTATTGCCCACCCCCGCCTCAGAATTCGCGCGGCAGTGCTGAGTGCATTCATGTGTTCGCCTTTCTTGGAGATCGCTGTGTGCGTGTGTCTCCGTCGCGCCGTGGCGTGTAACTTGCCACCGAGTCAGTTGTGTCTGGCCGATTCACGGGCAACACTGCCCCTCGCTGCGTTCGGCGCGTGGTCGTCAAGAGGACCGAACCTTCGATTTTCGCTCCTGCGATTTCCAGATCGTGAATCTTCGTCATCACCGTCTGCATGTTTGTCGAATGAGACTGAACGACAAGGATTATCGAACGGCATACCTTGGCCAGTCGGCCCGAGTCGGCGTACTGCGTCCCGCCGGAGTCGAAAACAACCACTACGTCGAACCTGGCACTCAGATCTCGCAGCATGCGCCTGAACGACTCAGACTCGAAGACTCGCTCCGGAGTTTCGGTCGGCGAACCGCTCCGGAGGAGAGTCGGATGCAGCGGTGTCGAGATCAGAACATCATCGAGGACGCTGTCCGACATGACGATGTCGGTGACCCCGAACTCGATATGTGCACGCGAGGATCGGAAGTTGCAGTCGACGAGAACCACCGAATACCCCAGAGCGCAAGCAGCATCGGCGATGCCGCCAGCTGCGAACCTGCTGATCTTCCCCTCGTCGGCAGCGGTCACGAGCACGGGTGACGCGGGCGTACCTGACCCGATGAGATCTCGGTTGAACTGCAGTCTCTCAAAATAACTTCTCGATGCCGACTGAGCACCTTCCTCGGCGGACAATCCCCTGTCACCGAGGTACGGGATCGACTCGAGCACAGGTAGACCCGTCCAGGCCGCTAATTCGTCGACACCCTGAACTGCTCTCGACCTCGCAGCAGCCAAGATCACACCAGTCACTCCAACCAGCGATCCGACGACCAACCCCAGAAGAACGTTCGGAATCGTCTGCGGACCAGCCGGGCTCGTCGGTGCTGACGCCGTGACGACAGTCAGCGGCTGAACCGTCGGGATCAAAGTCCCACTCGGCGTCTCGAGTCGCCGGATCGTCTCGTTCATCTCATCCGAAGCCGCGTTCGTCAGTTGCAACGCCCGGTCTGCGCTGTCGGTGGTGCCAGAGATTTCGAGCAACACGGTGTCGGGCACAACGCGAACCGAAATGCTTTCGACGTCACGCAGACCACTCTCGCCCAGACGACTTGCGACGCGGGCCGAGAAGTCGGCACCCTCCGCCAGACGCGTGTACGTACCCGCTCGTTGCTGCGAGAATTCGTCACCTTGGAAAGGGCTCGAATCGGCATTGCCCAGAGTGGTCGGTGTACCCCACCCTGGCGTGGTGAGAAAGAGCTGGGTCGAGGACTTGAAAGTGGTCGGCGTGAGCAATGTCAGCAGAACGCCTACCAGCAGGCCGAGCAATGTCGAGATGCCGACGACAACCCACTTGTCACGAAGGACTCCGAAGAAGCGGGACGGGTTCATCGCAGAATCCCCCCATTCGGCGCGCCCTCGCGAATCACACCGGAGGCGGTCAGCGATTCCACCAGTTTCTGAGCAATCACTGCGTTCCCCACTGCATTCGGGTGCACACCGTCCTCGAATTTCAGTGTCGTGAGGTCCACGTCGGCGTACCAACCGTCGGCAACAGGATCGATCACGGTCGCGGCAACCGATTCCCCGTAACTTCGCAGCGCTGATACGAATTGGTCGTATCCGTCGTACGGCACAGGTGTGACGTATGTCGGCACGATGATCACCAGACGCGCATCCGGCCATGCATCCCGGACGGTATCGATGTACGACGTCATGACGGGAAACAAATCCATCGGACTCATGTGCAGATCGTTTCGCCCACCGTCCACGAAAATGATGTCCGCTCGATACCGCTCGATCGACACCTGTAGTCGATTCTCGAATCGTGTTGTAGTTCCCTGATACTCGGGTGCGCCGTCGTTGGTGAAACCGGTGCTTCCCTGAGCATCGACATTGCAGTCCCACCCCATCCGGACGCAGATGATTCTCGGGTATGCCCCGAGCCCGATTCCGTTGATGCCCGCAGTGAAGCTGTCGCCGAACCACATCGATGCCGGCGCTGTGTCCGGCGGCAACTGAGGAACCGTTGTCGCTGCTGTGAGGGCGGACCGGCCGTTTCCGGCAGCCGAATTCTGACGCACCGCCAGCGCCGTCGCACAAACGACCAGTACCACCAGCAGAGCAAGGCCCACGAGTTCCAGCGGGCGACGGGCAGAGATTCTCGACGAGAATCGGTTCGTCCGAGTCATCGAGTCACCTCCCGCCGTGAGACAAAGAATGCACAACCGATGATGACGAGGAAGTACGACATCGCTTGCAGCAGTGATCCTCTGAGCAGAATGATCAGGTAGAAGGGCAGGATGCAGGCAAGGATCGTCGGCGCCCTGGACTGGCGCAGCGACAGTTCGATTCGCCTGTCCTGAATCCCTGCGATCAAGCCTAGAGCAACCATTCCGACAATCAGCGCGATCCACCCACCGTTGACGAACAGCTCGGACCACAACGGAGCAGAAAGGTTCTTGACCGTGTAGTTGCGGCTCTCCGCGAGCAGGATGCCCGTGTCCGTAGCTTTGCCGGGCCAGATGGTCCGCGGAATCCAGAAAAGAACAACTCCGAGTGCCTGCTTGCCATCGGTAACCCCGTGCGTATTCACAAAGTTGACGGTGTTGTTGACCTGCGCAAATGCGTCGTAGTCCGGAGACGTGAGCGATTCGAGAGGCGAGCTTGTCTTGAACTGTGCCGACGTGCTGTACCTGAACGCATCGGCGAGCGGAAAGACCAGGACAAGTGCAGCCACGGCAAGCAAGGCAACCACACGGAAACGACCACGGGTCGCGAAGAGTCCGAAAAGTGCCGCCACGGCTAGTGCTGCAGTACCGAACAGATACCTCGCACTCGAGATCGGATTGAAAGTCAACAACAGCACGGCTCCGAGCACGATGGCGCAGAGAAGAAATAAACGATCGGCTCCCGGATTCTGATCACGGTATTTGACCACCGCGATGAATGCGACAAGCAAGGACATCATCGCGACGGCGCCGATGATGCTGGCGACCGTGGATTGCCCCAGCGACGCACTCGCCTGCTCCACCACGGCACTTCGGCTCGACAGAAGCGTCCCTACACCAAGTTTCTTGATGTAGTACGCGTTGGCGACCAGGGCGCAACCGGCAAGAATCAAAACCCGAACGGGATCCACACGCACGCTTGTGGCGTTTCCCCATCGCGTGTCTTTGATTCGACGCCACACCGCTCCGGAGAACACTAATCCCACCAGGAAGCCGCCGATTCCCAGAAGGACGATAGCCACCGCTGTCGAGTTGAGGGACGGATCCACTCGGGGCGTCGTAGGAGGAATCTCTCGCAGGCGGAGCTGGGCAAGTGGGGCAAGACCCATGAAGACATAGGTGAAAACCCAGAACGACATCTCGACGAGCCGACGAAAGCCCTCGCCCACAATCCACGCATAGCGCAGTCCCGAAATCGTGGTGACGGCAAGTACCGCCATCCATACACGCCCTGGCGGTGTCGGAGTGAACTCGACGACTGCGAAAGGCACGATGATCACCATGATCACCGCGGTCCAGATCGCAATCAGCGGTGGCATCAACGAGTCCTGCCGCCCGACGTCGAATTCCGCGAACTCGTGAGGCTTTGTCCGCCCGCTGGAAATTGTTTTCACGTGGTCGTCCCGGCCAGTGCGCCTGTTCGTGTTCGGCGCAGATCGCCTGGTTCGGCACGATCAGCAGTGGACGGCACGCTCGCGGGGTCTTCACGGCCGGAGTGCTTCCGTTGGGCAGCGACCACCAGGCACACCGCAACGAGGACGGACGAGACCGCCAGCCCGATCGCGACTCCGACCGCGGTTCCCGTGAGGGCCGCGGCCGCGCTGCAGATGACGATTGCCGTGAGACTCTGGACAATTCGCAGCTTGAGCAGTCGTCCGCTGGCTCCTTGAGTGCGGTAGAGATTGTAAACACCCGCTATCCAACAGATCGCCGCGTACTCGAGTCCGAGAAACGGCAGAACATGGCGAGCCTCGGCCCAGGACTCTCCTAGAACGACTCGGCCGAGTGCATCTGGAAGGAAGGGAGCGGCGAATCCGATCGTTGCCGCCATCGCAGATGTGAGCCACGCTGCATAACGCAGTGTGCTCCACACCTGGCGCGCGGTATGGCCGGCCCGCACCGATTCGGGAATGACGATCAGTGGAAGAGAACTGATCAGCACGGCGAACGGCCCCAGGACGGTCACGGCTCCGCGCAAAGACGCGGCAGCCACCGTTCCGATGAAGGCCGTGGACACCGCGACGATCACGATTGCAGCCAGTTGGTCGATGCCACTCTCGAATCCGAACCGGATTCGATGAGTCCAGAACGACGCCCACCAGCGATACAGACCAGTCAGTCGCGGTAGCGTCTGTACGCGAATCATCAGGTAAACGAGTGCGAGTCCTCCGGCGACGGACCACAACCAAATCATCTCTGCGATCGAAAGTGCCTCTGGTCGAATCCAAGTCACGACAAGGACACCGAACGCCGCACTCGCCCACAACGCGTCGCTGAAGAACGCGTGTTCCGGTTCTCCCATCGACATCGCGGTGAACCGCAAGGCATCCTGCGCGAGAACAACCGGCGCGGCAACGGCGTATGCAATCCCTACCTGCGGTTCGTGAAGGAAAACCGAGACTCCGAAGGCAACGATCCCAACCAGGACTCCGAAGGTGGCAGCACCCGAGATCGCATGTCTGCTCTCCGCGCGAATCCTGTTGCGACTGTGGGCACTCATCAACAGCAGGGGTGTGCCAACTGCACCTCGAACGAATCCGAGCGCAGCCGTGAGGATGGAGAAAACAAGGATCGCCAGACCGAACTCACTGACGGAGGACGGTCCGGCCATCGCGAACAGAATCAACGCGTTACTTACGCTGGACAGCACTTGGTCACCCGCACTGAACAGCACTCGCAGCTTCAGACCTGCCACGACCCCACCTCCCTTGCACACGTGGTGTCTCCAGACTGAGATCAAATTGAAACCGTCGGTCGGCTCAGTCCACCTGAAACAGTCTATAGGATTGTTTACTGCGAAGTAGCCGGGGTTGCCTTCGTGCATTCCTCCAGAGAGAGAACCTCCTCCAGACGAACCTTCTCTAGTCGAAGTGCGAGCCAGTGTTGACCGCGATTCGAAGCCCGAGGTAGGCGGCCGCAGCGTTGACGGCCGAACGCATCTTCTCGAGATCGACGAAATTACCCGAATGGCTGTATGTACAGTCGGCGTAGCGGCCCGTCGTGCGCATGTTGGACGCGAGAACTGCCGGCTCGAGTGTCTGCATTCCCCTCGCGAACGCCAGATCACCACCACTGAACGCATGATCTCGATCACCGGGCACCCGAAAACACGACATTGTAGTTGCAAGCACCATCGGGGACGCCACGCCATCAGGGTCGGCCCGGGACCGACTATTGCGCCGTCCGACCAACTCCCCAGCAGCACGCCGGACGAGCGCCTCGCCGGAGCGAATCCTCGACCGAACCTGCGAAGCCACTTCGAGGGGACTACTAGCTGTCCAATCTGCCCGGAAAGGAATGTGACTGAACGCATTCCCCCCTGTCCTCGCCAGTAGGGGCGATGCCGATCGCAGGTCGACAACCACGTGATGAGTGACGTCGGGGCCGCACTCCAGAGCCGCGAGCACTGCGCAATAGAAATACACGGAAGGCACACGGGTTCCAGGTGCTGCAACCAAACGAACGGAGAGCCACCACCCGCGAACAGGTTCCGTGGATACGGCCGAGGACGAGATTGCGTTTCCCGATGCCCGCCGACTCACCACCTCACGCTGGAACATACTTGTACCACTGAGGATTCGCCTCAGGGACGTCGCGGCAATCAAGGGATTGGTCGACGCCATCAAAAGCCCGGCAGCAACGATCCGACGCTTCGACAATCTGCGCACAGCGGGAGAGCGCGGACCAAGCGCCGGATCCAGACCCGACAACGCAAGAAAGAGTCGTTCTGATTTCGGCATGAAGACCGTCTCGTCACCAAACATGTGTGAATAGATCAGGCCGATCATGTTGCGTGCAACGACGACAGTGATCTCGCGAGGGTCACTGAATCGTCGCGCATTGAAATACTTGAACAATGTCCGGTCGAATACCTCGACGCCTATCGCCGAAGACACGTCGGCCACGCGCATTCCTTCGACGGCACCCAGTCCGTGTAACGAGGCAGTAGGCGAACCCTCACCAGCGGTACGCATCTCGAAAATCAGGGGGAAGACCCCGATACCCGCTTCGAAAGTCTCCGAGATCCACTCGTTGACAACGGCTACGACACCAGCTCTATCAACTGGGCCGAAGGACTCCTGCGCGTGACAGCAGTACGTGCTTGCCAGCGGATCGACCTTCACTTCATCCCTCCACGATCACGTGTGCCCGAAATTCAATCCTCACCGACCAATTTCCCTTCGTTCGCGGCAAAACAACCGTGCGCCGGTTTCAGCGAGTTTGCAGAACCTCCGAGGGAACCCGCGGCCGGATCGAAATCTCCGCCTTCCGCCAGTGCGCTCCGCCACATTCGAAATTGCCTAACGAGGCCAGTCCACCCATCACCCTGTTGCAACCTGCTGGTTAACACTACGCGCGCACAGGCTCGCCTCCATCTGATGCAGCAACATCGCTCCCGGCGATCGAAGCACGACATGAGACCAGTTGATAAACCGTGGAAATAGGGCTTAAATAGCGTAAACCAAACCATTTGACTGTTTGAAGCGCAGTTTACCAACTGGAGGTTCGTCATCAGCACCCAGATCGACCAGATGCACGACAAACCTGGTGACGTCTCCGCGACTTTCGAGTTATCCAATCGTGGTCCCGTCGAATCGCTGAACATCACGATTCTCGGCATCAACTACGCGCCGGAAACCACGGGGATAGCCCCGTACATGACGGACCTTGCCGAGTCCCTCGGCGAGCGCGGGCACAAGGTGCACGTCGTCACCGGGTACCCGCACTATCCGGCGTGGGAAATCGACGCTTCCTACCAGGGACGGTCGATCGACGAGGTCGTGAACGGCGTTCACGTTCACCGACGCCGCCACTTCGTGCCCAGCCCACCGAATGCCTTGGGACGAATCAAGATGGAGCTGAGTTTCGGCGCACGTGCCACCAGTTCCGGATGGAACACACCTGACGTAATCGTGTGCACCAGTCCGGCATTGCTGGCCACTGCGATGGTCCTCGGACGTGCTCGGCTGACACCCAAACGTCCGGCCATCGGGGTCTGGGTACACGACTTGTACGGTCAAGGCGTCGTGGAGACCGGTGCGATGACAGGCCGCAGTGCCCGCGCAACGTCCAGGCTCGAGGCGGCTGTCGTGAAGTCCGCCGACGGAATCGCCGTCGTCCATGACCGTTTCGTCGACCATGTCGTCAACGAACTTCACGTCCCACGCGAACGAGTCACAGTGGTTCGGAACTGGACGCACGTGACGCCGATCGATGTGGACGATCTCACCGCCGCACGCACCAAATTCGGTTGGTCGCCTGACGAAACCATTGTTCTGCACACCGGAAACATGGGCCTGAAACAAGGTCTGGAAAATGTCGTCGAGGCCGCTCGACTCGCCGACGAGCAGAGTCTGCCAATCCGATTCGTTCTGGTCGGTGACGGCAATCAGCGACCGAACCTCGAAGCCGCGGCAGTCGGAGTCGATCGAATCGACTTCGTCCGCCCACTCGACGACCAGGATTTCCGCACTGCCATGGCCGCCGCCGACGTTTTACTGGTCAACGAGGCACCCGGGATCGTCGGGATGGCAGTGCCGAGCAAGCTGACGTCGTATTTCAGCAGCGGTACCCCGATTGTCGCCGCAACCGATGTGGCATCTACGACTGCCGACGAGATCCGTGCCTCCGGTGCTGGGGTCGTCACTCAGAACGGTGATCCCGCAGGCCTGCTCTCTGCAGCCCTACAACTCGCGGGCGACGCGGAGACTTCCGCCAGACTTGGTGCCGCCGGGGTCCATTACTGCGCCACCTCGGTTGGCAAAACCGCGTCCATCGACAAATGCGAAAAGTGGATCCGCGAGCTGGTGGCCGGCCGCAGTTAGTACGCGAGCCGCTCGGAACAAAACCTCACACATCTCGACTCGGATCTGAAGACGACGAACATAGACAAGGCAGCTGACGCTCGATGACCAAACGCGCACTCATCACAGGGATCACCGGACAGGACGGTTCCTACCTGGCAGAACTGTTGTTGGCCAAAGGTTACGAAGTTCACGGATTGATCAGACGCGCATCAACTTTCAACACGTCACGCATCGATCACCTCTATCAGGACCCTCACGAACTGGGCGCACGGCTGTTCTTGCACTACGGTGACCTGTCCGACGGCGCACGACTCGTCACGCTCCTGTCGAAGATCGCACCAGACGAGGTATACAACCTCGCTGCGCAGTCGCACGTGCGGGTCAGCTTCGACGAGCCCGAACACACAGGCAACACAACCGGAATCGGGTCTATTCGTTTGCTCGAAGCAGTCCGCATGACGGGATTGCAGTGCCGCTTCTACCAAGCTTCGAGTTCAGAAATGTTCGGAGCCAGTCCGCCTCCACAGAACGAGGACACCCCGTTCTATCCGCGGTCGCCGTACGGCGCTGCAAAGGTGTACTCGTACTGGGTCACCAGGAACTATCGCGAGGCCTACGGAATTCACGCGGTGAACGGGATCCTCTTCAATCACGAGTCACCCCGCCGCGGTGAAACATTCGTCACGAGAAAGATCACGCGTGCAGTCGCGCGAATCCAGGCCGGGATCGAAGATTCCCTGTACCTGGGCAATTTGGACGCGGTCAGGGACTGGGGCTACGCACCCGAGTACGTCGAGGGTATGTGGCGGATGCTTCAAGTCGACGAACCAGATGACTACGTGTTGGCCACTGGAGGAAACTTCACGGTCCAAGATTTTGTCGTGGCCTCATTCGAACATGTGGGTCTCGACTGGCAGAAGTACGTCAAATTCGATCCTCGTTACCTTCGCCCCACAGAGGTGGACGCTCTGGTCGGCGATGCAGGCAAGGCCGAGGACAAACTGGGCTGGAAAGCGACAGTACAGACCCCAGAATTGGCTCGAATCATGATGGACGCCGACATCGCAGCATTGGCGCATGCCGGCACACCGTGGATCGACACGCCGCATCTCCCTGATTGGAAGATCTCGCTCTCATGATCACAACGAAATCGATTGCACCTCTTGATCGCAGCGCCCCGACTTACATCGCCGGACACAAGGGACTGGTGGGATCCGCGCTCTGGCGCAAGCTCGAACAGAGTGGCTTCACCGACCTGATCGGCCGCACATCTGCCGAACTCGATCTGCGAAACCGAGCAGACGTATTCGCCTTCTTCGAAGCCGCCAAACCGTCGTGCGTCGTCTTGGCTGCCGCGAAGGTCGGAGGAATCGTCGCGAACAACACGTATCCGGTCGATTTCATCTCCGACAACCTTCAGATCCAGACCAATGTGCTCGACGCAGCGCTGCGGCACGGCGTGCGCCGATTGCTGTTCCTCGGGTCCTCGTGCATCTACCCGCGCCTGGCGCCACAGCCGATCAGAGAAGATCAATTACTGAACGGCCATCTCGAACCGACCAACGACGCATATGCGATCGCCAAGATTGCGGGAATCATCCAGGTCCAGGCTGTTCGTAGGCAGTTCGGGTTGCCCTGGATCTCGGCGATGCCGACAAGCCTGTACGGACCCGGCGACAACTTCTCGGAGAATGTTTCGCACGTACTTCCTGCGATGATCCGCCGTCTCGACCAAGCCAAGAACGAGGGAATTGAATCAGTCACAAACTGGGGTTCGGGGAGCCCACGTCGAGAATTCCTCCATGTGGACGACTTGGCCGATGCACTCCTTCACCTACTTGACACCTTCGACGAGTCCGGGCATGTCAACGTCGGTACCGGTCACGACGAAACCATTAAAGAGCTCGCAAATATTGTGGCCGAAGCAGTGGGATATGAAGGCCGAATGGACTGGGACACAAGCAAGCCCGATGGTGCACCGCGCAAACTACTCGACGTGTCCACATTGATGGCCACCGGTTGGAAACCACAGATCTCAACCCGCGAGGGCATCGAGTCGACCGTAGCCTGGTATCGCGAGCACGTACGGGATTCGTCTGCAGCGGTCCGACTGTGAGCACAAACCGCACTCTGTCCGGGTTCACCGGTGCAGGATACGACAAGGGACGCGGCCCGCTGGTCCAAATCTCCTGGCTCGCGATTTCCGGTGTGCTGCTTTCTCATTGGTGGTGCCCCAATGGAGTACGCGTTGCAGTTCTCCGGCGGTTCGGTGCCGACATCGCCGACGGGGTCCTGATTCGACACCGCGTCCGTATCCACTGGCCGTGGAAACTGACGGTCGGAGCAGACTCGTGGATCGGCGAGGGAACATGGATACTCAATCTCGAACCCGTCACGATAGGGGCGAATACGGCTATCTCGCAGGATGTCCTCCTGTGTACGGGCAGTCATGATCACCGAAGTCCCACATTCGAGTTCGACAATGCTCCCATCGTCATCGGTGACCAAGCATGGATCGCCGCCCGTGCGACGATACTCCGCGGTGTAACGATCGGGGACAACGCAATCGTCGGCGCGACGGCTTTGGTGACGTCCGATGTTCCCGCCGGAGCCACGATGTTGGCGCCACGGGCCGGCGCTGCACGATGAAGATACTGCAGATCGTCACTCTCTTCTCACCGGACGCCGCCTACGGAGGGCCTATCAGGGTCGCCCTAAATCAGTCGAAAGCATTGCAGGACAATGGGCATGACGTAACTATCGCCGCGGGTGAGCGTGGATACGCGGTGCCACCGACACGCGAGCAGGGTATCGCTCTGCAATTGTTTCCGGCGCGAACCGTGATCCCCAAAATCGGGTACGCGGGAATCGGCGCGCCGTCGATGCTTGTGTGGCTTCGCAAGCACGTACGAGAATTCGACGTCGTGCACATTCATCTCGCGCGTGACCTGGTGACCCTTCCTGCCGCGAAATTGGCTCTTGCATACGGTATTCCAGTTTTCGCACAAACTCACGGGATGATCGACGAGACAGACAAATTGCTGGCAAGGCCGTTGGACGCTGCTTTCACGATCCCGGTCCTCAAACGAGCACGGACAGTGTTCTATCTGACCGAACGAGAGCACACAGACCTGCAGTCTGTTGTCGGAGACAGTCGCGTCAACTTGGTGGAACTCAACAACGGGATCCCCGAGGCCGAAGACCTCGAGTCACGGCCAGTCAACAGTTGCGACCCGCCCGAGGTCCTCTACCTAGCACGACTACAGGCAAGAAAGCGACCCCAGGTCTTCGTCGAAGCCGCAAAAGAGTTGTTGGACAGCGGACACACGGCGCGCTTTTCGATAGTCGGACCGGATGAGGGTGAAGCAGAAGCCGTCAACCGACTGATCGAACGCTCCGGACATAGCAATTGCATCCAGTACGAAGGCCCACTACCGTTCGACAAGTCTCCCGAACGATTTCGTCAAGCCGCTGTATATGTCTTGCCCTCCGTGAACGAACCGTTCCCGATGTCTGTACTCGAGGCGATGGCCGCTGGACTGCCCGTAGTCGTCACCGACACGTGCGGCCTCGCACCACTGATCCGGGATGGTCGGTGTGGCCTCGTGACCGATGACGCCACCGAATCAGTGACCGCGGCGATCTCGTCGCTCTTGAAGGATCCCGTCGCCGCTGCAGAGATGGGCGCCCGCGCGCGAAATGTTGCTCGCGAACGACTAGGAATGCCTGCCGTTCGTGCGGTGCTCGAAACCCAGTACGGGCTCTGAGCGGCTCCCACATCTGCACTACAGGAAGTAATTGTGAAATCCACTCGCCCCAAGGTCCGTCGACGCGTACTCGTTCTCAGCGGGATTGTCGGCGGACTTACTGCAATCACTGCCGCCGGCTGGCCGGTCTACGTCGATCCGGTGATCGACACACCCGAAATGGCCGACGCGATAGTTGTTCTCGGCGGTGATCACGACGGCAGAGAAGAATACGGACTGTCCTTGGCCGAGCAGGGCTACGCGCCCCAGATCATCTTTTCGAATCCGTATCGAAGCAATGATCCGAGGATCACCGCAATATGCGAGGGCACCTACGACTTCGAGGTCAGCTGTTTCAAGCCAGATCCGTCGACCACGCGTGGTGAAGGACAGGAGATTCGGCGTCGCGCCGAGGCACAGGGATGGAAGCGTGTCATCGTTGTGACCTTCGTTCCCCATGTCTCTCGCAGTCGCTACATCATCAACCGTTGCTGGGACGGTGACATCGACGTAGTCGCGGACCCCCGACCACTTCCGGTCTGGGTCTGGGCCGCGAACTATGTGTGGCAAACCGCCGGGTATGTTCGCGCCCAGTTCCAGGAATGCTGACTGCCTCTGTCCGGTCAGTACGCTCCGTCGCTCCTGAGCACTGCGGATACGGTCCTGGTGATGATCGAGATATTCTGCGCCGCAGACCAATTCTCCACGTAGGAAGAGTCGAGACGAACAGATTCTTCCCAGGAGAGATCACTGCGACCACTTACCTGCCAGAGACCGGTGATGCCAGGCTTGACCAGCAGGCGCCGGGCAACCTCGTCGTCGTACATCTCGACCTCGCGACGCAATGGCGGCCGCGGGCCGACAACGCTCATCTCTCCGCGAATGACGTTGAAGAACTGCGGTAGCTCGTCGATACTCAATCGACGAAGGATCTTGCCGACGGACGTGATTCGTGGATCCTCACGCATCTTGAACAACACACCTCCGGCGCCTTCGTTGTCCCCCATCAGATCGACAACCTGCTGATCGGCGCCTTCCACCATGGTACGAAACTTGAACATGGGGAACGGTTTCCCGTTGAGGCCGATGCGTTCCGCCTTGTAGAACACCGGGCCTTTGGACGTGAACTTGACTGCAGCGGCAGCGGCGAGCATGACCGGCGCCACGAGGAGGATCATCAGCATCGAGAACACCGCGTCGAAAACAGCGGGCTCAAGCCGGTTCGCGCCCTGGTAGCGCGGCCGCGCAACGTGAATCAACGGGAGTCCCGCCGCAGGGCGAAACATCAAGCGAGCCTTCGACACATCGGCCACGACCGGTGAAACCACCATGTCGACGCCCTCGGCTTCGAGGTCCCACATCAGTTTGCGAATGCCCACCTGTCCGAGGTCTTCGGTCCCGGTTACGATGACGGTGTCTGCGCCACTTGCGCGCATCGCCTCGACTACCTCGAACTCGTTGCCCATTACCGGGACTGCTGCTCCGTCGACAACGATGTGATCGTCCAACGCGGTCGCCCGACGCGGAATGCACGCTCCCACAACGTCGTAGCCTGCCGAGGATTCCCGCACGAAGGCACGCGTAGTAGCAACGACGGACGCATGTCCACCAACCAACAGCACCGAGTTACGGCAATCCCCGATCGCACGCTTCTTTCGAATGTCGCGTCGCCAGAGGTAGCGTCCGAGAAGCAGCGCAGCGAGTCCGACGGGCAGTGCGATCATGAGGTAGCTTCGCGCAATTCCCACGCCCAGAATGATCCCGGCCAATGCGCCTACTCCGAAGACCTGGCCGGTAGCGAGCAGTACCTTCTCGTACTCGTCACTGCCCTCGCCCAGCATCGCCTGATGACGGCTACGCCCCCGTGCGAGGGCGATCATCCACAGTCCGCCCAACGCTGCAGACGCGATCACTTTAAGTGGTGTCAGCCACTCGATGGGATGCGGCCACATACTGCCGATCTGAGCGAGTGCGATCACGAACAGGACCGTGATCGAATCGCTCACTGCGATCCGCTTCCGGTATGCCCGGCGCCAGTCTGTTCCGACATGAGCGGAATCCTGCGATACCGCCGACCGGCTCTCCACCTCAGCATGAACGCTCATTTGCCATCAGTCTTTCTTGTCATACGAACGGCGTCAGCGGATCGAACGGCTTGGGGGATCGCTGATCGGTAGCCACCGCGAGCGTCCAGGTACGGCAACACCCCGCCGGTTGCCGTACCTCGCTGCTCGCAGTGCAGAAATGAACCGTCATCGGACCCCCCTACATAACCGCCGATCAAAGGCCAATTCATGCAAGAAAACGACCCAGTGTTGCTCATTTCGTACGTAAACATACCTTAGGTTTGTTTCAACTGCACTCACCAAGCCCAAGCTATTTTCCGATTGCCAGGTGATTACCGGGCAATTACGTCAAAGTGGGCTAATCCTCCACGTCTTCGAGACGTCTTCCCTCACGAATCCGAATGTCGGCGATCAGCATGTCCAGGGCGCCCAGGAGTGCAGTGTCGGCGCGTCGGCACTGCTCGATCAGAGCTTCCAGATCAGCTTCATCGGCGCTTTCGATCACACCAGCTTTGGCGGCCCTGCTCAGTACTTTTTCGGCGAGGAGCAACGGCGGCTGCGACCGAGCGATGCCGTCCATGGATGACGCGCGAGCCTTCTCGGCAGCCTTCAAAGCGTCCCACGCCCGCTCTTGCTCAGCGATGTCGACCGCCCCGGAACTGACCAGGTGCGGGCTGCGGTGCACGAGTTTCGCGATCAATGCACCGGCCACGTCGTCCAATTCGAAAACACCGTGTGCTTGAGCGATCCGCGAGTGGAACAACACCTGAAGCAACAGGTCTCCGAGTTCCTCCCGAAGATCGCTCTCGTCGTCGCTTCGAATCGCGTCGAGTACCTCGTAGGTCTCCTCGACGAGGTAAACGGAGAGGCTCTCGTGCGTCTGGGTCGACTCC
Organism: Rhodococcus sp. BH5; assembly: GCF_027583855.1. Taxonomy (NCBI): domain Bacteria; kingdom Bacillati; phylum Actinomycetota; class Actinomycetes; order Mycobacteriales; family Nocardiaceae; genus Rhodococcus; species Rhodococcus sp. BH5. The sequence goes on from NZ_JAJHVW010000002.1 coordinate 96,890, forward strand.
CAACCGCCGCGATTCCACAACCGGTTCATGATCGACGCCGCTTCCACAAGCCGATCGCCGTGAATGGGTTCGGCGCGAATCATCTTTACACCAGCGGCAGACAACGCCTCGGTCTTCGGCTCGGCGGTGTCCATCATCACAGTCACCGCGGCGCCGGGTGTCGTGGCCGGCAGAGCGCCGCGTACCGAGTCGGGAACGTCCGGGTCGATATCGATCGCGCCGGACAAGAACGGGAGCGCCTCCAGCGGAAAGACATGCGGCCGCAAAGGATCGAGCAGTACGACGACGGGCGATTCGTTCACCGTGTGCTCACGCCTCGACCAGGACGGCACCGGCGGCGCGCCCGTCAATCGCCAGGATGAAGTCCGCGATGTACTGGAGCAATTCGACGTCCCGCAGGCGATCCGAGCCGACTCCGCCGGTGCGAGGCAGCGGGAGTTGCACGAGCCCGGTCGTTGCCCGGTACTGCGCGCTCGGATAGATCCTCTTGAGCCTGATCTGTTTGGAATCGGGCAGTGACATAGGCGAGATCTTGAGCTGAGTTCCGGTGACGGCGACTTCCTCCAGTTGATACTCGCGGCAGAGCAGTCGAAGCTTGGCCACCGAGATCAGCCGTCGAACCTCTTCGGGCAGTGGGCCGTAGCGATCGACCAGTTCTTCGACTACGGCAGCGATGCCGTCGGAATCAGTTGCCGCAGCGAGCTTGCGGTACCCCTCCAACCTGAGCCTGTCACTGGTGACGTAGTCGGGCGGGATGTGCGCGTCCACCGGTAGGTCGATCCGGACTTCCTTCGTGCCCTCGTCCATTGTGATCGGTTTGCCGTCGGCTGCAGCCCGGAAGGCTTCGACCGCCTCACCGACCAGCCTGACGTACAGATCGAACCCGACCCCCGCGACGTGGCCGGACTGCTCTGCGCCCAGAACGTTTCCGGCTCCACGGATTTCGAGGTCCTTCATCGCGACGGCCATACCCGCGCCGAGGTCCGAATTCTGCGAAATCGTTGCCAGTCGGTCGTATGCCGTTTCCGTCAAAGGCTTTTCGGCCGGGTACAGGAAATAGGCGTATCCACGTTCACGACTACGCCCGACGCGTCCGCGAAGCTGATGCAACTGCGAGAGGCCCAGCGAATCCGCACGTTCGACGATCAGTGTGTTCGCGTTCGAGATGTCCAGACCGGTTTCGATGATCGTGGTACAGACCAACACGTCGAAGTCGCGTTCCCAGAATCCTTGCACGGTCTTTTCGAGAGTGTCCTCGTTCATCTGACCGTGCGCGACGACGACGCGAGCCTCCGGGACGAGTTCGCGGATCTTCTTGGCTGCCTTGTCGATCGAGCTGACACGGTTGTGAACGTAGAAGACCTGACCGTCGCGCAGAAGTTCACGCCGGATGGCCGCGGCAACCTGCTTGTCCGCATACGCGCCGACGTACGTGAGGATAGGATGACGTTCTTCCGGCGGTGTGAGGATCGTGGACATTTCGCGGATCCCGGCCATGCTCATCTCGAGAGTACGAGGAATCGGGGTAGCCGACATCGTCAGGACGTCGACGTGGGTGCGTAGCGCCTTGATGTGTTCCTTGTGCTCGACTCCGAATCGCTGTTCCTCGTCGACGATCACAAGCCCGAGGTCCTTCCAGCGAATACCGGTCTGCAGCAACCTGTGAGTACCGACGACGATGTCGATCTCACCTTCCGCCATGCCTGCGATGATTTCCTTCGAGTCCTTGGCGTCGGTGAACCGGGACAGCCCTCGCACCTTTACCGGGAACGACGCCATTCGTTCAGTGAAGGTCTGAAGATGTTGCTGTGCAAGCAGAGTCGTCGGCACCAGCACCGCCACCTGCTTGCCGTCCTGCACTGCCTTGAACGCGGCGCGAACGGCGATCTCCGTCTTGCCGTACCCGACGTCACCGATCACCACCCGGTCCATCGGAACCGGCTTCTCCATGTCGGCCTTGACCTCACTGATGACGGTCAACTGGTCGATCGTCTCGGTGAAAGCGAATGCGTCTTCGAGTTCCTTCTGCCACGGGGTGTCCGGGCCGAACGCATGCCCGGGAGCAGCCTGACGCGCTGCGTAGAGCTGAACCAGCTCGCCCGCGATCTCACGAACTGCCTTGCGGGCCTTACGTTTGGTGTTAGCCCAGTCGGATCCACCGAGCTTACTCAGCGCCGGCAACTCCCCACCGACATATCGGGAGAGTTGATCGAGCGATTCCATCGGGACGAACAGACGATCGCCCGGGTGACCGCGCTTGCTCGGCGCGTATTCGATGACCAGGTATTCACGACGCGCCCCACCGATGGTGCGTTCGACCATTTCGACGAACCGGCCGATACCGTGCTGATCATGCACGACCATGTCCCCTGCCGACAGCGCGAGGGGATCAACCTGATTGCGGCGCTTGGCCGGCAAGCGCTTTCCGTCGCCGACCGCAGCAACGCGGTTGCCGGTCAGATCGGACTCGGTGACGATCACCATCCCAGGCGTCGAGTCGTCGCCGGCGAGTACCAGTCCGTCATGCAGTGATCCGCGGAGCACCGCGACCTGTCCACGGGCGGGGGTAGCGCCGGCATCGAGCATCTTGGCGGGCACTTCGGCTTCACCGAGTCGCTCCACGACGCGGCTTGCGGTTCCGGCACCTGCCACCACGATCGCCGCGCGACCGCCCGTGCTCACGTGCGCCCGAAGGCTGACGAACAGCTCGGCCAACAGGTCGTCGGAACCGCGCACCTGCGGTGCCGCATGCACCGGGAGTTCGAGTTCTTCACCGTTTCCCGACGCCAGCGGGCTGACTGTCCACCAGGGTCGGCCGGCAGCTTCGGCAGATTCGCGAACATAACGAAGCGACCGGTACGCGGAGGCACCGAGATCGACTCCTCCGCCGTTGAGGATCGACGTGTCGAGCGGTGCAGCGCCGCCGATCGACGCCGCCGTCCACGATGCTTCCAAGAATTCCTGGCCGGTGCGCACCAGGTCGGTGGCGCGGGTGCGCACCTTTTCCGGATCACACAGAAGAATGTGCGCCCCTTCGGGAAGTACATCTGAAAGTAGTTGCAGTTCACCGGGTTTGAGAACCGGGAGCAGAGCTTCCATCCCCTCGACGGGGATACCTGCCGAGATCTTGTCCAGCATCTCGACCAACGACGCGTCAGCCTGGTTCTCAGCAGCGAGTGCGGCAGCTCGATCACGAACATCAGCTGTCAAAATCAGTTCACGACACGGCGGCGCGATCACGGAATCGACGTCGACGTCCGCTAGCGAACGCTGATCGGCAACTGAGAAGTAGCGAAGCTCCGATACCTCGTCGCCCCAGAATTCGATACGGACCGGATGATCCGCCGTCGGCGAGAACAGGTCGAGAATGCCACCACGGACCGCGAACTCACCACGCTTTCCCACCATGTCGACGCGGCTGTACGCCATCTCCACCAGACGAACCAGAACGGAATCGAAATCGATCTCGGTGCCGACGCGCAACGTGATCGGTTCTATCTCGCCCAGGCCTGGTGCCATCGGCTGAACGAGAGAGCGCACCGTGGTGACGATCACCCGAAGAGGCGATCCGTACGAGGCGTCGTCTGGTCTGGCGAGTCTGCGCAGTACCTCCACCCGTCGCCCAACGGTATCCGCGCTCGGCGACAGTCGCTCGTGCGGCAATGTTTCCCACGACGGGAACTGCGCCACGCCTCCACCGAGCATCTCGGTGAGTTCCGAAGTGAGATCGTCGGCTTCACGACCGGTGGCCGTCACCAGCAGCACCGGCGTGCGAGCGGCGAGTGCAGCGGCGATGAACGGTCGAGCCGGCTTCGGAGCCACGATGTCCAAGGCGGCCGAGCCGATGGATTCGATCACCGGAGTGAACGCGGCATCTGCGAGGGCGACCTCGGCGAGTCCAGCGAGCGCAGTCTGGGCAGAGGACAAGGAAGTCAACGAACGCGCTCCTGAACAGTGATGACGGGTTGCGGACGCACAGCCCGAGCGCAATATCCCCACCGAGGCAGAGTTGTGCGCCGGTTCGATTCTATCGGTGTGCGATCTCGCAGCGCAGTCCGATCCGTTCAGTTTCCCGTAGCACTCGTCTTCTTCGACGTCCGCTTGGACGGCGAGGATTGTGTGACCGGAGTGATCGGCGGCGCCACGGCCGCACTCACGTATGAGTTGAGCGCCCGAACGCGACCGATCACCTTCGTCGCCTGACCGGTTCTCCGTAGACGTACAGTCCTGCGACCGTTCGGCGCGAGGTGGAACCAGGAGTCTTCGGGCTCGAAGCCCTGCAGTTCGAGGGCAACGTATTGGGCGGAAGCATCCGTCGAGACGTCGACTACCCACTCCGAGTCACCGACGTTGCGCGCTGTGGCAACAAGTCCGACCGATCGCTCGCGAGGCCGCGCCGAGCCACCCAGGAGGTGGACCGCTTCGTCCACCATCTCGCCGTCTTCGTCTTCGAGTGTGACGGTGACGGCGTCGTATGTCCGCGCCCCGAACCGAAAGACGTGAGTGAGGTCGGTGAAACGTCCGACAAGGCTGTCCACGGACCAGGTCAGACTTGAATGCGCTTCCACCTTGACCGGTAGCGCGACGTCGACCGGGACGACACCTGACCGACTGTGCGCTCGAAACCTGATCTCGCCGACGACAGGTTCGGCGGTCTCGTTGATCGCGTCGAGCCTCAATCCGTCCATACCGTCGTCCGTGACGAGGAGCGCGATCGGTTTGGCGCTCCTACGGAGCACGAACCACGGAGCTTTGGGGCTGCCGCTCCAATCGAGGACCCCCCACCCCGGTCCGGGCTCCATGTCTCGCAGTGCGAGTGTCAAGGCGCCGTCGCACCGAGAGTCCGGGCGACGCCAGTATCCGAGCGTCGATGCGAACGCCTCACATACAGCTGCTCGCCCCAGGTCGAGATAGCGTTCCGGGTCGGACCACCGGACTTCACGAGCGTCTTCGCCGAAAAGCGCGTGGACGTAGTGGTCCCGAACATCCTCGAAATCCCACGACGATCCGTTGTCCCGAGGCACCGCGGCTTTCCATGCCGGGTGGTGCCCCGCGACGGCGAGTGAACCGAATTCGTTCTCGATCACGGCATTCGACGGTGGAATCGAAAATGCCAATGATTCGGTCGCAAAACGTACTCGCGCGCTGAGCACGTCGGCCAGTGGACGACGATAGGCACCCACCCCGAAGTAGTGAGCGACCCCGCTTCCGACATGCGTTGCCAATTGCTCGCCCCCGCGAGGCGCCGAGGGGGACGACGTCACGTACTCGAGTTCGGGTGCCACCGTCGAGATCAAGTCCGGCAGTCTCGAATGAATGAGCGGGATGTGCTGATCGACCAAGCCCAGCATGGTCGGCTGCTGTTCGGTCTCGCTGCCGCCGCAGAAGACTGCCAAAGCGGGATTTCCGCGCACTCTGTGCAAGAACTCGGTGACCTCGGTGGCAACGAGTTCGAAGAATTCGTCGGTGTCGGGCGGATCGAGCGTCGCCAACATCATGTCCTGCCACACGAGAATGCCCAGTCGCGCGCATTCCTCCCAGAAGTGGTCGCTCTCGTAGACCATCGTCCCCGGGATTCGAATCATGTTCAGTCCCGCCTCTGCCAGGCGTTCCAAGACACGAGTGGTGCCGGCGTCGCCTTGAAGCGAGATCGGGTCGGTCGGCACCCACACCGAACCACGGCAGTACACCCGGATGCCGTTGACATACAAACGGAATCCACCATCGGATCTGTCGAACTCCACCGTCCGGAAGCCAACTGAACCGAGATGCTCGGAGACTCCGACCGCTTCCATCGTCACCGGATAAGTGCGCGGGGTGCCATGAGTGTGCGGCCACCACAACTGCGCGTCCGGCACTACGACGACACCGGACACCTCGAGAAATCCATCCGGTCCGGCGGATACAGCCAATTGCCGCGAGTGTTCGCCGACGCGCACGGTCACGTACTCCAGCGAGGCCGGCAATCCGGTGAGCCGAGCACTGACGGCAACGCGACCGGTTGTGCCGTCAACACTCGCATGCTTGACAGCAGAGACTACGGCGGCAATCCCCTTGTCCAACAAGCGGATACCCCGCCACGGACCCACCGGTACCGGTACACCACTGAACACGGGAGCCATACCGAGCATCGTGGTTCGGATCCACCGAAGGCCCTGTTCACGGACCATCGACGAGCGCCAACGTCCTCGAGGACGCCTCGATCTCAAAATCGCGGAGAGAGAATGAAAATGAACAGCCACCTGGACACGTTTACCAGCGCCGACTCCGGCCGGAATGCTCACTTCCCCAGGTGCGAACATGGATTCAGTGGACGCGACACGGACACCGCCGATCCAGACATCCGCAAACGCCGTCATACCGTCGAACTGGAGCAGCCACGACCCCTCACCGGTCGTGGCCACGGTAGTCACGAACCACCAGTCCGATGATGAAACAGACGATTCTGAAACAGACGACGACGAAACGGACTTCGTGCGTCCGGCGTCCGTCTGCTCCGCACGTAACGCACCGACGACTGTTCCAGGCACGGACGCTGCGACCCACTCGGTCACGGCTTCGAGGGCATCCGGGTCGGATATGGATCCGGGTTCGGTTGCAGCGCATCGCCATATCGCGCCGGCCAGCAGGTCTGCTGACGAACGAGGCACTGTTAGACCAACCTCAAGTGTCGATGCGAGTCGACGCCGACTGTGTCGGCAACGATTTCCATCGCCCTCTTCCACGACACGGCCATCTCGTCGAGTTGCTCACGCGGGTCCACCGCGCGGCCCCTGGAGGCACGCGCCATCTGAAACTGCACGCTCTTGGCACCGGATGCCACTTTGCGGAAATCTGGCGCAGCTTCGCCTGTCCCGGAGAAACCTGCAGTGTCCAAGAACTCGCTGGCGTCGGCAGCCAGCTCCGCGCTGGCCCCGCACTGACGAAGTAGCCCGAAGGACCAGAGGTGAAACGCATCCATACCCGCCCCCTGCACCCATTCGAGGTCGTCGATCACCTTGCGTCCCAGCTCTCGCACCGGATTACCCACCGCTCGAACCGCTACATTCCGCCGAGCCACTTCGGCGATGTTTCCGGCGTTGGTCGCGTGAACCGGATTCAACCTGATCTGTTCGACATAGGGCACGAACGAAGGAAGTGAGGAACGATCGAGATCGAAGACGCCGGAGAAATCGTCGCCTCGCAGCAAGTAGTAGCCGCTGTTGTGAAAGTACTCGAGCTCGCCGGCAACGCGATCGATCCGATTGGGCACGATCGTGGTCTTGGTGTGCCCCTCGTGATAGCTCGTTCCAAGAGTGTCGGGAAGCCAGTATCCGTCCACTTCAACCGTCGACAGCATCCCAACCGCGAGGTTGTCCTCGACATGGATCAGCGGTGCCCGCCAGACGTTCATCTCGGCGACTTCGATTCCGTACAGCGCGTAGATGTCCTCGGCCTTGAGCTTGAGGAACGTCCACTGAGTCCCGTCGAACCGCGATGAGAAGGCACATGCCAATGCCGGGACGGGGTCCAATCCCAGCGAATGCAACACTTCGATCCACAGATCCGTGTAGCAGTTGGTCTGCGCCCACACGCGGTCGTCCTGGTGCAACGAATGGGGCCGGTAGCGATCAGGTGAAATGTCGATGAGCCGTGACATCAGATGCCCATTCGTTCACGAACGGAGGTTGGCCATGCAGCCACGTCAAGACCATGAGTCCGCAACAAGGACAACGCGATTCGCTCCATCCCGAAGCCGACGCACGAGCTGTGTGCCACCTCCCCCTCCGCCGTTCGGATGTCGAAGTTGACACCGAAATGGTCGAGATGGTTGTTCGAGGACACGATCGCCGTGCCCTCGTCGAGATCTCCGTAGAGCCGAACTGTCAGTTCCGTCTTGAGATTCTCTTCACGCTGGTTGGCTGCAAGCATCTTTCCGGCGCGCCCGAAGAAAGGATCATTGGCGATCACCGGGGTAGCGTCGAGTTCGAGCCGGCCGAGCACCTCGAGCCCCCGCTCGATCCAGTGCTCGCGATGCGCTCGCGCTGCCGCGGCGTCACCGATCGTCACGAACTCGTGCATCCGAAACGCTTGCATGCGAGCCGGATCGATGGCCGGTTCGTGCCGGAAGCAAAAACCGTAGATGTCCAGCAGCACTCCGCCTTCGGGCAGAACTCCGGTGTACCGCGCATAGGCAGGATGGCACGCTGCGGACACGAGCATGGTCTCGGTCGGCTCGAGGTGGCGGTCCCACGATTGTCCGTCGGCGCGATCGGCCAGCAGTCGCGCGTGATCGCGATTGGAACCGGCGAAGGTGTTGATGGCGCCGGTGAGGTTGGGAAACGAAGCGATGTAGTCGGTGCGCTCGAAACTGCTCCGCGGGAACACCGGCGGGAACCGCAGCCGAGTCGCGGCGTCGCCTGGCCCCGCTGCAATCACCACTCGGTCGATACCGTCGACGATGTCCTCGAACACTCCGGAACGCCCGTAGAGTCCCGGCACCTCCGTCTCGACGAGAAGTCCTTCGACGAGCAGTTCACGTTGAAATGCAGCCCGGGCCCGATCCAGATCGGTCTCGCCTGTCACAGTCTCGGTCGTCACAGTCTCGTTCGTCATAGCGTTCCCCGGTATCCGATGGCCATGTGCGCTGAACCTGCCATGATTCGATCGTTGTTCACCATCACCGCTGCGCCGTGCGCGTCACGAAGGTGCCGACCGAGCGAAAATTCGGTGTCCTCGCGATATCCCGAGATTCCACAGATCAACATTGTCTGCCCCACGATTTCCACCACCGCTGTCGACGCTGTGACTTTCAGGTTGTTCATCGCGAGCGAAAATCCCACCGCTCCCGTCGCCTCGAAATCGGCAACGCCTTCCTCCGCGTGGACTGCGCGGTCGTACCTGCGCGCAGAGGCGCCGACGAGATCGGCGAATTGTTGTGCCGAAGCGGCAACTTCGGCGAGCCGCAGCGCTCCGGGGGAAGTGACCCCGGGCTGCTTGCGGGCGGCGGCACGCACGTACTTGCGCGCCTTCTCGACTGCAGCGTCGGCAATTCCCAACCACACCGAACTCCAGACGACGTGCGAGACCGGAAGCATGGTGTGGGTGGAGATATCGGAATACGGTACGCCGGCGACCATCTCCGGCGTCGAGGTGGCCCGAAGGATGTAACCGAGACTGCAAGTACCCCTCAGCCCCAGCGTGTTCCACTCGGTGGTGCGTTCGAGCGTCAGGTCTGGGGTACGACACACCACGAGAACCTGATCGTTCGGCTGACTCTCCGGTGTTCGCCGAGCCGTCACGACTATCGCGTCGGAGTGTTCACCGTACGAAATGACAGGCGCGTTCTTGATCAACAGCAGGTGACCGCCCAAGTCTTCCACCGCGCAGTAACTCCGGCTGACGTCACCACCGATTCCCAGCTCAGTGGTTGCCGATGCCAACAGCAATTGCTTGTCGACCGTTTCTTCGACAAACTCGCGTAGTGCTTCGGTGTTGCCGTGCTTGACCAACGAGTATATCTGCGTCTGATGCATCGCGAAAATCATTCCGCTTGCTGCACAGCGCGTTCCGATCACACGGGCGATCTGCGACACTTCCTGCAGCGAGAGCCCTTCGCCGCCTAGTTCCCTCGGCACAGCTACGGACAGCAGCCGTTCGCTTCGCATGGCGTCGACAGCTTCACGCGGAAACCTTGCTTCTGCATCGACTTCGTCGGCCCACACCGCTGCAACTTCGTCGGCCAACCGTGCGGCCCGCTCGAGGGCCGTTCCGGTGGAGCACTGCGATTGCGGAGCGTTCATGCAGCACCCAACTCCGTCAACGCACCCTCGATCGCCTTGACGCTTGCGAAAGTACTCTTCCGCAACAACTCGTCAGGGAACTCGATGTCGAACGAATCCTCCAGCGCCAACATGACATTCACGCTCGCGTGCGACGTCAAACCCAACTCGTAAAGATCGGCCTCTCCGTCGATCGTGCTCACGTCGACTGCCAGCCGACCGTGCTCGACGAGCACTTTCCGAATTGCCTGATCAATCATCAGCGATGTCGTCCTTCTTTTCGATGCGAGCGCCCGAGCGTGTTGCGATCACCATTGCGATGGCCACGTCCGCTTCGTGCGAGATAGATACTTGAAAATCGTGCAGATCCTGGGCCCGCGCGAGTTCCGCGGCATTACCGGACAGTGTCACCCCACAGCCACCCCACTCGGCCCGAGTGATTTCGATGGAACTCCACGGAACGGGAACGTCACCAGGCCGCAGTACCTTCACCACAGCCTCTTTGGCAGCGAAACGTGCAGCCAATCGTTGATCCCGCGCCGGCCCGGCGCACGTCTGCAATTCGTGCGGGGTGAAGGTCCGATCGAGATACCTCCGCCCGAAGAGTTCGATACTTCGAGTGACATCCACGACGTTCACTACGTCACAGCCGATCCGCGGGCCGATGTCGAGCATCGGCGTCGGCGCAGTGTCACCCATCTGTTGACTCCCCATCTGGGGTCGTACACGCCGGGCAGCCCCCTATGCTGCCCGGTGCGCCGACGCCGTCACCCTGCCCTGACAAACCTTCATTCTCAGCAATTCTTCAGCTACCGATAGAACATACCGTAATCCGAAGATTGACGGCAAGATCGGACTTCCAGATTCCCATCAACACTATAAACATACTCTTAGTTTGTTTCGAATGCAGAACAAAGAGAACAATGTCCCTACCAGGACATTTGCAGCAAATTGACCAAAGGAGCAGTGCGGAGAGCCAGTGATTTCAGTGATCACTGGCAAGGCGACGGGCCGCGAATTGCCTGAAGTACTCCACTTTCGATTCCGGGACCACGATCGGAAGTATCAGATTCCACGATGCCTTCATGGAGTCCGAAAGCTCACGAACGGTCCCGGTCGCGGCTGCCATCAGCCGAACTCCCGACGCAACTTCCAACAGGAAACGAGCAATGTCAGCAGAATCCGCGTCCGAACGCAGATCACCTTCGTCGGCGGCACGGCTGGCAAGTTCACGGTAAATGTCGAGCCACACGTCCAGAGTCGCCGGCCCGGAGCCCCGATAGTCCCCGATCTCGACCAACAAGCGGAACGTCGCTCTAACCATGGCGTCATGCGCACCGATGTCGACGATGACCGACGAAATACCGATCAGTGACTCGAGCGCGGGAGTTCGACGGTCCAACCAGAGCTCACATTTTGCGTCGAAACGTGCCGAACCCTCGTCGATCACTGCCCGCGCGAGTTCTTCCTTGGACCCGAAATGGAAGTACAGGGCGCCTTTGGTCACCTGCGACTCGGCGATGATCTCGCTCAAGCTGGCATTGGCATAGCCCAGGCGCAAGAACACACCCGCTGCTCCGCGCAGCACCGAATCACGGGTGGCTTCTGCCCGCTCTTGCCTCACCATCGATCCGGCCTCCAATCACCACACATCGAACGAATTCTTGGTCTTACCCGTTCACAGCGTCAAAATGGATGGCACGGTTCGGCATTCAACCCACCCTGCAAACAAATGAGACATTTGCCCATCAAACGATCGTGATACAGCGAACACAGCTTAGACCGCGATCCATCTCTGCGCGGCAGGCGCGCCTGGTTAACCCTCCAATTGTGGATCGGCTTCCAGATTCGTCAGCCCATTCCAACACAAATTCACGAGGTGAGCGGCGACAACTTCCTTCGACGGAGTCCGTTCGTCGAGCCACCAAGTAGCCGTAGTGGACACCATGCCGACAAGCGCCTGTGCGTACATCGTTGCTAGTCCGGGGTCGAAACCGCGTCTGGAGAAGTCCCCCGCCAACAGGTAGCCCACCTGACTGATCGCGTCGTTGAGGAGGCTCGAATATGTCCCACTGGGCGCGACAACGGACGAATCGCGCACGAGTATCCGAAATCCGTCGGTGTGCTCTTCCACGTAGGTGAGCAAAGCCAACGCAACCCGCTCGACTCGAACTCTCGAGCGATTTTGTGAGAGCGAAGACGTGATCATCTCGAGGAGTCGCGACATCTCCCGGTCCACTACGACGGCGTACAGCCCCTCCTTGCCGCCGAAGTGCTCGTACACGACAGGCTTGGACACGTTCGCGCGCTGGGCGATCTCCTCGATCGAGGTCGCTTCGTATCCCCGTTCGGCGAACAATGCCCGCCCGATCTCGATCAGCTGTTGCCGACGTTGGGTACCGGTCATCCGGATCCGTGTCACTCGTTCGGGAACTGGATCCCCGCCACCCGAACCGGACACCGTCGCCATTGTCTTCCTCTCGCCGACACACAAATCACTGCTGTGGACGCTCAGCCTATCGGGACTTCGGGGGCCCGATCGGAGGAGCGGTTCGACCTACGGCGGGTCGGCATGCGATTATTCTTTCGCGCGTTCGGCCGCAAGGCTCGGCAATGCGTGGCAATCCGCCGTGGTGTAATGGCAGCACCTCTGATTTTGGTTCAGATAGTTCAGGTTCGAGTCCTGGCGGCGGAGCTGGTGAACAACATGCTTTCCCGAGCGGAATGTATGTCTTGATCGACAGTTTGATCGACAGTTTGATCGACAGAGGGAGCTCAAACCAGTGCAGACCGCCGTGATCGTTCTCGCAGCGGGTGCCGGTACACGAATGAAGTCGAAGACTCCCAAGGTCCTCCACACTCTCGCCGGACGCAGCATGCTGGCACATTCGCTTCACGCGGCAACCTCACTGAATCCCACGCACCTGGTGACCGTCGTCGGTCACGATCGTGAGCGTGTCACCGAAGCCGTGAACGCAGTCGCCGGGGAACTGGACCGTTCCGTCACCGTCGCTGTTCAGGACGAGCAGAAGGGCACCGGGCACGCTGTCAGTTGTGGGCTCGAGGGGTTGCCGGCCGACTTCTCCGGGACCGTACTCGTCACAGCCGCCGACGTGCCTCTGCTCGACGGCAAGACCATCGCAGACCTCCTCGCCCAGCACACGGCTGCTCCCGCGGCCGCGGTGACGGTGTTGACGTCGACGGCCGTCGACCCCACCGGCTACGGGCGAATCCTTCGTACGACGGACGGCGAGGTGAACGCCATAGTCGAGGAGAAGGAAGCCACCGATTCGCAGCGCTCGATCACCGAGGTCAATTCAGGGGTCTACGCCTTCGACTTCGAAACTCTGCGCGACGCGCTGGCGTCCCTCGACTCCAACAACGCACAACACGAGTTCTATCTCACCGATGTGATCATGATCGCCCGTCGCGCGGGCAAGCGTGTTCGTGCTCAGCACATCGCGGATTCGGTTCTCGTCGCGGGCGCCAACGATCGCGTGCAGCTCTCGACTCTCGCCCGCGAGATGAACCGTCGGATCCTCGAGAAGTGGATGCGTGCCGGCGTCACCGTCGTCGATCCTGCGAGCACATGGATAGATTGCGACGTGCACGTCGCACAGGACGTGACGCTCCTGCCCGGAGTTCAGTTGACCGGCACGACCTCGGTGGGCGAAGACGCCGTGATCGGCCCGGATACCACCTTGGACAACGTGAGAGTCGGCGAGCGCGCAGTCGTCGTCCGCTCGCACGGGACCGACTCCGTTGTCGGCGCGGACGCGACTGTCGGCCCCTTCGCCTATCTCCGGCCTGGTACCCGCCTCGGGGCACACGGCAAGATCGGCGCCTACGTGGAAACCAAGAACGCGGATATCGGCGAGCATTCGAAGATTCCGCATCTTACCTACGTCGGCGACGCCACCATCGGCCATCACAGCAATATCGGAGCTTCGAGCGTCTTCGTCAATTACGACGGGGTGAACAAGAGCCGTACTGTGGTGGGGTCGCATGTCCGAACAGGCTCCGACACCATGTTCGTCGCCCCTCTCGTCGTGGGAGACGGCGCATACACGGGTGCGGGCACGGTCTTGAAGAACGACGTACCGCCTGGGGCGCTCGCCGTCTCGGGTGGGGTGCAGCGCAACATCGAGGGCTGGGTCCAGAAGAATCGTCCCGGCACACCCGCGGCCGATGCCGCTGCAGCAGCTGCACAACCTGACGGCCCTGCAACAACCTGACAGCCCTGCACAACAGACAGCACAGATCACCACCAGATCGACCGGCAAGTACAAAAGGACGGCATGAACCAGTGACTGCGAATTGGATCGACAACCAGAAGAACCTGATGTTGTTCTCGGGTCGCGCACATCCCGAGTTGGCGGAGCAGGTGGCGAAGGAACTCGACATCCGCGTCACCCCGCAGACCGCGCGCGACTTCGCGAACGGTGAGATCTTCGTTCGATTCGAAGAGTCGGTTCGCGGCTCCGATGCGTTCGTCCTGCAGAGTCATCCGGCACCGCTGAACACGTGGGTGATGGAGCAGCTCATCATGATCGACGCTCTCAAGCGTGGATCGGCAAAGCGCATCACCGCCGTTCTTCCGTTCTACCCGTACGCCCGCCAGGACAAGAAGCATCGCGGACGCGAGCCGATCTCCGCTCGCCTGATTGCCGACCTGCTCAAGACCGCCGGCGCCGATCGCATCATCACGGTCGACCTGCATACCGATCAGATCCAGGGCTTTTTCGACGGCCCCGTCGATCACATGCACGCACACAGCCAGTTGGCCAACCACATTCGCGCGGGCTACAACCTCGAGAACATCACGGTGGTGTCCCCCGACTCGGGGCGCGTTCGTGTCGCCGAGAAGTGGGCCGACTCGCTCGGCGGAGCACCGCTGGCATTCATTCACAAGACGCGCGACCCGTTGGTACCCAACCAGGTCAAGTCCAACCGCGTCGTCGGTGAGGTCGAAGGTCGCACCTGCATCCTGATCGACGACATGATCGACACCGGCGGAACCATCGCCGGCGCGGTCAAGGTGCTCAAGGAGGCCGGTGCAGGTGACGTCGTCATCGCTGCAACCCACGGCGTCCTCTCCGACCCTGCGGCCGAGCGTCTGTCGACGTGTGGCGCGAAGGAAGTTGTTGTCACCAACACACTTCCGATCGACGAGTCGAAGAAGTTCCCGACGCTGACGGTGCTGTCCATCGCACCGCTGCTCGCTCGCACCATCAAGGAAGTTTTCGAGAACGGTTCTGTGACTTCGCTGTTCAACGGCAGCGCCTAGTCTCGCGCCGCACTACGGGCGCGTACCTGTGACTTCACGGTCACCGGTACGCGCCCGTCGTCGTCTTCGTGAAGGTCTCAGAAACAGACCACCCGGTCATCATGAAACCACCTGTGGGACACACGAATACCGCCGAATGCGGCGATTGACATGATCTTGATCACGCTCCCGTCGAGAAACCCAGGTCGATGTTGGGGCGGTGTTCACCGCGCCGCAATCTTCGCCTAGTGTGGCTCGTCGTGATCGACGCGCAAACCCTGGAATCCCGGCCCGAATCTCATTCCCTGAATTCATCAGTTCCGACGATCCGGCGGTGGCGCCCAGGATCTTGTGTCTGGTGCGGAGACGACAACTCCGTGGACATGTTCCGCAACGAACCCCGCTGCGGAAAATGCCGTGAAAACGAAGGCATCATCGACGACGCCAAGCGCTTCCTCGGCATGTACGGTCTGCGCCCGCTCGGCGGCACGCTGCAGTCCGACGACGACGAAGAGCGCGAGTACCGCGTCAACGCACGCGAGGCACGCCGAGTCCTGAACGAGATCCGTATGGACGTCCTTCCTGATGCGGCCGCTGTTCGCAAGGCAATTCGGCCCCGCGCCGCAACGGTTGTCGCCGACACGTCACCCGCACGCGCTTCCCGCCCCGCCAGCACGGGCACAGCGACGCGTGTTGCCGCTCCGGTCAAGACCGACACCGTGGACATCGACACGCTCCAGACGCGCGTCCTAGGGCTTCTCGATCAGCTCGGTTCGATCGACGAGCAGATCAAGGTCGCCGAACTCGCACAAGGGTTGCCGGCTCGCGCACGACTGAGCGATCTGAACAAGCAGAAGGCCACGGTTCTTCGCACGCTGGCCGCTCTCGAGAAGGCCCGCATCGCCGCCTCCAACTAATTCCCCTCGCGTCCGTCCCACGGCCCCGTCTCACTTGCGAGACGGGGCCGTTCTGTATGAGCAGGTACCTTTACGAATCGTGAATGACATCACCATCACTTTCGTCGTGCTTGCACTGGTCGTGGCGCTGTTCGTGATCGGCCGAATCCCGGTCGGCATCATCGCGATCGGCACTGCCCTGGCGCTGTACGCCACCGGTGTGATCACGATGGAGCAGGCGCTCGCCGGATTCGGCGATCCCACGGTGGTGTTCATCGCCGCGCTTTTTGTCGTCAGCGAAGCCCTCGACGCCACCGGTGTCACCACATGGGCGGGCGAGAAACTGCTGGCGAAAGTCGGCGAATCCCGAGTCCGTCTCGTGAGTGCGATCATGTTGCTGGTTGCCGCGTTGACCGCATTGATCAGCGTCAACGGGGCCGTAGCCGCGTTGGTACCGATGGTGGTCGTCTTGGCGGTACGTCTCGGTAAATCGACGTCACAACTGCTTCTGCCGTTGGCATTTGCCGCCCATGCCGGATCGATGCTCACCTTGACCGGAACACCGGTCAACATCATCGTTTCCGAAGCCGCCGAGGAATCCGGGGCCGGTGCTTTCGGGTTCTTCAGTTTCACCTTGGTCGGTGCGCCGCTCGTATTGGGAACGATTGCGATCGCCGTACTTCTCGGTCCTCACGTCCTCCCCCATCGTGCGGGGACGTCGATGTCGCCTGACCTGAGCCGGCATGCCAAGACCCTCGCGAAGCAGTATCAGCTCATGGGAAAGGATGCGCCGTCCGCAGAGCCCTTGATCACCAAGCACGACGGCGTGGTCGAAGTGATCATCCCGCCGCGCTCGGAAATGATCGGCGACAGGGCTTTTCCGGGCATGGTGACCGACAGTGGAGATCTGGTGATACTCGCAGTCCAGCGCGCCGGTGAGGACTGCGGCCCCAAGGGCGTCAAGTTGGCGGCCGGTGACACGCTTCTCCTGCAAGGAAGCTGGGACGATCTCGACACCCACACCGCCGTCGATCCGAACGTCCTCGTGGTCGACGCACCTGCCCAGATCCGTAAGCAGGCAGCCCCGTTGGGAACCCGCGCGGTCATCGCTCTCGTCGTCGTTGCGGCGATGGTAGTGATGCTGACGTTCGGATTGGTGCCGTCCGCGATAGCCGGACTCCTCGCGGCATGTGCGATGGTGCTGCTACGAGTCATCAGCGTCGAGCAGGCGCATCGGTCCATCTCGTGGACCACGTTGATTCTCGTCGGCGGAATGATCCCGCTGTCGACCGCAATCCAGCAGACCGGCGCGGCCGAAAAGCTCGCGCATGCGTTTGTCGACGTCGTCGGTGGGGCAAGCCCGTATGTCGTCGTCGCTGGACTCTTCGTCGTGACGGCGACTCTGGGCCAGCTGATCAGCAACACTGCAACCGCGTTGATCATCACGCCGATCGCGATCTCGGTCGCCATCGAACTCGACATCTCGGTGCTGCCCCTTCTGATGACGGTCACCGTCGCTGCCGCGGCCTCCTTCCTGACGCCCGTAGCCACTCCCGCGAACATGATGGTGATGGGCCCTGGTGGTTACAAGTTCGGCGACTACTGGAAGCTCGGACTCCCGATGTTGTTGTGGTTCCTGATAGTTGCAACGGTGTTGATCCCAGTGATCTGGAGTTTCTGATGTGCTCACCGAAGGTCTTGTCGGAGGTCTACGAATCGATAGGACGCGAAGGCACGAAGATCAGCCGTCGATCGATGTTCGCGGCGCTGGGCACCGGTGCCCTCGGCGCGACCGTCATGGCCGGCGCTGTACAGCCCACTGCGTCGGCAGCACCAACAGGTCAGACCATCGTCGATCTGACCCACGTACTGACGCCGGAGTTCCCGGTGTGGCCGGGCGCGCGCTCGTTCGAGATGAGGAACCTAGCGAAGATCGCCGACGCCGCCGGATCTCTGGGCTCGCTCGGCTCCGCCGGGTCAGGTGGAAACTTCTACCTCAACGAACTCCGCCTCGAAGAACACACTGGTACTCACATCGACGCTCCCGCACACGCCAGTGCGGACGGAATCACCGTCGAGAAGATTCCCGTCGCCGACCTCGTCGTGCCGATTGCGGTCGTCGACATCAGTGCCCGAGCCTCCGTCGACCCCGACACACTGCTCACCCGCCAGGACATCCTCGATTGGGAGTCCCTCCACGGGACCATCGCTCCCCGCAGCCTGGTTGCGATGAACTCGGGTTGGGATACCCGGGCCGGTGCCGGTGGCGCCTTCACGAATCGAGATGCACTCGGCGTGCAACACACACCGGGATTCAACCCCGAGGCGATCGACTTTCTCGTCCGCGAGCGCAACATCTTCGCCGTGGGCTCGGACACCCTCAGCATCGACGCGGGCCGAAGCACCACCCACGGGGCTCACCGAAGCGCTTTGGGCTCAGGAAAGTACGCAGTCGAAGCCCTCGCAAATCTGTCCGCACTTCCGGCCGTCGGCGCCACGGTGATGGTGGGAGCGCCGACGCATGCGGGTGGTTCGGGTGGTCCGTGCCGGGTCATCGCCTGGTACTGAAGATCAGGGCGTAGGCGTCACCCGCAGCACCTTGTCGCCGGCGCCGTTGTCGGTGGTCACCAGGAGCGAGCCGTCGGGCGTCGGGGTCACCGACCGCAAGCGACCGAACTGGTTCTCCAACCCGAAGGTCTGCGCGTCGACCGAGCGTCCGTCGGCACTCAGGCGGAGGAAGATCAGTTCCTTGCTCTTGAGGCCACCCATTACGAGCGCACCGTCCCAGGCACCCCATGCAGCTCCACCGGTGAAGGCAGCGCTGGCGGTAGCCAACGTCGAGCTACCCGAACGCCACACCGCCGCAATCGCTCCCGGCACTCGCACGGGATCGGTCATCGGCACGGATTCGTCGTACGTTCCGGGAAGCCGATCCGGGCGGTAGCCGTAATTTCCGCCGGGGGTAAGCAGGTTGACTTCGTCGTCGACGCTTGTGCCCTGTTCAACCGAGTACACCCGGCCGGTTCCGGGTTGCACGGCCAAGCCTTGGACGTTGCGGTGCCCGAGCGTGTAGACCGGGCTGGAAGCATTCGGATTCCCCGCCGCCGGAGTTCCGTCGGCGTTGATGTGCAAGACCTTGCCGCCCAGCGAATTCGGATCCTGGGGGACGCTCGGCGTCGCGGTGTCACCCGTCCCGACGAACAGCGTTCCGTCCTGCGCCGCAAGAATTCGGCAACCCCCGTGACGCCCGGACGAGACCGGGATTCCTGGCAGTACAGTTCCGGTTCGCGTGAGTGCGGTCCATCCGGCGTCGACGGTCCACGAGATCACTCGAACGTCCGTGACTCCCCCAGCGCTGAATCCCTGGCAGGTGTAGAGGGTGCGCGACTGAGCGAAGTCGCGGGCAAGCGCGATACCCATGAGACCGGTTTCGGACTGCGCGTAGAGATCCGAAAGGTCAGCAGCGACTGGACCTGTCGTGTTGTCGCCTCGGCGAACGAAGAATCCGCCGGATCGTTGTCCGGTCAGGATTGCACCGTCCGGGGCCGCCACCACGTCCCAAGGGTGGTCGAGTCCGTCGACCAGTGTGGTGACCGACAACTGCGGGAGGGTGTCCTCGATGGGTATGTCCGGGTCGTCGCTCCCCAACGATCCGGTGCTTCCGTTGCCGAAACTGCCGGGGTCGAAGGGGAATGGTTGAGCCACGCTCTGCGTTACCGGCATCACCAGTACTGCAATCAGGGCCACGGTCAATGCGGCGAGCTTCGGATGACGCACGCGTTCTCCTCGGGTCGGAAACCGTTCTGCGCCTCACTATAAACAGACAAACACCATTTTTCGGGCCCTCTCGCTATACCCGCAGGCCACAGGAGAAACGAAACCCCTTCAGAAGTCGGCAAACTCCGGCAAAGCGTTCGCCAGTGGGGATGCGTTACGTCTTGATGCAGATCGTGCCTTCCGCCAGCCGGGCACACTCCAGTCCAGGAGGTATTCGAGATCCGCTTCCACTCCCCTGTCCCGAAGTCCGAAACGTCGTTCCAGCGCATCGCCGTCCGTCAAATGCAGTCTCGCCGCGTCGGGCACTCTCAGTTCGGGGTCACAGAATGGGCCTACGGGCGCGGTAACCGTTCGTCGTCCTGACGGATCTTTCCACTCCAGAAGACCACCTCCGATTTGCTTCACTGTCCACCTGCCAAACGTCTTCAGTCGGTGATGTTTTCGACACAGACAGGCCAAGTTCCGTTCTGCAGTAGGCCCTCCCTGAGCGGGGTTGCCGTGATCGAACGGCACCGTGTGATCGATATCGCAACTATCAGAACGCACAACACAATTCGGAAAGCGGCACGTACCGTCTCGCGTCCTTACAATCGTCACCAACGCCGCGGACGGCTGGTACGTGGATTCACCGCGCCGCGAACCACTGTTCCTTCGCGAGCGATTATCCCTTGCCGCAGCGGGCAATATCTCCGGTGAGCGCATCGACCGACCCACGCCGAGCACCGGTCCGGCTGCCCCCGCAGTCGAACAATGTTGCACCTCGGACGGTGCAAGGGTGAGGACTCTCTGCCACGTGGCGTCCGCGGCGATCGCGCGCGCAAGGTCGGCATCGATGTGGCCGTACCCCTGCAAATAGCCTGGCAGGTCGTCGAATCCGAGCAGGGTGGAAGCGTTGACACCCACAAGAATTGTCGCAATCGGGAGCGCGGAGGTCTTCGTATCATCCCTACGGGTGCAATCGCCGTCGCACTGACAATCCAACGACGTCTTTCCTTCCGCCAATGCGATCAGTGCATCGGCACGCCGTTGCCCGAAAGTTCTCGGATCGGAACCACAGACCTGCATCGACATCGCACGGAGCCTCGTGGCCAAAGTCTGAGCGCCGACCGCTGGAAGCATTCCGTCCAGAGTCGACATACCGTCGTGCGACGCGCACGTCCGAACGTCCCGATCCGCCTCCGCACGAACTCGCCTGGCACGCACCCCATCAGGGTCGTGCCGAGCAATGAGACCTCGTGCGCGCGCCTTCAACTTGTTACCGGTTACACGGCAGGCACCGTCCACGAGGAGTCGCTCGATGTCATCGAGCGCGTGCTCGGAGACGTTGGCGAGAGCTTCGGACAGTGCCATCGCTTTGGCCAGATCGATGTCACCGCAAGCAAAAGCGGCCGCCACCCGCGGAAGTCGCCAGCGCAGGTCACATCCCAGTGCAATCATTTTCTGCGCGGCGTACTCCGTAATGCTCAGTATCGACGCGATCTCCACGTGCGCGAATTGACCCCGAAAAGCCTCATTGACTCCAACCGCGGCATCCTCCTCACAACGGTCCAAGTACAGCGCAGTGACCGCGTCGATCTCGAGGAAGTGGGCGCGCGCGATTTCCGCATGCTGCCGAAACAGCGCGTCCGCGGAAGTCTTCGATTCGAACATATGAGCGATTCTACGGGCGCCCACCGACAAGTTTTTGCGAAATCCCGGGGTATTCACCGATACCTTTTGCGCTCCGATGTCACTACGTTCAATCGCATGACTCAGCATCCGACACGAGATCAACCGTACTTCGGCATAGCGATATTCGAGTTGGGGAAGAATGACGGGGTCGGGTGCTTCCACCGAGAGGACTGTTATCTCATCTGGGCTGGCGACCCCGCTGAGGCGCAGTCAAAATTCGAGCGCAAGGCCGGCGAGCAGGAGTATCCGCTCGGCGCGAGCGATGACCAGTCCTATGTAAAACTCGCGCATCTCGTGGATCTTGCGCCGGTGTCGGACGCTGTCCATACTGGCACCGCAGATCTCTACTCTCGACACTTCTCAAATATTGCCGCCTACAGAACTTTTGAGACACTTCTAGGGGGAGACAGCATCCTCTGACAAGCGCCCACTTCACGCCCGCTGCGCACACAACAGCGCAAAGCGCTGATCCCGATCCGTCCACACCTTCCGCACCCCGAAGCCCGCGGACGCGAGTTCCGCGGCAATCCCGTCCTCGGTGAACTTCGCCGAGATCTCGGTGCGCAGCTGCTCGCCCGCTGCGAAGGTGATCTCCAGATCCAGGTCGTCGATGTGCACCGAGACTTCACGAAGTGCTTCCAGGCGCATCTCGATCCACTCGTTCTCGGCATCCCAGAGCGCGACGTGACGGAAGTCCTCCAAGGGAAAGTTCGCTCCCAGTTGCTTGTTCAGGACCGAGAGAACATTGAGATTGAACTGCGCAGTCACACCGGCAGCGTCGTCGTAGGCGGGCACGAGGACTGCGGGATCGATCACCAACCCCACGCCCAGGATCAGGTTCTCACCGGGATCGAGCACCGCTGCAATGCCCGAGAGGAACTCGGCGCGTTCCGCCGGAACGAGATTGCCGAGAGTTCCACCGAGAAACGCGACCGCCCGCCGTCCACCACCTGGCAGATGATGCAGCGAACCGGTGAAGTCGCTGACCACTCCGAGCACGTCGATTCCGGGAAACTCGGCACCGACTTGCTGCGCCGCACCTTCGAGGGCCGTCACCGAAACATCCTGTGGTACATACGTTCGCAGAGTTCCGCGAGCCGTCATCGCGTCGAGGAGCAACCGCGTCTTCTCAGAGGAACCTGAACCCAGTTCGATCAGGATCTCGGGTTCGGTCAACGCCGCGATCTCGTCGGCGTACCGAGCGAGCAGGCCGCGTTCGGTACGGGTGGGGTAATACTCGGGTAAGGCCGTGATCTCCTCGAACAGTTCACTTCCACGCGCGTCGTAGAACCATTTGGGCGAGAGCCACTTCGGCGTAGCGGTCAAGCCCTCCCTGGCCTCGGCTCGCAATGCGTCGACCGATTCGGCCGGTGTCAGATAAACCTCGAGCGTAGGGGTTTTCATTGTTCTCCCATCGGTATCGGGGTGACGATCAAATGGCCGGGACGCGCGCAGACGATGTGCCGGTCCGGCACCTGCTCCCAGTCCGGCGAACCATCGGACGGTTCGGAAACGATCAGTGCCCGCGACTCGTCGACCCGTGTGTACAACGTGTGGCCCCACGCCGTGGCCCACAGTTCCTGCCCGTCGCCGAACAGGAGGTTCAATCGTGAATCCGGTGCCGCCGCAGCCACATCGTGAACGAGGCTCGTCACGGCGGCTTCCGCGGGCTTCGACTTCAACCGATGCCGAAGCACTGTCCACAACAAGGCAGCATCCGTCGGCGCGGGCATCTTCAGCAATTCGACGGCCGGAACTTCTGCTGCCAAGTCGGCGAGTGAGCCAGGCCAACCGGATACCGCTCCGTTGTGGCTGAAAGCGTAGGTTCCGTCGACGAACGGTGCGCAGGCACCGATCTCGACGGCCATCCCCTCCGTCGCGGAACGTACGGCGGCGAGAACGGATCCGGAAACGATGTGGGACAATGTCTCGTCGACTGTCGGGTCTGACCAGATCGGCGAGATACTGCGGTACCGTCCCTGCCTTCCACCGTTCCACCACACCGCGCCGAATCCGTCGGCATTGATGGTCCCGCCGCCACGCATCTCGCGAGGTGCCCACGACTGTCGCATCAGTGAGTTCTCGCCGTCGTGGAGGAGTTCACGAACCGAACGCGGCGGCCCGAGATACCCGAGGTGCCGACACATGTCAGGATCTACCCGAAATCGTTCTGGCGCAGCGAAAACCCGAGAAGATCTGGCGCCTGATCGGGTGGTCCCAGTTGCGGAACGTCCCCCGGCAGGCAACGCTGTCGGTCCCGAACGATCCCCCTCGCAACACTTTGTAGTCGCCGCCGAAGAACACCTCCGAGTACTCCCGGTAGGGGAAGGCCCGGAAACCCGGATACGGATGGAAACCCGAAGACGTCCACTCCCACACGTCACCGATCAACTGCTCGACACCTGCTGCCGATGCACCCGCCGGGTACGAGCCGACGCCGGCGGGACCGAGATGGCGCTGACCGAGATTGGCAAGTTTCTCGTCTGCGGACACGTCCCCCCACGGGAATCGTCGCGATCTTCCGGATTCCGGATCCCACCGCGCGGCCTTTTCCCATTCCGCCTCGGTGGGAAGCCGTTTGCCTGCCCAGCACGCGTAGGCCTCGGCTTCGTAGAAGCTCACATGCACGACGGGCTTGTCCGGTGGGACCGGAGCCTCGACGCCGAAAGTCTCGTGCCACCAACCCGAACTGTCGCGTTCCCAGAACAGTGGTGCACGGAGCTTCGCGTCGACGCGATGCCGCCAACCGTCACGGGACCACAGTTCCGGTCGGGAATAGCCGCCGTCCTCGATGAATTCGACGAACTGCCCATTGGTGACCGGGAATCTGTCGATCGCGAAGTCGGTGAGATAGACCTGATGCGCAGTGCGCTCGTTGTCGAGTGCCCACGGTTCGTCGTCGGTCCCCATGACGAAGGGGCCGGCGGGGATCGTGACCTCGTCGAGTTCCGGCATGCGGGCCGCTTGCGGAGCGGGTGTGGCAACGAGTGCCGTGGGTCCCGAACGCAATTGGTGTGTTGCGAGCATGGTTTCGGCGTGTTGCTGCTCGTGCTGCGCGATCATCCCGAAGGCAAAACCGTCCATGTCGAGTTCTGTGCGTCCGAAGGTGCTGGCTTCGAGCACATCCCAGACCTTCCCGCGAACCGTACGTACGTATTCGCGCGCCTCGGCCGGGTTGAGCAGGGGAAGTGTGGGTCTCGACGATCTCGAATGCTTGAACGCGTCGTACAGCTCGTCTATGTCGCTACGCACCGGATCGCGGCCACCGACATCTCGCACCAGCCAGAGTTCCTCTTGATTGCCGATATGCGCCAGGTCCCACACGAGTGGACTCATCAACGGGGAATGCTGAGCGACCAATTCGGTATCGTCGACGCAGTCGGTGAGCAGCGTCGACCGCTCACGCGCTCGCAGAAGTACGGCCTCGACCGCTTCCTTGGTGATCTCCCCCGTCATGTGTCGCTCTCACCGGGCACAATTGCGCGACAACACCGTTCGGCTGCGGCATCGAGAAGACGGACAAACTGCGGCTCCGGCGCGTATGACGCGGCAAGCGACATCAGAGAGGTTGCCGCCGAACGCAGTTCGACGTCGTCCAAACCGTACTCTGCCGCATCCCGCCATCTCCCGGCCGTCGACGCTGCGGCATCACTCGCCTCACGCATCACGGCAGGCCCGGACAGCAACGCGTCGATCGCTGCTACCGGTACTCGCCACAGATCTCCCGGCTGCGCATCGATGTAGCGAACCTCCAGATGGCCGACAGCGCGAACCGGCGGGAACAGCGTGGACAGGTGATAGTCCAAGTCCGCCCAGACGGGTCGGCGTCCGATCTCGGCATCCACAGCGCCGTCTATCCAGTCCCCGAAAGTGGCACCCCGCGGAGCCGTCCAATCGTCGCCCTCGTTTCGCACACACATCAGCGGAACATCGAGCGCCCAGCCGGCGTAGTCCTGCACTTCCGGGACTGCGACCGTTCGCCAGGAATCGAGTTCGAGCCACGTCCGCATGCGTTGGGACGCCCAATCCCCTCTCGGAACCCCTTGCAAGCGTGGAGAACACGCAAACGCAGCGATGAGCGCCGGCCCCATGTCCCCGAGGAGCCGCCAACGCTGGGCAATGGACTCCGGGCTGCCGCCGGCATCGACACTGACCTGCACTGCTGCTGTATTGCACATCATCAAGGTGCCGTACGGTCCTATCCCGGCGAAGCGGGATTCCATTGCGCAATAACGTGGCAACCGGAGAATCCGGGAAGGTGGTCGGGCGACGTCGGCCGCGGCAGAACTGATTTCGATGGAGTACGACGCGAGGAGTGTTTCGAGAGTACGACGGTCTTCGTCGAGACAGTCACACAGTTCTCGGGCGGACGTCCGCGGCGCTGACGAGAGTTCGATCTGTCCGCCAGGTTCTACGGTGACGAGGCTGCCACGAGGAAGCGGAACCGCTGGTGAATCCGGGTCGATACTGGTGGGTGCGTGTCGCCCGAGTGCCTTTGCCAGAGTCGCTGCTGACGGCCGCTCCCCACCGGGAACCTGGCTGGTCAGCCATTCGAGCTCAGCTCCGACCAAACGGGGTGGCCCCTGTTTGAAGCACACACCACCGACGTAGGCCTCGGCCGCAGGACGTGAATCCACCTGCGTGGTCTGTGCTGCTGTCAACGCTGCTGTCACCATTCGACTTCCCCTTCGGGCGGTCTTCGCGGTCGCTACCGACGATAGAACGCCAACGTCCGAGATGCACCCTTTGTGGTGTTACGTGTCGTTGAATTTCTTCAGTCGTATCCACCGGTACCCACAACCGGCCAGAACCACACCTGCGCCGGAAACAACCGCGATCCACGGAAGTGTGACCACCAGAACGACACAACCAGCCGCGCCGACCGCTTGCAGCCACTTCGGATACATCCGGTCCACACCGCGTTGGCTGTACGCACTCACGTTCGCGACGAAGTAGTAGAGCAGCACTCCGAACGACGAAAAGCCGATCACCCCACGAAGATCGGTTGTCGAGACCAAGGCGATCACAACGGCACCGACCACAAGTTCCGCATGGTGAGGGACCCCGAACCGTGGATGGACTGCAGCGAGGGCCACTGGCAGATCGCGCTCGCGGGCCATCGCCATCGCCGTACGACTCACGCCGGCGATCAGAGCCAGCAGCGCCCCCGCCGACGCCGCCGCGGCACCGATCACCACTACGGGAACGGCCCAACTCCAACCGACTGCGCCCACCGCATCTGCCAGTGGTCGCGCCGAATTCGCCAGCCGATCAGGTCCCAGCGTCACCAACAGCACCACCGCTACCAGCGCATAGAGGATGACGGCGACGGTGAGTGCGATCAGGATCGCCCGCGGAATCGTTCGACGCGGATCACGCACTTCCTCCCCCAGCGTCGCGATCCTGGCGTACCCGGCGAAGGCAAAGAACAGCAGTCCCGCCGATTGCAGAATGCCGTACCACGACCCGAATGCGAGATCCGGGAACTCGCGCACCGCACCAGGACCGACGACGGCAACCACCAGCGCTACACACAGCGCCGTCGTCGACACGGCGACGATCACCCTGGCCATGTGCGCCGTCCGCGTGACTCCGCGGTAGTTGACTGCAACCAGCGCTGCCACCACCAATACCGCGACGGGGACACGCCAGGCCGTAGGCGCAACATACGTCGCGAAAGTCAGGGCCATTGCCGCGCAGCTCGCGGTCTTCCCGATCACGAACGACCAGCCGGCGGTAAACCCCCACCAGGGTCCGAGCTGCTCACGTCCGTAGACGTAGGTCCCGCCTGAAGTGGGGTATCTGGCCGCAAGCTGCGCCGACGACGTCGCGTTGCAGAATGCGATGAACGCTGCAATCGCCAGGCCCACAAGCAACCCGGTACCGGCTACTGCGGCAGCGGGCGCGAACACCACGAAGACTCCGGCGCCGATCATCGCGCCGAGGCCGATCACCACGGCATCGGCCGTGCCCAGTCTTCGCTCCATCGGGACAGCTTCGTTCACAGGTAGTTTGAACCACACCGACATGAACGGAAGGTGCCATGTTCGATCTCGACACGATCCGCCGCGACACTCCCGGATGCCTTGACAAGGTGTTCCTCGACAGCGCGGGATCCTCGCTCCCGCCCGAGCCGGTGCCGGCCACGATGATCGAGCACCTGCGACGTGAAGCCGACGTCGGCGGATACGTCGCAGCTGCTCGTCAGAGCGGCGCCCTCGCTGCTGTTCCCCATTCGCTGGCCCGGGTCATCGGTGCTCAGGCAACCGATATCGCTTTGACGGACAGCGCGACCCGTGCGTGGAACGACTTCCTCGCTGCCGTTCCGCTCGGACCTGGTGATCGAATCCTCATCAGCGGAGTCGAATACGCGAGCAACGCCATCGCGGCACTGGGGCGGGCGCGTTCGACCGGTGCCCACGTCGAGATCATCCCGAGCGATCAGTACGGACGCATCGACCTCGACGCACTCGAGAACATGCTCGACGATCGGGTTCGCGTCGTCTCCGTCGTCCACGTCCCCACCAACGGCGGCCTGATCAACCCCGTCCGCGAGGTCGTCGAACTCGCGAGGGCCCACGGCTCGCTCGTTCTGCTCGACGCATGCCAGTCCGTCGGCCAATTGCCCATCGACGTCACCGAACTCGGCGTCGACGCCCTCAGCGCAACCGGCCGCAAGTGGCTCCGCGGGCCACGCGGAACCGGATTCCTGTACGTCCGCCCCGGACTCGTCGACGCACTCGAACCCGCTGCGATGGACCTGCACGGAGCGGAATGGACCGGCGAGAACAGCTTCGTACCCGCACCGGACGCAACACGATTCGAGCTCTGGGAAACGAGTGTCGCGGCGCGCCTGGGTCTCGGCGTCGCCGCCGACTATCTGCTCTCGATCGGCACCGACACGGCGTGGGAGCAGATCGAATCCCGAGCAGTCACGCTGAGGGAAGGTCTGGCAGCGATTTCCGGAGTCGAAGTCCGCGATCGAGGAACCCATCTGAGCGGCATCGTTTCCTTCACCGTCGACGGTATTTCCGAGCACCTGGTTCGGGATCAGCTTGCAGCACAGAACATCACCGTCACCGTCAGCGGTCGCGGGTCCACCCTCCTCGACATGGATGCCCGCGGGCTCGATGCCGTGGTTCGCGCATCGCCGCACTACTTCGTCGACGAAGCCGACCTGGACACATTTCTGGGCGCGGTCAGGGGATTACAAACCTCCCGTTGACCGGGACCATGCCTGATCTGCGGAAGTCGAAACTGCAACTGTGGGGTGATCAGCAGTTTCGCCTTCCGAGAGGACTATTCGCATGGCCGACCCCACCGTCAGACCGATCTCCGCTGCCGACATCACCACCTGGGACTACGAGGCCGACGTCGTCGTCGCGGGATACGGCATCGCCGGCGTCACCGCTGCGATCGAAGCAGCGCGTGCCGGCGCCGAGGTGCTCGTCCTGGAGCGGACGGGCGGTTGGGGCGGAGCCGCGTCATTGGCTGGTGGATTCATCTACCTGGGCGGTGGAACGCCGTTGCAGAAGGCGTGCGGGTTCGAGGACTCGGTCGAGAACATGAAGACGTTCATGAAGGCAGCGCTCGGCCCCGGAACCGACGATACGAAGATCGACGCGTACTGCGAGGGCAGCGTCGATCACTACAACTGGCTCGTCGACGCCGGGGTCCCGTTCAAGGAATCGTTCTGGGGTCAGCCCGGCTGGGAACCGCCGTACGACGACGGCCTGATGTACTCGGGAGGCGAGAACGCCGCGCCGTTCAACACCCTCGTCGATCCCGCGCCCCGCGGACACGTTCCGCAGATGTCCGAGAAGAACACCGGCGAGAAGGGCGGCGGCTACATGCTGATGAAGCCACTCGTCGAGACGGCCGAAAAGCTCGGTGTCCGAGCAGAATACGATCTGCGCGTCCAAACTGTGGTGGTAGACGGCGATCGGGTTGTCGGCGTCGTCGCCAAGCGCTACGGCAAGGATGTCGCGATTCGTGCCCGCAAAGGCGTAGTGCTTGCGATGGGCAGCTTCGCGTACAACAACGAGATGGTGCGCTCGAACGCACCGCGCATCTTCGGCCACCCGGCGGCCTCCATCGAGGCGCACGACGGCCGCGCAATCCAGATCGGTCAGGCACTCGGCGCCGACACCGCACACATGGACGCCACCGAGGTCGCGTTCTTCTGCGACCCACAGTTGATGGTGCGCGGCATTCTTGTCAACGGCCGCGGTCAGCGATACATCCCCGAGGACACCTACCCCGGCCGCATCGGCCAGGCAACGCTGTTCCAGCAGGACAACCAGGCATTCCTCGTGATCGACGAAGCTGCGTACGAGGAAGGCATGAATGCCGAATCGTCCAGTGCACAGTTGCGGGCGCAGCCGAGCTGGGTGGCGGAGACCGTCGAGGAACTCGAAGGCGAGATGGGATTGCCCGTCGGATCGCTGCAATCCACCGTCGACCTCTACAACCGGCACGCGGCTGAAGGTTCGGATCCGGTGCTCGGCAAGAAGTCCGAGTGGGTGAAGCCGATCGTCGGCCCGTTCGCGGCAATCGATCTCCGTGGCCGCACAGGCGGATTCACGCTGGGAGGATTGAAGACCACCGTCGATTCCGAGGTTCTGCACGTCTCGGGTGCGCCGATCCTCGGACTCTTCGCAGCGGGTCGCTGCACGTCCGGTGTCTGTGCGGGCGGTTACGCCAGCGGGACAAGTCTCGGCGACGGCAGCTTCTTCGGACGTCGTGCCGGAATCAGCGCGGCGCGCTAGATCACCACAACTCGCACGCCCTCGGCAAAGCGGTACGGCTGAGTCTGCAGGACCGCGCCGAGGTGTTTCCTCAGTCTGGACACCTCGGCGCGCACTGCCACGACATGCTCGCGATCACCGAAGAGCACTTCGCTCAGGCCTGCGGCATCCACACCTGCCGAACCGACGGCTGCCAGTGCCCGCAAGATCTGGGCGTGACGCGGCGAAAGCGCGCGCGTCCAGTTGGCGTCACCACGCACCGTCACCTGCGGCGATGCTCCGAGGGCCAGCTCCAGCTCGATCAACGGCCCGCCGACGCCGGTGCGCAACAGCCAGCCGTCTCCCAGCGGCTCAGGCAGACACATCCCCAGACCTGGCACGATGACGGGCTTTCCCGCACTGGGTGCTGCCACACGGTCGGGCGCGGCAATCCCGCTGGCGCCGGCTACCCAGCCGAACTCGTCGACCACCAATGCCGGACCTGTGCCTGCCGCGAACAACGGCGCCGCGCGCGAGCGCAGGCGCTCGAGCGAAGCTGCGTGCTCGCGCCACAGCGTCGCCTCCGCGAGGCGAACCGCGGTGCGCACCAGCGCGACGGTGGTGGGATGAACCGAAGCTGCGGATCCACTGATGTCCACCACGCCCAGGATCTCGCCCGTCCGTGGGTCGTGCACGGGCGAGCCGGTACACGACCAATTGTGATGCGTGGGCGCATAGTGCTCGGCCGAGAAGAGTTGCACCGCAGAGTCTTCGATCAGCGCGGTACCTATCGCGTTGGTCCCCACCGACTGCTCCGACCAGCGTGCGCCTTCCGCGAACCCGAGAGCGTCCGCCGCACGTTTGACGGTCTTCGCCCCTTCGCGCCAGAGCAGGACACCGTCGGCGTCGGCAACGACCACGATGAAGCCCGCGTCCTCGGCGACCTCGGTGAGCGTGGTTCGCAGTTCGGGCAGAACGCTTCGCAGCGCGGTACGCGAACGCCTCGCCTCCAACTCGGAGAAATCGGCGACAGTAGACGCACCGCAGTGATCCGGCGTGAGCCCGCCGGCGGCCACCCTCGACCACGACCGCGCCACGACGGTCCGCGGCTGCGCCGGTGGTTCCTGGCCGGAGAGAACTGCGTCGTGCACCCGACTGAGTAGGCGAGCATGCTGCGACAGGTCGGTACCCGGCACGACGGCACCGAGCCGACTGCCTTCGGGAGCGTTCCCCACGATGGTCACTCCGTCAGGCTACCGCTTTCGATGTGACGCGAACCACGTCCACACGGCCAGGTCCCCACCACCTGCGATTAGCGGCCGGGAGCAAACTCCGGTAACGTATCCAAAGTTGTCTCGGCGAGGGTGAATCGCAGCAGTTCCACACGTTGCAGGTTTACCGTGATCGACGCGGCTACGGCTCAGCTCGAGCGTTTCGCTCCTGGCCGTGTGCGCGCCTGTCCGCCTTGCCGCAGGCAAAACCACACGTCAGTAAACCGAGCACGAACCCCGTGAGTTGTAGGAGCCGTTTCATCATGTCTGAAGAAAACAACCTCGTCGCCGTCGTCCGCACCGAATTCGGCAAGGGCGCAGCTCGCCGCGCACGTCGTGACGGCCAGGTCCCCACGGTTCTGTACGGCCACGGTGAAGATCCCCGCCACCTCAATGTGCCGGCTCGCGACTTCGCCGCCATCCTCCGTGCACACGGCACCAACGCCATCCTCACCCTCGACATCGAGGGCACGGAGCAGGTTGCACTGACCAAGTCGGTCGTCGTGCACCCCATCCGCAACTACATCGAGCACGCCGACCTCCTCGTCATCAAGAAGGGCGAGAAGGTCACGATCGACGTGAACGTCATCGTCGTCGGCGATGCTGCTGCAGGCACGATGGTCGCGCAGGACGCATCCACGATCTCCATCGAGGCCGACGCGCTTCACATCCCCGAGCAGATCGAGGTTTCGGTCGAGGGTCTCGAGATCGGAACCCAGATCCTGGCCAGCCAGCTCGAACTGCCCAAGGGCTCGACCCTGCAGGCTGACGCCGACACCCTGATCGTCAACGTCGTTGCTGCACCCACCGAGGCAGACCTCGAAGAGGGCGCAGAAGCTCCCGCCGCCGACGAGGCTGCAGAAGAGGCCTGATCCTCTCGGTTCCAACAGAACTCACTGCGCGCGGCGCGTCATTCCGATTCGGAGTGACGCGCCGTTCGTGCGTAGCAGGAAAAATCAAGCCAGAAAGTAGCGTCCGTTGAGCACAGATACCGCCCTCGTCATCGGCCTGGGTAATCCCGGCCCCCAGTACGAGAAGACCCGGCACAACGTCGGCTTCATGGTCGCCGGCACCCTTGCCGGGCGCATGGGCGGAAAGTTCAACGTACACAAGAAGAGTGGTGCCGAAATCGTCGAAGGTCGCCTCGCCGGCCGGCGCGTGATTCTCGGAAAACCACGCTCGTACATGAATCTCTCGGGTGGCGCTGTCGCCGGTCTCGCACGGTTCTTCTCGGTCGACGCCGCGAACATCATCGTCGTCCACGACGAACTGGATCTCGATTTCGGGACGATCAGACTCAAACTCGGCGGCGGCGAAGGCGGCCACAACGGCCTGCGGTCCATTTCGAGTTCGTTGACCACCAAGGACTACCTGCGCACGCGCGTCGGGATCGGTCGTCCGCCGGGCCGCATGGACCCGGCGGACTACGTTCTCAAGCCGTTCTCGTCCACGGAGCGAAAAGAACTCGATCTCGTATGCGAAGAGGCTGCGGATGCAGTGGAGCTACTGCTCGAACTCGGGTTGGAAGCCGCACAGAACCGCCTGCACTGACGGTCAGTTACCCAGCAGTGCAGCCGAATTCGCGCGGCGGAGCTTCCCCGACGACGTCTTCGGGATACTGCCGGGACCCAGGACCGCAACGGCGCGAGGTCGGACACCGACGTCGGCAACCACGGCGTGGACCACTTCGCGTTCGATACGCTTGACCTCTTCCGGATCTTCGAAAGCGTTGGTCTCGACGGCGACTGCAAAGCTCTCACGCTTCTGGCCGGCGTCGAGACGAATCGCGACGGCGTTTCCGGGACGCACACCGGCAACGGTTCCGGCCGCCCGTTCGATGTCTGTGGGGTACACGTTCCGGCCGCCCATGATGATGACGTCCTTGACACGCCCGCACACCACGACCAGTCCTTCCTCGGTGAAGTACCCGACGTCACCGGTGTCGAGCCAACCGTCGGCGTCCTGGGCCGGCTTGTGTCCGTCGACCGTGACGTACCCGGGGGTGACTGCCTTGCCGCGAACCTCGATGATTCCGACACCGCGGGCCGGAAGCACCTGACCGTCACGGTCGACGATGCGTCCCTCGAGGTCAGGCACCATCTTGCCGAGTGTGGCGAGGGCACGAGCGTTGGGGCGATTGGACGGCACCGCTCGAGACATCGATTCGAGAAAGTCTGGATCGACGTAGTCGAGGACCTGACCTTGATCGGGATCCGGAATCGACACGGCGAGCGTGGTTTCCGCCATTCCGTACACGGGCGCCAGCGCAGTCGGGTTCAAACCGAAACGCGCACCTGCCTCGGCGAGTGCATCCATCGTTTCGGGATCCACCGGCTCGGCGCCGTTCCACATGTATCGGACGCTGGACAGGTCGACTGCCCCGTCTTCCGCCTGTGCGAGTCGACGAGCCAAGAGCGAGTACGCGAAGTTCGGTGCGGCGGTGACGGTTCCGCCGTACTTGCCCATCAGTTCGGCCCACAGCACCGGGGTGCGCAGGAAATCCATCGGCGTGATGCTGATGACCTCTGCGCCCACCTGCATCGGAACCGTGAGAAAACCGACCATGCCCATGTCGTGGAAGAGCGGAAGCCAGCTCACCATCACGTCGTCTTCGATGGAGAACTTGATGCGGTTGATCATGGCGTAGGCATTTGTGTAGAAGTTCTCGTGCGTGATCTGCACGGCCTTGGGCGAACCGGTGGAACCGGACGTCAACTGCTGGAGTGCGATATCCGATTCGGCCGTCTCCACGGGATCGATCGACGTTCCGCTGCGAAGCTCGTCCACCGTCACGACGGTGATGCCACGCTCTTCGAGGAGCGGCTTGGCCGCGTCGAAGGGCGCACCAAGAATGACGGCTTTCGCGGAGATCATGTCGATCACAGTCTCGGTGTCCTGAGCCCAGACGCCCAGATCCGTTCGGGGGGTCGGCTGATGCAGCATCGTCACCGACGCACCGCGCATCCACGTCGCCTGGCAGGCAGGTGCGATGTCGACGGGCTGTCCGGCGAGAATGCCGATCGCGACGCCGCGATCGATACCGACCTCGGCCAGGCCGCCGGCCATGCGCCTAGCCTCCTGGTGGATGTCGCCCCAGGTCTGACGGAAAGCGTTGTCCGGCTCTCCCGTCACCAGGCCGCGGTCGGTGACTGCGGCGGTCGCATACATCTCTTCGGTGAACTTGCTCAACGCAACTCCTCGGTCAGTGTCACTCTTCGATCAGTGCAACTCTTCACAGGACACAAATGGCTGTGTGTTCGAACACACACATACATGGATAATCAGCGATCGTTCGCCGAGTGTTACGCCGCAGTGGCTATTGCATCGTGGTCTGCGAGTATCCTTTCTCTGTTGTGCTGCCGCACTCTCCACCTGTCCGCGCACCGGCACGTCGCCGGCACCGACGCCCACTTCGAGAGGTTCTTCGTTGACTACCCCGTCCGACTCGACCGTCCCTTCCGACTCGACTGTCCAGTCCGACACCGAAGGCCCCGATTCAACCGAGAGCGGGTCGGTCGCGGTCACGACGACGACCAAGGGCCTGTCCGCCGAGGCAGAGCGTCGCCGCACCTTCGCCGTCATCTCGCATCCCGACGCCGGAAAGTCGACGCTGACCGAAGCGCTGGCACTGCACGCGAAGAAGATCTCGGAGGCAGGAGCCGTCCACGGCAAGGCAGGCCGCAAGTCGACGGTCTCGGACTGGATGGAGATGGAGAAGGCCCGCGGCATTTCCGTCAGTTCCACCGCACTGCAGTTCAACTACCACTCGTCCGAGACCCCGGACGAGCAGATCAACGTCATCAACCTCGTCGACACCCCCGGTCACTCCGACTTCTCCGAGGACACGTACCGCGTCCTGACCGCCGTCGACGCGGCGGTCATGCTCATCGACGCTGCCAAGGGCCTCGAACCGCAGACGCTCAAGCTGTTTCAGGTGTGTCGTCACCGCGGCATTCCGGTCATCACCGTCATCAACAAGTGGGACCGTCCCGGTCAGACTCCTCTCGAACTGCTCGACGAGATCAGCGAACGGATCGGCCTCACGCCCACCCCCCTGTACTGGCCGGTCGGCATCGCCGGCGACTTCCGCGGACTGCTGCGGCGCGGTGAAGACGGTGAGGCTCGCGAGTACGTCCGCTTCACCCGTACCGCAGGCGGCGCGAAGATCGCCCCCGAAGAGGTCATGGACGCCGACGCGGCGCTCGCCAAGGAAGGCTCCGAGTGGGAGACCGCGGCCGAGGAGAGTGAACTGCTCTCCGCTACCGGCCAGGACCACGATCAGGAGATGTTCCTCGCCGGTCAGACTTCCCCGGTGATCTTCGCGTCCGCGATGCTCAACTTCGGCGTCCGCCAGATCCTCGACACCCTCGTCGAATTGGCGCCGCCGCCGCGTGGGCGCGAAGACCTCAGCGGCAAGCCGCGCGAGGTCACCGATCCGTTCAGTGCGGTCGTCTTCAAGGTGCAGGCCGGTATGGACACCGCGCACCGCGACCGTCTGGCGTTCATGCGCATCGTCTCCGGCGTGTTCGAGCGCGGCATGGTTGTCACACACGCCCAAACCGGCAAGCCCTTCACGACCAAGTACGCCCAGACGGTGTTCGGACGTGAACGTTCCACCGTCGAATCCGCGTTCCCCGGCGACGTCGTCGGCCTCGTCAACGCCACCGCACTCGCACCCGGCCACACGCTGTACACCGAGAAGAAGGTGGAGTTCCCGCCGATCCCGTCGTTCGCGCCGGAACACTTCTCGATCCTGCGCGCCGAAAGCGCCGGCAAGTACAAGCAGTTCCGCCGTGCTGTCGACCAACTCGATTCCGAGGGCGTCGTCCAGATTCTCCGCAACGACATCCGCGGCGACGCCTCCCCCGTCATGGCGGCCGTCGGCCCGATGCAGTTCGAGGTCGTCGCAGCACGCATGAAGGCCGAGTTCAACGTCGAGGCCAAGATGGAACCGCTCGGCTACGCATTGGCTCGCCGTACCGACGCCGCGTCCGAGGTCGAACTGAACCGTCAACGAGGTGTGGAGGTCTTCACCCGTTCCGACGGTGTTCTGCTCGCCCTGGTCAGTGACAAGTGGCGCCTGCAGTACATCCAGAAGGAACTCCCGGATCTGACGCTCGAACCCCTCGTCGCTGCTGCGGACTGATGAGCCTGATCGAGGCGCTGTTCGACGCCGAACTGCACATCGGCAGCGCCACGATTCTCTGGCGAGAGATCATCGGAAACGCGTTCGGAATCGGCTCCGCGATCGCGGGCGCGCGACGCTCGGTATGGGCGTGGCCCGTCGGTATAGCCGGAAATGCCTTGTTGTTCACGGTGTTCATGGGCGCACTTTTCCACACGCCGCAAGAGCTCAATCTCTACGGCCAGGCCGGCCGTCAGTTGTTGTTCATCACCGTCAGCGTCTACGGGTGGACTCAGTGGCGACGCGGGGCACGCGACTCCGGTCGCGCAGTCCTGCCCCATTGGGCGACAACTCGCGAGCGCGTCGCCATGATCGCCGTCATGACCAGCGGCACAATCGCTTTCGCCTGGATCTTCGACCTCCTCGGCTCGTACGGAGCGTGGGCAGAGGCCTGGATCTTCACCGGCTCCATCCTCGCGACATACGGCATGGCGCGCGGCTGGACCGAATTCTGGCTCATCTGGATCGGCGTCGACGCCGTTGGTGTTCCCCTTCTTTTCCGAGCCGGCTATTACCCTTCGGCGATCCTCTATCTGGTCTATGCATTCTTCGTCCTGTGGGGCTTCGCAATGTGGCTGCGCATTCAACGCCGAACTCCACAAGGGGTGTGACCGTAAACCAACTCCTGGTATGTTTGCGTCGATTAAGCAAACCGGCGGTCTGTTTACGGGCATCAGGAGCGAAACAATGGAAGACAAGAATTCTCACGGAATAGCGGGCCCCAACGGTTCCGGCAACGGATCGAGAGCCAATAGTTCCGCAAGTAATGGTTCTGCAAGCAATGGTTCTGCAAGCAATGGTTCTGGGAGCAACCTTTCCACGGGTAACGGTTCCAGCAGTGCCACCGCCACAGCGGATTTTCTGTCGACCGCACCCAAGCAATCCGATGCATTCACGTTTCCGCTTCCTGCCCGAACCACGGCCGCACACAGCAGCGGAGAGGACCTTTCAGTGCCAGCTTCAACACGCGAATCATCGAGGACGCTCGAAACTCGGAGTCGTACCGTCGTACGTCGCGACGCGATGGGCGTAGCCGCCGTTCGAGTGGCCGGTCGACTCACCCACACCGAACTCATCGCAAATCAGGCCTCACCCTCGAGCGCACATTCCTCCGATCCCACGACGGATCTGGACGAGTTGCTCACGATGCTCGGCAGCTACCTGTTGTCCTCGGGGTTCGAACATCCCGAAATCCACGCCAAGCTGGGCGGACAGTCGATCGTCGTCAACCTCGTATCGCCGGAGATCAGCGCGAGCTGATCTGGGCCCAGCTGCCCCTTAGGGCCACAGCACTGCTCGTGTCCATGCTCGGTCCGAGCCGCGCCGGTACAACCACCGCTGATGCCGACGCCCGGAGTCTGCCTGCCAGAACTCGACAGACTCCGGCTGGAGGCACCACGCACGCCAGTCCTCCGACACGAACCCTGGGTCGTCGCTGATTCTTGCTTCCGCAGCGGCCACCGACGTGTCGTACGCCCCTAAGTCTTCGAGCACCTCGCTCTGCTCACTTGCCGTCGCCACCGCTCTCGCCGTGACGGAGCGTTCGACGAAGTCTCGGCGTCGAAGTGCGTCGTCGCCCTCGCGAACCGTTCCGCGAATCCGGATCTGTTGGCCTGTTTCGCGCCAGTAGAAGGCGAGCGATGCTCGCGGATTTTCTTTCAGCTCAACACCTTTCGGCGAAGCAGCTGAACCAGAGAACCAGAACCCACCCTCGGTCACGTCCTTGAGGATGAGGAAGCGAGAATCAGGCATACCGTCGCCGTCCACGGTCGAGAGCGCACACACGTGTGGCTCGACGACGCCGAAGGCCACGGCCGCACGGAGCCAGTCGAGGAACAACTCCCCCGGCTTTTCCGGAAAACACTCGGGCGCGGGCGGCGGAGTTCCGGTCAGCGCGGGGATACCGCGAATCCACGTCCGTACGTCAGGCAGCGAAAAATCTGCATCAACCATGAGCCGACTCTAATCGCGGGCGACCTCAGGAGACGTTGCGAACTACCGAGTCGCCGAACGACGGTTGCTGCAGCAGCGCCCACTTGTTGGACGTCA
This sequence comes from Rhodococcus sp. BH5, assembly GCF_027583855.1. Taxonomy (NCBI): domain Bacteria; kingdom Bacillati; phylum Actinomycetota; class Actinomycetes; order Mycobacteriales; family Nocardiaceae; genus Rhodococcus; species Rhodococcus sp. BH5. The sequence continues at coordinate 135,492 of NZ_JAJHVW010000002.1, forward strand.
ATCGGAAACTCGGCATGTCGGCGAGCGCCACCACCGATTCCCAGGTCCGCTCGTAGCTCGTGTGGGAGATTCGCCATTCACCGTCGCTGCAGCGGGTGTATCTGTCGTGATAGAAGGCCGATCCGCGAAGCAGCATGCCATCTTCGGGGATGACCACTGTGTCCGCGAGGCACCAGATCCCGGTTGCGGTGTCTCCGTCGACGTCGATCTCGGGTTGCCCGCACTGATGTTCGGTGATGATGTGTGATCCGAGAGTGTTCTCGAGGAAGGAGACGAACGAATCTCGGGAATCGAAACTGAGTTGTTCTCCGTAGATCGCGGTGGCGTCGACGGTCAGAGTGTCGGCGAATTCGACCCACGATTTGGTGTCCAAGGCGCGTGCGTATCGGTACTTGAGTCTTTGGATGAGAACAATCGCTTCGAGATCCATGATCCCCGCCTCCCGGTGCAGCAACCACCCGTCCTATGTGTGCACATTAGCCTGTATCACGCCGAAACGGGCATTACTCTCAAAGCTAGTAGAAATGTCAGCCGATAACACGCTTTTCCAGGCCGTCGAGCATGATCGTGATCTTCTCGTCCAACCAACCTCGCCCGTGCCACGTCGATTCGTCGCCGATTCCCTCGACCAACGACTCCGATGCATTCCAACTTTCCTGATACGCCTGTCGCGCGGAACGTGAATCGGCGGAGCTGACGGTCTTGTCCATCGCCGCCATCATTGCGAACTGCGTCATCGTCACCTCGGAGATGAAGTCCACCGCCAATATCGCATCGTGGGGTGTGAAGCCTTGCGCAGTCAACGAACCGACCAGTTTCTCCACGATGTCGATTATCGCCGGCGGCGTGCCCGGAACTGCGAGACCGACCTGGGCCAGACCTGGATAGCGCTCGAACGAGGACCACAGAACGTCGCAGAAATCCCTCAGGAATTCGCGCCACGGACGATTCGTATCGGGCCATACAGTCTGACGCACAACATGATCCGAGCAGGCACGCAGCAGCGCTTCGCGGTCTGCGAAGTAGCGATAAAGTGCAGAATGACTGACGCCCAGCCGCTTTGCCACGCTCGGCATCGTCAGTTCACTCAGATCACCGGCGAGGGCGGCCTCGACGATGTCCGTTGTCGACAACGTCGGCGGCCGCCCCGTCTTCTTTCCGGTCTTCTTTCCGGTCTGCATTCTGCTCAGCTTGCCACCAACCGCCATCCCGACGCACGGTGGCGCTGGTTCCAGAACGCGGCGTAGTTCCCACCGGCTGCGAGCAGAACTTCGTGGGTTCCCACTTCGACGATCGATCCGTCGTCACCGAGCACGATGATCTGATCTGCGGCCACGACGGTCGACAGTTTGTGAGCGATCACGAGCAGTGTGCTTTCCCTGGCGAGTTCTTGCATCGCACGCTGCACGTGTGCCTCGTTCTCGGGATCGAGCGCGGCCGTCGCCTCGTCGAGCAGAACGACAGGTGCGCGTTTGAGGAGTGCGCGCGCAATGGAGACCCGCTGCCGCTCTCCACCGGACAGTGCCGTCCCGGCCTCACCGACACGGGTGTCCCAACCCCGCGGAAGCCGCTCGACGATTTCCGCGACGCCCGCGATCCGAGCCACGTCGAAGACTTCCTCGTCCGTGGCTTCGGGGCGGCCGAGGCGGATGTTCGCGATCAACGTGTCGTCGAAGAGGTACACGTCCTGGAAGACCAGAGACAGCTGCGACATCAGGTCGGCACTCGTGAGGTCCCGCACGTCGACGCCGCCGACACGCACCACACCGGAGTCGACGTCGTAGAAGCGCGAGATCAACCGGGTGACGGTGGTTTTGCCGGACCCTGACGGACCGACCAACGCCGTCAACGACTTCCGTGGCACGTCGAAGGAGATGTTTCGCAGAACCTGCCCACCGTCCGCGTATCCGAAGTCGACGGCGTCGAACTGCACTGCCGTCTCCCCCGTCGCCGTCCCGCTGGTATCGGGTTCGACCATTGGTTCAACTTCGAGGATCTCGGACATTCGCCGGATTTCATTGCGTGCCATTCTGATTGCACCGCCGAACTCGCCGATCTCACCCAGCGGCTGGATGAACCGTGCGGTCAGTCCGAGTAGCGCGATCAACGTGACCGGATCGATGTCGCCGCCGAGCGCGAGGAACGCGCCCAAGATGATCACGGCAGAGAACACGAATTGCAGGGCGATCCCGTTGACCAAGGACCCGATCACCACGAACCACAGTTGTGAACGACCCGCAGTGTGTTGCGCTTCGATCGCGTCGTCGAGCGGTTCGTACACCCCGTGGGTGCGTCCGAAAGCACGCAGGACCGGTTGGCAACGCGCGTATTCGAGCACTCGATTGTTCGATTCGACAGCTGCGGCATGGGCCTGATCGTCGGCCTTGGCAGTCATCGTCGAAGCAAATCGTGCTGCCGCGAAGAGAATCGGAACGCTGATTACCAGCGCGAGCCCGAGCCGCCAGTCGAAGAACAACATGCACACGACAATGGTTGCCGGGCTGGCAATTCCGGAGATGATCGGTGTCATCAGGTGCGCAGCCGCCCCCATCACCGAGATGGTGCCCTTGCTGGCAACCTGCGATACCTGCCCGAGTCGGCCGGCGCCGAACCAGCCGAGCGGCAGAGTGACGAGATGATCTCCCAGGCGCAGATGCATCGTCCGCAACAGAGTGAGGGCCGACTCGAAGCCCTTCATCGCCTGCAGGTAGTGCGCAATCGAACTGATCACAGCGCATACGGCCATGGCGACGAGCCACCGAACGAAACTGCCCCAGTTCTGATCGAACAGTGCCTGCACCGCAGGGACCAGAAGCGCCACTGCCAAACCCTGCATCACGCCGTACAACACTGCCCACACCAGGAACTCGCGATAGCGGCCCTGATTCTGCGGGCCGAGTATCCGGAAGAGATCGCGAATCATGAGTTGGCCTTTCCTGCTGCGTCAGACGTACCTGCGATGCTGTCGGCCCGACTGTGCTCAATCGAGTCGGCCCGACTGTGTTCAATCGAGTCGGCCCGACTGTGACTCGCCCACATCCGGGCATAGGTTGAACCACTCGCCACAAGCTGATCGTGCGTGCCCTTCTCCACGATCCGTCCGGCGTCGAGGACCACGATCTGATCGGCACTCACGATCGAAGCCAATCGGTGCGCGATCACCAGCACGGTGCGGCCGACCGTCAAGCGCGACAACGCCTCCTGGATATCGGCTTCGGACTCCGGATCGGCGAACGCGGTTGCTTCGTCGAGCACGAGAACAGGAGTGTCCGCGAGAATCGCACGCGCAATGGAGACTCTTTGGGCTTCACCACCCGAGAATCTGGCGTCGACCCCGACCACGGAGTCGTACCCTCTCGGGAGCGCTTCGATTCGGGTGTCGATCTGCGCGGCTGCGGCAGCGGCCTTCACCTCGGCCGAAGTCGCCTGCGGTCGGGCAAGCCGAATGTTGTCGAGCACGGTCGCTTCGACCAGCTGCACGTCTTGCAGGACGAATCCGACGTGGCGGTACAGCTCGTCGGTAGCGACTTCCCTGACGTCGACACCACCGATGGCCACGGATCCGGCACGCACGTCGTGGAACCTCGGAACCAGCGTTGCCAGCGTCGACTTACCCGAACCCGAAGGTCCGACCAACGCCGTCACCGTGCCCTCCGGCAGCGTCAGATCGATGTCGGACAGGACGTCGGCGCCGTCGTCGTATGCAAAGGAGACTCCGGAGAATCGAACTTCGTTCCCCACAGGCTTTTTCGGATGATCGGTTTCCGGCAGAGCGTCGGTTGCGAACAGCGCAATCAGTCGCGCCGCAGCGGCGGCTGCCTCACGGCGAGCCTGCATACCGAAACCGATGGTCGTCACCGACACCGGAATCACCATCGCGACAAGAGAACTGGTCAGCACATCGACGGGTGGCACCCATCCGGAGTGAACGAACCACGAGCCGAGGCCAAGGTTGACCACCAGCACAACCGGTGCGCTCAACGCAATCGAGGCCAGCGCCTCGGTCCGGAGCATCGGGCGAACCCAGCCCTCGTACGAGACGGCAAACGCCTTGGCAGCGTCGCGGTATCGAGAATGTGACTGCTTGTCCTGACCGAAGGTCTTGACCACTGCGATGCCGGTGACGAACTCGACGATGGTGTTGCTGATGGCCGCGATGCCCTCATTCATCCGGCTCATCTTGACGGCCATGTCCTTGGTCATCATCGCGTAGGCGATCATGTAGATCGGGAGGGTGGCAATCGCGACCAGTCCCAGACGCCAGTCGATCGAGATCACGTAGCCGAGCCCGACGAGCGGCACCGCAATGGCGCCGGTGGTCTCGACGGCGCTGTGCGCAACCAGGTAGTGGAGATCGGAGATGTCGTTCTGCGCGGCTTTTCGCACGGTTCCGGACGAGTGGGAGGTGAACCAGCCCAGTGGAAGTCGACCGAGTGTCGCTGCGATTCGACGCCGAAGCACAGCTTGAAGATTGACATCGGCGAAGTGCGTCACGATCAATGCACCGCCTCCGAAGAACGCGCGCATACCCAGACCGAAGACGACCACCCACACTATCGTCCAGACGCGAGACGAGTCGATGTCGCCGCCCACGATCAGCGTCTTACCCAACTCGGCGATGGCCACGTACGGCACGATGGCCGCGACCGCGGCGATCACCTGCATCACCATCGCGATGGTGGTCCGTGTACGAACTGGCGCAAGGAGTTCGCGAAGCGCGCTCTTGTGCGCCGCCGCTTCAGCTTTGGCTTGCGAGGCTTCGGCCGTCGCTCCTTGTGATGCGTCGGCCTCTTCAGATGAAATGTCTGCTTTCGTAGCCTGTGTCGTCGTCATTTCGAGAACGCCTTCCATCGGGTTACTGCGTCGGCGTCGGATGCGATGCGGCCTTGGAGTTCCGCGCCGGTGAGAGTGCGATCGGCAAGAGCCTCGAGGTCTTCGAGGATCCAGTAGACCGCGAAAGGATAACTGCCGAAACAAAGTTCACCGCTCACGTCCGCCGTGCGTCCGGCCTTCACTGCGGAGATCTCGTTGAACAGTGGATTTGCGTGAACTAGAGCGCCGTCGTAGATGTTGCCCGAGGTCACGACCATCGCGTCCGCCGCGTGCTGTCCGACCTCCTCGCCGGACACCGAAGACGTGGCAACACCTGTGTTGGGGCCGATCTTCGCGTCGAGTTCGGCTTGCGGGCGCCCGAAACCGGCTTCCTCGATGATCGAGGACATCGGCGACTGTGGGATGACGGTGTAGATGCCGCCGGAGAATCCCACCAGCACTGACAGTGTCTGCGGTTGCGCCTCGACCGTTCCGGATACTTCGGCAAATTTGGCCTCGAGCCTCGACACGATTTCGCGAGCTTCGGACTCTCGACCCAGTGCAGTCGCCGCGGTATTCAGAACTTCGCGCCACGGCGCCGCATAGGCGAGCACCGTCGTCGGGGCAATCTCGTTGGCCTGCACGGTGATCGACGTCAACGAGCCGACATCACTGAGCAGGATTCGGTCAGGATGAACGGCCGCGATCTGCTCCACATCTGGTGATTGGAAGAACGTCGGTTTGTCGACGACCTCGATCCCCTCACTCTGCAATATCTCCTTCGCCGCCTGCGACTGCAGCGTGGCGAAGACCGTATCGGGCTTGACCCCGAGCGTGAGTGCGTTGAGCGCTGCGAACTCGTCCAGTGCGAGCAGTTTCTGAGATGCAGGTACGGCCGACGACTCGCCTGTTTCCGATGCGTCTGCGTCATCGCCGCCCACGGAGCAACCGACAAGCGCCGTTGCTGTCGCTGCGAGTGCCGTTGCTCGCAGGCCCCACTGCTGCCGCATCCTTCTCTCCCCGCTTTAGTTACACGCTGTCTCGATTAGGGGAGCCTACAATAAGTCACGCCTTTTGTGCAGTCCTCGTCGCTGGAAGTGCAATCGCCGGCAGACAGGCGACAACACTGATGACGGCACCCATCACGAACGCCAGCGCGAACGAGTCGCCGGAAATGCCGATCGCCAGGACCGCTGTGGTCACCGGGGCGCCCACCGCCGAACCGACGGTTCTGATCACACTGTTGACTCCACTGGCTGCTGCCATTTCCGATGGCGGGACGATCGAGGCAACCAACAGAGCACAGACCGCGAACCCCACGCCGTTCCCCAATCCGACGAGGGAAAAGAACGCCACGATCGCAACCACCGAACTCGGCCAGATCGCGAGTCCGACTGCGCCCGCCGCCATGAGGGCCAGCGCTATGACAGCGGGCACCCGCGGCCCGAATCGCCGCGCGAGAGCCGGCGTCAAGCGGCCACCGAGAAAGACGAGGACAGCGGCGGGCAAGAGCGCCAAGCCGGTCTGCACAACGGTGAATCCGCTTCCATACGTGGACGTTTCCGGCGCCTGGAGGATCCGCGGCAGACAGAGATAGAAAATGTACGGCACGAACCCGAACACCAGGGTGAGTGCGCTGGTGATCATCATCGGCTTGTCCCGAAAAACTCGCATGTCGACGATCGGCGCGTCGTGGCGGGAATCGACGGCAATCAGTGTCGCGAACGAAACGAACGCGACTACCACCAGACCCCAGAATCCGAGCGACAAAACTCCCCAGTCGGAGGCTTTCGTGATCGCCAATAGCAGGCTCACCAATCCGAACGCCAGAGCGCCGGCACCGGCCCAGTCCGTCGGCATACCCGGGCGGCGATGCGAGCCCGGAACCACGGCCACCACTGCGACCAATGCGAGCACGATCAAGATCCCGGTGATCACGAACAACCACTGCCAACTGAGATACTCGAGGATGACACCGCCGATCACCAATGCACTTCCGGCACCGATTCCCAAAGTCCCAGCGAGCCAACCTATCCCTGAAGACAACTCGGGACCTACTACCGTTCTCCGCAGTACTGCCATCGCAAGCGGGAAGCTCGCCATGCTCACTCCCTGGACAGCTCGAACGACAAGCAGCACCCCGATATTCGGGGCGGCTGCCGCGGCAAATGTCGCGAGAGCGAAGATGATCAGGACGATAACCCGGACTCGCTTGTCGCCGAATCGGTCACCCATCGCGCCGACTATCGGAGCCATCACCGCGGCCGCCAACAGGTACGCCGTCAGGATCCAGCCGGTCACCGCCACGGACGTGTCGAAATGCTCACCCAACACCGGCAACGCCGGTACCAGCATGGTCTGCATGAGCGAGTAGACGAGTACCGCCCCCGCAAGCGCGGCGATCACCCGGCTCCCGGATCGCGTGGGCGCCTCCGCCAAGGTTGTCATCGACACCTTCCTCCAATCATGAATCGAATCGGAACGGAACACTCCGTTCCGATTGAGTAAACCATGCATTGCTAGCCTGTGGGAATGGCGAAAGAGAATGCGAGCCTCCCCGGACGCGCCCGAGAAGCCGCAGACAACGACGTCACCGTACTGCGAGCAGCGCGCGAGATTTTTGCCGAACAGGGTTGGAATGCACCGGTATCGGCAATTGCCACCCGGGCCGGAGTGGGAGTAGGCAGCATCTATCGCCGATACCGAGGCAAGGAGGAACTGGCGCAATCCCTGCGCGTCTGGGCGATCGACCACCTCGCCACCCTCGCCCGAGAGTGCATGAGCACCGCGAAAACCGATGAAGCCGTATTGAAGACGTTCTTCTCGCGATATCTCACCGAATCAGTGGGACCGCTCATTCCGGTCCTCGGCGGCAAGTTACCTGAACACGCCGAAGTCACTCGTGCCGCCGAAGAATTGGAGGCCGCACTGCAATCGATGGTCGACGTCTGCATCGACGCTCGCGAAGTCCCGCCCGACTTCACTGCTGCAGACGTCATGCTCATGACAGTGCATCTGCGGCCGACTCTGCCGATCGAGGGTGATCGAGCCACCGAAATACACACGCGCTATCTCGACTTCATGCTCGACGGACTTCGTGGCGGAACACCTCGACCAACGATCACTCCCCCGTCCTGGAGCGAATGGCTTCAGATGTGGCAGGGCAACTGACCCCGAGAACACCCGAATGACATGTCAGGTTAGGCTTACCTAGCTTATTTCGCCATGTTCGGAAGGTTCTCATGAAAATCAATCGCCGGCTCGCCGGCTTCGCCGCACTACCCGCCGTCGCCACGCTCCTACTCGCCGGTTGCGGAAGTAGCGACGCAGCGCCCTCTACCGAGACCAGGTCTGCCGACCAGTCCTGGAGTTACACAACGGGATACGGAAACACGATCACCCTCGACCACGCCCCGGAGCGGATCGTCGTCGACGCGTACTCCGCTGCGGCTCTGTGGGACTACGGCATTCGGCCGGTCGGCATCTTCGGTTACGGCGTCGGCAATCCAGACGTCACCGATCGCGCTGACGAGTCGACGATGACCGTCGTCGGCCGTGAAGGTGAACTCAGCGCGGAAGCTCTTGCGGCGCTGGACCCAGACCTGGTCATCGGGTACGGCAACAGCGACGACCCGACACGATGGACTTGGTGGGACGAGCCGATGGGCAAGACCGTCAACAATGTTGCACCGTTTGTCGGCGTCAAGTTCTCCGGAGCCTCGACACCGGACGTGTTGAACGAGTACGCCTCACTCGCCGAAGCACTCGGCGGGAACACCGACACAGCCGCAGCACGCGAGGGCAAGGAAGCATTCGAATCCGGTGCAGAGCGCATCCGAACTGCTGCGGCCAAGGTCGACGACATCGAAGTCCTCGCCCTGAACGGTGACAGCTCCGAGTTGTACGCAGGCACAACGGCGCTCGCTCAGTTCGGGTACCTGAAGGAACTGGGCGTGAAGTTCACCGGTCCGGGAGGCGACAAGGGCTGGGCCGATCTCAGCTGGGAACAGGTACCGGACTATCCGGCGGACATCGTGTTCCAGTTCGCGAAGTCGGCAGAGGCATTCGCGGCATCACCCGTGTTCGTCAAGCTGCCCGCGGTGACCGCGAACCAGGTGATCGACTTCGACGACAAGCGTCCCAACACCTACGCCAATTACGGCGCCTGGTTCGAGCAGGTTGCACAACTACTCGACCAGGCCCGCAACGTCGCCTGAATTACTGCCCAGCAGTGATTCGTCCGGCCGCTTCCTCGAGAACGTCGAGGAAGATGGCCGCGGTGAGCGCAAATCCTTGGTTGTATCGCGCGTCGCTGGTCAACACGCTGCCCGCTTGAACTGCAGGCAACCGCTGCCACGTCGGCTGCGACTTGATCGCGTCGAGCGCTTCCTGATCGCGTGCTTGGGCGATGATCACATCCGCCGGAGCCAAGGTGTCGAGTTGCTCGAACGACAACTCGAACGAGTTCTCTGCATTGTCGTCGTCACGGAAAAGCACGTCCAGGCCGGCATCGAGTGCAACACTGATTCGCAGATTCCGTTGATGCACAAGGAAGCCCGTCGGCGTCTGAACGCCGAACACGATCTTCTTTCCGCCCAGCTTCTCCTGCAACATCGGTCGCAGTCTCGCGAGCTTGTCGTCGTACTCCGCAATGGAAGCCTCGGCGATCGTCACCCGGTCGAGCTGGCTCGCCTGCGCCATCAGAGCACCTCGCCAGTCGACCGGGTGCCCGGCAATCGGTTCGACGTCGTCGCCGACGACCAACAGCGGCGCGATGGAAGACAAGCGCTCGGTGCCGTACCAGTCACTGGTGTATCCGATCGCAGTGATGACGATCAGATCGGGCTCGAGAGCGAGCAGAGCCTCGAAGTTGGTGGAGAAGTCGCCGGCGACGTTGACGAAGCTCGCGTCCTCGATGGTGCGGCCGGGAAACTGGAATCCTGCCTTGGCGTCGGGGAACCAGAAGTTACCCGATCCGACGATCGGGTAGTCCATCATCATCGCGAATTCGAGGTCGACGCGGCCGTCGAGCACCACCACACGCCTCGGGTCGCGCGGAACGTCGCCGCTGAACTCGGCCCACGTGTACGGGAGAGTGTCACTGGCAGAGTCGGATTCGCCATCGGAGCTTCCGCAGGCGCTCAGCGCCAATGCTGCAGCCACACCAGCTGCGCCACCGAAGAATCGGCGTCGCGAAATGCGGTCGACGATCTGAGCCCACTCCGTGTCGGTAACCTGCGCATCCAGGACGAGTGTCATACCTTTGCTCCTTCGATGTTTCGCTGACGCTCGCGTCCCAGCGGAATGACCAGCGGTGTGTGGGAAACCGGATCGTCGATGATGCGGCACGCCATGCCGAACACCTCCTGCACCAGTTCTTCGGTGATGATCTCCGCGGGCGGGCCCTCGGCGACCACCGCGCCGTCCTTCATCGCGATGATGTGAGTTCCGTAGCGGCACGCGTGATTGAGATCGTGAAGCACCGCCACCAGCGTGTGTCCGTCGTTCTCGTTCAGATCGCGGCAGAGTTCCAGCAGTTCGATCTGGTGCGCGATGTCGAGGAACGTCGTCGGCTCGTCCAGTAGCACCAACGGAGTCTGCTGCGCGAGAACCATAGCTACCCAGACACGTTGGCGCTGACCACCGGACAGTTCGTCGACCGGCCTGGCCGACAGATCCGTGACCTTGGTTGCTTCCATCGCCTTGATGACGGCGGCCTCGTCCTCTCGGGACCACTGGCGGATCAGCTTCTGGTGCGGATAACGCCCTCGCGCAACCAGATCGGCGACTTTGATTCCGTCCGGCGCGATCGACGTCTGCGGCAGAAGCCCGAGTCGCCTCGCAACTTCCTTTGCCGGGTACGACGTGATCGCCTTACCGTCGAGAAGGACCTTGCCGGTGGTCGGCTTGAGCAACCGGGACAGCGCACGCAGAAGCGTCGACTTGCCGCAGGCATTGGGACCGACGATGACGGTGAAGCCACCGTCGGGGATTTCGACGTCGAGGTGTTCCGAGATGACGCGCTTGTCGTAACCGATCGTGACGTCCTCGGCGCGAAGCCGATTCGTCCTTTCGACCACGACGGCGGCCGTACTTGTCTCGTTCACGCTGTTCCTCGTTCCTTCACCGATCACTGCTTACGTGCCTCTCGCGCGAGAAGCCATACGAAATAGATGCCACCGATGGAGACGGTGACGACGCCGACCGGCAACTGTGTCGGCGCGAAAGCTCGCTGCGCCACCCAGTCGCTGACCATCAGCAACGCGCCACCCATTGCTGCCGACGGCAGCAGGGTCACTCCGGCACTACCGGTCAATCGCCTCACCAACTGCGGAGCCGCCAGCGAGACGAACCCGATGGGACCGGCCGCTGCTGTCACCATGGCCGTCAGGGCGACGCCGAGAACAACCAGGGATAGCCGCGTGGGTTCGGCCCGGACGCCGAGCGCCTTGGCGGCGTCGTCGCCCATCTCGAGCATCTGCATCCGCCTGCCCAACACCAGGATCAGCGGAACGAGGATCGCCAGCACGACGACCACCGGCCACACCTGAGTCCAGCCGAGGCCGTTCAACGAACCGGCACCCCACACTGCGGCAGCCATGGCGTCGTCAAGTTTCGCCTTGAGGATCATCCAGGTGTTGACCGAGCCCAACATCGCGCTGATGGCGATACCGACGATGATCAACCGGAATCCCTGCACACCTCGCTTGTACGCAAGGAGATAAACAACTGCTGCGGTGGCGATTCCGCCCACCAGAGCACCGACTGCGATCTCGTAGTAAGTACCACCGATGAGGAGGATGACCACCAGAGCGCCCGTGTACGCACCGGAGTTGAAGCCGATGATGTCCGGGCTACCCAACGGGTTCCTGGTCAGCGATTGGAAGATCGCACCGCTCATACCGAGCGCCGCACCGAGCATCAGCGCCAACAGAACTCGGGGCAGACGCCATTCCACGACGACCATGTGGATACGCGCGGGGGCTTCGCCGAACAGTGCACCGAGGACGTCCCCGATCGGCACTTGGTAGTCACCACTACCGAGCGCGATGACACCGATGGCCAATGCAAGCGCAACGAGGACGAGGCAGACTGTGACCGTGCGGACGTCGATCCGCGCGGACCAGCCTTCTTTGGGTGAGCGCACCACCGTGGTGGCGCGCCCGAAATCGATGCTCACAGACCGCTCACCTTGCTTCGACGCACCAGCATGATCAGCACCGGAGCGCCGATGAAGGCCGTGACGATACCGACCTGAAGTTCACCCGGGCGCAGCACGATTCGGCCGACGACGTCGGAGAAGAGAAGAAGAATCGGCGAGCACACCAACGTGTACGGGAGAATCCATCGCTGATCCGGTCCGACGAACCATCTCGCGACGTGCGGAACCATCAAACCGACGAATCCGATCGGCCCGGCCGCAGCTGTCGCCGCGCCGCACAGCAATGTCACCGCGATGACACCGAGGATGCGAGTACGAGTGATGTTGGCACCGAGCGAACGTGCCAGATCGTCACCCAGGGCCACCGCGTTGAGTTGGCGCGCCAACGCGAGCGCCAGGAAGAGCCCGATGAGAATGAATGGGGCAACGGCCAGAACGATTTCCAACGAACGCCCGCTGAGTGAGCCGGCATTCCACTGGCGCATCTGGTCGAAGGCGGTCGGGTTGAGCAAGGTGATCCCGGACGAGATGCCGCCGAGCACGGAGCCGATGGCAACACCGGCAAGCGTCAGCCGAATGGGCGTCGCACCACCTCGACCGATCGAGCCCAGCGTGTAGACGATCGCCGTGGCTATCACCGCTCCGAGGAACGCGAACCAGATGTACGACCAGATGCTGGTCAGGCCGAAGACCGCGACGGCAACGACCATCGCGAAGCCTGCTCCGGCATTGACACCGAGAATTCCGGGATCAGCCAAGGGATTTCGTGTCATCGCCTGGATGAGGCCACCGGCCACACCCAGTGCCATACCGACTATCAGACCGAGCAGAGTACGCGGTAGTCGCAGGTCACGGATGATCACGTGATCATTGGAATCGTCGTAGTTCACCAGCGCGTCGATCACGGTGCCGAACGGAATGGTCTTCGATCCCACCGCGATACTCAGAAGGAGCACGGCGGCGAGCACCACCAGGCACACCAGAAGACCCGCCATACGACGAGAGTTGGTCGATACCAGCCCGTCCGGTTGCTTCTGCTTCTCGTGCAGCGACTCGTCGATCAGTTCTTCGGTGTGTTTGTCGACTGCGCTCTTGTCCGCCGCACCGCTGTCGACAGCACTCTTGTCGAATCCAACGGTCACAAGCCGGCGCTCTCTAGAGTCTTCTCGACCTCGTCGCGGATCTCTTCCTCGTCGCGGTCCGATTCCCAGGCCGCATCGAGTGCCGCGCGGACACTTTCGTCGAGGGCCTCGTACTTCGCGTTCCACACCTCGGCTTTGTACGTCCAGTAGCCGATGACCTTGTACTGCTCACCCGGCAACTTCAGTTCGTGGCGAAGGTACTTGCGGATGTCACGGAGCATCGTGCTCTCGCCTGCAACCCACACGTATCCGAGTTCGGTGGGCAGGTTCATCGCGCGAACCGCGTCCGGCAACTTCGACGGTGCAACACCGTTGCCACTGCCGACCAGCCAGATGAACTCGACGTCGGCGTCCGAGGTGATCTGCTGCTTGTGAGACTCGTCCACCACCTCGACGATCGCCTTGGCCGACATCCCGGCGGGCAACTGTTCGATCAAGCGCCCAAGTGCGGGGAGTCCAGTCGCGTCGGCGACGAACACCTGCCAGCGTGCGTCGGCCGGGGGCTCGTAGAGGCCACGAGACTCGCCGATCGCCAACTTGTCACCGATCTCGGCCTTCTGTGCCCAGTCGCTGGCGATACCACCCTCGTGAACGACGAAGTCGATCGTCATGCAGCTGGTTTCGGAATCGAACCGTCGCACGGTGTACGGCTGGCACGGGGACGGTTCCTCTCCCTCCGGGTATCGCCAACCGCGCGGTGCATCCGGATCTTCCGCCGGTAGAACGAACTTGCCTGTAGCCGGGACCGGGAAGTGGAGGCGCAGGTATTCGTCACCGGTACCGGTGGTTTCGAAGGCGGTCAGCTCCTCCCCACCGAACACGATACGAACCATTCCCGGGGTCACGTACTCCTTGTGAAGTACCTCGCCGAACACAAGACTCACAACAATCTCCAACATCGATGGAACATGAACCGGACCCGAACACGAGGATCTATCCGACTTCCGGACATAGTTAACCCGCGCTAAGTAAGGTAGACCTTAATTTATTGCAGTGTCGTCGATGAGTCGATGCCTTCTCCGCTGCAACGGGGCCAACTACTATCGCAATTCGGCCAACGCAATACGTATGGCCTGTTCACGACAAGTATTGGCACCGGTGTGACTTCTGACTACCGCCCACGATCCCTAGCGTGGACCCAGTGCCTTCGACACCACTTCTTTCGGCCGAGACAAACGGTCCCCCAACCAGCCCGGCGATCACGCCGCGTCAGGTAATCACACGCGCGATCGCTTCCGAAGGTCGCGGAGCCAAGCTGGCGGCCGCGTCCGTCGGCTTCACCGGCCACCAGGTCGCGGAAGCGTTGGTGCCGGTGGTGATCGGTGCGGTCATCGACCGTGCTGTGGCGACCAGCGATGCCGCCGCACTCGGAAAGTGGATCCTCGTTCTCGGAATTCTCTTCACCGGCTTGTTGCTCAGTTGGCGCTTCGCGGCGCGCATCTCCGATTCCGTCACCGAGCACGGAGCACATCGCTTGCGGATGGACATCGCGCGCCGAGGCCTCGATCCGCACGGCATGTCGCCGCGGCGTATGCCGGGCGAGGTCTACTCGATTGCAACATCCGACGCGGGTTCGGTGGCCGGATTCACGCACACGCTGAGCACCAAACTTGCGGCCGCCTGCGGAGTGCTGACCGCCGCGATTTCGCTACTGGTGATCTCGGTGCCACTCGGCCTGCTCGTCATCCTCGGCACTCCCCCGGTGCTGGCTCTCATGCAGGTGGTCAGTCGGCCGCTCGAACGCCGAGCCGAAACCGATCAGTGGCAGGGCGCCAAGGCCGGCGCGCTAGCCGCGGATCTACTCTCCGGACTCCGAATCCTCTCCGGAATCGGCGCCGGAGATGCTGCAGCGCAGCGGTATCGGGGAGCCAGCCGGACTTCGTTGGGAGCAACCCTTCGCGCACAGAGATACCAAGCGATGTACTCCGCCGCCAACGTTGCGATCGCCGGCGCTTTCCTCGCCGTCATCGCGTACGTGGGCGGACGGATGGCAGCGTCCGGGAGCATCTCGGTCGGTGAATTCGTTGCCGTGGTTGGTCTGGCACAGTTCCTTCGGGGTCCGTTGATCGACATCATCTACTTCGGCGCCGGTCTGGCACGGGCGCGTGCTTCCGCCAACCGCGTCGCAGCACTTCTCGGGACCACCGAGGCTGTGACTCCCGCGGGTGAACCTGTGTCCCTGAATCACTCCGAGTTCCTGACGCTGCGCGACGTCGTGTTGGCCGGAGCGTCACCAGTCGATCTCGACGTCAAACGCGGCGAGATCATCGGCATCGTCACCGAGAATGCCGCCTGGGCGGATGCGTTGGTCGACGCACTGGCGCGTCGAATCGAGCCTTCGAGCGGAACAATTCATCTCGGCGACAACGCCATTCACGAGCTGCACATCGACGAACTTCGCACTCACGTTCTGGCAGCACCGCACGACGCGGCACTGTTCATCGGCACAGTCGGCGACAACATCGACGCCCTCGCACCGATCGGCAGCCGCAACGACGAGGCCATCGCCGCTGCTGCGGCAGATCAAGTGATCTCGGCACTGCCGCTCGGCCTCGCAACCCGAGTCACCGAGCAAGGGAATTCTTTGTCCGGCGGTCAGCGTCAGCGCATCGCGTTGGCGAGGGCACTGGCGAGCGAAGCTCCCGTCCTGGTGCTGCACGATCCCACCACTGCCGTCGACTCCGTCACCGAAGCGCGCATTGCTCGCGGGATCGCCGAGGTACGCGGGGCACACGCCACAATACTTCTGACCAGCAGCCCCGTGCTGCTCGATATCTGCGATCGGGTGATCGAGCTGTGAACGAACTACTCCCCACCGCAACACCGAAACAGGCGCGGCGCGCGGCACTTCGGTTGATGGGACCCCACCGAATTTCCGCGATCGCAGCAGTCGTCACCCTGACCGCCGCGACCGCGATCGGTCTGCTCACACCGCTGGTCCTCGGCGCCATGGTCGACGCCGTGACCGACGCAGACGGCGACGCTGTCTCTCGCATCGGCACACTGACTCTCGCGTTGGTCGGTATCGCGGTTGCCTCATCCTTTCTCGTCGGAGTGAGCAACTACCTGCTCGCCGGCGTCGGCGAGCGCGTTGTCGCCGACCTTCGCGAAGAAGTCGTCGTCCGGGTTCTCGACCTTCCGCAGAGCGACGTCGAACGCGCCGGGCGCGGAGATCTCGTCTCCCGCATCACCGGCGACGTGCGGTTGGTGACCCGGGCCGTATCCGAAGCACTTCCGGTTTTTGCCACCGCGGCACTGACCATCGTGTTGACGCTGATTGGCTTGGGTAGCCTCGATTGGAGATTCGCCGTCGCCGCGGTGATCGCGGCACCCATCCAGATCCAGGCGCTGCGCTGGTACCTCTCGAGGTCGGCACCGGTCTACCGCGAGGAGCGGGAGGCAGAAGGTGCACGTGCGCAACAGCTCCTGGACTCGCTGAGCAACTCCGACACCGTCGGATCGCTTCGCCTGGCCGAGTCGCATCTCGAACAGATCGAATCTCGATCGATGACGGCCGTCCGGCTGAGCTTGTTGACCACGCGTCTACGCACCAGGTTCTTCGGCCGGCTCAACATCGCGGAGTTCATCGGCCTGTCCGCTGTGCTGATCACCGGCTTCTGGCTGGTGAAAGACGGTCAGATCAGCATCGGTGCCGCCACCGCCGCAGCCCTGTTCTTCCACCGCCTCGTCGATCCGGTGGGCGCGGTTCTCAGCGTGTTCGACGAATTGCAGGAAGGCACAATCGCGATGGCTCGCCTGGTCGGAGTCACGCTTGCGCCCGTGCCATCTGCACCGACCGATCCGCAGGAACCTGTCGACAGCTCAGCTTCTTTGGAACGCGTCACATTCTCGTACCGAAGCGGCGACGCTCCTGTTCTGCGAGACATCGACATCACCATTCCGGCAGGAACCGTCACCGCACTGGTGGGCGCTACCGGAGCCGGAAAATCTACAGTCGCAAAGCTGATCGCGGGAACCTACGAACCGACCGAAGGCGTCGTGAAGATCGGGACGGTGCCCCGGAACGAACTGCCACCGTCGACATCTCGGAGCGCGGTGGCCCTCGTGACTCAGGAGGTCCACGTCTTCGCCGGCACGTTGGCCGAGGATCTGCGGCTGGCCGACCCGTCGGCAACCGACAACGACATCACCGCGGCGCTCGATACCGTCGGCGCGTCGGATTGGCTGCGGGCTCTCCCGGACGGACTCGAAACCGTGGTCGGAGACGGTGGACACCGGCTGACCGCAACACAGGCACAACAACTTGCGTTGGCAAGAATCGAATTACTGGATCCGCCGCTGCTGATTCTCGACGAGGCGACCGCCGAAGCGGGCAGCGCCGGAGCCAGGGTCCTCGACGATGCCGCTCTCGCTCTGACCCGGGGTCGCACTGCTGTCACAGTGGCACACCGACTCTCACAGGCCGTCGACGCCGATCAGATCCTGGTGATGGACGACGGCCGCGTCGTCGAGCACGGCTCTCACGACGAGTTGGTCAACCTCGGGGGTCGGTACGCAGAGCTGTGGGAAGCGTGGTCCGCGCCGCGGAGTTGACCGCGACGGTTGCACCGAGCACTTCCGCCCGGTGCAACCCAACTCAAGCGTGCAGAAGGTACGGCACCGATTCGGGCGCCACACTCCCCTTGTTCATCATGCTGCCGGGTGTGCGGCCGGTGACCCGGCGGAACACTGCGACAAAAGCACTCGGAGTTTCGTATCCGACCCGCCTACTGACAACCGAAACCGGCACTCCAGCAGCTAAATACGTCAATGCTGCGCGGACACGTACCTGAATTCGCCACTGCGCAAAAGTCATTCCAGTGCCCTGCGCGAACACACGCGTCAGCGTACGGACGCTACCGCCAGCCGTCAGCGCCCATTCGGACAGCGACCGCTGGTCTGCCGGATTGGCGACCAACGCTTCGGCGACGAACAACGCTCGCGGATCGGTCGGCATCGGAACCTCCACCGCAGCAACTTCGAGCGGCTGCAACATGTCGAAGGCCACCCGCTCGGCGCGACTGCGCGCCTCGTCGGGCATGTTCCGCCGATGCATGTGCAGGAGTACCTCACGCAGGAGAGCGCTGACACCGAACAAGCCCGGAACACCCGACGGCGCCTCGTGAGCCTCGGGCCGGAAGTAGGTGCAGAAGAACTCCGTACCCGGACCGGCCTTCACGGCATGCAACGCCCCGGCAGGCAGCCACAGTCCGGCCGAAGGCGGCACCTCCCAAGTGATGCCGTCAGCGACAACCGTGAGCATTCCACCGGAGTTTCCCCAGATCAGCTCATGTTCAGGATGACGATGCGGGGCCCACTGCCGCTGATGAGAGAGCTTCAGAGTCACCGTTGTCATCGAGTAGGGGTGATCGATGGAACGCGGCCCCACGGGCACCGAAACTCTCTCTGCCACAGCTGTCATGAAGACGAGTATAGGACTTTCGTTAGGCATACCTAAATAGGAACCCGAAAATCGTTGACTGTGACCCCAGAGTTACACATACCAGGGTCCCCGATATCGTGACTTCAACTCCCGGCTACGGGTCGGCAACGAGAGGTACATGATGGTTGACGCATCACGAATCCCGGTCATCGTCGGCGTCGGCGATCTGCGCTGGAATCCTGCCGACGGGCACCGCGAACCCCTCGATCTGATTCACGACGCCACCGTCGCCGCGTTGAACGACAGTGGACACGCTGAACTGGGAACACAGATCGATTCCGTGTTCGCGATCAAGACAGTCAGCTGGTCGTACGACGATCTCCCCGGGCTGCTTGCCTCACGATTAGGCGCGACCCCCACGGTCACCTCTACCTCGCCGATCGGTGGCCACTGGCCCGCGGCGCTCCTCGATCGGATCGGCGCGGCCATCGCTCGCGGTGAATCCTCGGCTGCTCTGCTCGTGGGCGGCGAATCGCACGCCAGCAGCACCGCGCTGCGAAAGTCCGGAGTCGCCCCCGACTCGATCGGGTGGACAGCCGCGCCCGGTGGGCCTCCCGGATTCGATCCGACCGACCTGGGAAGCCCCGAAATGCAGCGCGCCGGTTTCATCGTGCCGACTCGTGTCTACCCGCTCTTCGAGAACTGTTTCAGTGCTGCCGAGGGCCACGACGCCCGTGAATCGCTCGACTGGTCCGCGCGGATGTACGCCGCGTTCTCGGAACTGGCTTCGAAGAATCCCGCCTCCTGGACGTCGGAGATCCGATCGGCAGACGAGATCGGCACCGTCGGCCCCGGCAATCGGATGGTCTCCGAGCCGTACCCGCTGATGCTCAACGCCATGCCTTTCGTCAATCAGGCTGCGGCCGTTGTCGTCTGCTCGTTGTCGACGGCCCGCGAGTTCGGGATCGATGAAAACAAGCTGGTGTACCTCTGGGGCGGCGCAGGTGCGAGTGATCCGTTGGACATACTCAGCCGCAACAGCTTCGACAGCTCGGCCGCGATGCATGACGCCGTACATCGCACACTCGACGGTGCCGGAGTCGGCGCCGACGCACTCGACATCGTCGATGCCTACAGCTGCTTCCCGATCGTGCCCAAGCTGTTGATCCGCGAACTCGGACTTCCCGATACCGCGATCCCAAGCGTCACCGGAGGACACTCGTTCTTCGGCGGACCGCTCAACAGCTACACCCTGCATTCCGTCGCTGAAGTCACCAGGCGAATTCGCGACGGCGCGAACCTTGCCCTCGTCCACGGCAACGGTGGATTCCTCACCTACCAGCACTGCGTACTGCTGTCGTCCGCCGCTCATGCTGGCGGGTACGTCGGTGATCCCGACGCACGCGCGCTAACTGCGGAGGTTCCGGAACTGATCACTGATTACACGGGCACGGCGGAAATAGTTACGGCCTCTGTCGAATACGGCCGCACCGGGGAGCCTGAGATCGGGTTCGTGATCGCGGCAACGCCGGACGGCGGCCGCGTCGCCGGTCACACCGGTCCCGAGAATGCCGCCGAACTGACCCAGCTTCGCGGTGACAACCCTCCGTCGATCGGGCGAACTGTTCACATCAGCGACGAGAACGGGCGACTCACGCTCACGTTCTGACAGTAGCGTTCTGACAGTAGACAGCCGTCAGCACCGGGGCATGGTGATGCCCCGGTGCTCACGTCTTCAGTTGTCGCGGTTCACGCCGCTGTCGGTGGGCTGTTCCCGCCGATCGGCTGCTGATACGGATCAACAGACATCGGCGGATAGAACACCGATTTGCGATCCGGCCCGATCTCCACCCGCCATTCGGTGTGGTGCATCGTCCGATGATGATGACCGCACAACAAGATCAGATTGTCGAGATCCGTTGGGCCACCATCGTTCCAGTGAACAATATGATGGGCATCGCACCACCCCGATGGTGTCCCGCACCCCGGAAACGCACACCCGCCATCACGAACCGCCAACGCCCGCCGCTGGGGTACCGTCGCGGTCCTTGCTTCTTTGCCGCAGTCGAGCGGAACACCGTTCTCGTCCAACAAAATCCGGGTGACCGTGCAGTCGCACGCCAGCATCCGGGCAGTATCGATACTGATCGGACCTACCCTATCCGTCCACGCGAAACCCAGTTCCTGAGTCGACGGCAGTAGATCCTTCAATGCTTTGAGGTCGGTCATGTCTTTTGCACTGGCGGTGACTGTGATGTGCGGTTTCACTCCGCCTTCGATCGGACCCAGCCCCGCCCGCTCGTACCGCCGCAACAATTCGCAGAACCCATCCGCCCGTCGTAATGCCGGCGTGCGGGCGTCCTTCACGCCGTCTTTCTCCGGCGTCGGCGCCGACAGGCTCGACAACAACGTGATCAGACGTGCCCCGTTCACAGCATCCAGATCACCCTTCACGGTCACCCGCCCGTACAAGCCTTTCGAGGCGTAGAACTCGTTACGCTCCGAATCCTCACCCACCGGGACGCCGTCCTCACGCCTGCCGTACTGCTTCTCGATCCGCCGGATCGCTGCCCGCACCGCATCACAATCGGCGATGTTCTTCGACGCCAACCCCAACAGAATCCCGCGGGCCTTGTCCACATCCGCCGGCGTCATGTTCTTCGGCGGATGCTGACAAAACGACGCCACCTGCCGCGCCTTCAACGCATCCACGTCACCGCGATGGAATGCATCCGCGACAACAGGTTCGAGCATCAACAACCGCGCCAACCCGACCAGCAGGCTGCACTCACCGATCTCCAGATTCGTCGAACCATGCAACCACTGCGCGATCGCCCGAAAACCCTTCCCGCCGAGAACCTCACGGGAAAACATCTCCACGATCAGCAACACCATCCGCGACTGCAATTCGTGTCGGGCGCGCACCAGATCCAGAACCTCACTCTTGAGGTCCTCGCCATCCAGCTGCCACGCTTCCCGACTGTCCATGCTCAAAGTTTAATCGAACATACTTTCGATAACCAGAGACAAACCGGACAACTTCGGGAACCTGAAGACTCGAGACCTGTTGAAGTACATCACCATTCAGCTAGCCGTCAAAGACGACGCGATAGAGTACGTATCCCGCGAAACACACAATCGCAACAACGCACAGCACAAGCAGGATGTCGAAAAAGATGACCACGCTTCACCCCAATCAGTTCGACCCACCGGCCACTTCTCCGTGCGGAGAAATTCTCCAAGCGGAGAAGAGGATATCACGGTATCTTCTCTGCGTGGAGAAATCGACTCGAGAAGCACTTCTGGACGCCGGGCTCGACCTGCTGGGCCGGGTTGGGTTTCGAGCCTGGTCGATGAGAGGCGTCGAAGACGAGGCGGGCGTGCCACACGGCAGCGCACGGCACTACTTCGGAAATCAACGTGGACTGATAGTCGAGGTGGTGCGACACCTTCTGGACGGCGATCTTCCTCGCCCAGGCGAGACGCCGAAGCAACAGGTGGCCCGGTGGCTGGGGCCTGAATCCGGCCGCACTCGGGCGCGTTACGAACTGATCATCGCGTCATTCCACGATCCCGACCTCGCAGTGGAACTGGTGCGTGGTCGGGATCGGTTTGTCGACATCTTGATCGAACGCGGCATGACCTCGTCCGATGCAGCGGAATTGGTCGCAGCACTGGACGGGCTCGTTCTGGACGCACTGCTGCGCAGGCATGCTCCGGAAACCCTGGATCCAGAGCGAACCTTCAAGAGGTTCGGGGCGAAGTTCCCCTAGCCGTCCAGCTCGGCGAAGAGCTCCATCCACTGCTCTTCGGCCGCTTCCTTGTCGGCGATGACCTGCTTGAGTTCTGCGCCGAGTTTCTGCAGCTTGTCCGGGTCGGTGGCCGCGTCGGCGAGGGAAGCGTGCAGCTTCTTCTCTCGGTCGTCGAACTTCGCAATGGACCGCTCGAGCTTCGAAAGTTCCTTGCGTGCAGCGCGATCCGCGGCGCCGTCGCGGACCTGCTTGCTCTTCGACGCACCACTCGCCGTCGAGGCCACCGACGGGTTGTCGCCATCCCCCATTGCTGCGCGCCGACGCAGGTAGTCCTCGATACCACCGGGCAGGTTGGTGAGCTTGCGGTCACCGAAGAGCGCCCAGGTGGTGTCACAGATGCGCTCGATCAGGTACCGGTCGTGCGAGATGACCACCATGGTGCCCGCCCAGCCGTCGAGCAGATCTTCGAGTTGCTGAAGCGTGTCGATGTCGAGATCGTTGGTCGGCTCGTCGAGAAGCAGGACGTTGGGCTCGGCCATGAGGACACGTGTCAACTGCAGACGTCGGCGCTCACCACCGGAGAGATCACCGACTGGGGTGCGCTGACGCGCCGGTGTGAAGCCCAACCGCTCAGCCAGCTGACCCGCCGATACTTCCTTGTCTCCCAGCGTGATTCGCTCAGCTACATCCTTGACCGCGTCAAGTACGCGCATGTCGGTCGGTAGATCGTCGAGTTCCTGCTTGAGCCAACCGATGTGGACGGTCTGCCCCTGAATGCGCTTGCCTGCTGCCGGCTCGAGTTCACCGGCCAGCGTCCGCAGCAGAGTCGTCTTGCCCGAGCCGTTGACGCCGACCAGGCCGACACGCTCACCCGGAGCGAGACGCCAGGTCAGATCCTCGACGAGTACGCGGCCGTCCGGGGTCTCCAGACGCGCGTCTTCGAGTTCGATGACAACCTTGCCGAGCCGTCGCTGCGCGAACGACGCAAGAGCGACCGCGTCACGAGGTGCCGGAACGTCGGCGATCAGGGCCTCTGCGGCCTCGATGCGGTACTTCGGCTTGGACGTACGGGCCGGCGCACCGCGGCGCAGCCATGCGAGTTCCTTGCGCGCAAGGTTGCGTCGACGCTCTTCGGAAGCGTCAGCCTGACGCGAACGCTCGGCGCGAGCGAACACCCAGTCGTTGTAGCCACCCTCGTAGCTTTCGACGCCGCCGCCGACAACCTCCCAGGTGCGGGTGGCGACGGTGTCGAGGAACCAGCGATCGTGGGTCACGACGACAAGCGCGCTGCGACGCGAGACGAGGTGCTCGGCCAACCACTGAACACCTTCGACGTCGAGGTGGTTGGTGGGCTCGTCGAGCACCAGCAGGTCGAGGTCCTGAACCAGGGCCGCAGCGAGAGCCACGCGGCGACGCTCACCGCCGGACAGGCCGTCGACCTTGGCGTCCAATGCGGACCGCTCGCCACCGGCGCCCAGGTTGTCGATGCCGATACCCGAGAGCACCGAACGGATGCGCGCGTCGCCGGCCCATTCGTGTTGCGCCACTCCGAGCGGCCCCAGGACCACTTCACCGACAGTGGAGCCGGGAGGCAGCACACCGCGCTGCGTCACGACGGCCATACGCAATCCGCCGACGCGGCTGACGCGTCCCGAATCCGGCTGCTCCACACCCGCGAGGACTTCGAGCATGGTCGTCTTACCGCCACCGTTGAGGCCGACGACGCCGATGCGCTCGCCCTCCTCGACGCCCAGGGAGACCCCGTCGAGCAACGGCTTGACGCCGAAAGACTTCGACACGTTTTCCAGATTGATCAGATTCGCCATCAGTGCTGTCCCTTTGCCGCATTGTCGAGTATTCGTGCTCCGGGAACGGGTCCGCTCGCCACGCGAACGGTGCGGCACACCCCCGCTCCCGCAAGTTCTGCGCTCACTTCCACCGCGGACTGTGCGTCGGCGCAGAGAAAGGCGCATGTCGGTCCGGAGCCGGAGACGATGCCGGCCAAAGCTCCGGCTTCGACGCCCGCTCGAAGCGTCCGTCGTAGATCCGGGTTGAGTGAGAGTGCCGCAGCCTGCAGATCGTTGCCGAGCAGCGACGCAAGCAGATGAGCGTCACCCGTGGTCAGTGCCTGGATCAACGCATCGGCGCTCCCCAACCGTTTCGGGGAGCCTTCTGCCCGCAGCTTGTCCAGCTCGCGGAACACGACTGGTGTGCTCAAGCCACCCTTGGCCAGCGCCAACACCCAGTGAAAAGTGTGGCGGGTCAACACGGGGACAAGTTGTTCGCCGCGGCCGGTTCCGAGGGCAGTGCCACCGTGCAGCGAGAACGGAACGTCACTCCCGAGGCGTGCCGCAAAAGCGTCGAGATCAGGCCGCGAGAAGTCGAGCTTCCACAAAGCGTTGAGCGCAACCAAAGCGGCGGCTGCGTCGGCACTCCCGCCGGCCATTCCGCCTGCGACGGGGATGCCTTTCTCGATGACTATCTCGACGTTCGGGGCCACGCCACCCTCGACGGCGAGCATCTCGGCGGCACGCCACACGAGGTTGGTGCGATCGGTCGGCACGGCCGCGGCGTCGTCGCCGATCACCCGCACGGTCAAGGTGTCCGCAGGCGCCACCGTGAGGGTGTCTGCCAGCGACAATGCCTGAAAAACCGTCGTCAGCTCGTGATAGCCGTCGTCTCGCAGGTCCCCGACGGCAAGGTGGAGATTCACCTTGGACGGGGCCCGGACGACTACGGGGCGTGGAACGACGGAGAGCACAAGGAACAACAATAGGCGCTGCGAACACCTGGGCGAAAACCTGCGACCGCAGCAGCCCGTCCGACAGCCAGCACACCCACGCTATTTCACCGCGCGCACACCTACGCCCAGACCGACCACCGCCACGCCCAAGGCGGCGACGATTCCTGCCAGAACGCTGCTCGACGCGAAGTCTCCGGCAAAGAGTGCCCGCTCGGCGTCTACGACGTAGCCGAGCGGATTGATGTTCACGAGGACCTTCATCCAACCTGGTGCGTCCTCGAGTGGAAGCATGGTTCCCGACAGGATCAGGAGCGGGAACATCAGCGTCTGCTGAACGACCCAGAACATCCAATCCTGCTCCCGCACAGCCAGAGCGAGAGCGTACGAGAGCGCACCGAGTCCGACGCCGAACACTCCCAGCAGGACTATCCCGAGCGCGGCTCCCGCTGCATTGACGTCCAATCCGAGCGGAAGTGCGACCAGAATGATCAGAATCGCCTGCGCGGCAAGCGGAACCATCTCCTTGCACGCTCGCCCGATCAACAAGGACGAGCGTCGGAGCGGAGTCACCAACATTCGCTCGTGCGATCCCTGCTGCATCTCCATCAGGAGGTTGGACCCGGTCATCGTCGTTCCGAAGATCGCGATCATCACCAACACACCGGGAATGAACCAATTCCATACGTCGTCACCGGTACCCGGAACCCCTTTGAGCAGAGGCCCGAACAACGCCAACAGGATCAGCGGCTGGATGAGGCTGAAGATGACGCTGACCGGGTCGCGCAACATCGGTCGCAGCTCACGGCCCATCACGATTGCGCTGTCTCGAACGATGTTGCCGTGCACGGTACGTGGGGTATCGAGTGTGATTGTCATGGCGGATTCCTGTTCGTCGAAGTTCTTTGTCGTGTTTCAGGAAGCGACCGCGGCGGCGCTCTCGCGCAGGCTGCGGCCGGTGAGAGTGAGGAAGACGTCGTCGAGAGTCGGCCTGGTGATGTCGGCAGTGAGTGCGCGGGCACCACGGGCATCGGCTTCACGCAGCAACACCGGTAGCGTCGAATCACCCTCGCCGGCACGGATACTCACCGAACTCGCCTGGACGGTGACGTCACGCACAGTGACAAGTCGCTCGGCCACCGACGCTGCGACGGCGGCCGCCTCGACGCTGTCGAAGGTGAGCAACAAATGATCTCCGGCAAGATCAGCCTTGAGTGCGGCAGCGGTGTTGTCCGCGATGACAGTGCCTTCGTCGATGACGATGACCCGCTCTGCCATCGAATCCGCTTCTTCGAGGTAGTGCGTGGTCAGCACGATCGTGGTGCCCATCTCGCGCCGCAGCCGGAGGATGTGGTCCCAGAGGTTGGCCCGACTCTGCGGGTCCATGCCCGTGGTCGGCTCGTCGAGGAACAGGAGCGGTGGGCGATGGACCAGGCCCAGAGCGATATCGAGCCGCCGGCGCTGCCCGCCGGACAGCGTACTGACCTTTCTAGTACCCAACTCGGTGAGTTCGAGATCACGCAGCAATTCGTCGGCCCGGACCTGCGAGTCGCCCTTGGGCATTCCGTAGCACAACCCCTGCGTCACCAACTCGTCGCGAACTCGCTGGTTGTGGCCGGCGCCGTTCCCCTGTCCGACGTATCCGAGGCTGGAGCGCACCTCGTTCCGCGCCGCGGAGATGTCGAATCCTGCGATTCGCGCAGTACCGGACGTGGGCTCGAGCAAGGTGGTCAGCATGCGCAACGTCGTCGATTTCCCGGCGCCGTTCGGCCCCAGCAAGGCAACCAACTCACCCTCCGCTACGTCGAGCGTGACTCCCTTGACTGCTTCCACGAGTTTCTTGCCCTGAGCGAAGTGCTTGGTGAGCGCCTTCGTCTCGATCATCGGTCTGCCGTCGTTGATGCGACTCATGACGTGGCCCCAATTTCTTCTCGACTGGTCGGATGTGGACCAACCTAAATTCAATTGAGGACTCATACGGTCCTAAATGTTTGGCAGACTTCTGGCCATGAAGGAGACATCGGCTCGCCTACTGCGGTTGCTGTCACTGCTCCAGACGCGTCGAGACTGGTCCGGTGCCGAACTCGCAGACAAACTCGCGATCACCCCGCGCACGGTTCGACGTGACGTGGACCGCCTCCGCGATCTCGGCTATCCGGTCGACGCGACAGTCGGAGTCGGTGGCGGATATCGTCTGGGTGCCGGCGCGGAGATGCCCCCGCTACAGCTCGATGACGAAGAAGTGCTCGCGGTGGCACTTTCACTGCAATCCGGAGCGACCGGCTCTGTGGTCGGCATCGGCGAGGCTTCGATGCGCGCGCTGGCGAAGCTGCGGCAGATCATGCCGTCGAGGCTGCGACACCGTCTGGAGTCGCTGTCGATCGATGTCGTGCCACGCGAGCCCGCCGCGAGCGCAGTCGATGCGTCGGTCTTGTCCGCCATCGCGTCGGTGTGCCACAACCACGAACGCCTGCGATTCGACTACAGCACTCACGACGGCACCCAGAGCCGGCGCGAGGTGGAACCGTACCGGCTCGTACGGTCGGGTGTCCGGTGGTATCTGGTGGCCTGGGATCTCGCTCGCGAAGACTGGCGATCATTTCGCGTAGACAGAATGGAACCCAAGATCCCCACCGGCCCACGATTCGTGCCGCGGGAACTACCCGCCGGTGGTGCAGCAGACTTCGTTTCCCGCGGTGTCGCTCGGGCCTATTCCTCCACGCGCGCAACAGTTCTACTGCATGCACCCATCGAGCAGATAGCACCCATGGTCAGCGAACAGTGGGGATCGGTGGAGTCCACCGACGAAGGGCGTTGCGTCATAGTGCTTTCGGGCACTTCTCTGCGATCGATCGCACACTGGCTCAGAGCTTTCGACGTCGATTTCACCGTCGTGAATCCACCTGAACTCCGCGAGGAATGCCGCACGATCGCGGCGGAGAGGACAGTCGCCACTCAGCGGTATCTCGATGCATGACAGCGTTTTTCACCCAAATACAACAAGACCCCAACTCCGAAGAGTTGGGGTCTTGTCAGTACGTCATGCGTCGGTTGCCCGACTCACATGGACGTCTTAGACGATGGTAACGCCGGTGGCCTGCGGGCCCTTGTTGCCCTGACCGATCTCGAACGCCACGCGCTGGTTCTCCTCGAGAGTGCGGAAGCCGCCACTCTGGATCTCGGAGTAGTGAACGAAGACGTCAGCACTGCCGTCTTCGGGAGCGATGAAGCCGAACCCCTTCTCGGAGTTGAACCACTTCACGATGCCCTCTGCCATGTAAATCTCCTCTAACACAGTGTCAACAGGCAGTCGCTTCGACCGCCCGGGTCACTTACTACGACCGTTCTGAGACAAATCCGTGGAGGATGTCCAAACGCTCGCAACCTAACCATTTGCGAGCGTGGAAACACAAACACAAACACTTACGACCACCACAAGTAGACCACACATCCGCCGTGTTGTCTTCCCTGAGGCCTTCATCACTGCCCAGCCCGTTGACAGGCATACCCCCTGGGGGTACCTTCGATTGCAGAGCGATACCTACACCGGGTATCCGTAAAATAAGCTTTCCACAACCGAAGGGACCTGCGATGACCACCGCCGAATACACCGTTTCCGGAATGACCTGCGGACACTGCGTCGGATCCGTCAAGGAAGAGATCGGCAACATCGCGGGAGTAACCGCGGTGGATGTCGAACTGGCGAGCGGACGCGTCGTCGTCACCAGCGATGCTCCCGTCTCCGCAGCCGACGTCGTCGCAGCAGTCGACGAAGCCGGCTACGCAGTCGTACCAAGCTGAGTCAGCCGTGCGCACCTCGACAACACTTGCCGCCTACGCCGTAGGGCTGGTCGCCGTCTTCGGCGCCGCCCTCGGCGTGGGGGCCGCAATCGGAAGCCCGATAGACATGTCCACCACCCAGCACAGCACCCACGAATCAACCACCGAATCGATGCCAGGCATGGATTCGGCAACACCTGCAGGACTCGAAGTCTCTTCCGGCGGATACACACTCACCGATGTGACCGCACCCGGTCGAGCTGGGGAGCCGGGAACCTTGACCTTCCGGATTCTCGACGACACCAACACACCCGTCGTCGATTTCGACCTCCTGCACGAGAAGAAACTCCACCTCATTGTCGTCCGAAACGACACCAGCGAATTCCGCCACGTACATCCGTCCCTCGCTGCAGACGGCACCTGGTCGATCGACTGGGCCTGGCCCGCCGCCGGCACCTACCGAGTCTTCGCGGACTTCGATCCCACCGACGGCACCCAACTGACACTCGGCCGAAACTTCGACGTGGCAGGCGAATTCACTCCCGCGCCGCTACCTGCGAAGAGCGCGACCGCAACCGTCGACGGATACACCGTGACTCTCGACGGTGATCTGACCACTGCCGGCGGCCCGATCACGCTGAGCGTTGCTCGCGACGGAGCCCCGGTCACCGATCTCGATCCGTACCTCGGTGCCTTCGGTCACCTCGTTGCCCTGCGCACCGGCGACCTCGCCTACCTGCACGTGCACCCCGAAGGCGAGCCAGGCGACGGCGTCACAGCTCCTGGTCCGGACATTTCCTTCCACGCACAGGCACCGAGCGAAGGCACATACCGGCTGTTCCTCGACTTCCAGCACGAGGGCGTGGTTCGGACCGCCGAATTCACTGTTGATGCAGGCACTTCCACAGCTTCAGTTCCAGACAATCACGAGGGAGGGCACTGATGACGTCACCGACTGCGGTCGACAATGCTGCCAACTCGAGCAGCGTCGAACTCGCGATCACCGGGATGACCTGCGCCTCCTGCGCGTCACGAATCGAGAAGAAGCTCAACAAGATCGACGGCGTCACAGCCACCGTCAACTACGCGACGGAGAAGGCCAAGGTCACCTTCCCGGACGGGGTACCCGTCGAAGATCTGGTCACTGCCGTCGAGAACGCCGGTTATTCCGCCGCGCTCCCCAAGCCGCCCAGCGCGCCGGACACCGTCGACCCGGATGCGGAAACCCCGCAGGATCGTGATCTGCGCGAGCTCCGTACCCGCCTGATCATCTCGACTCTTCTCTCCGTGCCGGTCATCGCTATGGCGATGATTCCTGCGCTGCAGTTCGACAACTGGCAATGGCTCTCCCTCACACTGGCCGCACCGGTCATCGTGTGGGCGGCCCTCCCCTTCCACCGGGCTGCCTGGGTGAACCTGCGTCACGGCGCGGCCACGATGGACACGCTCATCTCGCTGGGCACCATCTCGGCCTTCGTCTGGTCGCTCTACGCACTGTTCTTCGGCACTGCGGGCGAAGCCGGTATGAAGCACGCCTTCCGGCTGACGGTCGACCGGATGGACGGCAGCGCCAACATCTACCTCGAAGTTGCCGCGGGCGTCATCACGTTCGTGCTGGCCGGACGCTACTTCGAGCACAAGTCCAAGCGCACGTCCGGCGCCGCACTACGCGCACTCATGGAACTCGGTGCGAAAGACGTCGCGGTATTGCGCAACGGCGTCGAAGTACGAATCCCCGCCGAAGAACTGGCAGCGGGCGACTCCTTCATCGTCCGGCCCGGCGAGAAGATCGCCACCGACGGCATCATCACCGAGGGCCGCTCAGCCGTCGACATGAGCATGTTGACCGGCGAATCCGTGCCGGAGGAAGTCGGTGTCGGGGACACTGTCGTCGGCGCCACCGTCAATGTCGGTGGAACCTTGACCGTCGAGGCAACCCGGGTCGGGAGCGACACCCAACTCGCCCAGATGGCGGCACTGGTCGAAGACGCCCAGAACGGCAAGGCCGAAGTTCAGCGCCTCGCCGATCGGATCGCCGGTATCTTCGTACCGGTCGTCATCGCGATTGCCGTTGCGACACTGGGCTACTGGCTCGGCACCGGTAACCCCATCGAGATGGCCTTCACCGCTGCGGTCGCCGTCCTGATCATCGCGTGCCCCTGTGCCCTCGGATTGGCAACGCCCACAGCCCTGTTGGTGGGCACGGGTCGCGGAGCTCAGATGGGAATCCTCATCAAGGGACCCGAGGTGCTCGAATCGACGCGCGCAGTCGACACCGTCGTGCTCGACAAGACGGGAACCGTCACCACCGGTCAGATGACATTGCTGGACACCGTGGTGGGCGAAGGAACAACCGTCGACGAGGTACTTCGGCTGGCCGGCGCACTCGAACATCGCTCCGAGCACCCCATCGCCGCAGCGATCGCGAAGGGTGCGACCGAAGCTGTGGGCGAATTGCCTACGGTCGAGGATTTCGTGAACGTCGCCGGGCGCGGCGTACAGGGAATGGTCGACGGTCACGCCGTCGTCGCGGGCCGAGACGCGCTGCTCGCCGACTGGTCGATGCCGTTGCCGGAAAATCTCCGCGAGGCGAAGGCTGCAGCAGAGAAGGCCGGGCGCACCGCAATCGCGGTGGGCTGGGACGGCAAGGCGCACGGCATCCTCGTGATCGCCGACGCGGTCAAGGACACGAGCGCCGAAGCAATCGCGCAGTTGAAAGCACTCGGCCTCGAACCGGTTCTGCTGACCGGTGACAACGCCACCGTTGCTCGCACTGTCGCGGATCAGGTCGGGATCAGCACCGTCTTCGCCGAGGTCATGCCTGCGGACAAGGTCGACGCCGTCAAGAAACTGCAGGCGGAAGGACGCGTCGTGGCCATGGTCGGCGACGGCGTGAACGACGCGGCAGCCCTGGCTCAGGCCGATCTCGGCCTGGCGATGGGCACGGGTACCGACGTTGCGATCGAGGCCAGCGACATCACTCTGGTGCGAGGTGACCTGCGGTCGGCAGCCGATGCAATTCGACTGTCCCGCAAGACGCTCAAGACCATCAAGGGCAACCTGTTCTGGGCATTCGCCTACAACACGGCTGCGATCCCGCTGGCTGCGGCCGGCCTGCTCAACCCGATGCTCGCCGGTGCCGCAATGGCATTCAGCAGTGTGTTCGTGGTGAGCAACAGCCTGAGGTTGCGGCGGTTCAAATAAGGGGGCAAGCCCCCTGTGCGCGGTTAGGGAGTCCCTGCACTCCTTAACCGCGCACGGGACTATTCGCCTCCAGCCAGCCGAACGAAGGCTGCTGCGTCGAGCATCTCACCACGCGTCTGTGGCTCGATGCCGGCAGCGAGGAGCCGTCGTTCGGCCTCGGCAGGCGAACCTGCCCAACCGCTGAGAGCGGCACGCAAAGTCTTGCGGCGCTGTGCGAACGCGGCGTCGATCGCCGCAAAAACCTGCTTGCGGTGCTTCTCGTCCATCGGCCACGGCGGCTCCGCGTACCGATCGATACGAACCAGTCCTGATTCGACCTTCGGCACCGGCCAGAACACGTTGCGTCCGACGGCACCGGCGC
The DNA here is from genome assembly GCF_027583855.1 of Rhodococcus sp. BH5. Classification (NCBI taxonomy): domain Bacteria; kingdom Bacillati; phylum Actinomycetota; class Actinomycetes; order Mycobacteriales; family Nocardiaceae; genus Rhodococcus; species Rhodococcus sp. BH5. The sequence continues at coordinate 167,828 of NZ_JAJHVW010000002.1, forward strand.
GGCGAACCTCGCCGAAGAAGTTGGCCTTGACGCTGGGAACGCCGTAGATCTTGCTTCCCGGATCAGCCGCCAGGCGATCGGCAACCTCGGCTTGCACCATCACGAGTGCGGTCCGCAGACTCGGAAGCGACGCGAACAGGTGCAACAGCACCGGCACCGCGACGTTGTACGGCAGGTTCGCGACAAGCGCGGTCGGCTCGCCGGGAATCTGCGAAGGCAACACACGCATCGCGTCGGCTTCGACGACGGTCAGGCGATCGGCCAGTTCCGGCGCTCGCTCGGCCACCGTCTTCGGCAGGCGAGCCGCGAGGTTGGGATCGATCTCGACCGCGATGACCCGATCGACCACGTCCATCAGCGCCATCGTCAGCGAACCGAGACCAGGCCCTACCTCGAGAACGACGTCGTCACGTGTCACGCCTGCCGTGGTGACGATGCGCCTCACGGTATTGGCGTCGTGAACGAAGTTCTGCCCCAACTGTTTCGTGGGCCGGACACCGAATTCCTCGGCAAGAGCGCGCACCTCGACCGGACCGAGCAGGGCTGCCTGCCCGCGCGGAGTAGCGATGGGTTCGTTCGATTGTTCGGCGTCTGACACCAGTAGAACTTATCCCAGTCCGAGGCGACCCGAGCACGACGGCCATGCGCCCCAGCCCTGAGTGCGCTGGGTCTGTGTCGCAATCGCGATCTGTTCTTCACGGGTGGCGAGGTCGGCGCGGGGCGCATACTTCAACCCGCCCTGTCGTTCCCAGGTGTTCTGATCGAACTGCACGCCGCCGTAGAAACCGTTGCCGGTGTTGATGGCCCAGTTACCGGTGGCCTCGCACTGTGCGAGCGCATCCCACGTCGAACCGTTCTCCACGGGCGGCACCTCGGTGCCCGGCTTCGTTCCGACACGCACGACCTTCGGCTGCGCCGGTGTGGTGATCGTCTCCGCGACCTGGGTACGTCCGGCTTCGACACCGTTGACGAGATTCACGGCGAACGTCACGTCACGCACACCGGGCACGCCCGGGTTCTCGACGATCGTGCGACTCTGGTTCATCGTCGGGTCCTCGATGCGCTGATCCGGCGGATCGAGCGGCAAGGTCTCGACCTTGTTCTCGGTGCGGTTGCGCGTCACCGTGACCTCCAGGCCCTCGGTCAGTGGAGCGTCGGCGGCGGGAACCACCGTGTCCGACTGCTCGAGCGGAGTGCCGTTGGCGGTAAGGAACTCCCCGACCGTCGGCGCCGCGATACGCACGTCTGCTGCCGCGTTTGCGCCGTCGACCAGTTTTGCGACGACCGGTGTCAGCACGTCGAGCGCGGCGCCGTCCAGCGGAAGACGCTGCGAGCGCGAAGCCGACACGTGCACATCCGCCGCGACGTCCAACTGCTTCAACGCGTCGTCGACGGTCAAGGCTGTGGTCCAGAGCTTCTGCGGCTGACCGTCGACCGTCAGCGTGATCTCACGGGCACGACGGAGCACCACGGTGTCGCCGTCGGACAGCGAAGCGTCGGCCGCGGGAGCAACTGCATCCTTGTCACCGATCGGGTAACCCGCGTCCTCGAGAGCGCCGTCGACGTTGGTCGACATGGTGCTCAGGCGAATCTGCTCACCGTCGACATCGAGAGTGATGGTCTTGTGCCGGACGACGGCCAGAACACCACCCACGAGAACCGTCAGGAGAAGAGCGGCGATCGCCGAGTACAACAACGGCGACCTGGTCGAGTTGATCTTGGCGAACGGTGACATCGGTTCCTGTGTTCTGTGAGGTGTGAGCGCGTCAGCGCAGGCCCAATTTGCTGGTGCAGGACGGCCAAGCACCCCAGCCCTGACCGGCGCGGACTTTCTCGCCGATCGCGATCTGCTGTTCACGTGATGCGAGATCGGCGCGAGCTGCGTACTGACCGCCGCCGAATGCTTCCCAGGTGCTCTGGGTGAACTGAAGTCCTCCGTAGAAACCGTTGCCGGTGTTGATGGCCCAGTTTCCGGTCGCCTCGCACTGAGCAATGGCATCCCACGTCGACGCGTTGGACACAGCGGGAGTGGAAGCCTGCTTGGTACCGACCTTCACCACTGCTGCGACCGGTTCCTTGATCACGGTCGCGGACAGTTCCGTGCGTCCGGCCTCGACACCGTTGACGGTCTTCACCTCGACGGTGGCCGTGCGCTCACCCGGAACACCCGGGTTCTCGACGACGGTCTTGTCCTTCTCGAGCTCGGGATCTTCGACCTTGTTCTCCGGCGGCGCGATCGGCTGCGTCTCGACGCGAGTGTCCGTGCGGTCGCGAGTGACCTGGATGGTCAGGCCGTTGGTAACGGGTGTGTCGGCGGCGGGAACCACCGAGTCGGCCTGCTCGAGCGGCGCATTCTTGGCCGCGAGAAGATCACCGACGGTCACGGCGGCGAGCTTGACCTCCGCCGCGGGAGCGCCACCGTCGCTGACGCTGACGGTCTTCGGGCTGACGACGTCGAGCTCGGTCCGTTCGAGCGGCAGACGATGCGAGCGCGAAGCTGAGACTGCGAAGTCGTCGGAAACATCTACCTGCTTCAATGCCTCGTCGACCGTCAATGCGGTGGTCCAGATGGTGGTCGGCTGACCGTCGACGGTCAGAGCCAACTCACGGGCACGGCGCAGTACGACGGTATCGCCATCGGACAGGGAGGAATCGGCACTGGGTGCGAGCGCGTCCTTGGGATCGACCGGGTATCCGGCGTCCTCGAGAGCGGTACCGACGCTGCTCGACATCGTGGACAGCGAAATCATGTCGCCGTCGACGTCGAGGGTGATCGTCTTGTGCCGAACCACGGCGAGCGCACCCCCGACGATGAGCGTCAGAAGCAACGCACCCACCACTGAATAGAGAAGTGGTGACTTCGTGGAGTTGATCTTGGCAAAAGGCGACACAGGAAATCCCAAGGCAGACGACGTTCGATCACAATACGGTAACGACCGAGCGTTGTATCGGCAACCAAATCACAACGAAATGCGACTTTTGTCACGGAACGGCAACGGCGTGTCGTGTGTTCTGCACTTTCCGGCTCCGATACCCGTGTATCGATTCAGCTCTGGGCGCAGTATGTTCTCGTCTGGTTCAAAGCAGTCCGGCGATCCCGGGCGCGACAGAAGAAAGCTGGGCGATAGTGCGAAGAAGATTCGACAGACCACGTAATGCCAGGTGGCCGATCCTGGCCATCCTGCTGGCGCTGATCGCAGCGCTGTTCGCCCCCGGAATCGCGAGCGCGCAACCCGGCCGCACCTACACGATCGCCACCGATCTGACATTCGCCCCGTTCGAATTCGAGAACGAAGACGGCAAACTCGTCGGCATCGACATCGACCTGCTCAATGCGATCGCCGAGGACCAAGGCTTCAAGGTCGACATCAAGCAGCTCGGCTTCGACGCGGCCCTTCAGGCCGTGCAGGCCGGGCAGGCGGACGGCGTCATCGCGGGCATGTCCATCACCGACGCCCGCAAGCAGGTGTTCGACTTCTCCGACCCGTACTTCGAGTCGGGCGTGCAGATGGCGGTCCTCGAGACCGACAACGACGTGAAGTCGTACGAGGATCTGAGGGGCAAGCGCGTCGCCGTCAAGAACGGCACCGAGGGCGCCAGCTTCGCCGAGTCCATCAAGGACCAATACGGCTTCACCACAGTCTATTTCGCCGACTCCGCCAGCATGTACGACGAGGTCCGCACCGGGAACTCCGTCGCAGTCTTCGACGACTACCCCGTCCTCGCCTACGGCATCACACAGGGCAACGGCCTCAAGACGGTCACCGAAAAAGAGGTGGGCGCGAGCTACGGCTTCGCAGTCAACAAGGGCCAGAACGCCGAACTGCTCCAGATGTTCAACGCCGGACTGCAGAACCTGCGCGACGACGGCCAGTACGACGAAATCGTCTCGACCTACCTCGGTCAGGGCGCGTCGACGTCGGACAACTCCATCATCGGCTTGATCAAGAGCACCTACCCGCAGCTTCTCAAGGGCCTGTGGTTGACGATCGTTCTCTCCGTCGTCTCGATCGCGATCGCTCTGGTCCTAGGCGCGATCTTCGGTCTCTGCCGCGTGTCCACCAACATGTTCGTCCGAGGTATAGGCACAACCTACGTCGACATCTTCCGCGGCACACCGCTGTTGGTGCAGGCATTCTTCATCTACTTCGGCATCCCGGCAGCCCTGCATTTCCAGATGTCCGCCTTCACCGCAGGCATCATCACGCTCTCGCTCAACGCCGGCGCGTACATGGCTGAAATCGTCCGCGGCGGCATCCTGTCCGTCGACAAGGGACAGATGGAGGCGTCACGAAGCCTGGGCATCAGCTACATGAAGTCGATGCGAAAAGTCATCATGCCGCAGGCAATTCGCACGATGATCCCGTCGTACATCAACCAGTTCGTGATCACCCTCAAGGACACGTCGATCCTGTCGGTCATCGGACTCGCCGAGCTCACTCAGACAGGGCGCATCATCATCGCGCGCAACTTCCAGTCGTTCAACATGTGGCTGATCATCGGCGTCATGTACTTCATCATCATCATGGCGCTCACCAAGCTGTCGAACCGCCTCGAGAAGAGGATCAACAAGTGACCGAAACAGCCGTCAACATGGGCAAGTCCGCCACCGAGGTCAAGATTTCGGTCAAGGGACTGAAGAAGTCGTTCGGCGACAACGAGGTCCTCAAGGGCCTGGACGTCGACATCAAGAGCGGTGAAGTGGTCTGCGTCATCGGGCCTTCCGGTTCCGGCAAGTCGACCTTCCTGCGTTGCCTCAACCGCCTCGAAGACATCACCGCCGGATCCGTGCGCGTCGACCAGTTCGACCTCACGAACAAGGATGTCGACATCGACAAGGTGCGCCAGCACATCGGGATGGTGTTCCAGCACTTCAACCTGTTCCCCCACATGAGCGTCGTCGAAAACGTGATGCTCGCTCCGGTGCAGACCGGGCGATCGACCAAGGAGCAGGCTCGCGAGATCGCCGTCAAACTGCTCGGCCAGGTCGGTCTCGCGGAGAAGGCAGATGCCAAGCCCGCCAGCCTGTCCGGTGGGCAGAAGCAGCGCGTTGCCATCGCCCGCGCACTCGCGATGAGTCCGGACATCATGCTCTTCGACGAGGCCACCAGCGCCCTCGACCCCGAAATGGTGGGTGAGGTTCTGCAGGTGCTGCGCGACCTCGCCAAGCAGGGCATGACCATGGTCGTCGTGACCCACGAGATGGGCTTCGCCCGTGAGGTTTCCGACCGAGTCATCTTCATGGCCGACGGATACATCGTCGAAGAAGGTAAGCCGGAGAGTCTGTTCGGCAACCCCCAGCAGCAGCGCACCCAGGACTTCCTGGCGAAGGTTCTCTAGGGGCAAGCCCCCTGTGCGCCTTTTCGGTAGCGGGGACTACCGGAAAGGCGCACGGGTGGTGGCCAATTCGACGACCAGCCCGGTCTCGATCCGATTCTGCAGCTCGAAGTCGAAGTCGCCGAACCTTCGGAACCACCGAGGACTGGCCTCGACCCTTCGATAGGTCTCGCTACCTTCGACGGGCAACCACATGCGTGGACTTCCGACTTCCTCGTACGTCGTCGTGACCACGAGAATCCCGAGCACCACGCCGGTGGTCACGACTCCCGACGCCGGCATCCCGCCGTGAACCCAACCGTCGAACGCGTCGTCCTGCGATCGCGGTGTCAATGTCCACGAGCATTGTTCACCGACTACAGGAAACGGTCCGCAGCACTCGACTTCGACCGCGTCGACATGAACGCTGACGATCCGGACCGAAGAGTCGACCGGCGTCGGCTCAGTGAAGCTGTGCGCCTTCATTCCCTCCCGGGATGCGAGAAATTCGCCGCGCTCGAGCCGGATCGAGAGGACTGTTCGTCTGTGTGTTCGACGTCGTCGGGATAGACGTCGGAGGGATAGATGCGGTCATTCATCTGAATACTCCGCGCAGTAGACGTACCAGGACACGACGGTCCCGGGCGCGGAGTTACCTGTCAGACCACCATAGCGTCAGAGCTTGTAGACGCGCTCCGCTGTCGCCGTGGACGCTGCTGCCAGCGCCTGCGGATCCTCACCGCGGATGTCTGCGAGCGCGCGCACTGTGTACGGCAGGCAGTACGACTCGTTGGGCGCACCGCGGAACGGGTGCGGCGTCAAGAACGGCGCATCCGTCTCGACGATCAGTTGATCCGACGGCACCAACAGCGCGGCCTCACGCAGCGCCTTCGCATTCTTGAAACTCACGGTTCCCGAGAAACTCAACACGTAGCCCGCGTCGATGCACGCACGGGCCATCTCCGAATCCGAGGAGAAGCAATGGAACACCACGGTCTCCGGCGCGCCTTCCTCGTGCAGCACCCGCAGCAGGTCCTCATCGGCTTCGCGATTGTGAATCATCAGCGTCTTGCCGAGACGCTTCGCGAGGTCGATGTGCCACCGGAAACCGTCGATCTGCTCCTCGATGGTGGCGCACCCTTCGAGCTTGCCTGGCCAGTAGAGATCCAGCCCGGTCTCCCCCACCGCGACGACCCGCGGATCGGACGCCAACCGTTCTATCTCGGCTCTGGTGTCGACATCAAGGACGTTCGCCCTGGTCGGATGGATTGCGACGGCTGCGTAAACCCTCGAATCCCAGTTCGCAGCGTCGACGGCAAAGCGTGCGGCATCAAGGTCGTCGGCCACCGTGACGACCCGTCCGACGCCGACGGCCTCGGCCCGATCGACAATTTCGGCCACGGTCGCAGCGTCGTGCGCACCACAGGCGTCGAGGTGCGTATGTGCGTCGATCAGAGGCGACAAGGGCTCAGGGGCATCGGGGGCGGGACGGTCTTTGCTCACGCCCGATAGAGTAAGCCCACCATGACTGTGCCTGCCTCACCCTCCCAGACCCCGCGCCCGGACTCCGCTGCCCCGGAAGGCGCGGAACGATCGCCGTTCTACATCACGACAGCGATCGCGTATCCCAACGGCGCTCCGCACATCGGCCACGCGTACGAGTACATCTCCTCGGACGCGCTCGCCCGCTTCAAGCGGTTGGACGGTCATGAAGTGTTCTTCATGACCGGCACCGACGAGCACGGTCTGAAGATGCAGCAGACAGCGATCAAAGAGGGCATCGACGTCCGCGAACTCGCGGCTCGGAACTCCGACGTGTTCCAGAACCTCGACAAGGTCCTGAACATCTCGTACGACCGGTTCATCCGCACCACCGACGCCGATCATCAGGTCGCCAGCAAGGCGATCTGGGAAAAGATGGCCGCATCGGGCGACATCTACCTCGACACGTACTCGGGGTGGTATTCGGTTCGTGACGAGGCCTTCTACACCGAAGCCGAGACCACGCTTCTGGACGACGGCACCCGTCAGTCGACGGAGACCGGCACTCCGGTGGAGTGGACCGAGGAGTCCAACTACACCTTCCGTCTCTCGGCCTACGAGGACCGTTTGCTTGCTCTGTACGAAGAGCATCCCGAGTTCATTGCCCCCGCGACTCGTCGCAACGAGATCGTCAGCTTCGTCAAGGGCGGCCTCAAGGACCTGTCGATCTCGCGCACCACGTTCGACTGGGGCGTCGAGGTTCCCGGAGACCCCGACCACGTCATGTACGTCTGGGTCGACGCCCTCACCAACTACCTGACCGGCGTGGGTTACCCGAACGTCGACTCGGCGGAGTTCGAGAAGTTCTGGCCCGCGAGCCTGCACATCATCGGCAAGGACATCACGCGTTTCCATACCGTGTACTGGCCGGCGTTCCTCATGTCTGCCGGCATCGAACTGCCGGAGCGGGTCTTCGTCCACGGGTTCTTGTACAACAAGGGCGAGAAGATGTCGAAGTCGGTCGGCAACGTCGTCGACCCCATCGCGATGGTCGATCAGTACGGCCTCGACGCGGTCCGTTTCTTCCTGCTCCGCGAGATCTCGTACGGCCAGGACGGCAGCTACAGCCACGAAGCAATCGTGACGCGTATGAACGCAGACCTGTCCAATGAACTGGGCAACCTCGCGCAGCGTTCACTGACGATGGTCGCGAAGAACTGCGATGCCCAGGTACCGACCCCCGGCGAGTTCACCGAGGACGACCTGGCGATGCTGGCGTCGGCGGATGCCCTGCTTGCCAAGTGCCGCAGCGAGTTCGACGTGCAGGCGCTGCATCTCGCACTGGAAGCCATCTGGGGCGTTCTCGGCGAGACCAACCGGTACTTCTCCAAGCAGGAACCGTGGGTTCTGCGCAAGACGGATCCGGCACGCATGGCGACGGTTCTGTACGTGACGCTCGAAGTGGTCCGTATCGTCGGGCTTCTCGTTCAGCCGGTGATGCCCGACGCGGCGTCACGCATCCTCGATCTGCTTGGCCAGAGCGAAGAGAACCGGCAGTTCGCCGACATTGCGGTTCGCATCGACGCGAACCGGAAACTGCCTGCTCCGGCGCCAGTTTTCCCCCGCTTCGTCGAGGAATGAGCTAAGCGAGAGTGCCGCACGTGGGGTCCGAGATATCCGGTTACAGGCGGATGTGTCGGACCCCACGTGCACACTCCAGCCATGACGACGAATAGAACATACATTCGAACCAGCGCTTCGGCGCAGACACTGCCATGGAACGGAGCGCGGGTGTCCACTCAGGAGGTCAGCCCTCAATCCGTTTCCGCGGTGCGAGATCTCGTTTCAGAACTGTCCGCGGCGTACGACCGCGGATGGCAGCCGGCGGATCTGATTCATCTGGCGCGTCGAAGCAAAGACGCGTCCGACGCCGATCTCGCCGCCACCACCATCCTGTTCGACGCGAAGGCGTCGCGCGCCTCCGATCGCGCTCCGCTCGAATGGGTGGGGCAGTTGCAGACGATCGGCGAGCAGTATCCGAAGTCTCGGCACATCGCTTCTCGAATCACCGTGGACGACGACGTTTTTCGCTCCCTCGCGGCCGGCCTTCTGTTCCAGGATCCCTACTTCCTCGTTTCGCAGATCGTCGACGTCGCGCGATCGTGGATGCGCCTACCTCAGTGGACGGTGTTGCTCGCGCCACCATCCACCTGGCCGTCGCAACGCACCGATACCAGCTATGCCGGCGTCGGCGATACCGAGGTCGACGCCAAGGTACTCAAGCGAATTCGTGGACTACTCGCCAAAGCGGAAGCAACCAACTTCGCGGAAGAAGCCGAGATTTTCACCGCGAAGGCCCAGGAGTTGATGACCCGGTACGCCATCGACTCCGCACTGCTCCACAGTCGCGCCGGGGTCACCGACACATCCGTCAATGCCCGACGCATTCACATCGAGAACCCGTACGTGAAGGAAAAGGTTCACCTCCTGACCGAGATCGGCGAATCGAATCGTGTCAGGACTGTCTGGTTCAGCGACATTGCACTCGCGACCGTCGTCGGCACTCCGGTCGACCTTCAGCAAGTCGACATGCTGTTCACTTCCCTGCTCGTACAGGCAACCCGTGCAATGCAATTCGCCGACTCGAGCAATCGTGGCGGCTCACGCACCACCTCGTTCCGCAAGGGATTCCTGGCCGGGTTCGCCAGCCGCATCGGACACCGCCTGCGTGACGCCGGCACCAAAGCCACCGCCGAAGCGGCCGACGCGGCATCGATGGACGTCGCGGATCTTCTGCCGATCCTCGCCACCACATCCGAGGCCGTCGACGCCGAATTCGATCGATTGTTCCCGACAACCCGCAAGACTCGCGGACGGTCCGTGGACGCCGAAGGCTGGCACGCCGGCCAGGCTGCAGCCGACGACGCCAACCTGCGTCCCGGCGCACCCGCCGTGAACCGCTCCCGCTAGTCCTTTCGAGCGGCCAGGACCGTCTCGTACAACTCACGCTTGGAGACTCCGGCCGTTGCGACCAGAGCACACGCGTCCTTCAATCGTGCTCCCCCCTCGACCAGCCTTTCCACCTCGTCGACCAGATCGGCAGGATCAGATGCCACCAGCACTGCGCCTTCGAGCACCACCGTGATCTCACCGCGAACGCCCTCGGCGGCCCAAGCAGCTAACTCCCCGAGAGTGCCGCGCTTCACTTCCTCGTAGGTCTTGGTCAATTCCCGGCACACGGCCGCGCGGCGATTCGGCCCGAGCACTTCCACCGCATCTGCGAGGCAGTCGGCAAGGCGATGAGGCGCTTCGAAGAACACACACGCTCGCTGCTCGGTTGCCAAGGCAGAGAGCCACGTCTTGCGCTGCCCCTGCTTACGCGGCGGGAACCCGTCGAAGCAGAACCGCTCGACGGGCAATCCGGAGAGTGCCAGCGCCGTCGTCACCGCCGACGGACCGGGCAAGCACGTGACGGCGAGGTTCTCGGCTACGCAGGCGGCGACAAGGCGATATCCGGGATCGCTGACCGACGGCATGCCCGCGTCCGTGACCAGCAGGACGGTCTTGCCTTCGGCGACGTCGGCGACCAGCGCGGGCAGCCGGGAAATCTCGACCTGATCGTAGAAACTGACGATCTTCCCGGTGATGGTTACCTCGAGCGCGGACGCCAGAGACTTGGTGCGTCGTGTGTCCTCCGCAGCAACGACGTCGGCGGTTGCGAGAGCAGACCGAAGACGCGGAGACGCGTCACCGACATCTCCCATGGGTGTTGCGGCGAGTACCAAGCGACCAGTCATACCTGACAGCCTACGATTGCCAGGTGACTGTGCAGACGGACGAGCGGCCAACGCCCGCCACGAGCGATCGGGTAATGCGTAGTCCCGGCCCGCTGGTACCGGATCCTGATTTCGGCCCGACCGACAGATTGCGCGGCTGGATTGTCACCGCTTTCGTCACCGCTATCGCGGCGATCACACGCTTCACGATGCTCGCCTACCCGACCGACGCCGGCACACCTGTCTTCGACGAGAAGCACTACGTTCCGCAGGGCTGGCAAGTTCTGACCGGTGGCGGCATCGAGGACAATCCCGGTTACGGATTGGTGGTACACCCGCCGATCGGTAAGCAGATGATCGCGATCGGCGAAGCACTCTTCGGTTACAACGGTTGGGGGTGGCGATTCTCGTCGGCCCTGGTCGGGACACTGATGGTCTTGCTGATCATCCGGATCGTGCGCCGCATGACGCGCTCCACGCTGATCGGCGCGATTGCCGGAATCCTGCTCATCGTGGACGGCGTCACCTTCGTCTCCTCACGCCTGGGGATGCTCGACATCTTCCTGGCTTTCTTCGTCCTCGCTGCTCTCGGATGCCTGGTGGTCGATCGCGACCAAGTCCGCGAACGGATGGCGAAGGTATACGAAGAGGGCCGAATCGGCGACTGTGCCTGGGGTCCGCGGCTGGGTTTCCGGTGGTGGAGGTTCGGCGCCGGCATCCTGCTCGGCCTGGCCTGCGGAACCAAGTGGTCCGGCATGTACTTCATTCTGTTCTTCGGATTGCTCAGTGTTGCCTTCGACCTGTCAGCGCGCCGCGCCTACCGCGTGCAGCGCCCATGGGTCGGCACTGCAGTTCGCGACATCGGGCCTGCTCTGTATGCGTTGGTGATCATTCCGCTCGGTGTGTACCTCGCGAGCTACTGGGCCTGGTTCACCAGCGAGACCGGCGTCGACCGTCACGCCGTCGGTAACGAGATCGGTGAGGGGGGCACATGGAGCTTCATTCCCTCCGCGCTGCGCTCACTCTGGTACTACAGCGGAAACGTTCTCCAGTTCCACGCCGGTCTGACCAACTCCGCCGGAAACCACCACCCGTGGGAGTCGAAACCGTGGACGTGGCCGATGGGGCTACGACCGATGCTCTACTACTACGCCGACGGCGAGCAGGTCACCGGTTGCGGGGCCGCCAGCTGCGTCAAGGCCGTGATGCTGATCGGCACACCGGCGATGTGGTGGCTGGCCCTACCGATGTTGGCGTGGGCGATCTGGCAGACGTTCGTGCGCAGGGACTGGCGATACGCCGTGGTCCTGACCGGCTACGGTGCCGCTTACCTCCCGTGGTTCGCGACGCTCGACCGCCAGATGTACTACTTCTACGCAGTTGCACTCGCCCCGTTCATGGTCATGGGATTTGCGCTGGTCCTCGGCGATGTACTGGGCAAGGCGAGCGCGTCCGTCGAGCGTCGTACCACCGGACTTCTGGCAGTCAGTCTGTACATCGGTCTGGTCGTGGCCAACTTCGTCTACCTCTGGCCGATACTCACCGCCATGCCGATCACGCCGGAATCGTGGCAGAACCATCTGTGGCTGCCCAGCTGGAAATAACCAGACGACAAAAGGGGCACCGAACCGCAGTTCGGTGCCCCTTCACAGTTCAAGTCCTACTCCGCTCAAGTCCTACTCCACAGACTTACCCACACGGCGTCCTCGGCGCGGGCGTAGGAGAGCACGTTTCTGCTCCTTCGCCGCAATGATGATCGGGTCGTGCGAAAGATCCTTGTACAGCGAGAAGCACAATCCGATCATGACCAGCACGAACGGCGCCGCAGCGATGATCGTCATGGTCTGCAAGCCGTCGAGCGCTTCGGAACCACCGGTCCACAGCAGAAGCGCCGCGACGCCACCGGTCAACATGCCCCAGAACACCACGACCCAGCGACTCGGTTCGAGCGTTCCACGCTGCGAGAGCGTCCCCATCACCATCGACGCAGCGTCGGCGCCGGAAACGAAGAACACTGCCACGAGCAGCATGACGAGGACAGTCGTCACTCCGGCCAACGGCAGATTGTCGAGCATCCCGAACAATTGAGCCTCTTCCGAGCCTCGGCCGGACAAGCCGATTCCGTCGCGTTCCTCGCCGATGCCTGCGCCGCCGAAGATCGCGAACCAGAGCAAGCTGACAGTCGTGGGAACGGCGATGACGCCGACGATGAACTGGCGGATCGTGCGGCCGCGGCTGATGCGGGCCAGGAACATGCCGACGAACGGCGTCCACGACACCCACCATGCCCAGTAGAAGATCGTCCACGACGAAAGCCACGCGCCGGTTTCAGGATTCGACGATGCACCCGTGCGGGCCGACATCTGGGCGAGGTCGGAAACGTATGCACCAATGGTCGTCGGGAGCAGATTGAGAATCAGCACGGTCGGCCCGAGAACGAACACGAACAGGGCCAAGATCAGCGCTAGCACCATGTTGATGTTGGAGAGCCACTGAATTCCCTTGGCCACACCGGAAACTGCCGAAGCGACGAACGCCAGGGTCAGCACCGCAACGATGGCCACGAGCAGGAATACGCCGGCTTCTTCCATCCAGCCGACTACCTCGAAACCGGAGCCGATCTGAAGTGCGCCGAGCCCCAAAGATGCTGCGGTGCCGAAAAGTGTCGCAAAGATTGCCAGGATGTCGATGACCTTGCCGATCGGCCCTTCGGCTTTGCGACCGAGCAACGGGATGAAGGCCGAACTGAACAGTTGCTTGCGTCCTCGGCGATACGACCCGTACGCAATGGCAAGGCCCACAACGGCATACATCGCCCAAGGATGAAGACCCCAGTGAAACATGGTGGTAGCCATGGCAGTTCCGACGCCACCGTCGGTGCCGGGAGGCGGAGTCACGTAGTGCGCAAGCGGTTCCGCGACACCGAAGAACATCAGGCCGATGCCCATGCCGGCGCTGAACATCATGGCGATCCAGCTGACGGTTCGGAACTCGGGCTTCTCACCGTCTTTGCCCAGCGGAATGTCGCCGAATCGACTGACAGCGAGGTAGATGGAAAACAGCACGAAAGCCGAAGCTGCGAGTACGAAGAGCCAGCCGATGTTCGTCACCAACCAGCCGAGAACACTTCCGGTTACCGAGTTCAGGTTGTCGGGAGCTACGAGACCCCACACGACAATAGCCAGCACCGCTGCGGCCGCCACGGAAAACACCACGTAGTCGGTCCGAACGCCTACCCGAGTAAAGCCCGTCTCCGGGCGCTCTTCGTTGGCCCCGGAATCTTGTTCGGATCGATCAGATTTCGTCACCATAGATGACTACGTTCGTCACTTTGTGGGCCAAAAGCAAGCTGGAAGGCGGGCTCAACAGCCGTTGAACCCGCCTTCTCACCCCGATCAAGCTGGGGTTTTAACCCAACCGTTGCCCTTGCCGATCAATCCGTCGATGCTGATGCGTCCTGCGCCGATAACAGCGATCAAGAGCGAACCGACACCGAGTGCGACGACGAGTTCATAGCCGCCGTTGTCTATGAAGACGCCCTTGTCGGCGTGCACGATGAAGAACGCGCCGACCATGTCGAGGAACAGCAGTGCGCCGACGAGCGGGGTCAGCAGACCCGCGATGAGCAGGATGCCGCCACCGAGTTCGATGGATGCTGCCAGAACTGCAGAAATCTTGGGGAGCGGGGCGCCCATCCCTTCGAATGCGGCCTGCGTTCCGGCGATCTTGTAGGTGAAGAACTTCTGCCAACCGTGGGCGATGAAGATGATCCCGAGGCCGACACGGGCGATGAGGAGTCCGAGGTCACGAGCAATCGACGAATTCATGAGCCAAGACTGACAGCTTTAAGTTGAAGCGTCAACTTAATCAATGTGTCACGCACCTCTCAATGCCGACTCCACCATGGCGACGATCTCAGTGTCGGAGTACCCGAGCGAGCGGACCTTATGCGCAAACGCGGTCGCCGCCTGCTCCGCCTGCGCCTGCACCGGATCGGTCCCCGAAGCGATGAACGTCCCTTGCTTTCCCCTCGTCTCGATCACGCCCTGATCGCTGAGCGCGCGATAAGCCTTCGCGACGGTGTTGGCCGCCAATCCCAGCTCCGAGGCCAATGCACGCACCGTCGGGATCTTGGTTCCCGCAATCAATCCGCCGCCGTGAACCTGCTCGATAATCTGTTGCCGCAGTTGGTCGTACGGAGCTGTGGAGGAATCGTGTTCGATCGCGATCTTCATCGTCACCCTCGTCGTATCTTCTCGGTCACAGCATCTTCTCTCTCACAAACCCTCGATCGCTTCGCGGATCGTATGCGGGCCGGAGGTCAGAACCAATATCTTGCCGACACTGGACGGCGCGTCGATGAGCGCTTCGATCACTGCGGCGACATCTGCACGAGGCACAGAGCCTCGATCGACGGGTGGCTCTGCAAGAAGGACTTCACCGGTGGGGTCGTCGTCTGTCAGAAGGCCTGGCCGAAGAATCGTCCAATCCAGCGAAGTCCTTGTCTTCAGGTCTTCCTCTGCTGCAGTCTTCGCCCGCAGGTAGGCGGCAAAAACCTCGTCGGTGTTCTCCGGTATTTCGTCACCAGCACCCATGGCGCTGATCTGTATGAACCGACGCACTCCCGCTTTCTCGGCGGCATCGGCCAACAGCACCGCCGCAGCTCGGTCTACGGAGTCCTTCCGCTCGATCGAGCTACCAGGTCCGGCGCCCGCGGCGAAGACCGCGACGTCGGCACCGTCGAGTACCTTCGCAACTTCCTCGACCGTGGAGGATTCCAGATCGATCACCACGGGGAACGCGCCGAGTGTGCGGACCGCACCCTCGTGCGCGGAGTTGCGGATCAGCGCTACCGGCCGATCACCATGTCCTGCCAGCAGGTACGTCAGGTGCTGCGCGATCTTGCCGTGCCCACCGGCAATGACCACGCGCCGTTCGTCCACACTTCGATGTTCCGTCATCGTTTTCTCCTCACAAGTCGGTACTTCAAGTGCAGCGCGCCGGAGGTGTCCGTTGTTCCCCTGTTTGTCCCACGAGTTCGGACACAGAGGCAGAATGACGGACATGGCATCTGCAACCATCTTCCACAATCAACGGTGCAACACGTCGCGGACTGTTCTCGGACTTATCCTCGACGCCGGCATCGAACCGACCATTGTGAAGTACCTCGATACTCCGCCTACCCGATCCGAGCTGGAAAAACTCCTCGCCGACGCCGGCCTCGAGCCCAGCCAAGCCGTTCGCAAGCGCGAAACGCAGTACAAGGAACTCGGGCTCGCCGATGCATCCGAATCCGAGATCCTCGACGCGATGATCGAGCACCCAATTCTGATCGAACGCCCGTTCGTGGTCACCGACAAAGGCACCGTCCTCGCGCGGCCTGCAGCCAAGGTGGAAGAAATTCTCTGACAGCGTCGACGGCTTACAGCGGATCGCGGGCGATCGGGCAGGACATGCACCGAGGACCACCTCGGCCGGACCCCAGTTCCGAACCCGCGATTCGCAAAATCTCGATACCCGAGGCCTCCAGCCTGGCATTCGTTTCGACGTTGCGCTCGTAAGCGACGACGACGCCAGGCTCGACGGCGAGGGTGTTGTTTCCGTCGTCCCACTGCTCACGCTCGGCAGTCACCGTGTCGAGTCCGGTGTCGATCACACGCAGTTTTCCGATTCCCATGGCGTCGGCCGCCGCTTCGAGGAACGGCGTCGCACCGCGAATACTCACCCCGTCGTCTTCCTTGCGCAGAGTGAACGCCGCCAGGGTGTCCTGAATGGCCGGATACATGACGACCGCGTCGGCCTCGACCATGGTGCAGACCGTGTCGAGATGCATCGACGCTCGGCGTTGCTCGATCGGAACAACCAACACCGTGTGGGCGAGGCCGTCGTCGAACACGCTACGCGCCAATGCTTCTGCTCCGGCGGGTGACGTACGTTCACCGACACCGATTGCGATCACCCCCGGCGCGAGAAGCAGCACGTCACCTCCCTCGACAGGAGCCGTGTGCGACTCGTACGCGCGGCGCACGCCTTTGAATCGAGGGTGATGCGCGTAGACGAGATCCGTTATCGAGGATTCGCGAGCTCGCGCTGACAACGCCAAGGACGTGATGATGACCCGTGGCCCGACCCAGAACGACGAATCACGGGTGAAGAGCAAGTTGGGCAACGGGTCGATCACGAAGTCACCGCCGTGATGCATCCTGCGCACCAACGAGGTCGAGTCGGCATCGATCGGCAATTCGTCGAACGTCATTCCTGCAGTAAGGATCGACGAAAGCTCCTTCGGCTCCACCTTTCGCAGGTAGGCGGCCAGGTGTTGCCCGAGCGCGTGGCCGATCTTGCGTGCGTCGACGGCGGCCGCGATTCCCTGGATCCTCGCTGCGCCACTGACCTCGAGCGCCTCGGTGAGGAGATCGGACAAAAGCAGTACCTCGACGCCGCGCTCACGAAGGACGGTCGCAAACTGATCGTGTTCTTCCTGCGCGCGGTCCACCCACGGCAACGCGTCGAACAGCAGCTCGTCGTTGTTGCGCGGAGTCAATCGTTTCAACTCGTCGCCAGGACGATGAAGAATGACCGATCGCAATCGGCCCACCTCGGAATCGACACCGAGGGGGACGGAGCCAGAAGCGTTCATGAGTGAACACTAATCCCGTAGGCCCCACCCAGCAGGGATAAGCAGCTGTCGTACCGGCCCGCGTAACGTCTGATCCGACGCAGGCGAGAGGACCAGGCAATGAGTAGTACGGATCAGGCAGCGCTGAACGGCGCCGGAATCGAGAGGTTCACCGGGCGCTGGGTCGGCGCTGGAGCCGGACATTTCCCCACCATCGACGACTTCGAGTACTCCGAGGAGATCGAGTTCGCGCCCACCCCGAAACCGTTTCTCACCTACTCGTCGCGCACTCGTGGGCTCCCCGACGGACGACCGCTTCACATGGAATCGGGATACCTGCGCCCAACACCGGGTGGTGAGCTCGAATTGCTGGTCAGCCAGCCCACCGGATTCGTCGAGATCCATCGCGGCACCCTCGACTCCGAAGGCACTCTCGCCTTGACCCGTCTCACGCTCGCAGCATCACCCGACGCAAAACCGGTTCACGACGTTCGGCGAGTCATGTGCGTTCAGGGCGACACGCTGACATACGACCTGTGGATGGCGCACGGCGACACCCCGCTGACGCATCATCTCCACGCCACCCTCCACCGCGCGACGGACCGGTAGTCGCCATGGAGATGCCGTCGTGGAAGGCAAAGGAACTCACGCCCGGCCAGCTCTCCGAGCGCAGCGGTGTCGCCGTCTCGGCCCTGCATTTCTACGAACGAGAAGGGCTCATCGTCAGTCGCCGGACCAGCGGAAACCAGCGCCGATACCAACGAGACACGCTTCGACGCGTCGCCTTCATCAGAATCTCGCAACGCGTCGGCATTCCGCTGTCGGAAATCAGAGAGGCCCTCGGCACACTTCCTGAAGGCCGTACCCCGAACCGCGCAGATTGGGAAAGATTGTCGACCGGGTGGCGGCGCCACCTCGATCTACGCATCGAGCAACTGGAACGTCTACGGGACAACCTCACCGGTTGCATCGGTTGCGGGTGCCTCTCGTTGGAGGGGTGCGCCCTCGCCAACCCGCACGATCAACTCGCATCCGCCGGCCCGGGTGCGCGCGTTCTGGAAGTAGATTTCGGTGCAGGCTCAGGCGAGAAATGACTCAACGGCGTCCCGATCGCGCCCCAGCAAGTCCTCGACGGTCTTCTTCAGCAACTTCTCGATCTGGCCGCCGATGATCGGCATCTTCACCTCAGCCGTTCCGTCGACGACCAACCGCGTGCAGGACTCGGCGGCGGTGAGATCGAGCGTCGTCTCGATTCGGATCGGCAGTCCCCGCGCGATTCCGGTGACCGACCCTGCTGCACGCCCGTCCGACAGCGGTCCCCACCGATCGACCCGTTTCAGACCGAGCCGACTCGGCGCAACCTTGGCGACCAGGCTCGGGAGGGAGGCGGAGTCGATTTCCTCGGACACGGATACTTCGATCGATCCGTCTCGAACTTCGATGTCCGAGGTGGCATAAAGGTCTCCGAGTCTGCCTTTCCAATAATTCGGGTCGGTCAAAGTTCGATGCACGTCGTCGATCGGATATTTGAATTCGATATCGAAGTGAAAACTCTTCGGCATGACTTTGGTCCCTATTCGACTAGATAAAAGTCCCGGCGGAGTTAACGCTCATCGCTTGAGCAATTTACTGAACTGGTCGTTCGCTTTTTGCATCACGAACTCGTAAGGCAGGGCGAATTTGCGCGCCCACCAGTATCCGAATCGGATGTCATTGGACGTATATACGAGGTACGTATTCTTCTCGATTCCCCGCAGAATGCACGACGCCACCTTCTCCGGGGAGACAGCACGCGCCTCGAACCGGTGCGTGAGTTTTTCGACCCGCGGGTCGCTCCTGTCGATACCCGCTATTTCCACGGTTCCCACCAATGGCGTCTTCACCCCACCCGGCACAACCAGACTGACCCCGATTCCGTGCCGCTTCAGATCGAATCGCAGCACCTCGGACACCCCGCGAAGGCCGAACTTGCTCGCACTGTAGGCGGCGTGCCACGGCAGGGCCAAAAGTCCGGCAGCCGAAGACACGTTGACCAGGTGTCCACCCTTGCCGGCACGAATCATGGGTGGAACAAACGTCTCCATGACATGGATCGGCCCCATCAGGTTGACGTCCACCATGGACTTCCAATGCCGATGTTCGAGGTTCTCGATAGTTCCCCACGCTGAAATGCCGGCGATATTCATGACGACATCCATCGAAGAAAATTGAGTGTGAATCTCGGTACCGAATTTCACGACCTCGTCGTAGTCCGAGATATCGAGTGCCTTCGCCATGCTGACCGTGCCGCCGCCGGCGCCGACCATCGCGACCGTCTCTTCCAATCCGACGCTGTTGATATCGGTGAGAAACAATTCGGCGCCGACCTCTGATGCACGCAGCGCAGTTGCACGTCCAATTCCACTACCGGCGCCGGTGATCAGGCATTTCTTGCCGTCGAGCGACCTTACAGACATGGATGAACACTCCCCCGCACTCGTACTGTGGACATGCGGGAAAGTCTACGCACGCACGGTGCGGCCGCCCTGAAACACGCAAGACGACCTGCGGGGCACGGCCGTACTCCGCGCAAACACCGCACAGAGACGACCGCAGCGAGCACTAGAGACGCTGCATCATCTGCTCTTGATAGCCCTTGACCGTACGGTCGAGTTCTTCCGCCGCTACATCGTCCCCACGCTTGCGTGCGTCGTGGGCTCGATCCTGAATTTCACGGATTGCGCGGCGCAATTCATCATCGCTCATCGTGTGTTTCATGTCACAATTCTGCACCCACTCGGAGGGTTTAGCTAGCACAGATCGCAATCCGGCAAACCGTTCAAGGTTCAACCCCGAGGTGATCCGCATGACATCGCAACCAGCCACCCTGATCGCGACCCCAAACCTTCAAACATCGCTTGAACTGCAGTTTTTCAATCGAAATAGTTGTGAAAAACCAGGCTAACGCATAGCTAATATCGCCAAAACGGGTAAAAGGTTTGATATTGGGCATATTGGCCAAGTACTGGAAGGTTCGAATAGCGCAGTCGTAGCTGCACATTTCCGTGTGGCGGAAACTCAATGTGCGCTGAGACATAGCTGAGCACTCATTGGCCGGACGAATCGAATCTCGGACACATTTGACAACTAGTCCACTAAACAGACTACGGTGAGCTACCGATCGGTTATCCGCGTGATACCGTAGGATTCACTGAACGGACAATTGCTAGCTAGAGAGGATTACGGGGCGGTTCACAATGGCTGACTTTGCAGAACGATTGAACAAACTGTTCGACAGTGTTCATCCTCCGGGGCGCAAACCCCATACCAACGCCGAGGTTGCGGCAGCGCTCATCGAAGACGGCCATCAGATCTCCAAGCCGTACATCTCGCAGCTCCGCTCGGGACAGCGCACCAACCCCTCAGACGAGACAGTCGCAGCCTTCGCCCGGTTCTTCAAGGTGAAGCCCGACTACTTCTTCAACGACATCTACGCAGCCAAGATCGATCACGATCTCGAACTGCTCTCACAGCTCCAAGGCTACGGGCTTCGCCGCCTCTCGAGCCGTGCATTCGACCTCTCGGAAGAATCGCAGAATCTACTCACCACGATGGCTGAAAAGCTCCGCGCGAGTGAAGGTTTGCCAGAGGTTCCGCCTGACGCGTCACGCTGATGTGAACGTGCTGAAGCACTGACTCGATCTCGAGCACTGCAATGACATGGAGTAGGTCGACTACGAACGTCGACCTACTTTTGTCGTTTCATCGAGTTCTTTCGCCAACAACAACACCCATCGGCGCGCCGACATCTTCTCAGGAGGCGCAATCCACCTGGTGTCCAACACATCCGAGGCCAAGGGATCGGCGATCCACCCCGCCAAAATCCCCGCGTGTGCAGTGACGGCCCGCGGCGGTTCCTGACCACCGACGTCGAACATCCCGGCGCCGGACTGGATGTACATCGCATCCATGATCTGCGCGATCATGTCCGATGCCCGCAGCACAGAGGTACTCCCGGCGCTGTCCGCGTCGACTACCTCGGGGAATCGCTTGACGAGAAGCGCGTGCATCCGCCGCAGCCGGTACAGATCTCGTCGCGCACGTAACCAGGTCTCGAGAAGCACCCACGTGATGCCCAGCGCAATCAGAACACTCGAGGCAGCGATGAACCACACCCCTGCGCCCGTCCAGATATCCGATTCGAGTGCGCCGGTGCCACCGATCGATTCGACAAGCATCACGACGACCACGACGAGCAGGATCGACGAACCGGTCACGATCAACGCGATTCCGCGCCCCAACGGCGCCCACGCAACGTGCCGTAGCCCCGTCGAAATGACAAGGGACAGAGCGACGATGATAAAGATCAGGGCCGGCGCCGGGTAGCCGAAGAGAACCGCGATCGCCACCAGGAGCCCCACTGAGTACAGCACGGTGGCGAGGCCGCGCATAGCCGGACGTGACATCACCGGCCAGGCAGACACGGCGCCGACTGCACTGGCCGCAGACAACGCTGTCCACAAGACGATGACGATCATCGCGGCGGCATGCTGCTCCGGCGCAATGCGATCGACGATGTCCCATACCGCCGGCACCATGACCGTCGACGACAATGCGACCGAGAAGCCGGCGAAGACCATCGACATTCGCAACGGCGTCGCGGTGCGCGCGACAACTCGACCCAGTCTCGCGCCGGCTGCAACCCAGACGAGAAGGGCCACAGCCCAAAAGATCATCCGATCGCCTCGTCGTACCGCAACACCGACAGCGGTGTCCCACGGCCACTCATCGTTCGCAGACGCATGATCAACATCGACGCGAACGTCTCGGCTTCCCACTCCGCGATGTCATCCATCGGCACGGGTTCGTTGCGCCGCAGAGAACGTTGACTCAACATGTAGGCGATCAAATCGTCACTGACCTCGAGCGTCGCCTCGGCGATCTCGGCACCCTCGTGCCGAAACACTATGTGCCCCAACTCATGTGCCAGAGTTCGCTCGACATTGGGAAGTCCGGGGGCCAAGACGATGACGTCGTGGTCGTCGTAGGCTCGGCGCTGACCGCACACTCCGGTGGCGAGCGGGGTTTCCAGATCGATCTCGATCGGGCGCCCACGCTCGCGGGCAACTGTCTGCACTACCGTCAGCAGTGACACAGCCTCCGACGACGCTGCTGCGTCGCATACGGCATCCACCGCGGCCAGAACGCGGCGATGTGAACGTCTGTCCGGCACGACTCACGCACCTCCCTGTGATCCGGGTGCCAGGAATTCGGCACGCGCGGCAGCCAATCGCGCCTTCTGCAGCGATGCTCCGCGAAAAGTCAGTGCTCCCGCACCGGCCGCTACCACTGCCATTCCGCCTACACCGCCGGCGACGGCGGCGGCGTTGAGAATCGGCGGAAGCCCTTGAGTGAACGCCGTCGGAAATGCCTGCGGGTTGTCAGTCGGAGCCGCGACGTTCGGAACGTTCGACGGTACCTGCGGAGCTACGGGTGCGGGTGCGGCCAGAACCTCGGGTGCGGAAGGGGCTGCGACTGCGCCCGGCGCAGCGTTCGCCGGTCCACCGGCAGAGGGTGCAGGCGCTCCGCCGCCCGCTGACGGTCCCTGCGGATCAGACGGTCCAGCCGGCGGAGCCGCTACCGCGGACGACTGCTCGGAACTCGGCTGCGATTCGGAAGGAGACTGCGTCTCGGAGGGTGCTTGGCTCGAAGGACTCTCGGTCTGCGAAGTTGCGTTGGTCGCAGAAGTTGCGTTGGTCGCGGGGGAAGCGCTGCTGCTCGGACGTTGCGACGCCGAAGGGTTGGTCGTGGGCTCAGTCGTGGTCGTGGGCTCAGTCGTCGTGGGCTCAGTCGTCGTGGGCTCAGTCGTGGTCGGCTCAGTCGTCGTGGTCGGCTCAGTCGTGGTCGGCTCAGTCGTGGTCGGCTCAGTCGTGGTCGGCTCAGTCGTGGTCGGCTCAGTCGTGGTCGGCTCAGTCGTGGTCGGCTCAGTCGTGGTCGGCTCAGTCGTCGTCGGCTCAGTCGTGGTCGGCTCAGTCGTGGTCGGCTCAGTCGTCGTGGGCTCAGTCGTCGTCGGCTCAGTCGTGGTCGTCGGCTCAGTCGTCGTGGTCGGCTCAGTCGTCGTCGGCTCAGTCGTCGTCGGCTCAGTCGTCGTCGGCTCAGTCGTGGTCGTCGGCTCAGTCGTCGTCGGCTCAGTCGTCGTCGGCTCAGTCGTGGTCGTCGGCTCAGTCGTCGTCGGCTCATTCGTCGTGGTCGGTGTCGGAATTACGGTCGTGCCGCAGTTGTGACGGTGACAATGCCAGCCATAGTTGCCGTTGCCGTTGTTGCCGCCACCGTTGCCGTTGTGACCGCCACCGTTGCCGTTGTTATTGCCGCCGTTGCCGTTGTGACCGCCACCGTTGCCGTTGTTATTGCCGCCGTTGTTGCCGTAATTGCCGTTTCCATTGCCGTTGTTGCCACCACCGCTGTTGCCGCCAGGTTGGGCGGCGACGATAGCGGGGAAGACCGATACGGCAAGGACGCCGATACCCATCAGGCACATCACAGCAACAAGCATCATCGCTAGCCGTCGTGGCTGGCTCATCGACATTCCTCCCCGACACATACGTCCGACCTGCGGAAAACTGCGGCAGACTCACCGTGCCTATCGCACCGGACACACCCTCGTTACATTTCCGGCAAACATGTATCCGCCCAAGGATCATCCCTCACTTGGAAGCTCAACGGTCCGGATCAGCGGTCGCAATCGTATGAAACGGCGCACACTCAGATCGAATCCTCGCAATTCGGGCAGGCCCTGAAAATGCAGGAAAGGGTCGTTCAACTTTCGTTGAAAGACCCTTTTCGCTGGTACTTCTTGGTGGAGCTGAGGGGAATCGAACCCCTGACCTCTTCGATGCGAACGAAGCGCGCTACCAACTGCGCCACAGCCCCGTGCCACCGCCTCAGCGGTGCTCGGCAACTCTAACAGGAACGAATACTCCCGTTGGAATCACCCGACACGAACTTTCGGCCCGACGAGATCGGCCCAGAAGATCACTGACCGGACGCGCGACGCATCTCGGTGTGCCTGATCTCTTCTTCGTAGTGATCCAGGTGATCGAACACCGGATCTTCGTCGTCGACCTCGAGGACAACCGCTCCTGGCCGACGCAGTCGCGCCGGAATCAGGCGAAGCTCTTCGTCGGTGTGCGATTCGACTCCGAGTCGCGATCGGTTGAGGCGTTCGGTACGACGGCGGCGAATCTCTTGCTCGATCCGAACCTGCCGACGCAAGTACGCCATGTACCCGCCGAGGCCGCACACGGTCAGCGCAAACAACCACCACACCATCGGCGAGATGATCAATGCGAGAGCGCCCGAGAGAATCGCGACGAACGCAAGTCCCAGCAACGTCCGCTGACGGAATGCATACCGCGCCTCCCGGGCGATGGCATCCGCTTCGGGGTCGAATCCGCCTCGGCCGCGCCGAACCGGAACAAATTCTCCGACCGGTGCACGACCGCCGGCGTAGTCGTCTTCTGCGTGAGTGTCCATCTGGTCCTCCGCGTCGTAGCTGCTGCGCACTGGTTCTGGTTGCCAGTTCGGATCGCTTCGATGTCCTGCTGCCGGCCCGCGCTGAACAGGGTTGCTGTCGCCGCGGTGGAGTACTCGAGTCGCGAGTGCCGCGTCACTCGTCTGCCGGATCCTGGGGCGCTTGTTGACAAGCATCGGCACCAGGACGAACAGCCACACGGCCACCAGCCCGATCCACACGAATGAGCTAGGCATGCCGCGGCCTCCTCCCGATCACCTACCAGCACCTATGCCAGCCGTTGACGAGTCAAGGTTAACGGCCGACGCCCTCGCATCGTTGCCGACGCGCCGAACCCCACCATACTCATGTGTCACACGCGTACCGAACTGAACTTCCGGTTCAGGCCCAAAAGTCTCAAGTTCTGGTTGAATCAAAAACCACATTTTCCCGACCGAAAGTTAGACTACTCAGCGGTAACTGCTGTTTAGCTCGCGTTTCTCACGCTTCTGGCGCCGTCTTCGTCACACCCACGAAGCGCGTCCGGACCGCACCAATCTGTCGACGACGGTGGTGGGTACTTCCTCGATGGTCATTCCGACCAGAAGATGATCACGCCATTGGCCGTCGACATCGAGGTAGCGCTTGAGAAGACCTTCCTCCCGGAACCCAACATTTCGTAGGACTGCGCGACTCGACGCGTTCTCCGGCCGAACAGTGGCCTCCACTCGATGCAGACCGACCTTCGAGAATGCGTGATCGAGTGTGAGTGCAACGGCAGCTGTGGCTACGCCCCCACCGGTCACGTGCGAGGCGACCCAATAGCCCACCCAGGCGGACCGCAGAGCGCCGCGCACCACATTTCCGATGGTGACCTGCCCGCAGTACTTCCCGTCGAGTTCGATCACCAGGGGAAGGATCCTGCCCTTGCGCGCTTCGGAGCGAAGGTTTCCGCACAGGGACGGCCAGACGGTGATGTGGTGGCGAGCATCCCAGGGCGATTCTCCGGTGGGCTCCCACGGCTCGAGGTGCTCGCGATCGCGAATGCGGAGACGACTCCATACAGCAGCGTCACGGAGCTTCACGGGGCGGACGGTCACCACTCCCGCGGGCACTCGCAGCGGGCCGAGATCTTCCGGCCATCCTGGATGGACTGACATCACACCCCACTCGGGTCGGCGTTACCCACGTTGGGCGAGAAAAGCTACGTCGACTTCTTCACCGATGTGCACTTCGGTGACGTCTCGATCGACCAGAACCAAGCAATTGGCTTCCGCCAAGGTCGCGAGGAGATGTGAGGACGCACCGGGCGCACCCCCGAGGGCCTGCACGAGGTACTCCCCTGTCGCTTCGTCACGCATCAGCTGACCACGCAGAAAACCCTTGCGATCGGCAATCGACGTGATCGTTCCCACTGTCCGCGCCTTCACTACTCGCCGCATCGGCTGGCGGCGTCCGAGCGCGATTCTGATCAGCGGGCGAACCATGACTTCGAATACCACCAGTGCGCTGACCGGGTTGGACGGTAGGAGAAAGGTCGGAACCTCGTCCCTTCCCAGCTTTCCGAAGCCTTGCACCGATCCCGGATGCATGGCAACGCGCTCCACCTCGAGTGTCCCCAGGTCGGCAAGCGCCTCACGAACCTCGTCGGACGCTCCGCCGCCCACGGCACCGGCGATGACAACGATTTCCGAGCGAATCAGCTGTCCCTCGACTACTTCGCGAAGACGACGCGAGTCGTTGCCTGCGATTCCCACACGGTTGACGTCGGCGCCGGCATCGCGCGCTGCGGCGGCGAGGGCATACGAATTGACGTCGTAAACCTGACCAGGTCCCGGCGTGCGATCCACGTCGACGAGTTCTCCACCGACGCTGATGACGGAGAGGCGCGGACGCGGATGGACGAGTACTTTGTCGCGGCCGACCGCGGCAAGCAACCCGACCTGTGCGGCTCCGATGATGGTGCCTGCCCGAACGGCCACGTCGCCCGGCTGGACGTCGTCGCCTGCACGGCGAACGTAATCGCCCGAACGCACCGGCTCGAAGATCCGAACGCGAGCGCGACCACCGTCGGTGTTCTCGAGCGGAAGAACTGCGTCGGCCAGCGTGGGCAAAGGCGCGCCGGTGTCGACTCGGACGGCCTGGCGAGGTTGCAAGCGGATCGGTTGGCGTGAGCCCGCCGTCACCTCACCGACCACCGGCAAGGTGAGGTCGGTAGGCTCGCCGTCCTCGCCTCGGAGGTCGGCTCCGGCGCCGGCGACATCGACACTACGAACCGCGTAACCGTCGATGGCAGCTTGATCGAATCCCGGCAATGGGCGTTCGGTCACCACTTCCTCGGCACACAGCAGTCCCTGCGCCTCCGAGATGGCGACCCGAACCGGACGGGGTGCCACTGCAGCAGCGGTAACCCTGGTCTGCTGCTCCTCAACCGACCGCATCTGGTCCGCGTCCTCCTGTGTCTGGAAATTCGGTGATATCCGTCAGCTCATGATGCCTTGCCGCCGAAAAGGGACAAGCACATTGATACTGCGTTATCGGGCGATCAACCACCGTGGCGACACGCTCAGCGGTCGAGCCGATCCGCGAGCCACTTACGCAAGGACGGGCCGTAATCGTCACTGTCGAGCGCCAGGTCCACCGAAGCGCGGAGGTACCCGCCGGGGTTGCCCAGGTCATGACGCGTTCCGCGGTGCACCACCACGTGAACCGGATGGCCCTCGGAAATCAGGAGAGCGATGGCGTCGGTGAGTTGCAACTCACCGCCGGCTCCCGGCTCGATGCGACGAAGTGCGTCGAAGATCGCACGATCGAGCAGATAGCGACCTGCAGCGGCAAAGGTCGACGGCGCGTCTTCCACAGCCGGCTTCTCGACCATGCCGACGACCTTGAGGACATCGGGATTGACCGCGTCGGGAACGATCTCGACGTCGAAGACGCCGTACGCGCTGACTGCGTCTTTCGGGACGTCGATTGCACAGAGAACGGACCCGCCGCGCTTGGCACGAACACGCGCCATGATCTCCAGGACGCCACGCGGTAGTACGAGATCATCGGGCAGAAGGACCGCGATGGCGTCTTCGTCGTCGTCGAGAACCGACTCGACGCAACCGACTGCATGCCCGAGGCCGAGGGGCTGCTCCTGAATCACGGAGTCGACTTCGAGCAAACCCGGCGCTTTGCGCACCTTCGCCAGGGCAGCGAGTTTTCCGCTTGCTTCCAGCTTGCTTTCGAGCACGAGATCCTCGACGAAGTGGGCAACCACGCCGTCTTTGCCCGGGGACGTCACGATGACGAGCCGCTCGGCTCCCGAGTCCGCAGCTTCACCTGCCACCAGTTCGATACCCGGTGTGTCCACGACCGGCAGCAATTCTTTCGGAACCGTCTTGGTGGCAGGCAGGAAACGCGTACCAAGTCCGGCTGCGGGAACCACGGCCGTACGGAAGGCCCTCGTGCTGCTAGCGACAACGTCTGTCATGCCAACACCTTAGCCGCCGCTTGTTACCGCTCGGTCAGCACGACGAATATCGTTGCGGGGTGACACCTCAGACAAAAGCACAATGGCGACAAATCACACTCGCAGCACGTGATGCAGTCTCCGAGCACACTCGAAACACGGAAACTGCGGCGTTGATCACGCACATACGTTCAGTGATTGTCGACGGCTCGGTCGTCTGTGCGTACGTCCCCACCCGCACCGAACCAGGATCCACCGATTTGCTCGACGCCGTTGCCGAGATCGCTCAGCGTGTACTACTTCCGATCACCGGGGAGCCGGGACCGTTGTCCTGGGTCGAGTACAGCGGCGCGGACGGTTTGCGCCCCGCGAAGTACGGCATTCGGGAGCCTGTCGGACCCGTCTTGCCACCGGAAGCCCTGTCCGACGTGGAATGCATGCTTGTCCCTGCTCTCGCGGTGGATCTTCGCGGAACACGCCTCGGCCGTGGCGCAGGCTTCTACGACCGGACGCTCGGGTCGGTCGGACCACAGACTCGGCTCGTGGCAATTGTCAGAGACTCCGAACTCGTCGAGGCCTTGCCTGCCGACGACCACGACATTCCCATGGGCTGGGCATTGACGCCAAGCGGCGGTCTCACGCCGCTCCAAGGCGATTGATCTGCGGGAATAGATCCCTGATTAGCGCTGTTGGCACTGTCACTTGTAGAGTGCTAAAGGCTGCGGTGTAAATACGCGGCTGCTCGAACATCACAGTGCGGAGGAAGCCCGGTGCCCACCTACTCATACGCATGTACGGAATGTGACAACCGTTTCGACATCGTCCAGTCCTTCAGCGAAGATTCGCTGACGGTCTGCCCAGCTTGCTCAGGCAAGCTCCGCAAGCTGTTCAACTCTGTTGGCATCGTGTTCAAGGGCAGCGGCTTCTACCGCACCGACAGCCGCGGCGGCTCCGGGACTGCGAGCGAGCCCGCCAAGAGTGATTCGGCACCCGCTGCGAAGTCCGAGTCCAAGTCGGACTCCTCTTCGACATCGAGTTCGTCGACCAGCACGCCGGCGCCCGCAAAGGCTGCCGCGAGCTGATTTCCACAACCTCCGGGTTGTCCACAGTTTCACATGGTTAGGGCCGGAAGCACCGCTTCCGGCCCTAACGTGCATGAATGCCGTCAGCACGTTCTCGCTCGCCGAGGCGCTCCGATCCACTGCGCGCCCAACTCGATCTCAGCCCGAGCACCTTCGATCGCGTCGTCGAACTGACACGGGGCACACGATTCCGCACGGCGACAGTCCGTAAGATCGCAGCCGTTGTCCTCGCCACACTCGGCGTTGTTCTCTTCTTTCGAGGCGATCCCGCGACCAATACGGTCGCCGTAGTTGTCTCGAGCCGCGATCTCACTCCGGGGCAGGTGATTGCGGATTCGGATGTCGAGATGCGAGAGATCGACTCGAAACAACTTCCCGAAGGAGTTGTCTCCGACACCGACCTGGTGGTCGGGAGAACCGTTGCCGGCCCGATTCGCTCCGGAGAAACCGTCACCGACGTGCGCGTTCTCAGCCCACGGCTGGCCGGGTTGTCGGTAGGAACCGACGACGCCCGCATCGTCCCCGTCCGATTGGCCGATGCGGCCGTCGCGGACATGTTGCGCAGCGGGGACGTCGTCGACGTCCTGACCGTCGGCCCTGACACATCCCGCCCAGACACACCCCACCCCGACACACCCAACGAATCAATTGCCGACAAGGCCCCGCAGATTCTTGCAGCGGGAGCAGTAGTCGCGTTGGTCACCACGTCGGAAAGTACACGTAACCAGCAGGAACAGGTGATTTTGCTGGCCCTGCCGACACCAGCAGCCAACGTCGTAGCCGCGGCATCTCTGTCCAATGCGATCACCGTGACATTCCGCTGACCGCACAAAGCGTCCGAAGCTCCTCTAGGATTTTTCCAGTCGGTTCGGTATCAACGGACCATCTGGCACTTGCCATCGGAGACTCGAGGGGACACCGACATGCTCAAGGGATTCAAGGACTTCCTGCTTCGCGGAAACGTGCTCGACCTGGCCGTCGCAGTGGTCATCGGCGCGGCCTTCACCGCCATCGTGACTGCCTTCACCAGCAATATCATCAACCCACTTGTCGCTTCGATTGGCGGAGCCAACGAATACGGGTGGGGCATTCAGCTGACGGGTGACTCCGCTGAGACGTTCCTGAACTTCGGTGCGGTCGTCACCGCGATCATCAACTTCATCATCATCGCAGCGGTCGTCTACTTCGTGCTGATCGTCCCTGCGAATGCGGCGAAGAAGAAGTTCGTCTCCGAGCCCGAGGACAAGGAAGC
Source organism: Rhodococcus sp. BH5 (assembly GCF_027583855.1). Taxonomy (NCBI): domain Bacteria; kingdom Bacillati; phylum Actinomycetota; class Actinomycetes; order Mycobacteriales; family Nocardiaceae; genus Rhodococcus; species Rhodococcus sp. BH5. Next base: position 198,301 of record NZ_JAJHVW010000002.1, read on the forward strand.
CAGCGAAACCGATCTGCTCATCCAGATCCGCGACATCCTCTCGGCCAATGCCGGTGGCGCCGACACGGGAGCGCACGCCAAGACTCTCGAATAGGCAGTGCCCACAGATCAAATCAGGCCCTCGGACAATTGTCCGGGGGCCTGATTTACTTCTCAACCCCCGTGGTGCGGGGGCCGCTGACTGCGCAGCCAGTCGTCGTCCGAGGACCGCGAGGATCCCTCGGGACCCCGCTCGTCCGACGTCGTCTCGGGAAAGACGTCCCCGAAGATGCGCGCCAGGCGCTTCTTGTCGACTGACGGCTTCTTCGGGGTATCTCGTTGCTCCGACAAGCTGTCTCAGCCCTCGAGGCTGGAGAGCTCGGCGATCACGTGACTCGCCAAAGCCGTCAGGGTTGCCATGCCGTCGCGAATTGCCGGCCTGGTCGACGCCAGATTGGCGACCACGGTGCTTCCCGAAACTCCGACGAGGCCGCGGGACAAGCCTGCTTCGAGCGATCCGGCCGAAAGACCGGAAGCACGAAGTGCTTCGGCAATTCCCGGGATCTCGCGATCGAGAACCTCAGCGGTCACGTCAGGAGTGACGTCACGCGGGGATACCCCGGTACCGCCGACCGAGATGACGAGGTCGACGCCACCGATGACTGCGGTGTTGAGAGCGTTGCGGATCTCCACTTCGTCGGCGGCGACGGCGACCGTCGCATCGACGAGAAAACCCGCTTCGTTCAGCAGTTCCGTGACCAGTGGACCGATGGAGTCGGTGTTGTCGCCGTGGGCTGTGCGATCGTCGACGATGACGACCAGAGCGCGGCCGGCCGATGTGGCTTCGAGTTCCATGACTCCTACCGTAGTGTCCGATCCCGACGCCGTTGCGATCTGGCCGAAGATCGGGTCGATCGTCTGCTGATCGCCGAACATCATCGACCGCCCTGCGCTGCCGCGGTTCCCAACGTGACGTCGACGGTCTTGGTCTGCCCGCCGTCGCTGTACGTGATCGAGACCTTGTCGCCGGGAGCATGTGAACGCACTGCCGCGATCAGCGAATCACCATCTGCGACAACACGATCGTCGACCTTGGTGATGACTGCACCCTTCGGGATACCGGCCTTGGCTGCCGGCCCGTCAGCAGTGACATCCATGACGGTTGCGCCGTCGGCGTTGTCCTGCGACGGCACGGTCACGCCGATCATGGCCTGAGTCGCCTTGCCGGTCTTGATCAGTTCGTCGGCGACGCGGCGTGCCTGATCGATCGGGATGGCGAAACCGAGGCCGATCGAACCGCCTTGGGTACCCGACGACGCTCCGAGCGAGGCGATCGCCGTGTTGATGCCGATCAGCTGGCCGTCCATGTTGACGAGGGCGCCACCGGAGTTGCCGGGGTTGATCGCTGCGTCGGTCTGCAGAGCGTCGATGACGGTGTTCTGGTTGCCGGACTCGCCGCTCGTGGACACCGGGCGATCGAGTGCGGAGATGATGCCTTCGGTGACCGTGCCGGCCAGGCCGAGTGGGGACCCGACGGCAACCACCTGCTGTCCGACCTGGACGTCGCCGGAGTTGCCGAGATCGATGGGGGTGAGGTCGTTGCGACCGTCGACCTTGATGACGGCGATGTCGGAGACGGGGTCGGCACCGACCAGAGTGGCCGAGGCCTTGGTTCCGTCGGAGAACGCAACGCGAAGTTGCGCTCCCTGTGCGCCGGCAACGTGGTTGTTGGTCAGGATCAGACCGTCGGAGGACAGGATGACACCGGAGCCCTCACCCCCCTGTCCCTGCGCGGTGGCTACCTCGATCTGCACGACGCTGGGCACGACCTTCGAGGCAACGGCCTGAACCGAGCCGGCGGGAGCGTTGGACGTGTTGGTCGCAGTGGGCTTCGGAGCGTTCAGAGAGTTGGTGACCGTCGCGGTTCCACCGTTGCGGTCCGCGACGACTGCGCCGACCACGCCACCGACACCACCACTGACCAGGACCAGGGCGAGAGCGCCGGCAACCAGCGCCATGCGTCCCGACTTCGGCTTTGTGGTGGTCGAACCGGAGTTCGGCCCCTGCAGCGGTGCGGGGATCTGGTTGTGGCCGCCGCCCGGGCCGTTCGGACCGCCGGGGCCACCAGGGTTGGGTGCGCCGTACGGGGCGCTCTGCTGGTACGCGGCCTCATGGGCACCGTGCGGGTGGCCGAAAGCCTGCGTGGGCTGCTGCTGCTGCGCCTGCCCGAAGGCTTCGGTGGGCCGGCCTTCAGTGGGTCGGGCTTCGGCGGGTCGGGCGAACGATTCGGTCGGCTGGTACGGCTGCTGAGGCGCCTGCCCCTGAGGCTGCTGCGGCGGCACGGGAGGCTGTGCCTGAGGTGCTGTCGGCTGTGCTTGAGGTGCTGTCGGCTGCGCCTGGGTGGTGGGCTCGCTGTTGGGCTGCTCGGGCCGGGTCGGCCCGACGTTACGGTCCTCGGTCATCGGCTCGCTTTCGTCTACGGTGACCACCGGACGGGCAGTCACAACTGTTCTGCCGACAATGCTGCCTTGCGCTGCTGAGAAGGCGCTGAGACGTGCCTGTCACTTTACCCAGAGTTCGACGTGAAAAACCGGTGTTGTCGGTTCGGCCCGAAAGACTTTCGGGCCGAACGCATTAAGCCGTGACGTCAGTCACCGAAGCGAGGGACCAACGGGTCTACAGAACACGCTACTCGGCACTCGGCCCCGGTTCACCGGGAAGCACGATACGAACAAGCGCTCCCCCACGATCGGATTCGTCGATCGCGATGGTGCCGCCGTGCTTGACGACGACCTGACGCACAATCGCAAGTCCCAGACCCGATCCCGGCATCGAACGTGCCGCAGTCGACCGGTAGAAACGATCGAACACCAACTCCCGATCCTCCTCCGGAATGCCAGGTCCCGCATCACTTACGGTCAATTCCAACAATCCTTGACCCACCGGACGCATTTCGACGCGTACCTGTTCGCCCTTCGGACTCCACTTCGCAGCGTTGTCGAGGACGTTCAGCACGGCACGCGACAGGCCCGCTTGATCTCCGTAGACGTACCACGGAGTGGTGACCGCCTCGAACTCGATTTCGTTGCGCCTGCGCCGCGCTCGTTCGAGCGCACGCTCGACGACGTCGCTGACGTCGACGCGCTCGTACACGGTTTCGGGTGCGTCTTCACGGGCCAGGTCGACGAGGTCGCCGACCAGAGTCGAGAGTTCCTCGATCTGCGCGACGACGTCGGCACGAAGTTCTGCCATGTCCTCGTCGGGAATCTGCGGCGCACCGGGGCGACTTGACGCGATCAGCAATTCCATGTTGGTGCGCAACGAAGTCAACGGCGTCCGCAACTCGTGTCCGGCGTCCGCGACGAGGCGCGACTGACGCTCACGGGACTCGGCGAGCGCCCGCAGCATCGTGTTGAAACTCTCTGTCAGGCGCGCCAATTCGTCGCTGCCGGTAACGGGGATCTGCGTCAGATCGTCGGTCCGAGCGACTCGTTCGGTGGCGGCAGTCAGCCTGGCAATGGGTCGTAAACCGGTGCGGCCCACGGTAGTACCCGCCACCGCAGCCAGGATGACACCACACCCACCGACCACGAAGAGCACCCAGGCCAGCCGATCCAGTACCGCAACGGTCGGCGCGAGCCGCTGACCGATCACCAAAGTGCTTCCGTCATGCGTTCGTTGAGCCAGCACTCGCTGGCCGTCGACGGTTCGCAGCGAAGAATCCGATTCACCACGCGCAACGGCATCTTCGGCTTCGCCGATCGGCACGTCGGAACCGGGCGGCTGGTACGTGCTCAGGTCCGAGAAGATCAGGGCCACACTGATGTCGGTGGTGTACAGCGTCGCACCGGAGATGTAGCGAGGATCGAATCGCACGACATTGCTGTCGATCAGCACCGCCGCCCTGGTACGCAACTGGTGATCGACGTCCGCGTAGAGCGCACGCGAAACCACCGCGTAGGCAGCGATCGCCATGACTGCGACGGCAATGGCCACCACCGATGCAGCGAGGAGCGTCACACGCCAACGCAATGACACCGAACGGGTCAGTGGCATCGGCGGGCGCATTTCGACGGACGCTTGGGTGGTGGAGGATTTCTTCGGTTCGGCGTTCTTGCCGAACGGAGCGGTGATCACGGAGGCGTCTCCCGCAGGACGTAGCCGACTCCGCGGACGGTGTGGATCAACCTCGGTTCGCCGTCGGCTTCCGTCTTGCGACGCAGGTAGCCGACATACACCTCGAGGGCATTGCCGGACGTCGGGAAGTCGTATCCCCACACTTCTTCGAGAATGCGTCCACGGGTCAGCACGCGGCGTGGGTTGGCCATGAGCATTTCGAGGAGGGAGAACTCGGTGCGCGTCAGGCTGATCGATCGTTCGCCGCGCTTGACCTCACGGGTGACCGGGTCGAGGGTGAGGTCCTCGAACGCCATCATTTCGGAATCGGCGTCCAGATCGGGCGCGGTGCGGCGAAGTAGTGCACGCAACCTGGCAAGCAACTCTTCCAAAGCGAAGGGCTTGGGCAGGTAGTCGTCCGCTCCGGCATCGAGACCGGCCACTCGCTCGCTGACCGAATCGCGGGCGGTGAGCACGAGGATGGGCAGGTCGTCGCCGGCACTGCGAAGACGACGGCACACTTCGAGTCCGTCGAGTCGCGGCATCATGACGTCGAGCACGACGGCGTCGGGCCGGTTGGCGAGGATCTTCTCGAGTGCGTCGAGTCCGTCGACCGCGAGCTCGACCGTGTAGCCGTTGAAGCTGAGCGACCGCCGAAGCGACTCGCGAACCGCCCGGTCGTCGTCGACCACCAAAATACGCATACCGACAGTTTGGACTGAAGTGCTGAGATGCGGCTGAGAGGGTCCGATTCCGGCCTCCGGCGTGTCGCGGTCAGTCCCGGGTTCGCCTCGGCCCGGGCAGGCTCCAATGACGCCATAACGCAAGCAGTCTGAACACCGCGGCGAACGCTGTGCCGCACACCAGCGCGGCGTTGGTGGACAGTCCGGCTTGCGAGACTGTGACCACCAACGCAGCGCCGAGCAGTGCGGGAACCGCGTACAGGTCCTTGTGCAGGAGCAGTGGCACCTCGTTGACGAGAACGTCGCGGATCACGCCGCCGCCGATCGCCGCGGTCGCACCGATCAACGTCGCCGCCAGCGAACTGGCGTTGTTGTCCAGCGCGATGACGGCGCCGGTGCTCGCGAACAAGCCCATCCCCAGTGCGTCGAGCGCCAGGATTTCACGACGCAGTCGATTGAGCGGCTCGTGGAGGTAGAACACGGCGAGTGAGGTGGCGGCGGCCGTTCCGAAGTACGGCCAACTGCTCAGAGAGCTGGGCGGATGGACGCCGAGGAGAACGTCGCGGACGATACCGCCGCCGATGCCGGTGAACACACCCACCGAGCACACCCCGAAGATGTCGAGTCGCTTGGTGACGCCCACCAGGGCACCCGAGGCCGCGAACGCCACGATGCCCACCAGTTCGAGGATCCTCAGCAGCACCGGCCAAGGATCGCACGGTCAGATGCGGCTCGGGTCGATCACCCCGAGTCGAACTGCTTTGACCAGTCGCCGAGGGACTCGGTGGGTCTGGCCGAAGGCCGTGACCTCGACCAGATCGGGCGCCGTCGCCTTCCACTGGGCACGACGGCTGCGAGTGTTGGAACGGGACATCTTCCGCTTGGGAACGGCCATCAGAGTGCCTTGCGCTTTCCGTAGCGCCGCTCGAACTTCTCGACGCGTCCGGCGGTGTCCATCACACGTTGCGCTCCGGTCCAGAACGGGTGAGAGTCGCTCGTGACGTCGACGACCAGCAGCGGGTACGTGCCACCATCTTCCCATTCGACGGTGCGCTCACTCGTCACGGTCGATCGGGTCAGGAAGCTCTTGCCGGTGCTGGCGTCCTGGAAGACCACCGGGTGGTAGTCGGGGTGCATCTGCTTCTTCATTCGTTTCCCTCTCGCGTTGATTCGGTTTCGGCATAAGGTGATTCGGATTCGTCACACGGGTCTTCGTGAAACTCGCCGAACGGGTCTTCCCACGTTGCCCACGACGCTTCGTCCGCCAATTCGTCGTCGGTGACCAAGGCGTGCTGCAGTGTTCGGTCGATCTCGAGCGGGTTCGCACCGCACGTCAGAACGACCATCGAGGTGTCGCGATCACCGAAACGCTCGTCCCATTTCAGGGCCGCGAGTGCACGGCGTTCAGCTGGAACGCGGTCTCGTTCCTCCGGCGTCATCGCGGCAAGCCAGGTGTCCGCGCTGGCAACTCGCAGGCCACCGCCCGCCGATTCGAGCCAGAGCGCTTCACCCGGTTGCGTTGCCACCCAGACTCGTCCGCGGGAGTACACGACGCCTTCGAGCAGGACGTCGATCGCCTCGTGCAGACGACCGGGGTGGAACGGCCGGTTCGCGGTGAACTCGACGAGCATCACTCCGCCGTCGTCGTCGAGCGGCGGCTGGCGACGCAACAGCGGTGAGTGAGCGTCGGCCAGTTCACCGCGTCGCGCATCCGCAGGCACCTCGAGGAGCAGTGCCTCGATGTCGTCTCCCTCATCGAAGACGGGTACCCGTGGAGCGATGCGCGCGAGAACCGCGTTCAAGCGGGACCGCTGCCAGCCGTCGAGCGCATCGGACCCGCGTAGGACGAGCGCGTCGGCGAAGTCGACCTGCCCGACGACGACCTGAGCCAGGGTGCGGTCGTCGTCGAGGGCTTCGTCGCCGGTGGCGTCTGCCAGCCAGGTCGCCGCGTCGATGCACGTCACGACGGCATCGACGCGGACGTCCCGCTGCGCCGGTCCTTCCAGTTGGCCGACGACGCCGGTCACGACGACGTGCTCGATCGCCCAGCACAGCGCCTCGGGCTCGAGTTGCCGGTCCAACAGCAACACGATCCGCTGCACCGAACTGTGCGAGTGAAGCCGGCGCAGGAGCGGCAGCAAGTCTTCGCGCAGGGTGCAGGAGACGCAGCCGTGCGCGAGCTCGAGGATCGTCTCGCGCTCGGACACAGTGCCGGCAGACCCGGCACTCCCGGTCATCGAGGTGACCGTCCGCCGGACCACCCCTTCACGGACGTGGCTCAGGTCGTGGTGGACCAGAACAGTTCCCGTTCGCAGCAACGCTCGTGCGGTGTGTGGGGTGGATTCGCTCATGCCGGCGACCAGGACCAGCGGAGTCCTGCCGTCCAAGATCGTGTTCACAGCGGGCCTTTCTGGGAATGATTGTCATTACCGAGGTTGAACGGTACATTGATCTCACCGCATTGTCGAAAATGATTGTCATCTGCAAGTTGAAAGGAACACCCATGTCGGCTCACTGCCAAGTGACCGGACGTGTGCCGGGGTTCGGAAAATCCGTCTCGCACTCTCACAAACGTTCGAACCGTCGCTGGAACCCGAACATCCAGCGCAAGACCTACCTCCTGCCCAGCGAGGGGCGTCGCATCACACTCACGCTCTCGACCAAGGGCATCAAGACGATCGACCGCGACGGCATCGAATCCGTCGTCGCCCGGATCCGCGCGCGCGGCGAGAAGGTCTGAGCAGATGGCACGCAACGAGATCCGCCCGATCGTGAAACTCAAGTCCACCGCGGGCACCGGGTACACGTACGTGACCCGCAAGAACCGTCGTAACGACCCCGATCGACTCGTACTGAAGAAGTACGACCCGGTGCTGCGAAAGCACGTCGATTTCCGAGAAGAGAAGTAGGCATGGCCAAGAAGTCGAAGATCGCGAAGAACAACCAGCGACGGGTCGTCGTCGAGCGGTACGCGGAGCAGCGGTCCGCTCTCAAGGAGACGATCCGCTCCCCGAAAAGCTCGGCAGAGGAGCGCGCGAAGGCCCAAGCGACCCTGCAACGTCTACCACGCGACGCCAGTCCGGTACGATTGCGCAATCGAGACGCTGCGGATGGACGTCCGCGCGGCCACCTGCGGAAGTTCGGGCTCTCCCGGATTCGCGTGCGAGAAATGGCGCACCGTGGGGAACTGCCTGGCGTACACAAGTCGAGCTGGTAAGGAAGTCGGATGGCAGTCAAGCGTTCACCGTCGAAGAAGCCACGCCCCGTAGAGGGTCGTAAGCCCAAGAAGAACCCGTTGTTCGCAGCGAAGATCACGCATGTCGATTACAAGGACATCAACTTGCTTCGCACGTTCATCTCGGACCGCGGCAAGATCCGCAGCCGTCGCGTCACGGGCCTGACCCCGCAGCAGCAGCGTCAGGTCGCCGTTGCAGTGAAGAACGCACGCGAAATGGCGTTGCTCCCCTTCACCGCCGCCCGGTAGTCATACGTGCTCGGTAGTCACACGTAGAAGTACCGAAGAGGTCGCGCAGTCACTCGACTGCGCGGCCTTTTTGTTGCCCTGACTAAGATTTTCCCGAAGTCGTTCATTCCAGTCGAGAGGTGCCCGCAGCGTGTCGGGAGTTGTTGCGGGTTTCACCGTAATTTTTGTTGTCATCGCGGTCGGGTATCTCCTCGGCCGTCTCGGCACCCTCGGTAGCCAAGGACAGTTCGTTCTCGGTCGACTCGTCTTCTTCGTCGCGACGCCTGCCCTGCTGTTCACCACCCTCGCGTCGTCCGATCTTTCGGTGATCTTCTCGCCGACGCTCGCCGTTGCGTCGGCTACTGCCTTTGCCGTCGGCGCTCTGTACGTCGTCGTCGCAAAGATCTGGCTCAATCGGCCGCTACCCGAACTGACCATCGGCGCGCTGTCGGCTTCGTACGTGAATTCGGCCAACCTCGGAATCCCGATCGCGGTGTTCGTGCTCGGCGATGCCACGTTCGTCGCGCCGCTCCTGCTCTTTCAGATCGTCGTGTACTCCCCGATCGCCTTGACGATCCTCGATCTGACGGCCCTTCGCGGCGCGGATGCCGAGAAGCTCTCGTTGATCGACACCGTCACCGCCCCGTTCAAGAATCCGATCGTGCTCGCGGGCGCTGCGGGGTTGATCGTCGCGTTGATCGGTTGGGTACCGCCCCGGCCGCTGATGCAGCCTTTCGAATTGATCGGCGCGACGTCCGTACCCGGTGCGCTGTTGGCATTCGGGCTCTCGCTCTACGGCGTGCGGGTGCTGGAGAAGGGCTCGAGTCCACGCCGCGACGTCGCGCTGGCATCGACGCTCAAGATCGTGGTCCAACCTGTGCTGGCCTATCTGATGGCGCATTTCCTCCTCGGCATCGACGGTCATCAGTTGTTCGCCATCGTGGTCGTCTCGACGTTGCCGACGGCGCAGAACGTCTTCATCTATGCAAGCCGCTATCGGCGCGGAATGGTCCTCGCCCGAGACAGTGCCTTTGTCACCACTTTGGCGTCAATTCCCGCAATTGCGCTGGTCACAGCGCTACTCGCTTGAGCAGGGTTACGGTGGATTCATGCGTGTACTAACCCTCGCCGTTCTGGCCTGCCTTGCTGTGGCCGGATGCTCCGTCGGGGCCCAGACCACGGGGCCGGTTGCCGCACCGAATCCGATGGCGGCCAACGAAGCAAGTCCCGCCGACTGGTCGCTCGGAACCCCCGTTCCCGACGAGGTCGACGACAGCGAGATGGGCACGGAGTTCGACAGCCGCACCGACATCGTGGGTGCGACGGCCACCATGTTCGAATCGTGGTCCGAGGTCGACGATCACACGGTGGCAGTCCACTTCGTGACCGGTACTCCGGAGTGCTACGGCGCGTACGCAACCGTCGAAGAGACTGATACGACGGTGATCGTCACGCTCCGAACCGGAGCATTGCCGGAGGCCGCGGACAAGATGTGCATCTTGGTTGCCGTGTTCGGCAGCCTGGACGTTCCGCTGAGCCGACCGCTCGGCGATCGCCACGTCATCAACGGCTAGCCGCGCCTAAACGGCACAAGATCACCGATCGAACACTCCGTTTCGTCAGGTGTGGTGTGCGTCTCCTCGGGACAGACTGAAAACCGACACCCGTTCACTCGCTCGTCGGCATCTTTCGACTCGAGCGGTGCTCAACATGAAGGAGCTCGCAAGTGCCTACTCTCCAGAGAGACGTTGCAATCGTCGGCGCCGGCCCCTCTGGCCTGGCAGCTGCAACCGCGCTGCGCAAGGCCGGTTTGACCGTCGCTGTGATCGAAGCGCGCGACCGCGTCGGCGGCCGCACGTGGACCGACACCATCGACGGAGCAGTTCTGGAAATCGGCGGCCAGTGGGTCTCCCCCGACCAGACCGCGCTGATCTCCTTGCTCGACGAACTCGGCCTGAAAACTTTCGAGCGCTACCGCGAGGGCGAGTCCGTCTACATCTCGTCGGCAGGTGAGCGGACGCAGTACACGGGCGATTCCTTCCCCACGAACGACACCACGAAGAAGGAGATGGACCGTCTCATCGACGAGATGGACGATCTCGCAGCGCAGATCGGCGCCGAGGAACCGTGGGCACATCCCCTCGCCCGCGATCTCGACACAGTCTCCTTCAAGCAGTGGCTGATCAATCAGTCCGACGACGCCGAGGCACGTGACAACATCGGTCTCTTCATCGCCGGTGGCATGCTCACCAAGCCCGCCCACTCGTTCTCTGCCCTGCAGGCCGTACTCATGGCCGCTTCCGCAGGCTCGTTCTCCCATCTCGTCGACGAGGACTTCATCCTCGACAAGCGAGTGATCGGCGGAATGCAGCAGGTATCGATCCGCATGGCAGAGGCCCTCGGCGACGACGTCTTCCTCAACGCACCCGTGCGTACGGTGCAGTGGAACGAATCCGGTGCAACGGTGTTGGCGGACGGCGATGTTCGCGTCGAGGCAAGCCGAGTGATCCTGGCCGTACCGCCCAACCTCTACTCCCGGATCTCGTACGATCCCCCGCTGCCGCGTCGTCAGCACCAGATGCACCAGCACCAGTCCCTCGGCCTCGTCATCAAGGTTCACGCGGTGTACGAGACGCCTTTCTGGCGCGAAGACGGCCTCTCCGGCACCGGCTTCGGCGCGTCCGAGGTAGTGCAGGAGGTGTACGACAACACCAACCACGAGGACGATCGCGGCACCCTGGTCGCTTTCGTCTCCGACGAGAAGGCCGACGCGATGTTCGAGCTTTCCGTCGAGGAGCGTAAGGCCACGATTCTGGCCTCACTTGCCCGCTATCTCGGCCCGAAGGCCGAAGAGCCGGTTGTGTACTACGAATCCGACTGGGGCTCGGAGGAATGGACCCGCGGTGCGTACGCAGCGAGCTTCGACCTCGGAGGCCTGCACCGCTACGGCGCGGATTCCCGCACGCCCGTCGGCCCGATTCACTTCTCGTGCTCCGACATTGCGGCCGAGGGGTACCAGCACGTCGACGGTGCCGTTCGGATGGGTCAGCGAACCGCAGCCGACATCATCGCTCGCAGCAAGGCCTGACGGCCGCTTTGCCAAGTCTCGATCATTGCCCGGCAGTCACGATTGCCGGGCAATGATCGAGAGCAGTAGTTCGGCCCGAACCCTGGCCACTTCCAGCCGACAGTCGATCAGGCTCTCCACCTTCGCCATTCGGCTCCGCAGTGTGTGCCGGTGAACGCCCATCGTGATGGCGGCCGCTTCCCAGTGTCCGTTGGCCTCGAGAAATGCCCGCAGCGACGCCAGCAGTTCGGTGCCGTTGTCACGGTCGTAGTCCTCGATCGGTGTGATCATCGTTTCCGCCAGCGTGTTGAGCACTTCACGCGTCGAATCGAAAGACAGCAGCACACTTCCGGTCAGAGCTGCGAATTCCAAAGGCTCGCCACCGATTTCCGCCGCCGACGCACACAGCTGGGACTGTTCGACGGCGACCGCCAGCGCAGCGACCACCCGTCGCGCGCTCAAGCCGACACGAAGCGCGCGAAGATCCGACCTCGATACCCCGCCGAGCAACTCTCGGGCGAACTCGACGTCGTCGGTTCCACGCAGCAGCACCGTGACGCGAGTGTCGTTGATCCGCGAGAACAACTGCCGCCCCGCCTTGTTCATGAACTCGGCAATCTCGGCTCCGACGCGTCCCGCTACGTCGGACGCGTCGGCAAGAACTGTCAATCCTCGGATCATTCCCTCACCGTCGGCGGCCTGCCTGATCTGTTGCCACGCCGGCGCCGGGTCGCGATCCTCGGTGAGCAGCAGCCCGAGGGCGTGCGAATTCAACTGATCCTGAGTAGCACGCAGACGCGCGGGTTTCTCGAAGTCCAACGCCAACAACGAGTTCGCGTGACCGAGCAGTATCTGATCGACGTAGCTGAGCGCCGAAGCACTGATCACCGCCAGGTATCCGTACGGCGTTCGCCCGACGCTGATCTGCTGCACCGCGATCGACGCTCCAGACCTTGCGAGCGTCACGCTACTAGAGGCACCGCCCCCGAGAGTTGCTCGCAGTTCGTCGATCACGTCGTCCGTCGGCAGTTGAGGTGAGCTCTCGAGAACTCTTCCGGCGACGTCGAGAAGAAGCACCGTCGCCGAAGTCGCGATCGCCAGTTCACGCACGGTCGCAGCCGTTCCGCCGGAAATGACGGCACGCGTCATCCGCGGTTGCGCCCGCGACGCCCGGAGGACAGCTTCATATTCCTGCTCTGCCAACCGGCTCATCACACGCTTGACGACGGCAGCAAAAGGCGTCGGCAGCGGCACCTCGATCAGCGGGAGTCCGATCTCGTCGGCGACGGCCACCAGATCGGCCGGGACCTCGGGGTACGAGAGCCCGGTTCCGAATCCCACCGCCGCCACTCCCGCCGCGTCGAGCATCCGGAGATAGCGGCCGCGCTTTTGCTGAGTGGACGGCAATCGGATGCCGGTGGTGAGGATGAATTCGCCGCCGGTCAACCATCGAAACGGGTCGAGCAACTCCGTGGCGTGCGCGAATGTGATTTCGCGACCGACACCCTGGGCGCCACCTTTGAGTTCCAGCGCGAGATCCGGCTGCGCCAACATCCACCGCACAGCGATCGTCATGGGCAGGACTGTACAACTCGGTGCGTCGGGGATCAAAGATTTCACCTTTTCGGCAGCTGCCTTTACTTGTGAGTCAGCGCACACTTGCTCACACACGCCCCACAAAGTGCGAGTTCCGTGCTGATCACCTCGGCCGGAACTCGTTCGACCTCGAGAGGAACCGGTACCGATGTCGATCGTCGTACTCGAGAACTACATCAACGGTGAATTCGTCGCCTCAGCCGCGACGGAAACACTCGACCTGATCAACCCCGTGGACGAGAGTGTGGTCGGGCGTACGCCGGTCTCCACGAAGGAAGACGTCGACGCCGCCGTCGAAGCCGCACAGAGAGCATTCGAGACCTGGGGCAAGACGACGCCGAGCGTGCGGCAGGCTGCACTCCTCAAGCTCGCCGACGCCATCGAAGCGCACAGCGACGAAATCGTCGCAGCCGAAAGCGCCAACACCGGCCAGGCCCACCAGATGATCGCCGACGAAGAGGTCAAGGTCGGAGCCGATCAGATGCGGTTCTTCGCCGGAGCCGCACGACTTCTCGAGGGCAAGGCGGCCGGAGAGTACATGGAGGGTTTCACCTCCTACGTCCGTCGTGAGCCGATCGGCGTCGTCGGTCAGGTCACGCCCTGGAACTACCCGTTCATGATGGCGCTGTGGAAGATCGGGCCCGCCCTCGCGGCCGGCAACACGATCGTCCTCAAGCCCAGCGACACCACACCGGGCAGCACGCTGGTCCTGGCGAAGCTCTCGAAGGGCATCCTGCCGGACGGCGTGTTCAACGTCGTGCTCGGCAACGGCGGAACCGGCGCGACGTTGGTGGAGAACCCGGCCCTCGGTCTCGTCTCGATCACCGGTTCGGTGCGGGCAGGCATCGCTGTCGCCGTGTCCGCAGCACAGCAGCTCAAGCGCGCACACCTCGAACTGGGCGGCAAAGCGCCGGCGATAGTCTTCGGCGACGTCGACATCGAGAAGACCGCCACCGGCATCGCCGAGGCAGCGTTCTTCAACGGCGGCCAGGATTGCACCGCGGCCACTCGCGTGATCGTTCACGAGTCCATCCACGATCAGCTCGTCGAAGCCCTCGTCCGGAACGCCGAGAAGCTGCGCCCCGGAGCGCCTTCCGATCCTGATGCCTTCTACGGCCCGCTCAACAACATCAATCACTTCAACGCCGTGAGCGACAAGATCGCGAACCTGCCGGCGTTGGCCAAGATCGTTACCGGCGGAAAGCGTTCGGGCGAAACCGGATTCTTCTTCGAGCCGACCGTCATCACCGGCGTCGCGCAATCGGACGACATCGTGCAGGAAGAGACTTTCGGTCCTATCCTCACAGTCCAGAGCTTCTCCGACGAGAAGGAGGCGATCACGCTTGCCAACGACGTTCGGTTCGGCCTGGCCTCGAGCATCTGGACCAAGGATCACGGTGTCACGCAACGCGTCTCCGCTGCTCTCGACTTCGGTGCGGTGTGGATCAACTGCCACATCCCGCTCGTCGCCGAAATGCCGCACGGCGGCTTCAAGTATTCCGGTTACGGCAAGGATCTCTCGGCCTACGGAGTCGAGGACTACACCCGTCTCAAGCACGTCATGAGTTCGCACGACTGAGTCGCCGCCCCTCCTGCTGTGCGCCTTTATCAACCCCCCGCGGTTAATAAAGGCGCACAGCAGATTCCTCCAATCCGGAAAAGAGCCACCATGCGCCTTATCGTCGGATACCTCGCCACACCCAGCGGTAAAGACGGGCTGGTCCTCGGGGCCCAGCTCGCGCGCAGTCTCGGCGCGCAACTCGACATCTGCATGGTCCTCCCACCGGATCGGACACTGCCGGCCAAGGTTCCCTCGGAAGCCGGCTACGACGACATCCTCGCCGCGCGTGCACACGACTGGCTCGCCGAGGCGAAAGCGTCGGTGCCCGAGGACATCCAGGTGGAAGTACACCTGAGCTTCCACGAGTCGTTCGCTCAGGGCCTGCTCGACGAAGTGGACCGACTGAATGCGCTCGCGATCGTGGTGGGAGCTTCCGGCGACGGTCTGCTCGGCCGTCACGCGATAGGTTCGGTCTCGACCGAACTGCTTCACTCCGCCCATGTCCCGGTAGCGCTGGCGCCTCGCGGAACGCGGCACTCGGCGGCCACTGTGATACGAGAGGTCACCTGTGCACTCGGCACCCGCGTCGGCGCCGACATCGTCTTGAACACCGCCGTGCGCGCCAGCGAACTGATGCAGGTTCCGCTCCGACTGGTCTCACTGGTAGCGCTCGACCCCCAGAACGATCTGCGCGATCATCGCGACACCGCCGAGTCGGCCAGGGAGCGTGCACGAAATCACGCTCAGGACACACTCGACGTCGCAAGAGCCGCGCTCCCCGCGGAGTTCCCCATCGAGGTCATCATTGCCGACGGATCTACCGTGGAATCGGCAGTGCGTCAACTGGACTGGCAGGACGGCGACCTCGTGATGGTCGGTTCAAGTCGACTCGCACAGCCCCGCAAACTGTTCCTGGGCTCAACCGCCGCCAAGATGCTGCGCGTACTGCCCGTACCCATGGTCGTAGTGCCCAAGCACGAATTCACCCAGCCGGAGGCACTGTCATGACCAGCACCGAACTGAGTTCCAAAGGCCTCGCCACCGGCAAGATCGGCATGATCTCCGGCGCGGTGCTCGGAATCTCCTCCGTGGCACCGGGTTACACCCTGACGGCCAGCATCGGATTGATCGTCGCTGCGGTCGGTCTCAAGATGCCCGCCATCTTCATCGCCGGCTTCATCCCGATGTTCCTCACCGCGTACGCGTACCGCGAACTGAACTCCGACACTCCTGACTGCGGAGCGTCATTCACGTGGTCCACCAAGGCATTCGGACCGTACGTCGGCTGGATGTGCGGCTGGGGCATGGTGATCGCCACCATCATCGTGCTCTCGAACCTCGCTGCAATTGCCGTCGACTTCTTCTATCTGTTCATCGCGCGGGTGGCCGACAATCCCTCCATCGCCGATCTGCCGGGCAATAAATTCGTCAACGTCGGCACCACACTGGTGTTCATCGCGTTGGCCACCTGGATTGCCAGTCGGGGAATCACCACCAGCGAGCGCGTACAGTTCGCGCTCGTCGGCTTCCAGATGGTGCTGCTGGTCGTCTTCGCCGTCGTTGCACTGGTTCACGTCGGCGCCGGCGACGCCCCGGCCGGATTGTCCTTCGACCTGAGTTGGTTCAACCCGTTCAGCGGACTCGCCATCGGTGCGTTTGTCATCGGACTCACCGGATCGATCTTCGCGTTCTGGGGCTGGGATACCTGTCTCACGCTGGGCGAGGAGTCGAAGAACCCCAAGAAGACCCCCGGCCGCGCCGGTTTGCTCTGTGTCGCAACCATTCTCCTTACCTACCTGCTGGTCGCCGTTGCCGCGATGATGTACGCCGGCGTCGGCGAGGAAGGCCTCGGCCTCGGCAATCCCGACAACTCCGAGAACGTCTTCGGCGCTCTGGCCGACCCGGTCCTGGGCAACTGGGGCGGAATGCTTCTGTTCCTCGCGGTCTTCGTCTCTTCAGTCGCCAGCCTGCAGACCACGTTCCTGCCCGCGGCACGAACCATGCTCGCCATGGGTGCATACGGAGCTTTCCCCAAGAAGCTCGCCGAGGTCTCGCCTCGGTTCCTGGTGCCGTCGTACGCGACCGTCGTGGCCGGCGCGGTAACCGCAGTGTTCTACAGCGTCGTCACGTTCCTGTCCGAAAGTGCTCTGCTCGACACGATCGCCGCACTCGGCATCATGATCTGCTGGTACTACGGCATCACCGCATTCGCGTGCGTGTGGTACTTCCGCAAGACGCTTTTCGAGAGCGTACGAAACTTCGTCTTCCGGCTCGCGTTCCCACTCATCGGTGGCCTCATGCTGCTTGCGGTGTTCGTCATTTCGGTCCAGGAGAGTATGAATCCGGACAATGCTAGCGGAGCATCCATCGGCGGAATCGGCCTGGTCTTCTTCCTCGGCTTCGGAATCCTCATCCTCGGCGCGGTCCTGATGATGGTCATGCGAGTGCGCAATCCCGAGTTCTTCGAGGGCAAGACCCTCAACCGCGACACGGAGGCTCTGCGCGACGAGAACGACCTCAGCGTGTCCTAGGAGACAGTAGATTCGGGGGCCTGCGCGATCAGGCCCACCATCAACACGCGCAAGCCGAATTCGAAGGCGGCGTCGGCACGTTCGGGATTTTTCCCGGACGTTGCCAACGCCGCCTTCATCGCGTCGTTGGCTTCGGGTCCCGACGCCCACTGGACGTCCGGCGCCGCCAGGTCCAGGGCCGAACCGAGAACAAAACTGTCGACGGTCGTGATCGCGTGCAGTGTTTCGGTCGGGTCGAAGCCACCATCGGCAAATGCCTGCGCCAATGCGTTGTAGAGGGTGAACGCCACACCGGCCTGCACCGTCTGGGCCGTGAAGAGCGGAATCAGACGAGGATGCGCGGCGTAGCTTCGCCGGTACTCGGCTGCCAGCGCCGCGACGGTCTCACTCCAGGTCCCCGAGGCCGACTCGACGTCGATTCCTGCCATCAGCTGAGCCCTCATCAGTTCGACGATCTCGGCTCGTCCGGAAACGTGGTTGTAGAGCGAGGACGGTCGAACCTTCAGTCTTGCGGCGAGTCCCGGCATGGTGAAGTCGCCGGATTCGTCCACCGACTCGATCGCTGCCTCGGTGATGATCGCCGGTGAGAGCAGTCGTTGCGATGGCCGCGGCATATGTCCTCCTGTAGTGATCCACACCGTTCGGGGCGCTGCAAAAAACAATTCCTCGAAAGTCCTTGATCAATCAGCGCTCACCCACCATACTTAACGAATCACATTCGTTTTACGTTGAACGTCGAATACCCGAGCACCGAGGAAACCCCATGCTGACGATCACCGCCCTCACCCCACCCGAGTCACCGGCCGCGACTTCGCCGTCCACGTCCACCCCTCTGCGTGTAGGTCTCGTCCAACATCGCTGGCACGAGGACCAAGACGACCTCCACGCTGAATTGAGCGAAGGCATTGCGTCCGCAGCGAAGCTGGGCGCTTCCGTGGTCTTTCTTCCGGAGCTGACGCTCAGCCGCTACCCCGCCTCCACCCCGGCCGGCGACAATCCCGGACGCGCGGCGGAAGACCTGCTCACCGGACCCACTTTCGCCTTCGCCACCAAGGCCGCCGCGGAGAACCAGGTTCTCGTTCACGCGTCGTTGTACGAGCGCAGCGACGCCGAGGACGGCCTGGGCTTCAACACCGCGATCCTGGTCTCGCCCGGGGGTGAACTTCTCGGTCGTACCCGCAAGCTCCACATTCCGGTGACGGCCGGGTACTACGAGGACACGTACTTTCGCGGCGGTCCGTCCGAGGACGCATACCCCGTTCACGAGGCACTCGGCGCCAAGTTCGGACTCCCGACATGCTGGGACGAGTGGTTCCCCGAGGTCGCACGTGCATACTCCCTCGCCGGTGCCCAGGTCTTGGTGTACCCGACGGCGATCGGCTCGGAACCCGATCACCCGAACTTCGACACCCAACCGCTGTGGCAGCAAGTGATCGTCGGAAACGGTATCGCCAACGGCACTTTCATGGTTGTCCCCAATCGCCACGGCAGTGAAGGTCTCATCACCTTCTACGGTTCGTCGTTCATCTCGGACCCGTACGGACGCATCCTCGTTCAGGCTCCGCGCGACGAATCAGCCGTCCTGGTCGCAGATCTCGATCTACAGCACCGTGAAGACTGGCTTGCGCTGTTCCCGTTCCTGGCCACTCGCCGACCCGACACCTACTCGGGCCTGACCGCACCGGTGAACACTGCAGGAGCCAACCGATGACCTGGCGCATGCCCGCGGAAAGTGAGCCGCACGAACGTACCTGGATGGCGTACCCGAGCGCCGGATACTCCCTCGGGGACACCGCGGAAGAACAGCACGAAGCGCGCTCGACGTGGGCGGCCGTCGCCCACGCCGTCGCCGAATTCGAGCCGGTCACCGTCGTCGTCGATCCCGCCGAAGTCGAAGAAGCACGAAAGTACCTGTCCGAGAAGGTCGACATCGTCGAGGCACCTCTCAACGACGCGTGGATGCGCGACATCGGGCCGACGTTCGTCCTGTCCGACGAAGGCCGTCTCGGCGGAGTCGACTGGGTGTTCAACGGCTGGGGTGCACAGGATTGGGCGCAGTGGGACAAGGACTCGAAGATCGGCGCATTTGTCGTCGAACAATCCGGTGCCCAGTTGATCGACTCACCAATCGTCAACGAGGGCGGCGGTATTGCGGTCGACGGTCTCGGCACCGTCTTGGTCACCGAAACCGTCCAACTCGATCCGGGACGAAACCCCGACCTGACGAAGGCCGACATCGAGGCCGAACTCGCCCGCACCATCGGCGCCAAGCACGTGATCTGGCTTCCCCGCGGGTTGACCCGCGATCAGGAGACGTACGGAACGCGCGGACACGTCGACATCGTCGCTGCCATCTCTTCCCCCGGAGTGGTACTCGTCCATGACCAACGCAATCCCGTGCACCCCGACTACGCCGTCAGCAAGACGATCATCGAGTTGTTCGAAAGCTCGACGGACGTCGGCGGCCGGCCGTGGAAGGTCATTCGGGTACCCGCTCCCGAAATCCTGCGCGACGACGCGGGATTCGTCGACTACAGCTACATCAACCACCTCGTGGTCAATCGTGGAGTGATCGCCTGCAGCTTCGACGATCCG
Organism: Rhodococcus sp. BH5; assembly: GCF_027583855.1. Lineage (NCBI taxonomy): Bacteria > Bacillati > Actinomycetota > Actinomycetes > Mycobacteriales > Nocardiaceae > Rhodococcus > Rhodococcus sp. BH5. The sequence goes on from NZ_JAJHVW010000002.1 coordinate 217,892, forward strand.
GCCGACGCCGAAGCGGCCCGGATCCTGTCAGCCGCTTACCCCGGACGCAATGTCGTCACCGTCGACGCCAGACCGCTGTTCGAACGTGGCGGCGGCATCCACTGCATCACCCAGCACCAGCCCGCTGAACAAGACTGACGGCGGCAGAATTAACGGCGACCTCGCATGTAGTCACTCACGACGGCTGCGCCGAGGCCGTCCAGGTCCGGTGCGATGACGCGTCCACCCACCCGGTGCGCCATCCGGTCGACCACCCTGGCCAGACCTGGATCCTCACCGAGGCGGAAGAACGTGACCTTGGCGCCCAGCCTGGCCACTGCGTCGAGTGCTCGAACCGTCAAACCGAGGGTTCGTGCACTCGGCGGGTAGTCGAACCTGGCTTCTCCGTCCGCTTCGAGATGAGCCGTCGGCTCACCGTCGGTGACGATCAGTACCACCGGCTGTGCGTTGGAGTGGCGTCGAAGATGCCTGGCCGCCAACAACAGTGCGTGGTGCAGGTTGGTTCCCTGGTCCCACGCGCCGTCCAAACCAGCGAGCTCCGACGGGCTCAGCACGTGCGCGTGGCGTCCGAAGGCGATCAACTGGAGTTCGTCGCTGCGAAATCGCGTACTCACCAGATGATTGAGTGCCAGAGCGGTGCGCTTCATCGGCACCCAGCGATCTTCCATCACCATCGAGAACGACGTGTCCACCAGGAGAGCAACCGCAGCCTGACTGCGCTGTTCGGTTTCGGCCACCTCGACGTCGACGACGCTCAGCCGCACCGGCATTCGGCCCGGGTCACGCAGGACGGCGTTGGTGATGGTTCTCGTGACGTCCCACGGTTCCGTGTCCCCGAATTCCCATTCGCGGGACGCTCCGGTCGGTTCACCCATCGCACCGGCCCGACGCGTATCGCGTTGACCGGTTCGCGACGACAGTTGCCCGGCGACATCGCGCAGAGCAGTCTGCCCGAGCTGTCGCATGGCTTTGGGCGACAAGCGCCATTGACCATCCGGTGCACGATCGAAGAAACCCTGTTCCTGCAAAGCCTTTTCGAGATCGGCCAGGGTGCGAGCATCAGCGGCGGCTTCGTCGCCGAGTTGCCGCGCGAGTAGCTCGGGGTCGATGTCGTCGAGCGCCGCGCCCGCGTATTGCTGCGACAGTTGATCCGCCAAGGATTCCAGCTCGGCGATGTCCTGCAGGGCACCGGTCCCCTCACCCAACCCCATTCCGTTGTCGCCGCGGAACTGTTGCGAACCTTCCCAGTCCTCACCCGGCCGAGCCGCCTGAAGGAACTGGTCGAGTTGACTCAGCTCACTCATCAGGCTCGGATCACCGAACGCCTGCTGCGCCAACGCATCCAACTCGTCACGCTGCTCCTGCGAGAGCGAGTTCCGCAATCGTTGTGCAGCCGCCGCGCGCTGCGCCAAAGAATCCAGAAGTTCCTCGACGTTGCGCGGGTTGTCCGGGAAATACTGCCCGTGCTTGTCCATGAACTCCGCGAACTGCTCCGCAGTGTCGACGCCGCGAGAGTGCGCGTCGAGCAGTTGATTCAGATCAGCCAGCATCTGGCGTATCTGCTCACGATCCTCGTCGGTGGCGCCCTCGAGTGCCTGCTTCATTCCCGAGAAGCGTTGATCGAGGACCTCTCGCCCGAGCAGATCACGAATCTTCTCGTAATCCGCGCGCGCCTGTTCGCTGCGCCAGTTGTAGTCGGCCAGATCTTGCACGGCCTGAGCTGTCGACGGCGGTAACTCCTCGATCCGCATTTCGTTGAATCGTGCGTCGTCGTCGAGAGCACGTGCCAGTTCTTTGCGCTCTTCGAGCACCGCCTTGTCGAGAAGCTTGCGAACCTCGTCGAGAGTTCCGTCGAGATTGTTGCGGCGCAGCAACTCGCGTCGACGCCGGTTCGCCTGGGCGGCAAGGTCGTCGAGCCCGCGCATGTCCCGGTTGCCTCGGCGCAGGAGCTCTCGGAGGGCATGGCGCGGCGACGTGCCCGACAACACGTCGTCGCCGATTGCTGCCAGGGCCTCGCGCAGATCCACGGGAGGCGCCAGCGGATCGGGACCACCGTCGTAAGGCCCGTACCGCGGATTGTGGATCATCACTGCCCCTTACGAATACACCGAGCGGCCGCCCGGGCCTTGATCTTTGGAGATCCGGCGCGCGAGGTAAAGCCCTTCGAGGGCAAGTTCGGCACCGGCGGCACGCTCGCCGTCGGATTGCGCGCCGAGGCGTTCGGCTACTTCGTCCAGGACCTCGAGGTCCGGAAGCTCGTCGAGAAATGCCTTGGCCGTGACAGATTCACCGGTGACGATCGTGTTGCCCATCTCCACCGCAGCAACCAGCATCCCCAGGTCGATCCCGCCGAGACGTACCCGAACCGTATCGGCCGTCGCGCGACGCAGCAGGTGCTCGAGCACCTCCAGTTCTCGTCCCTCTTCACCGGATTCGAACTCGACCTTGCCGCGAAGAACCTCGACCACGGACTCGAGATCGACGGGCCGTGCAACAGGATCGGCTTCGCCGAGCACCGCTGCCCGTCGTACCGCGGCGGCACCGACGGTTTCCGCGCCGGCGACGGCAAAGCGTGCCGACACACCCGATCGCTGGTCCACCGAGGTGGATTCGCGTAGCAAGCGCGTGAACCTGGCAAGAATTTCGAGAAGGTAGTCAGGCACCTCCGCGGCCAGGTGCGCCTCCTGCTCGATCACCGCGATCTCGCCCGCCAACTCGACGGGGTAGTGAGTGCGGATTTCTGCGCCGAAGCGGTCCTTGAGCGGTGTGATGATGCGCCCGCGGTTGGTGTAGTCCTCGGGGTTGGCGCTCGCGACCAGAAGAACGTCCAACGGAAGCCGAAGCGTGTACCCGCGGACCTGGATGTCCCGCTCTTCCATCACGTTGAGCAAGGAGACCTGGATGCGCTCGGCGAGGTCGGGAAGCTCGTTGATGGCCACGATTCCGCGATGCGCGCGGGGCACGAGACCGAAGTGAATGGTCTCCGGATCACCGAGGCTCCTACCTTCGGCCACCTTGACCGGGTCGACATCTCCGATCAGGTCGGCGACCGAGGTGTCCGGCGTCGCCAACTTCTCGGAGTACCGCTCGCTGCGGTGGCGCCAGGCGATCGGGAGGTCGTCGCCCAGTTCCTTGGCTCGACGTATCGAAGCCGGGGTGATCGGCTCGTACGGGTGCTCCCCCAGTTCCGAGCCTTCGATGACGGGCGTCCACTCGTCGAGCAGGAGCCCGAGAGTGCGAAGCAGCCTCGTCTTTCCCTGACCTCGTTCGCCGAGCAGAACCACGTCGTGGCCGGCGATCAGCGCCCGCTCGAGTTGCGGGGCGACCGTGTCCTCGAACCCGACTATCCCGGGCCAGGGGTCACGGCCGTCCCGCAACGCGGCGAGAAGATTCTCTCGTAGTTCTTCCTTGACACTTCGCTGTACGTGTCCGGAGGCGCGTAGCTCTCCGAGGGTTTTTGCGACAGTCACCACTCCACGCTACGAGTGTTTTCGGGGTTTCGCCTCTCGCCGAGGAAGTTCGGTCGCTCAGCCCTCGATGTTCTCGGGATTCATCCAGATGATTTCCCAGATGTGGCCATCGGGATCCTGGAAGCTGCGGCTGTACATGAAGCCGTGATCCTGCGTCGCGTTTCCTTCGGAACCGCCGGTCTCGAGCGCCTTGTCGACGAGGGCGTCGACGGCCTCACGGGTCTCGGCCGAGAGACCGAGCAGCGCTTCCGTCGACGTCGAGGTGTCGGCGATGCCCTTGGCGGTGAAGGTCTTGAAGAAGGGCTCGGCCAACAGCATCACGACGATGGTGTCACTGATGACCATCGACGACGCATTCTCGTCGGAGAACTGCGTGTTCTTGGAGTATCCGAGGCCCTCGTAGAAGGTGGTGGCCTTGCCGAGGTCCTTGACGGGCAGGTTGAGGAAGAACATCGGCTGCGGGTTTGTCGCCATGAAAGGTCCTTTCCGAGACTTTGCTGTGCGCCTTTATTAACCGCCGGCGGTTAATAAAGGCGCACAGTAGACCTAAACTCCACCCATGGATACCTGGGTGTTGCCCGCCATGCTCGGCCTCGGACTCGCCGCAGCGTCCGGAATGCGAACCTTCCTGCCGCTGCTGATGCTCAGCGCTGCCGTCCATTTCGAACTGTTCGGGATCACCGTCGGCGAGTCGATGCGGTGGATCGGATCGACCGGCGCGCTGGTCGCATTGGCAATCGCCGCGGTGGTCGAACTGGGTGCCGACCTCATTCCGTTCGTGGACAACGCACTATCGGTGATCGGGAACGTCACCGGACCGATTGCCGGAGCGATCGCCGCCTGGGCGGCCTTCAGCCATCTCGACCCTGCGATGGCCGCGTTGGCGGGCATCATCGTCGGAGCGCCGACGGCGTTGACGTTCAGCGCCGCGCAGACCGGCACTCGCGCGGTCAGTACGGCCACTACCGGTGGGCTGGCAAATCCCGTCGTTTCCGTCATCGAGGATGTGCTGACTTTCTTCACCTCCTTGATCGCGATGATCTTGCCGCTCCTGATCATTCCCCTGCTCGCCGCGCTCTTGTGGTTCAGCTGGCGTGGCTGGCGTCGCGTCCGGAGTCTGCGCACCGCCTGACCGCACCGACCTGGTAGACAAGTCGTCATGTCCGACACCGAGATCTCGTTCCAATCCGGCGACGTCACCCTGTACGGGAGTCTTCGCCTGGCCGCCTCACCCGACGCCCCTGCCCCGGCCGCGCTGATTCTGGCCGGCAGCGGCCCCACCGATCGCAACGGCGACAGCGCCCTCCTCGAAGGCGACATCGGAACTCTGCGGTTCATCGCGGATCTTCTTGAAAAACAAGGGATTTCAAGCCTGCGTTACGACAAGCTCGGCAGTGGCGAAACCGCCCTCGGTGACTACGACATCGAGGACATCGCCGATCTCGGCTTCAACACTTTTGTCGACGCCGCCTCCGACGGACTGGACTACCTCGCCGGGCAACCCGGTGTCGATCCCGAGCGCTTGTTCGTGGTCGGACACAGCGACGGCGCCGTAGTCGCACTGGCTCTCGCCACCGCGAAGGAGGGCGCCAGAGTCAGTGCCCTCGCACTGCTCGAGCCACTGAGCGTCAGACTTCTCGATCTACTCACGACGCAGATTCACCGCCAGCTCGATGCGGTCGTCGGCGCCGGTCAGTTGCCGGTCGAACTGGCTGACGAACTGCGCGTCGCGCTCGCCGATGCCGTCGAGTCGCTGCGATCCGAGGGCACTGTTCCGGATGACCTGCCCGAGCCGCTGCAGAATGCGGGACTCGTACACGCCAACGCCAAGGCACTCGCCGAGGAAGACGCATTGGACCCGGTTGCGCTCGTGGCGGCGCTACCGGCGGGCATGCCCGTTCTCACGAGCTGCTCGGACAAAGACATCCAAGTCATTCCCGCCGATGTCGCGGCACTCGACGCCGCGCTCTCACATACAGCGCTGACTTCCGTGCGGATGCGCAACGCCAACTTCGTACTCAAGGACATCGGCGACGAACAGTCCACCGGGGCCGACTACGTCGCGCCGCTTCCGTACTCGGCAGAGTTCTCGGAGCCCTTCACAGCGTGGGTCCGCTCGTTCTCCTGATCACGTACAGACCGAACGTCCTCTTTTTCAGGTAGAAAGTTCCCTCCGCGAACCATCGCGGAGGGAATTCTGCTTTCTACGCCTGACCTGCAATGAAGACTCTTTCAATCCAGCGAACCTGGGGACAGAAGTCACCCGGAGTTTACGTTCGCGGCGCTTTTTATTGGTGCGAACCCTCGATCCGTGCTGTACGGTCATCCATTAACCAGCAACGCCACACAGAAAGGAACGGACATCATGTCGCTACACCCGCACGTCGTATCCGTACCTTCGTGGCGCAGCTGCACCGCAGACAAGCACATTTTTTCGGCCGCAATGTCGGCCAAGCACATGGGCAACAAGCGCGGTGTACCCCGAGAATGATCCCCAGTTTCACCGGATTCGTTCTCGGGCACCCAGGGCAAACGCCTCGGGTGCCTTTTCTTTTACCTTTCACACGCAGGAGCACCACATGAAACTTCGAGTCAACCAACTGTCCATCGCGCCGCCGTATGTCGATCTGCCCGGTGACCTCACCGGATACGCCGTCACCCTGGATCTTTCACACTCCGATGCGGCCCACGAAGCTACCCTCGGCGCATTGATCAGCGAGATCCGCAGTCGCGGAGCCTCACGCGTCGTCATCACCGGCTCACCGCGCGAACTCCAGGGCACCCACAGCAGCGCCGCCTGAAAGACCCGGGCGGACTGAATGCAGAACGGGCCCCGAACTCCCGTTGAGGAGTCGAGGCCCGCTACCGACGCAGGAGTCAGTGCGCGAAGTGGCGCGCACCGGTCAGATAGAGAGTGACACCGGCTTCCTTGGCTGCGGCAATCACTTCGTTGTCGCGAACCGAACCACCCGGCTGCACAACAGCCTTGACGCCGGCATTGAGCAGCACCTGCAGACCGTCAGGGAACGGGAAGAACGCGTCCGAAGCTGCAACCGAACCTACGACGCGGTCACCGGCTCGCTGAACAGCCAGATGCGCTGCATCGACGCGGTTGACCTGGCCCATACCGACGCCGACGGACGCGCCGCCGGAGGCCAGCAGGATCGCGTTGGACTTCACCGAACGGCTGGCGCGCCAAGCAAATTCGAGGTCAGCGAGAGTCTCGGCATCGGCAGCCTCACCGTTGGCGAGGGTCCAGTTGGCCGGGTTGTCGCCGTCAGCGTCCAGAACGTCGCGCTGCTGGAGCAAGGTACCGCCGGAGATCGGACGCAGTTCGATTCCGGTAGCGGTCGGAGCGGCTGCCTTCAGAACACGAATGTTCTTCTTACGCTGCAGAACCTCGACAGCTCCGTCTTCGTACGAGGGCGCGATGACGACCTCGGTGAAGATGTCGGCGATCTGCTCGGCCAGTTCGACGGTGACCTCGCGGTTGGCAGCGATCACACCACCGAAAGCACTGACCGGATCGCATGCATGCGCCTTGCGGTGGGCGTCGGCGATGTCGGTGCCGATGGCGATGCCACACGGGTTGGCGTGCTTGATGATTGCGACGGCCGGATCAGTGAAGTCGTACGCTGCGCGCCACGCTGCGTCGGAGTCCGTGTAGTTGTTGTACGACATCTCCTTGCCGTGCAACTGCTCCGCCTGAGCCAAACCTGCAGGCGCAGCCGGGTTTTCGTACAGCGCAGCGTCCTGGTGCGGGTTCTCGCCGTAGCGAAGAACAGCGCTGCGGTTCCAGGTCGCACCGACCCAGGCCGGGAACAGCGAACCGTCCTCGTCAGCGGCGATCGTGCTCGTCATCCAGCTCGCAACCGCGACGTCGTACGACGCAGTGTGCTGGAAAGCCTGCGCTGCAAGCACAGTGCGCTCACGCAAGGTGAATCCGCCACCGGCAACGGCAGTCAGGACGTCGGCGTACCGAGCCGGATCGACCACGACGGCAACCGACGGATGGTTCTTGGCTGCAGCACGCACCATCGACGGGCCGCCGATGTCGATCTGCTCGACGCACTCGTCCGGGCTAGCGCCCGAGGCAACCGTCTCGGTGAAGGGGTACAGGTTCACGACAACCAATTCGAAGGTCGCGATGCCGAGTTCCTCGAGCTGAGCGAGGTGATCCGGCTTGCGGGTATCGGCGAGAACGCCGGCGTGGACGCGCGGATGCAGCGTCTTCACACGGCCTTCGAGGCATTCCGGGAATCCGGTCAGAGCCTCGACCGGGGTCACGGGGATTCCGGCGTCGGCGATCTTCGACGCGGTCGAACCGGTCGAGACCAACTCGACACCGGCCTCGTGCAGGCCCGTGGCCAGCTCGATCAGACCACTCTTGTCGTAGACGCTGACAAGTGCACGGCGCACAGCCTTGCGTTCACTCACTGGGGATCACGGCCTTTCGTCCATCGGAAACCACTCCGCGCGTAGCAACAGCGGCGATGACGTCCGCCAACAACCGTCGCTCCACAATTTTGATGCGTTCATGCAACGAAGACTCGGTGTCGTCGTCATGCACCGGCACAGCTTCCTGCGCCAAGATCGGCCCGGTATCAACTCCGCCGTCGACGAGATGCACCGTGGAACCGGTGACCTTCACGCCGTACGCCAGAGCGTCGGGAACCGCGTGCGCGCCGGGAAAGGCAGGCAGCAACGCGGGATGAGTGTTGATGATTCGGCCGCCGAAACGCTCGAGAAAGCTGGGGCCGAGGATTTTCATGAAGCCTGCACTGACCACGAGATCGGGTTCGTACTCGGCCACTGCTGCTGTCAGCGCCTCGTCCCAGGCGGCACGATTTTCGTAGGTCTTGATCGAGACCTTGAAGGACGGGATCTTCGAATCCGCAGCGTGCTCGGCGGCGAGGCAGTCACGATCTACACCGACGGCAACGATCTCGGCGGGGTATCCCTCGGCATGCGAAGCGTCGATCAGCGAAGTCAGCAGGGTTCCCGCGCCGGAAGCGAGTACGACTACCCGCGCGACAGAGTCGCGAAATTGGACCCTGTCGGGCATTGTCGGCTGCGGATTGTCGGCCGAGGCAGTCAGCGCACTACTCCTGAGAACTGGAAGATGATGCGGCCGGAGTATCGGCCGCATGACAGCCTAGTCGCTGGACTCCTGCGGCTTCGAGGGCAGGTCGGTCTCCGGCTCGGCCCCGGCTGTGGGGTCCGCCTCGGGTGCCGCGACAACCTCCGCGTCGACTACTTCGATCTCGACGGTTTCCTCTGTCACTACCTGCACGGGTTCGCCTGATTCTTCGACAATTTCGGCTTCGACGACCTTGGTCACTACCACCGCAGATTCCTGGGCGAGCACTTCGTCGGCGTTTTCGTCGTCCTCGCCATCCGTTGTGGCCGCGGCCGTGATCGCAAGTTCGGGCTCGGATTCTCGAGCCGGTTCAGCCGTCGGCGGCGCAACCTCGTCCTTCATGTGTCCGCGGTGTGAGAACCACATCGCGAACAGCGCCGAGACGGTTCCGAACAATCCCAGCCACGCGAAAGTCAGAAGACCGAAGCCCCACCACAGGACCTCGACGGTGCCGAACTGCCCGAGGTCTCCCCCCGCAGCAAGGGCAAGCAGAGCCATGACGACGCCGGCACCGGCAGCTGCCGTCAGCACTGCGAGCACACTGTCCTGCCCGGCGATGCGTCGAGCGCAATCACGGCCGAGCATCACACCCACCGCAGCCGGAACGATCAACAGCACCGGCCAGATTCCGCCGGCGACGCCTTCCGGAACCGCTCCGAGAAGGGGCAAGGGTGGCAGATCTCCACCGATGTTGCCGAACACGCTGATGGAGACGTTTCCGAAATCGGCCGTCGATCCCGTCATCACCGCGGCTGCACCGACCACGAGGTTCGGCAGGTAGAGCAGCGACAACACCGTCAATCCCAGTACGCCGACAAACCCGTTGCCGCGTGCGAGTAGGTCACCGACCGTCGACCACGACACGAGTAGCGACACCACGACGGCCACGGCGCCCGCAGCCAGCAGCGCTGCCGACGCAGCCGCGGCCGGACGAACAGCGGCAGATGCCCACGGCGGAATCTCGGCGACGACGCGATCCCAGTGCGCAGCAGCAACACCGACGGACGCGGCGATCAGGTGAATCCCGGCGACCCAGCCGAAAGCGGCCAACGTGTTGGGGCTCGACAGCGGAATTGCCGCGGAGGCGTCGGCGACAACGGCGAGAGCGATTGCCGTGATAGTCAACGGTCCGGCTACCGCCGCCCCCACCAGGCGGAGGGTGTCGTCACGGGAGTCGGTGTGCACCGCAGTCGACGCGCATCGGCGTGCGACCACCCACATCATGACCGCCGTTGGAAGCAGTGGCAGTACACCGAGTTGGACGCCGCTGATAGTCGCCGGCACCTGGTGGATGGCCAACCATGTAGTGGCAATGGCGCCGAAGGTTCCGGTCAGATCGCTGCTCGCCGATACCAAAGTGACCACGACGACAGCCGCGATCAGCAGCATCGTCAGGCCCGACGGTCGGAAGGCGACGGTCAGCAGCTTGCGCGCCAGGTCCGGGTTCGGTCCCGGGCGACCGCCGCCGACGCGGCCGCTGCCAGTACGACCACGTCCGGGTCGTGAGGACGTGGGACGGGACCGGGTGCCATCAATCAAAGAACTCATCCCCTCGAGGGTTTCACTCGACAGTGCGCCGCGCACTCAGGCGCGCCGTCGGGCTCACGGAATGTGGCCTCCACCCGCAGCGGGTCGGAGGCCACATTCATGTTCGTGAAACGAAGAAGTACTACTGCTGACGCTCGTCGGGGTTCTGCGAGCCGAAGACCTTGGTCTCGGCCGCGGAATCGCTGCTGCCCTGGTCAGGTTCCGCAGACGGCGTCGGCGCTTCGAAAGTGGGCGGCTCGAAGCCCGTCGGCTGCTCGGTCGAGCCAGTCTGCTGCTGGTTGTACGGCTGGCCGTAACCGCGTGGAGCGGTGAACTGATCCGACGAGTAACTCGGGTTCGGCTGGCCACCGGGCTGAGAGGTCAGCGGATAGTAAGACGACGTCGTCGCGGCCGACGAGTCGGTCTGTCCGGGATTTTGCACCGGGTTCTGCCCGTAGGGAGACGCAGTCTGGCCGTAAGGCGGCTGCGAAGCGGTCGGGTCGACGGGGGCGGCGTGCGCTCCCCCGTATCCCTGCTGCTGCGCCTGCCCGTACTGCGGATTCTGCTGGTACTGGCCCGGCTGCTGAGCCTGCTGAGGCTGGCCGTACTGAGCCTGTCCGTATCCCTGTGGCTGACCTGGCGCCTGCCCCGGCGCCTGGCCCTGGGGCTGGCCGTAAGGCTGCTGCTGACCGTACTGCTGAGCTACCGGTCGGGGCGCGGGCGCCTTCAGAATTCCGATCTCGAACAACAACGCGGCGACTGCGACGACGGTCTGCACGAACGAGAGGATCAGCACGATGATCAGGCCCCAACCGAGGCTGATGTCGACGTAGTCGCTGGTACCGACGGAGAACGCGGCGAACACCAAAGCGAAGAAACCCGTGAGGGTGAGCGCTGCGGCAATGCCTGCATACGACTGCTTCGGGAGGAGCGATACGCCCGCAACCACACCGCCGGCGAAAACGAATCCGAGGCCGTAGATGCTCGATTCGAAGAAACTCGAACTGGTATCCAGGCCGCTACCGATGCCGCTGCTGCTTCCACTGATCGACGTGAAGGGCGCAAAACCGAGCAGGAAATTGATCAGGCCGAGTGCCGCGACGGCGATGAGCAGGATGAATCCGAGATTCTTGGTTCCACCGCCCGCTGCCGGCTGATTCGGTGGCCCGAAGCTGGGCCCTTGCGGCGTGAACGTCATGACTTCTCCTCGTAGACGGTCTTCGATGGTTACCAGCGTATGTGTCTCGACTTCGCACGCTAACACCGACAGGAGACAATGGGCAGATGCCCTTCACCCTCGCGCCCGGCGCCGACCACGTCGTCGAAACCGAGGTGAAGCACTCACGATTCATCGCCGCGCTTCACCGAGTAGACGACGCCGAAGCCGCCACGGAGTTCGTCGCGGAGCAGAAATCGCTGTATCCCGATGCGCGCCATCATTGTTCGGCTTTCGTGATCGGATACGAGGCGAACTCACGCGTCGAGCGTGCACACGACGACGGTGAACCGGGCGGCACTGCCGGGGTGCCGATGCTTCAGGTTCTCAAGTCTCGAGATCTGGTCGATGTGATTGTTGTCGTCACGCGCTATTTCGGCGGAATCAAGCTCGGCGCCGGTGGATTGGTCCGCGCGTATTCGGGAGCGGTCTCGGTGGCTCTCGATTCGGCCGAGCTTGTGGCCAGGGAGAGAAAGGTCCTGCGCACTTTGGCGATCCGGCACTCAGAGGCCGGTCGGGTGGAAGCGGAGCTGAGAGCGCGGGGCGTCTCGGTGCTCGGAACTACGTATGGATCGAAGGCGGTGATGACGCTCGCCGCCGGTGACGCCGACGATCTCGATTCGATCGTCGCATCCATCACATCCGGTGCGGGGCAGTTGGAACCTGCCGGGTCGATGTGGGTCGATACCACTGTGCGTGGTTAAGGAGTCCGGAGACTCCCTAACCACGCACGGGGGCGAAGCCCCTTACAGGGACTGAAGAATCTCGCGAGCGAGAGCAGCGGTGGCGGACGGCGTCTTGCCGACCTTCACGCCTGCAGCTTCGAGAGCTTCCTGCTTGGCCTGAGCCGTTCCCGAGGAACCGGAGACGATGGCGCCGGCGTGGCCCATGGTCTTGCCTTCGGGAGCGGTGAAGCCTGCCACGTAGCCGACGACCGGCTTGGTGACGTTGGCCTTGATGTAATCGGCTGCACGCTCTTCGGCGTCGCCACCGATTTCACCGATCATCACGATGACCTTGGTCTCGGGATCCTTCTCGAACGCCTCGATGGCGTCGATGTGGGTGGTTCCGATGACCGGGTCGCCGCCGATGCCGATGGCGGTGGAGAAGCCGAAGTCACGGAGTTCGTACATCATCTGGTAGGTCAGGGTGCCCGACTTGGAGACCAGGCCGATGGGGCCGGTGCCTGCAATGTTGGCGGGCGTGATGCCGACGAGGGCCTCACCCGGGGTGATGATGCCGGGGCAGTTCGGTCCGATGATGCGAGTCTTCTTGCCCTTGGACTCGTTGTACGCCCAAGCGTAAGCGGAGTCCTGAACCGGGATGCCCTCGGTGATGACCACGAGGAGCGGGATCTCCGCGTCGATGGCCTCGACGATGGCGTCCTTCGAGAAGGCCGGGGGAACGAATGCGATGGAGACGTCTGCGCCGGTCTCCTTGATTGCCTCTTCGACCGTCGCGAAGACGGGGAGCTCGACAGGGGAACCGTCAGCTGCAACGTGCGAGACCGTGGTGCCGGCCTTGCGAGCGTTGACGCCGCCGACGACCTGGGTGCCGGCCTTGAGCATCAGAGCGGTGTGCTTGGTGCCCTCGCCGCCGGTGATGCCCTGGACGATGACCTTTGAATCCTTGGTGAGGAAGATTGCCATTGTTCTGTGAGTCCCTTACTTCGCTGCGTGAGCGAGTTCGGCGGCCTTGTCGGCGGCCTCGTCCATGGTTGCGACGACCGTGACCAGCGGGTGGTTGGCCTCGGCGAGGATGCGACGACCCTCTTCGACGTTGTTTCCGTCCAGGCGAACGACGAGCGGCTTGTTGGCCTCGTCACCCAGGGTCTTCAGTGCGCCGACGATGCCGTTGGCAACTGCGTCACACGCGGTGATGCCGCCGAAGACGTTGACGAACACGCTCTTGACCTGTGCATCGTTGAGGATGACATCCAGGCCGGCAGCCATGACTGCAGCGGAAGCTCCGCCGCCGATGTCGAGGAAGTTGGCGGGCTTGACGCCACCGTGGTTCTCGCCGGCGTATGCGACGACGTCCAGCGTGGACATGACCAGGCCTGCGCCGTTGCCGATGATTCCGACCTCACCGTCGAGCTTGACGTAGTTGAGGTCGTTTTCCTTGGCCTTGAGCTCGAGGGGATCGGTAGCGTCGCGATCCTCGAATGCCTCGTGGCCGGGCTGACGGAACGCTGCGTTCTCGTCGAGGGTGACCTTGCCGTCGAGGGCGAGGATCTGATCGTCAGGCGTACGAACGAGGGGGTTGACCTCGACGAGGAGTGCGTCTTCGCCGATGAAGACCTCCCACAGCTTCTGGATCGTCACGGCCGCTGCGTCGAGCACCTCTGCGGGCAGCTTTCCTGCCTCGGCGATGCTGCGCGCGAACGCGAGGTCGACGCCCTTGACTGCGTCGACGGGGATCTTGGCGAGAGCGTCGGGGTTCTCCTCGGCGGTGACCTCGATCTCGACGCCGCCCTCTACCGAGCACATGGCCAGGTAGGTGCGGTTGGTGCGGTCGAGCAGGAAGGAGATGTAGTACTCCTCGGCAATGTCACTTGCCTCTGCGACCAGCAGCTTCTTGACGACATGGCCCTTGATGTCCAGGCCCAGGATTGCCTCGGCGTTTGCCACTGCGGCATCCACGTCGGGCGAGTACTTGACGCCACCGGCCTTGCCGCGGCCGCCTACCTTGACCTGTGCCTTCACCATCACGGGCTTACCGATTTCTTCGGCAATCTCGCGTGCGCCGGCGACTGTGTCTGTAACACGTCCAGCCGAAGTCGGCACTCCGTGCTTGGCGAAGAGTTCCTTCGCCTGGTATTCGAAGAGATCCATCTGCTCACCGTCTCGTCTGCGTTGTCACCCGCTCGAGGGGTAGGAGCGGGTCTGTTCTGGACTTTAACCAGTTGCCGCGTTCGGTTTGCGCCCGCATTGATGCTATGTGGCCCAAGTCACGCGCAATTGCTCGATGAGGCACGCCTCACCGATTCGGCAAGGTGGCCACACCGAATTTGTCAAGCATCAGTCTCACTGATTCTTGCGCTCGAGAACGCTGCAACGAGAAGCAACACTATGCCCGTGGCCGCTGTGATCGCACCCACCCCCACGGTTGCGTCCGATATGCGCGATGACGTGAGTGGCCACTCACCGACGTACACCAGAGCTGCCACGGCAGATCCGATCAGCAATGCCGCGCCCCGCGACGGCCGCGCGGACGCTGCGATCACAGCGGCGATCACGACGGTGACGCCGACGAGCAGTTGACCCCAGACGTCAATTCCCCACGGCCACTCCAGAACTGAGGCCGCCGTATAGGCGTCGCCCTGATAGAGGGGAAGCGCGGTTCCGATCAGGACAGCGACGGCGCCGATCCCACCGACGAGAAGCACCAGCCCTCTCGAACCGCCACCTACCGACGTGTCGACATCCTCACGCTCGGCGCTTCCCGCCAGCCAGACGAGCAGTCCCGTCGCCGCAGCGAGGAAAGCCGCGCCGCAGAGCACGAAGGCACCGGCCCCCAACCCGACGCCCGGTACGTCCGTGGCGATGACAGCCGACTGCATGACAGCGGCGACTCCCATCACGACCGTGGTCCACAACACGCCGACGGCCGGCCGCACCACCGCGGCGCGGCCCGGGGCGAACAGGCCCAGACCGGCGACCAGCAGTAGAGCAGCCGCGAGCAAGACAACTCGAGACGACAGCATCGACGGCTCCGGGATTCCATCCGGCAACGACAGGACAGGCAAAGCCGAGCCGACGCCCGCAACAGCCGCAGTGATGATTGCGGCGGTACCGGCAACGCGGTGAAGTCTGTTCACCCGCGCTTGCGCCGCCCGGGACTGAGCCACCATCGCCGCTTTCAGCGCACCCTTTGTCGTCTTCGCGGGTGCGCGAACCACACTTTCAGCGGGACTCGCATCTGTTTCACGCCTGGAAGCGAGGTAGGGAGCTGAAACTCCGATCACGGCGATGACCACAGCGGCCAGTGCCCCGACCACCGATCCCGAACCGACGCCGATCCGATCGCCGGCCGCGAACCCAGCCATCACCCTGGTTCCACTGACTGCGAGTGCGCCGAGACCGACACCGATCAGGGCGCCGCAGCCCACCGGTAGCGAGATGGACGTCAATGCCGCCGCGACCGCAACGAGTACCGCGACGCCGACCAATCCTGTACCGACGGCGGTGGCCGCCGCCGAGTCGACGAGCGGTTTGACCAGAAAGATCGGATCCTGCGAACTGAAGGAAGAACCGAACAGGGAGAGCACGAACACCACCGCGGCCAGAATCAGCAGCGCAGTCGGCCATCCGCCGATCCGCCCGCCAACCGATCGCCCGTCGAATTCCGCGGCGCGAGCGCTGCCGTATCCGTCCCGCTCCGATTCACGATGGACGACCATGAAGCCGAGGACACCGGACACCACAAGAAGTCCGTGGCCCGCGAGCGCGAGATAAGCGCCCGGACCCGCATCGATCGAACCCGCCGAAATCGGACGGAAAAGGTCCAAGCGGTTTGCATCGATTGCGTCGACGAACAACTGAACGTCGAGGATCGCCGCGCCGAGGGACACCGCGCCGATACCTGCCAGGAGTCCACCTGCGAAGGCGGGCCTGCGCCCCGAGGTGAGCACCGCAACCAGCGGCACGACGATCGTGCAGACGGCAGCGAAGAGAGCGGCAGAAGCAAGAGCCCCCGTCGTGTCGACCCCGCGGCCACTCCCGACTCCGACGACGGGACTGGCTGCCACTCCGACGGCACCGAGCAGTCCGATTACCGCCGCGAGTGGCGCCCCGGACTTCACTCCGGGGTCGTCGATACGCGCCTGCGACGTAGTTCCAGGTGTTGTGGACACTCGATCGACGGTAGTGCCTGAACGGACCGGTGATCCGGTTGTGACACGCGCGATCACGAAACGAGATGATTCGTCCGTTTTGCCCGGATCGACATATTCCCAGGTCAAGCTGTGAGGCACGTCACATAATCGGACAGGTTTCCGCTACGGCTTGCGCCCATCGCAATCATTTCGTTACCGTCAGTCGGTCTAAGTCACGGGCTGATCACGAACTCGAGGAGAGAACCGGCATATGCATCACCGCAGCCAGTTCACCGCTAGTAGGTTCTCGAACTCAGCTCCAGACGAGGTCACGACCACTTATCCAACGCACTCGGCCAGGCGTTACACCGAGACCAAAAGTTCTGAGATCTCTACCGATATGTTCACTCGAAATTCATCCTCCACGTCGTCAGATTCCGACTCTCACGAGTTCGTCGAGTCCGACGTGATCAGCACCCCCACTTACGCCTCCTCCGCACCGACAGTCGATGTCGAATCTCCGGTTCGCCGCAGCGGTGCTCACCGACTCCCCACCCCTCCCTCCGCTCTCAAGGGCCGCGCCGCCGTTCTGGCAGTTGCAGCCGGCGCGGTTGTCGCCGCGGGCCAGGCAGTTGTCAACGACGGTTCCTCTTCTGCCGCCGACCACTCGGAAGTTGCACTCGCCAACGAGTCCTCCGCGATCGGTACCACCGCAGAACCGCAGGCCGCTCAGTTCGCTCCGGCCACCACCGAGGCCGACGCTCCGCAGGTCCTCAACGTCGCAGCGCCGACCGACCTCTCCCAGTTCAGCAACCTGCTTGCCAAGGGCCAGCGTTTCAGTGACGAGCGCGCAGCACGCGAAGCCGCTGCCCGTCGCCCGCTGTTCGTCCTGCCGGCAGTGGGCACGTTCACGTCCAATTTCGGCACCCGCTGGGGCACCCTGCACGCCGGCGTCGACATCGCCGCCCCGATCGGGACGCCCATCGTCGCCGTCGCCGACGGCAAGGTCATCGATTCAGGTCCGGCTTCCGGGTTCGGCATGTGGGTACGCCTACAGCACGCAGACGGAACGATCACCGTCTACGGCCACATCGACACGTCCACCGTCACGGTCGGTCAGCAGGTCATGGCCGGCGACCAGATCGCCACTGTCGGCAACCGCGGCTTCTCCACCGGCCCGCACCTTCACTTCGAGGTTCATCTCGCCGGCGAGAACAAGATCGATCCCCTCCCCTGGCTCGCCTCACGCGGCATCAGCCTCGGCGTCGAGCAGGACTGATCGCAAGCCCAACGCTTCTGATGAAAAACTTACGGCCCGTACCTTTCCAGGTACGGGCCGTAAGTTTTTGCCTGTCTTCTACAGCTTGACCATCGGCACACCGCCGATGAGCATCAACCGCACCTTGCCCGCGCTACCGAAGTCGATGGTGACCGTCGCGGTGGGGCCAGTGCCCTTGGTTTCCAACACGGTGCCCAGACCGTACTTGTCGTGACTGACGCGGTCACCCGTGGCGAGGACCAGAACGTTGTTGCGGCCACGCGCGGCACCGAAACTGGGAGTCGACGCGGCCTTGCCGGACCCTCCCCCGTAGTTCTGCCCGCCGCCGTATCCCTGGCCGCCCTGGCTGCCGTAGCGGCTTCCGCTGCCGTAACCCGGCCTGCCGCTTCCGAATCCGCCACCGGTGCCCGGATCCTCACGGCGCCAGTTGATCAGGTCCTCCGGGATCTCCTGGATGAACCGCGACGCCGGGTTCTGGATCGGTTGCCCCCACGCCGAACGCATGATCGCGCGCGTCAGGTACAGGCGCTGCCTGGCACGGGTGATGCCGACGTAAGCAAGTCGACGCTCTTCGGACAGCTCCGCCGGATCGCCGAGGGCGCGCATGTGCGGGAACTGCCCGTCCTCCCAACCGGTGACGAAGACGACCGGGAACTCGAGGCCCTTGGCGGTGTGAAGCGTCATCATGGTCACGACGCCGTCGTCGGAGTCCGGCAGTTGATCGGCGTCGGCGACAAGCGATACCCGTTCGAGGAAGGCGGCAAGCGAACCCGGATCGGGTTCACCTTCACGCATTGCTGCGGTTTCCTCGTCGTCCGGATCGATCAGCCCGGCCGCGTTTCGCGCGTCGGAACTGAATTCCCTTGCCACGCTGACGAGTTCGTTCAAGTTGTCGAGTCGCGCGCCATCCTGCGGATCGCTGCTCGCCGCAAGCTCGGCGCGGTAGCCGGTGCGCTCGAGCACCGCCTCGGCAACCTCACCGATGTCACCGAGCTCGAACGGTTCGTCCTCGTCGGCGGCCGCTGTCGGTAGCAGGGCCCGCAGCCCGTCCATCATCTCGAGGAACGACGCGATGGCCTTCTGTGACCGCGTATTGAGCAGCGCCACTTTGCCTTCCGCGCCGTCACGGAGAGCGGCGGCGAAGCTGATGTTGCGATGCTCGGAGTGCACGGCGACGCAGGCTTCGGCTCGATCACCGATACCGCGTCGGGGCGTGTTGAGAATGCGTCGCAGGCTCACGGTGTCGTCCTCGTTGGCGAGGACGCGCAGATACGCGACGATGTCCCGAACTTCCTTGCGCTCGTAGAAGCGAACGCCGCCGACCACCTTGTACGGCACTCCGAGTCGAATGAAGATCTCCTCGAGCGCGCGCGAGGAGTTGTTGGTCCGGTAGAACACCGCGATGTCGGCGAACTTGGTCTCGCCCTGGTCCACCAGCCGATCGATCTCCGAGGCGACAAACGATGCTTCGTCGTGCTCGTTGTCTGCAACGTAGCCGACGATCAGTTCGCCTTCACCCGAATCGGTCCACAGACGCTTTTCTCGTCGGCCGGTGTTCTTGGAAATCACGGAGTTGGCCGCAGACAGAATGTTCTGCGTCGAACGGTAGTTCTGTTCGAGAAGGATGGTCCGAGCATCCGGGTAGTCGCGTTCGAACTCTTCGATGTTGCGGATAGTGGCTCCGCGGAACGCGTAGATCGACTGATCGGCGTCACCGACGACGCACAGTTCGGCCGGGGCAACGGCGTGGTCGGACTCGCCGGCTCCACCGACCAGTTCACGCACAAGCATGTATTGCGCGTGGTTGGTGTCCTGGTACTCGTCGACGAGCACGTGACGGAAGCGGCGGCGGTAGTACTCGGCGATCTGTGGAAACGCCTGAAGAAGCGCGACGGTCTCACCGATGAGATCGTCGAAGTCGAGTGCGTTCGCCGCACGCAGCCGCTGTTGGTAGTGGCCGTAGACCTTGGCGATCAGTCGCGGAAGTTCGGCCGGATCCTGATCGGCTGCGACAACCGCCTCTTCCGGTCCGACGAGTTCGTTCTTCAGGTTGGAGATGTGAGTGGCGAGAAGCCGCGCGGAGAATCGTTTGGTGTCGAGCTCGAGGTCCTTCGAGATCATCGTCAGCAGTCGACGCGAATCGTCGGAATCGTAGATCGAGAAATTCGAGTTCAAACCGGGTAGGAGCGCCGCCTGTGCTCGCAGAATCCGCACGCAACTGGAGTGGAACGTCGATACCCACATGGCGTTGGCACGCGGTCCGACAAGAGCTGCCACACGCTCGCGCATCTCGGCCGCAGCCTTGTTGGTGAACGTGATGGCCAGGATCTGACCGGGGGTGACACCCCGTTCGGCCAGCAGATAGGCGATGCGACGCGTCAGCACTGCAGTCTTGCCCGAGCCGGCTCCCGCGACTATCAGCAACGGCGAACCGGCATGGACCACGGCCTCGCGCTGTTGCGGGTTGAGACCCTCGAGGAGGGCGTCCGAACCCGCGTCGTGTCCCCGCGCGCCGCCCCCGTCGTGCTGGGAATGTCCGTCGTGCTCACCGAGTGCTGGGTACGTGTTCATCGCCTGTCCACGCTACCGGCGTCCACCGACACGGTCGTCAGTGCGTCCACCTGCTGGTAGAGGCACTTGGATTACCTGTGTCGAGCATGGCAAACTGGACGCTATGTTCAGCATTTCCGTTCGCGACAACACGGCCGACCCCGTCGGCCCGCTGTGGCGTTACTTTACGTGCCCCGGACCTCGGTGCACGTGATCTGAACAGCTCACCCGCCCCTGGTCCGAATCGGATCCGGGGCATTTTCGTCAGTGTGCCTGGATCGGTAACGACCCGAGCCGAGACCACGATCCACGCAGTAGGAAGAGGAGACGAATAGCAATGAGCACCCAGGCTGCAGCCCCCCATGGAAATACTGTAAATACTGCTCCGACAGACGTCGAGATCCCCCAGAGTGAGGCGGAGATCGACGAACTACGGAAAGAAATCGACCGTCTCGACGCCGAGATCCTCGCGGCCATCAAACGTCGCTCCGAGGTCTCCCAGATCATCGGCCGTACCCGGATGGCATCGGGTGGTCCGCGTCTGGTGCACAGCCGCGAGATGAAGGTCCTCGAACGATTCAACGAGCTGGGCCAGGAAGGCCACACCCTCGCGATGCTGCTCCTGCGCCTGGGCCGCGGACGCCTGGGCCACTAGCGCACGACCTGTTCACTTGCGAACGGCCACATCGGATGCCTCTGGCAGTCCCGATGTGGCCGTTCGCGTGTGTATCAGCTCTCGAGCGCGATGTACTTCGTGTTCAGGTATTCCTCGATCCCCTCGGTCCCGCCCTCGCGGCCGAATCCGGATTCCTTCACGCCACCGAACGGCGCTGCCGCGTCCGAGATCACTCCGCGGTTGACGCCGATCATTCCTGATTCCAGTGCATCGGAAACCCGAAGCGCACGGTCGAGATCCCTTGTGAAGATGTACGCGGCCAGTCCGAACTCGGTGTCGTTGGCGGCTGCGATTCCCTCGGCTTCGGTGTCGAAGCCTGTGATCGCGGCGACGGGTCCGAACACCTCTTCTTTCAGAATCCGCGCGCTGGCCGGAACGTCTGCCAACACCGTGGCTGGATAGAAGTACCCTTCACCACCCGGCGCTTCGCCGCCCAGTCGCACCTTCGCCCCGGCATCCACCGCATCTGCAACCAACTCCGCGACCGTGTCGAGTTGGTTCTGGTTGATCAGCGGGCCGAGCTTCGTCTCCGGGTCGGTACCGGGTCCCATCGTGAAAGTCGCCATCTTCTCGGTCAGCTTGGTCGTGAACTCTTCACGCACGGCGTTGGCGACGTGGAACCGGTTGGCGGCGGTGCATGCTTCGCCTCCGTTGCGAAGCTTCGCCAGTACCGCGCCCTCGACTGCCTTGTCGACGTCCGCGTCGTCGAACACCACGAAGGGTGCGTTGCCACCCAATTCCATCGACGTGCGGAGCAATCGCTTCGCGGACTTCTCCACCAGCATCTTGCCGACGCCGGTGGACCCGGTGAAGGTGAGCTTGCGCAGTCGAGGGTCGTCGATGAGAGGGCCGGTCACTTCACCGGATTTCGATGTCGGCAACACCGAGAGGACTCCGTCGGGCAACCCGGCTTCGGCCATGAGCTGAGCAAGCAACAACATCGTCAACGGGGTCTCCGAGGCGGGCTTGACGATGATCGTGCAGCCGGCGGCCAACGCCGGGCCGATCTTGCGGGTACCCATCGCCAACGGGAAATTCCAGGGAGTGATGGCCAGACACGGTCCGACCGGCGCCTTGGTGACAAGGATCCGGCCGTTGCCCGCCGGCGCCGGCGTGTAGCGCCCGCCGATGCGAACGGCCTCCTCGCTGAACCACCGGAAGAACTCCGCCCCGTACTTCACCTCGGCGCGACTTTCGGCGAGTGCCTTGCCCATTTCGAGGGTCATCAGCAGCGCCACGTCCTCGGCTCGCTCGGTGATCTTCTCGAAAACGGCTCGCAGGATTTCACCACGCTCGCGCGCAGGTGTGCTCGCCCACTTCGACGAGACGGCGACGGCTTCGTCGAGAGCGCGCAGCGCGTCCGCGGGGCTCGCATCGGCGACATCGGTCAACGATTTCCCGGTCGCCGGATCCGCCACCGGGAAGGTCGCGTTGTTCTCCGCGGGCACGAACCGACCGCCGACGAACAACTGGGTGGGAACTGATCGAATGAATTCGAATGTGTCCATGGGTTCCATGATGCTCGTCGGAGCCGCGTCCGTCTGCCCGCGAGCGAGACTCACGCGGAAGTTTCCAGCTTGTGCCACTAAAGTCGATGATCGTGAGCACTGACATCACCGGAACCTCAGCCTGGCAGAAACTGCGCGCTCATTACGCCGACATCGAAGGCGTTCACCTGCGAGAACTCTTCCAGGACGATCCAGCCCGCGGGCGAGAGCTGACGATCGACGCCGGTGATCTTCACATCGACTACAGCAAGCATCGCGTCAGCCGCGAGACTCTCGCGCTGCTCGTCGACCTGGCCCGCGAGGCCGGCGTCGAGGCACGACGCGACGCGATGTTCGCGGGCGATCACATCAACACTTCCGAAGACCGCGCCGTACTACACACAGCGCTGCGTCTGCCCAAGGATTCTGCGCTGACCGTCGACGGTCAAGACGTCGTCGCCGACGTTCACGAAGTTCTGGACGCGATGGGCGCTTTTGCCGATCGTGTGCGCAGCGGCGAGTGGACCGGAGCTACCGGCAAGCGCATCCGCACCATCGTCAACATCGGCATCGGCGGTTCCGACCTCGGGCCGGTGATGGTCTACCGCGCATTACGGCATTACGCCGACGCCGGAATCAGCGTCCGGTTCGTCTCCAACATCGACCCTGTCGATCTGGTCGGACAGCTCGACGACCTCGATCCGGAGACGACGCTCTTCATCGTCGCATCCAAGACGTTCTCCACCCTCGAGACCCTCACCAACGCGACAGCGGCAAAGCGTTGGCTGTTCGCCGGTCTGGGCAGCGAAGACGTCTCGGCCGTAGCCAAGCATTTCGTCGCAGTCTCCACCCACGGTGACCGCGTGGCGGAGTTCGGCATCGACACCGCGAACATGTTCGGGTTCTGGGATTGGGTCGGCGGGCGCTACTCCGTCGACTCGGCGATCGGCTTGTCGGTCATGTGTGCCGTCGGACCCGTTCGCTTTGCGGAGTTCCTCGACGGTTTCCACCAGATCGACACGCACTTCCGAAACCAACCGCTCGAGCAGAACGCGCCGGTCCTCCTCGGCCTCATCGGGCTCTGGTACTCCAACTTCTTCGGCGCACAGTCCCGCGCAGTTCTGCCCTACTCCAACGACTTGCTGCGCTTTCCCGCCTACCTGCAGCAGCTGACCATGGAGTCCAACGGCAAATCGGTTCGCGCCGACGGCTCACCGGTGACCACGTCCACCGGTGAGATCTTCTGGGGCGAGCCCGGAACCAACGGCCAACACGCCTTCTACCAACTCCTGCATCAGGGCACCTGGCTGGTGCCTGCCGATTTCATCGGGTTCGCGGAATCCACCGACGATCTGCCTACTGCGGACGGCACGGGATCAATGCACGATCTGCTCATGAGTAACTTCTTCGCTCAGACAAAGGTTCTCGCGTTCGGGAAGACTGCCGAAGAAATCGCGTCAGAGGGCACTGCTCCGGAGCTGGTGCCACACAAGGTGATGCCAGGCAACCGACCGTCGAGCACTATCTTGGCGAAGGAGCTGACCCCCTCGGTCGTCGGTCAGCTGATCGCACTTTACGAGCACCAGGTATTTGTCGAAGGTGCTGTCTGGGGTGTCAATCCGTTCGATCAGTGGGGCGTCGAACTCGGCAAGACACAAGCCATGGAACTGGGGCCTGCGCTCTCTTCCGAAGCAGCACCCGGCGACCTCGGCGACACATCCACAGATGCTCTGGTGCAGTGGTACCGCAGAGAGCGCGGACGGGCCTGACTCACGCGGCCGCCGGGCCGAACCAACTTTCCGTTGTGTACACGCGTCCGGATCGGTCGACGAGCCGAGCCCGAAGCTCTTGCTGTTCAACCCATTTGATGGCGCTTATCCCCCGGATCAACGCAGCTTCGCTCGCGGCGTACGCCCACACCGCGTCGTCAGCAATCACCGAGACCTGTGCCCATTCCGTGGAGGGCCGCTCCTGGTTCGGCTCCCAGGAGGGCAGCTCCAGCGCCCGCGCCGTCGCCATCGCGGTTCCGTTGATCAGTTCGACTTCTTCGCTGTCCGGCACCGGAATCTGCCAGCCACCAGCCGGTGCATGGCCGGCCGTGGCGATCACGTCGCCGATCCGCACAGCAACGCCGCATTGTAATTCGGCGGCGACGATCTGCGCGGCGCGATCGACGGTGTCGGCCTTGGCAACTCCGGTGATGTCGAACGACGCACCCCAGGGCGCGTACACCACGTCTCCGTCGAGCTGTACGTCCTCGAACGTCGGGGTCGGGTGCACCGGAGGGATGGATTCGTCCTCGGAGTAGTTGTCGGCAAGCGGATTGACTGCACCGCCGGTCATACGGGCAGCCCACAGCGCCGACCGCAGCAGAGCCGACATACGTCGTGTCACTTTGACCGGAGTTCCCTGAGCGAGGTTGACGGCGTGAATCTCGGCGTCTCCCCGGCGAAGGTCGCAGACCGCTTCGGTTTCGTCGATGGCAGCTGCGATCAACGCGTGCGCAGTAGGCAGCGCAGCGCCCTCGGTGACGTCCACCTCCACGGCGGAATCCCACATCGCCCACTTCTCGACACTGACCATGTCAGTCCTGCCCTTCGAACACACTGTGTTGTAACCAGTATGCGCCGGTCAGCAACCCCCGTGCCATAAAGCGCTTCCGAGGCCGAGGCACACATGCCGCAGGTTGAGCAGCGCACGGCGGGACTGGATGGTAGATCTGTGCGACAGAATTGCCGCCCGGACTGTCGCCCTCCGTGTGCAAGACGTGTAATCCTCCACATGGTTCTGACATGCACCTGACTGCGACGACGTCGACTACTACTGGCGCAGCGGGCAATTCCGATCCGAAAGACGCAGAGTCGACGCTCGACATGTCCGGCCGGGCCGGCTGCGCTTCGAGCCCGGTCCGCCGCAGCAACACGCCCGGGCGGCGCTGATGTCACCGCATGAACCTTATGTCACCGCATGAAAAAGTGGGGACCGACGAGAAGCGCTGTGTTCCAACGTCGATGACATACCAATCGGCCGCTTTCAATGCGCGTCACTTTCGCAGGTGGACACACCTGAGCGCTCACTCTCGAGTGCAGAAAAATACGGGCCCATCACTGCGCGCGAGCGTCGAGCAGAGCACCGAGAAGAAGTCCCGAACACGCGGCGCGCCAACCGCCGGCACGACGACGCCCGGTGCCCGGCGGCAGCGCTTCGCACGTTACAGACCGAGCAGGAATGCATCGACACAAAATGGATAGGACCGGCTGAAAGAACCTGCAGCACAATGGCGTAACCACCACCGTTCGGCTTATACGCTACCGCCGTACACCTTGGCAAAACGAACGGTCAGTACGCGGCGAAAATCACATACTTTACAAAGTCTTTGGAATTTTTCTGCGCCAAATATCCGCAGGTGAAAGGACTTTCGACCAGAGTCCAGAATAACCGTGTCGTCTACTATGTGAAAACTGCGAAGTAGCTGTGACGCTGGGTCACGCTCGAGGGAGGAATTGTGACCGATTCATTCAAGGACCGTTTGAACGCCTTGTACCCGGCCACAGCACCGAGACTCACCAACGCACAAGTTGTGGAAGCCCTTTCGCAACGTGGATGCAAGATTTCGACACCGTACCTCTCGCAACTCCGGAGCGGTGTGCGCACGAATCCATCGGAGCAAGTCGTTTTGGCATTGGCCGATTACTTCGGCGTGGCAGCAGAGTACTTCTTCGGCCCGACACCTCGCCAAGATCCCGAACTGATTCCGGAAGAAGACCGTTCGGTTGTCGAAGAGTTCCACGACAGCGAATTACGTTCTCTGGCCATAAAAGCGGTCGATCTCTCCCCTGAATCGCAGGACTTGCTCTCATCGATTGCGGAGAAACTTCGCTCGTCCGAAGGACTCCCGGCCGTCCCTCCGGATTGCAGCACGTACACCCCACCGTTCACTCGCGACTAGTCCGCAGCGAAGATCAGCGAGTCAGATCAGCTAGTCAAGCGGCCCAATAGTGCCGAAGCTGTGATGATTCCGAGCAGCGCGGCACCGATCAGCACGCCGAAGTCGACGAGGTAGTCGGTCGGCATTCCGATCAGCAGACCGCGCAGCGCTGACACCTCGTAGCTCAGCGGATTGATGCGACTGAGCCACTGAACCCACGTCGGCATGAGTTCGACCGGGTACAGAGCGTTGGACGCGAAGAACAACGGCATGGTGATTGCCTGCCCGATGCCCATCAATCGATCTCGTTTGAGTACGATCCCCGCGATCGCAACCGACAGACAGGCGAAGAACGCCGAGCCGAGGACAACGACAGCCACGACGCCGAGCAGCTTGATCGGGTTCCACGTCATGCTCACGCCCAGCAGCGCCGCTACAACGACTACGACCACGGCCTGGGCGACCGCACGGATACCGGCTGCAAATGCCTTTCCGGTGACCAGCGCGGCTCGTGGCGTCGGCGTCACCATGAGTTTGGTGAGGACTCCCGCGTCACGCTCCCAGATGATCTGGATTCCGTAGAAGATCGCAACAAAAAGCGCGGACTGCGCAATGATGCCCGGCGCGAGAAAGTCGAGATACGGTACGTCGCCAGTCGGGATCGCTCGGATATGACTGAACGTCTGACCGAAGATCACCAACCAGAGGATCGGCTGGATTGCGCGCGTGACCAATTCAGATCGGTCGTGCCGCAACTTCTGAACTTCCACGAGGCAGAATGTGTAAATTCTCGAGAGCAATCGAGCAAGACTGTTGGTAGTGGGATCAGCCCAAGCGGCGCGCTGTGCGACGGGCACTGCGGACATCGTGGAGACCTCCTGACTTGCCGCCGGTGAGGTCGTCGCCGGTGTAGTGACGGAACACGTCTTCGAGAGTGGCCTCCGGCCCCAGTTCGGCGGCCAACGCGCTCGGCTCGCCCACTGCACGAAGTGCACCGTGATGCATCAACGCAACACGATCACACAACTCCTCGGCTTCTTCCATGTAGTGCGTCGTGAGCAGGACGGTCATGCCGTATCGCTTCTGCATCTCCGCCACTCGCTTCCAGACGGATTCGCGGGCAATGGGATCCAACCCCACCGTCGGTTCGTCGAGCACCAGCAGCGACGGTCGGTTCACCAGTGCCTGCGCAAGTTCGAGCCGTCGCACCATACCGCCGGAGAAGCTCGACGCGAGACGCTCACCTGAATCGAGCAGATCCACCATCTCGAGCGCCTGGTCGACGCGCTCGCGTCGTTCGGACCGCGGAACGTCGTACAGGCGCGCGAACCAGGTCACGTTCTCGCGTGCGGTCAATGCGCTTTCGATCGAGAGCTGTTGTGGCACGTACCCGAGGTAGCGCCGAATGGTCATCGCTTCGCTGCGAACGGAGCGACCGAGAATTCGAATGTCACCCTCTTGCAGAGGAAGTAACGTGTTGAGCAATCTGATCGTCGTCGTCTTTCCTGCACCGTTGGGACCGAGCAGGCCGAAGCCTTCCCCCGCGTTGACGACCAGACTCAGGTTGTCCACCGCCCGATGACCGCCGAACTTGTATGTGACCGAGTCGATCTCGACCGCGGGTGCGTCAGGGTCAGGCATGTGCACTGCTCGGCTCCTCCACCACTGCGTCAGCATCTCACTGCCCCCCGCCTTCCGATCCGGCTGCTGCCAGAGCGCTCGCCAATCGAGACAGGGCCGGTAGAGCAGCCTCGATACTTGCCCTGTCCTCTGCGGTCAGAGTCGACAATGCCTGACCGACAATCACACTCCGGCGATCACGCCACACCTCGACGCGGGCGCGCGCCTCGTCCGCGAGCACCAATCGCGCGACGCGGCGGTCGGCCTCGTCGGCAACGCGTTCGATCACTCCATCGTCGACGAGCTGCCGCACCAAGGTGGACACCGTGTTTGCCGCGACACCCAATCGCCCGGCAGCCTCGGCCACCGACAGACCCGGGTTGCGTCGTAGCAGCCTGACGAGTTCGATCTGGGCGCCGGCGAGCGGTCGTTCCGCAAACGGCCGCCCCGACGCCTTCCTCGTGCCCCGGCGCAATTGTCCGAGCGTCTCCAGGACGTCATCCGCAAGATTTGCTCCGCTTCCATCCACAACCTCACAATAGCTCTGTAACAGAGCTATTGTCGAGGAATCCGGACGCCCGGCGTTTTCAGCTCGTCCGCAACGGGTATCCCCGATTGCTTGTCCCGAGCACTCCCGCCCAGAACGGAGACGTCATGCGCAGACAGTGGTTGTTCGCGACAGTTGCGAGTACCGCCCTGATCCTCACCGGTTGCTCGCCCGACGCCCTCGATTCCGGGGACAGCGCAGACAACGTCACTGCCATTTCGACGTCGCTGTCGCCACCCGCCGCCGCTGATGCACCCCTGCTGAAGACCGCCGACTCCCCACTCGGGACGATCGCCGTCGACGGCGAAGGCATGACCGTCTACGTCTACAACCCGGACGAGGAGAACTCACAAGCCGGGTCGTGCGACGAAGCGTGCCTGCGTTACTGGCCGGCGGTCACCTCGGTCACGGATTCGCCGATCGTCGAAGGAATCGACGCTGTCATCGGTACCATCGACGGGCCGGAAGGATCTTTCCAGATCACCGTCAACGGCAAGCCCGTCTATCGGTACCTCGAC
Organism: Rhodococcus sp. BH5; assembly: GCF_027583855.1. Lineage (NCBI taxonomy): Bacteria > Bacillati > Actinomycetota > Actinomycetes > Mycobacteriales > Nocardiaceae > Rhodococcus > Rhodococcus sp. BH5. Next base: position 246,666 of record NZ_JAJHVW010000002.1, read on the forward strand.
GACAAGGTTCCCGGCGACATGCTCGGACAGAGCGTCGGCAGCCTGTGGTGGATGATCGACACCGCCGGAAACCCCGTGTTCAAGACCGAGTAACCCTCAGTTGTACGGCTGCCGAGCGGTTTCGGGGTCGCCGTACGTGATTGCCCGTTCCCGACGCGTCTTCGACGCCAGGGTTGCGCCCCAGTTCAGCACCGTGCTGGCGCGATTGCGGAACCCCGCGAGGAACGCGATGTGGATGATTCCCCATGACACCCATCCGATGAACCCGGACAACTGGACCGGCCCTGCCTGAAGCAACGCGTGGCGTCGCGAAATGTAGGCCGCGGTTCCAAGATCGCGGTACTTGAACGGTTTTCGGCTGGGCACTCCGTTTTCCACGGTTGCAGCGATCCGGGCACCGGCGTGCCGACCACCCTGCATCGCGACCTCGGCCACCCCGGCAAGTTTGTCCCGCGACATGAGGTCGCCCACCACGTAGACGTTCGGGTGGCCGGGAACGGTCAGATCGGCTTCCACCTCGATGCGGCCACCGCCGACCTGCTTCACACCCAGCGCCGTGGCCAGTGCCTCGGCGAACGGCACTGCTTCGACGCCCGCGGTCCACAGAATCGTGCGGGTCTCGTACTGCCGCTTCTCTTTTGTCTTCTTGTCCGTCGTCTCGATGCTGGTCTCGCACACGTCGGTGACGTGCACGCCGAGGTGAGTCTCGACGCCGATCCCGTCGAGAGTACGTTTGGCGGCGGCCGAGAGCTTGCGACTGAACGAAGGGAGCACCCGATCGTCGCCGTGGAAGAGCAGTACCCTTGCCTCGTCAGGGTCGATGGACCGGAACTCGTTGGTGAGCGCGTGCATCGCCAATTCGCGGATCTGTCCGGCTAATTCGACGCCGGTGGGTCCGCCGCCCGCCACGGCGAATGTCAGCCACGGTCGACGTTCTTCCGCAGTCGGGAGCGATTCGGCCATCTCGAACGCAGCAATGAGACTGCGCCTGATCGCCAAAGCGTCGTCGAGGGTTTTCATGCCGGGCGCCCATTTGATGAACTCGTCCTGGCCGTGGTAGGACTGGCGCATTCCAGCCGCCACGATCAGGTAGTCGTACGGCAATTCGAAGGTCGACCCGTCGAAGCGACTGGCAGTCAGTATCCCGGCGTCGGCGTCCACCGACTTGGCCTCGCCCAGAACGACGTTCGTGTTCTTGTTGTCCTCGAGCAGATGTCGCAGCGGACTTGCGATCTGCCCTTCGGAGAGCAGACCCGTGGCGCACTGGTAGAGCAGGGGCTGGAAGACGTGGCTGGTCCCTCGGTCGATCAGAACCACCTCGACGTCAGCCTTCTTGAGTCGTCTCGCTGCATACAGTCCACCGAAGCCGCCACCGACGATCACTACCCGGGGCTTACCGTTCGAGATGTGGATGCTCATCAGACAAACCTCGCTGTCACGGAGTTGGGCAGGAATCGTAGGGCCGCATCTATCCCTTGCCACTTGAGGCCGGGTAGCGCCGCTCGGGTGGTTTCCTTCTCGATAGCGTCGACCATGGCACTGACGCCTTCGTCCAGACTGGCCATGAGCGCAGCGTCGTCGCCGGCGCCGGCGGACATGTCGGTCTTGATGAAGCCCGGCAGCAGCGTGGTGACCCGAATAGGTGTGCGCGCCAACTCGATACTGAGCGCCTCACCCAGCGCCGCTACTCCCGCCTTGCTCGCCGAATAGGCCGCTTTTGGCCCGGGTAGCCCCCGATCCGCGCTTATCGAGGACACGAGAACCAGGTGTCCGGAGTCCTGCGCGCGGAAGATCTCGAGCGCAGCTTCACACTGCGACAGCGCGCCGACAAAATTCGTCTGCGCTGTTGCAAGATTCGCGTGCGCTTTTCCGGTTCCGATCTTGGCGCCCTTGCCGAGCCCGGCGTTCACGATCACCCGGTCCAGGCCACCCAACTCGTCGCGCAGCTCACCGAAAACCCGGACGACGGAATCGTGTTCGGTCACATCGAGTTCGCGCACTGCGACGCTGATCGACGGGTACTGCGCCACCAGCTCCCCACGCAGCGTGTCGAGACGATCCGTCCGCCGGGCACACAACGCGAGGTCGCGACCGGCCGCGGCGAATCTCCTGGCCATCTCCTCACCCAGACCCGAACTGGCACCGGTGATCAAAATCTTCTGCCGCGTCATGGGTGCAACTGTAACCATCATCGAGTTCTCGTACCCGGCGGTAACCGAGCGAACTCGGACCGATCCGACATACCGTGGAGCAATGACCGACGAATTCGATGTCATCGTGATCGGCGGTGGACCCGCCGGCGAGAACGCCGCCGCATACGCCATCGCCGGAAGTAATCGCACCGCCGCAATCGTGGAACACGAACTGGTCGGCGGTGAATGCTCGTATTGGGCCTGTATGCCCAGCAAGGCACTACTGCGCCCGGGGCAGGTCCTCGAGGCGGCCGACGCCTTGCCCGGGATCCCGGCCGGACCGCTGGACGTCGATGCCATTCTGAAACGGCGCGACTCGTTCACCCACAACCACGACGACTCGTCCCAGGTCGACTGGGCAACCTCCGCGGGCATCACCGTGATCAAAGGCCACGGGGTCATCGACGGCGAGCGAGCAGTGACCGTCGACGGGACCCGTAAGCTCCGTGCCCGCCAGGCCGTCGTACTCGCCACGGGAACGACCGCCACCGTCCCGAAGACACCGGGATTGCGCGAGGCACTCCCGTGGACCTCGCGCGACGCCACCAACCTGCACGAGGTTCCGTCGCGAGTGGCGGTCATCGGCGGCGGAGTGGTCGCAACTGAGTGCGCAACGTGGTTGTCGTCGTTCGGCGCTCACGTGACGTTGCTCGTGAGGGGCGATGCTCTGTTGAAATCAGCAGAACCGTTTGCCGGAACGATGGTGGCCGAAGCACTCGGCGCCCGCGGTGTGGACGTTCGACTGAGCACTGCCGTCAACTCGGTCTCACGCCCCGATGCCAAGGACACCGGCGAAGGTCACATCCACGGTGGACCCGTCAGCATCGAGACATCGTCCGGCGTGATCGAAGTCGACGAGGTCATCGTCGCGGCGGGCCGCGGGCCGACATCTGCCGATCTCGGCTTGTCCGTCATCGGCCTCGAGGACGGCAAGTACGTCACCACTGACGATCACCTCTGTGCCCAAGGTGAGTGGCTCTACGCCGTCGGCGACATCAACGGTCGTTCTCCCCTCACCCACATGGGCAAGTATCAGGCGAGAGTCTGCGGAGACGTCATCGCCGCGCGGGCCGAGAGCCGCGGACTCAGGGGACCTCGGTACACGGCGTCGGCGGACAATGGACAGGTCCCCCAGGTGGTGTTCACCTCACCCGAAATCGCCTGGGTGGGACGCACCGAGAAGAAAGCTCGCGACGACGGCTACGACGTCGAAGTCGTGGAGATCGAACTCGCAGTCGCGGGATCTTCGCTGCTGCGCGACGACTACTCGGGGCGCGCGAAGTTGGTGATCGACAAGGCCACCGACGTGATCCTCGGCGCTACCTTCGCCGGGCCCGAAGTATCCGAGCTGGTGCATGCGGCGACAATCGCGGTCGTCGGCGCCGTACCACTGGAAACTCTCTGGCATGCGGTGCCCTCGTATCCGACGGTCAGTGAAGTCTGGCTTCGATTGCTGGAGGCTCGCCGCTGACGCGCTCCCGAAGTACGTATAGTCGCGACATGGCGTCCGACATACTTGTGACCACGGCCGACGGCACCCTGCGCGGCCGCCGGGTGGGAAAACTTCGTGCCTGGCGCGGAATTCCCTACGCCCGGCCGCCGGTCGGAACACTGCGTCTGACGCGACCACAGCCGGTCACGCCGTGGACCGGAGAACGCGACGCGACCAGGTTCGGCGACGCGTCTGTCCAACACAAGAAGGGGCTGTTGCTCGCGCCCGGGAAGTACCAGCCGAGCAGCGAGGACTGCCTGACGCTCAACGTGCTCGCCCCCGCGAACACCGGCAATACTCCGCGTCCCGTCATGGTTTTCATCCACGGTGGGGCAAACACCATCGGGACCTCGGCCACCGGCTTGTACTCGGGCGTGTCCCTCGTCGAACGCGGCGACGTCGTCTACGCCTCGATCAACTACCGACTCGGCGCTCTGGGCTACCTCGATTTCACCCCGTTCTCCACATCCGAGCGCGTATTCGACTCCAACCTCGGACTGCGCGATCAGGTCGCGGCCCTGCAGTGGGTGCAACGCAACATCGCCGCCTTCGGTGGGGATCCTGAAAAAGTCACGATTTTCGGTGAATCCGCCGGAGCCACCGCCGTCACCACCCTGATGGCGACTCCGGCCGCCAAGGGACTCTTTGCCGGCGCTATCGCCGAGAGTTCGGCTCCGGATCTGGTCTCGAGCACGCAGCGATCGCATGCCTGGGGCGCGCGTTTCGTCGAGATCCTCAATTCCGGCCTACCACCCGCGAAGGCCCTGACCTCGGCGACAGCCGTCGAATTGGGCAGAGCCGGAAGCAGACTGGGCGCCGAGGTACTCGCGAACACACCTGGACTACATCCCTTCGGACCGGTCGTCGACGGCGACTTCCTCCCCCGCTCCCCCTTGGACGCATTCAAAGAAGGATCGGCACACCAGGTGCCGATGATCATCGGCACCAACAGACGGGAGGGGACGCTGTTCCCGAAGGTGCTCGACGCACTTCCGACCAACCCGTCGCGCATCGACACCATGTTTGCCCTCACCGATCCCGAGGCCGGGAAGCGCATCCTCGCGACCTATCCCGGCTACCCGGACGAGCAGTCCGCGATCGACGTCGGCGGAGACGTCACGTTCTGGCACCCGTCCGTGGAGTTGATGCAAGCGCACGCACAATCGGCGCCGACGTACGCCTACCGATTCGACTTCGCGCCGACGATGATGCGCTGGCTCGGCCTCGACGCCACACACGGATTCGAGATGTTTGCAGTCTTCGGCATCGGTGACACCCTTGTCGGGCGCGGCCTCACCCTTCCCGGCGGTCGACGCGGACTGCGCGCAGTCACCGAATCTGTTCAGGGACACTGGCTTCACTTCGCCGAGCACGGCTCGCCGCGCGGATCGTGGCCGCGCTACGAGGGGCAGGAGCGTCGGACCATGATCTTCGACGAGATCGTCCGCGTCGAGAACGATCCCAGACGTGAACAACGCTTGGCCTGGGCGGGATACAGCGGTTACCGTAGCCACGGCACCGACATCTCCCTACCGTGACGAGCCCCCTCGAGATCACTCTCGATTCCGGGGTCGTACGCGGGCGCCTCGATCGAGGACTGCGCACCTGGCGAGCAATCCCCTACGCAACGGCCCCGACCGGTCCTCGGAGATTTCGCGCACCGCAGCCGGTCGAGGCTTGGCATGGTGTCCGCCCGGCGGAAGCATTCGGCTCTCCGTCTCCGCAGCGCAAGAGCAATTTCGACGAGAACTCACTCTTCGTCAATGTCGTGGCTCCGCAGGTACCGTCGGATTCGTTGCGACCGGTCATGGTTTTCATTCACGGCGGCGCGTACAACGGCGGGAATCCGTCGACGCCCATGTACCGCGGAACGAGCCTGGTCGAACGTGGCGACATCGTCTACGTCTCGATCCAATATCGTCTCGGCGCGTTGGGCTACCTCGATTTCAGTGAATATTCCACTGCGGAAAGATCATTCGAGACGAACCTCGGATTGCGCGATCAGATCGCCGCGATGACGTGGGTCCAACGCAACATCGCCGCTTTCGGCGGCGACCCGAACGCCGTCACCGTCTTCGGTGAATCGTCCGGCGCCAACGCGGTCACCACTCTGATGGCAACGCCGGCGGCACGAGGGCTGTTCGCCCGGGCCATCGCTCAAAGTCCGCCGGCTGCTTCGGCATACGGAAAAGTGCGAGCGCACCGTTGGGCACGCGAGTTCCTCGAGATCGCACAGGCTCCGGATACCGATCCGGGATCGTGGCTGCGCTCCGCTTCGGTGAAGGACCTGGTCGCTGCCGGCGAAGAACTTACGCGCCGCGGCGCGGACGAAGAACCCGGAACGCGGGCATTTGCCCCCGTGGTGGGTGACGACGTCCTTCCCGAACACCCGCTCGACGTGTTCGCCGCCGGACGCGCCCACCCCGTTCCGCTGCTCGTCGGTTCGAATCTCCACGAGGGAAGAATCTTCCCGCGCGTTCTCGACATCTTGCCTACCGACCCGGTTCGGATCGAGAAGATGTTCTCCCACACCACCCCTGAAGTGAAAGCACGTGCGCTCGCGGCGTATCCCACGTATCCGCACCGGTTTGCTGCCGCAGATCTCGGCGGCGACATCACGTTCTGGGAGCCCGCGATACTCTGCGCACAGGGTCATTGCCAGGTAGCTCCTACCTACAGTTACCGCTACGATTTTGCGCCTCGCCTGCTCAGACTCGTCGGCATGGGCGCTACCCACGCCACCGAATTGCTTGCGGTCTTCGGGCGTTCGGATGCACTCACCGCGGCCTTGACCGCGGTCGGTGGGCGCCGCGGACTGACTGCGGTGACCTCCACCATGCAGCGCCACTGGATCCATTTCGCCCGCCACGGAGTGCCGGACCGGGATTGGCCCGCCTACTCCGTACCGGAGCGGCAAACAATGATCTTCGACGAGACGTCCCGAGTGGAGAACGACCCGATGGGTGAGCGTCGACGGGCTTGGATCGGCTACGAGCACAGGCGCTGAAGCCCGATCAGAAGAACTGACCTTTCACGAAACCTGCGAGTAGGACGGCAAATCCGCCCACCTCACCGAGGATCAGCAGAAACATCCCGAGGTGCAGGGGCGGACCGGCGGACTCGAACTGATTGTCGGTGTCCTTCATCGCACCGTGAGCGATGTAGCTGAATATCGCTGCGAGAAAGAAGAACACGACCACTGCGGCACTGGTCAGGTTGATCCACGTCGGCCACGCACTGATTTCGACGAACACCGCGATCAGCAGCGTCGCAAACGAGTACATCAGGGCAGCGCGGTGTGCGATGTCGACATACGGATGGGCGAGGTGATTGTCCGAAGTGGCCATCTGTCGGTATTTCCAGATTCCCAGGCACAGGGAGAGAAGGAAGATCAGACCGGCCGCGAGAAGCGTCAGTGTCGTGTCGATCCCCAGCGTCATCTGCCCACCCCGCAGTGCGTTTCCAGCGAGTCACCGCTGGGTGATCCAGCCGAAGGCTTGTCGTAGACGACAACCAGCACCACCGCACGATCCGCCGACACCGACCGCATCCGGTGCGGCGTATTCGCGTCGAAGTACAAGCTGTCGCCGGCGTCGAGGTGCATCGTCTGCCCGGGGATTTCGAATTCTACGGATCCGGAGTGCACGAACACGAACTCCTCTCCCGTGTGGTCCATGAACTTGGGACCCATCACCGAGGCCGGATGAACCACGAACGGCTGCATGGCCTTTCCGACCAGTGAGGGCGCGATCGGATCGTAGACGGAAGACTGCACGGAGTTGGCCGGGTCGATCACGCGGTCCTTCGCGCGCACGATCGTCATGGCATTTCCCTCCATACTGTCCGAGAACAGTTGCCCCACATCGGCGTCGAGCACACGCGCAATCTTGAGTGCCACCGCGATCGACGGGGTACTGATACCCCGCTCGACCTTGGAGAGATAGCTCTTCGTCAGACCGGTCTGCTCGGCCAGGCCCTCGAGCGTCAGACCGGCGCGACGCCGATGTGTTCGCAAAAACGCTGCCATTCGGTTCCCCTCACGAGACTTTGTGTCATCACCCTACCAATACATTGACCTGCGGCGATCAGCGATGCAGGAATCGAGGGTTGCGCATTTCCGTCCTATATGACACTTTGTGTCTTATAGGTGACTGAATGTCATTGATTTCCGGGTCCCGAGAAAGGCACACCCCATGACCGACACGATGCATGCGAGCAAGCAGGAACTCATGGCCACCGCCGAGACGAAGATGCTCACCGAAGTAACGACAGGTAGTTGGACTCTTCGACAGAAGATCGCACTGACCTGCCGGGCACTGTCGGACGCCGGCCACGACTCCGGCCTTGCCGGACAGATCTCCGCCCGCGGTGGGCAGCCAGGAACGTTTGTCACACAGCGACTCGGCCTCGGGTTCGACGAGATCACCGAGGACAACCTCCTGCTCGTCAACGAGGATCTCGAAGTCCTCGACGGGGAGGGCATGCCGAACCCCGCCAACAGGTTCCACAGTTGGATCTACCGCGCACGACCCGACGTCAACTGCATCGTCCACACACACCCACTACATGCGACGGCGCTGTCGATGCTCGAGATTCCCCTCGTCGTCTCCCAAATGGACATCGCGCCGCTCTACGACGACTGCGCATTTCTCGCCGACTGGCCCGGGGTTCCCGTGGGAAACGAGGAGGGCGAGATCATTTCGGCTGCACTCGGCGACAAGCGGGCAATTCTGCTCGCCCACCACGGCCAACTCGTCGTCGGCAACACGGTCGAAGAGGCATGCTCTCTCGGGCATCTGATCGAGCGAGCGGCCAGACTGCAGTTGCTGGCGATGGCTGCCGGAGACATCAAGCCGCTACCGCCTCGCCTGGCGAAGGAGGCACACGATTGGACACTGACTCCTCGGCGCAGCGAGGCGAACTTCGCTTACTACGCCCGTCGCGCTCTCCGCAATCATCCCGACACACTGACCAACTGACTTTTGTTTCCCACCAACAGAACTGAGAGCCTCATGAGCAGCACCATCAAGGGAATCGTCGCCTATCCCATCACCCCGTTCGACCGGGACACCGGAGCATTCGACCCCAAGCCGCTACACACGCTCCTCGACAGCATGATCAGCAGTGGTGTCGACGCGATAGCCCCACTCGGCAGTACCGGCGAGAGCGCCTATCTCGACGATGCAGAGTGGGAGACGGTCGCTCGGGAGACTGTCGACTACGTCGACCGCCGAGTCCCCACCGTCGTCGGAGTGTCGGATCTGACGACGGCGGGAGCACTCCGCCGAGCATCGATCGCGGCAGACGCCGGAGCCGACGCAATGATGATCCTCCCCACGTCGTACTGGCATCTGGGTGAGCAGGAGATTCGTGAACACGTCACCGCGGTGGCCGATTCCGTCGACATTCCCACGATGATCTACAACAATCCGGCCACCACCGGGATCGACATGTCGCCGGAATTTCTCGTCGATCTCGTCTCCACCGTCGACGGCGTCACGATGATCAAGGAATCCACCGGCGACATCACCCGGATGAACCGCATCAACGAACTGAGCGGTGGCACGATCCCCTTCTTCAACGGCAGCAATCCTCTTGCACTGCAATCTTTCTCTGCCGGTGCAAGCGGATGGTGCACGGCAGCCCCGTGTCTGGCCCCCGAACAGGTGGTGCACTTCTGGCGTCTACTCGAATCCGGTGATCGGTCGGGTGCCGCCGCTGTGTTCGAACAGATCGAGCCGCTACTGAAGGTCCTCGTCAGTCGCGGACTGCCGTCGACGGTCAAAGCCGGGTTGGAATCTCTCGGCATCGACGCCGGCCTTCCCCGCCGGCCCCTGCTGTCCCTCGACGACAACACCAGGACAGCTTTGTCCGACGCTCTGTCGGTGGCTCGCGGTGTAATCGTCGCGTCGTGACCTGACGTGGGAGTGGGTTCCGGCAAGATGGGATGCACACCGACCGAAGGAGGGGCACCATGTCCGTAGATTCACGGTCTGCGAGGATCGCCGTCACCGGCGCGACCGGTCATATCGGCGGACTGGTGGCCCGGTCGTTGGCCGACGCCGGTGTCCCACAGCGGCTGATCGCACGGTCGGTCAACCGATTACCGCAGCTCCCCGGTGCCGATTCGGCCGAGACCACGTACGGGGATCAGAAGCGCGCTCTCGCGGCTCTGGCCGGAATCGACACCCTCTTCATGGTCTCGGCGGCCGAAAGCGCAGATCGTCTGGATCAGCACCGCACCTTCATCGACGCCGCAGCGGAGGCCGGGGTCAGGCACATCGTGTACACGTCTTTCCTCGGCGCTGCTCCGGACGCGACGTTCACGCTCGCTCGCGATCACTGGGTCACCGAAGAACATATCCGCGCTTCCGGGCTCGCATTCACCTTCCTGCGCGACAGCTTCTACCTCGATTTCCTACCCGCTCTCGCCGGTGAAGACGGTGTGATCCGCGGACCCGCAGGGGACGGTCTCGTCGGCGCGGTAGCGCGCTCCGACATTGCTGCCGTCGCTGTGTCGGTTCTGCAGGATCTGGATTCTCATGTCGGACAGACGTACAACCTGACCGGACGGGAGGCACTGACGCTCTCCGAGGCCGCGAGCATCATCACCGAAGTCACCGGCAAGCGAACCACGTACGTCGAGGAAACGCTCGAGGAAGCTTACGAATCGCGGGCGTCGTACAACGCACCCGCTTGGGAACTCGACGCATGGGTGTCGACGTACACCGCAATCGCGCAGGGTGAATTGGCGCTAATCACGGGCACCGTGGAGGACCTTGTCGGCCGGCCTGCGCTCACGCTGCGTGAATTCCTCACAGCAGAAACCGCCTGATGCCACCACGCAAAGCAACCACGGCACGCAAGGCTGCCGCAAAGAAGGCTGCACCGAAGAAGGCTGCACCCAAGAGGAACACGACCAGAAAGACCGCCCCGAAGAAGACTGTCGCAAAGAAGAGCTCACGCGCGACGATGCCGGATGTGCCGACTGCCGGCCCTGGTGAGAGAGTCTGGCTCCTCGACGTTCCCTTTCGGACGCCGGCGCCTGGTGCGCAGTTCGTCAAGAAATGGAAGAGCTACGCGTGGGTCGGTACGGAGTTGCCCGTAGAACTCGCTCCATTCAAGGCACTCCCCTTCTCTTATCAGCAGTGGGTAGAGGACGACATCAATGACAGCACCGGTGAACGTCCCGTTGCTGCACCCAAAATTCCTCGGCCCGAGCAGGTTTCGGGGGCTGCAGCCGTCGTCGATGCCGCTCGCGCCGGCAAACGCGGATTTCTGTTGGCAGACAATGCAGGCCTGGGTAAGACGCTGATCGCAGTGATGTCTGCCAAGACGATTGCCGAGGAGCGCGGCGAAACCAACATCCTCGTCCTCGTCGATCGACCCGCACAGATCACCATTCCGCATTGGCGCTATTCCATCGCCTCGGTGGGCGACGGTGGATTCCGCTGGTTGATCATGTCGCCTGACCAATTGAAGAAGCTGATCGCGCGAAACGGCCGCCCCAAGTACACGTTCGGTGTGGTGATTGCCGACGAGGCCCAGCTGTACAGCAACGACACACAGCGCACGGCGGCATTCGAGAAGGTCGCGCGCTTTTCGAATGCTCACGAGCAAGCGCCGTTCGTCCTGTCCGTGACGGCAACACCGGGACACACGCCGGCCGACCAGCGTTACCTGGCACCGCTTTTCGCGCAGCTGCATTCAGAACCTTCGGAGTACTGGTCCGACCTGGGCGCCAGGCTGGTCGAGTCCGGCCTTCCGCTGGACAAGTCCTACGGGAAGTGGACGTGGAGCGCAGAGGCGAAGGAATCACCTACGCTGCAATCTCGAGCGCTCGAGACCGTGCGTGGGTGGATGTCGAACAGCAAACCGCCCTTGATGATTCATCGACCGACTCCGTGGGGACCTGTTCCGCTCGACGGTATGCCGATCGACCTCACCCATGCCCAGCGCGCCGAGTACGAGACGGAGTGGGCCGAGTACGCCTACGAAATGGGATTGGCCCGCAAGAGTCGCAACATCGCGCGCGGCCGTGCGCTGGTTCTGCGCTACCGACAGAAAGCGGGCATGATCCGCGCCGAGTCGACGGCCCAGTGGGCGCAGGCGCAGGTCAAGGCAGGCAAGCAGGTGTTGGTGGCCGTCGAATTCGTCTCCACGGCAGGTGATCCACTGGTCGAGATGATCGAAGACGCCGGGATCTCGGTGGCAAAACTGTTCGGTGCGGTGCCGGACAAGGAGGGTCAACGTCTGCGGTTTCAACGCGGGGACGCACCGGTCATCGTCTTCAATGTCACGACCTCGATCTCGCTCCATGCCAACGAAGCACTCCCGGACGGCACTCACGCGTCCCCGTTGCCACGGACGGGAATCTTTCATCAACCGCGATACTCAGGGATCGCGGCAGAACAGACGTTCGGTCGGTCGCATCGCGACTACCAGACGTGCCCGTGGGTCATACCCTTCGGCGTGGGCACCAAGGAAGAGGACGTCGCCACGGTCATGTTGCGCAATCTCAATTCGGTCACAGGTCTGAAAGGTGGTGATCGATCCGGTCTGCGGTCGCTGTCCGAACTGCTCGGCGTCGAGTGGCTAGAGCCTGATGTCTTGACCTCGGAGGGTTGATCTTCCAACGACCGTCCAACGCGCACAAACGAACGGTTTCGGCGGTATGCCCCAATTCTACTCCACCAAAACCGAATTCGGCTGACCGCTTCATTCCTTTCGGGACCTTGGGACTCAGGTATCTGTGACCAGACGTGGCAGACTCTTTCGAGTCGAGGTGCACCAGCCTCGAAACAGTGCCGAGAATGCGAGGGGTCCGATGCGCAATATCTACCGGTCATTGATGCGCAATGTCGGCCATACACAATGGTTCTCGGATCTCGGCAAGGATCTGGTTCCGCTCGATCGAGCAGTGCAGAGAGTGTCGGGAGGCAAGCTCTCACTGGTCGGAGAGAACACCGTGACTCAGCTACTGCTCACCACGACGGGCCGTAAGACCGGCCGTTCTCGCACCACGCCACTCCTGTACGCACCCGACGGTGATGCGTTTGTCGTCGTCGGTTCCAACTGGGGGCAGGATACGCATCCAGCATGGACACTCAATTTGATGGCAAACCCCACCGCAATCGTGACAGTGAAGGGCGTCGAAATACCGGTCGGTGCGAGTCTGGCGGAGGGCGCCACGCGTAAGAAGCTGTGGGAGCTCGCGACCACCACGTGGCCGCCGTACGAAACCTACGCCGATCGAGCATTCGGGCGCCAGATCCGCGTATTTCGACTCCAACCTGTCAAATAACTGCTGCCGGGCGCAGGATGGGAAGGACCACCCTGCCGATCTCAGGAGCATTCGCGAATGTCCACAGCACTGACTCACGCAGAAGACACACAGATCACAGCTTCCAACGGGCGGATCGCACTGGAGCCGAACCCCCGCCGAATTCGAGCCTTCTTCGCTGGTCACGCCGTCGCAGACACCACTCGTTCGGTATACCTTTTCGAACGCGGCCGCCTGCCGATGTACTACATCCCCCTCGCGGACGTTCGTACCGAATTCCTCGTCCCGACGTCGACGACCACCCATTGCCCATGGAAAGGTGACGCCACCTACTGGACGATCGAGATCGGGGATCGCCGGGCCGAGGACGCCGTCTGGACCTACCCTGAACAGTTCGACGGTTCCCTGGATCTGAGTGAGTACGTCGCATTCTATTGGGATCGCATGGACGCCTGGTACGAGGAGGATCAACAGGTCTTTGTCCACGCCCGCGATCCATACGTACGTATCGACGCACTCCCCTCGTCCCGCCACGTCCAGGTCTTTGTCGGCGACGTACTGGTCGCCGAGACGAGACGACCCAGACTGCTCTTCGAAACCGGACTGCCCACGCGGTACTACATTCCGAGAATCGACGTTCGCAGCGAGTACTTTGCGCCGTCCCCGACCACCACGGCCTGCCCCTACAAGGGCACTGCGTCGTATCTGTCGTTCACCGGCACAACCGAACTCGCTCCGATCGAGGATCTGGCGTGGTTCTATCCGTTCACTACCGCCGAAGCGTCCGGGATCGACGACCACGTGTCGTACTATCCCGAACGCGTCGGCAAGATCCTGGTGGACGGTGCCGAAATCTGAAAGGTGCTGGAGCCGAGAAGGTGTGGGTGCCTACCCCACTGCAACAGGGGATTGCGGGATTCGCAGTTCAGCCGTCTCCAGTCGGCGATCATGCACCCACACCATCGCCGTTGCAACGGAGAAGACCAACCCGGCGATGCATACTCCGTTCCAGCCGTACGACTTCCACACCACTGACCCCACCGCCGAGCCCACGGCAGCACCGACGAAGTAGGTGGTCATGTACACGGAATTCACACGCGAACGCGCTTCGGGGACAAGGGCGTAGATCACGTTCTGGTTGCTGACGTGCACTCCCTGCAGCGCGAGGTCGGCAAGGACGATGGCAACGAGAAACCACACCACGTGGGTGGCACCGGCGACAAAGGGAAGCCACGACACCAAGAGAATCGCGATGGCGCCGCCGGTCGCCAGCTGACCCAATCCCCGATCGGCCAGTCTGCCCGCCACCGTCGCCATCAAAGCTCCCGCCACACCGAGTAGTCCGACCAAGCCGATTTGAGTGTCGCTGTAGCCGAATTCGCCGGACAGAAGAAAGGCCATCGTCGTGAAGACGGTGCTGACAGCAGCAAAAGCCAGTCCGCCCATGGCCGATCGGGTTCTCAGGCGCGGCAAGGTCGCAGCCAACTTCCCTACCGAAGCGAGCGTTGCGCGGTAGCTTGCCTTCGGGCGATCTGCGGAATCGGAAGGCAGAGATCGCCACAATGCCACGGCCATCACCACCATCAGCACCGCCGCAACCTTGTATACCGTCGACCAACCTCCCAATCCGGAGAGGACGCCGGCAACGCTGCGCGCCAGCAGGATTCCGATCAGCAGTCCACTCATGATCGTGCCGACCACCTGACCGGACCTCTCAGGTTCGGCCAGCGAGGCGGCAAACGGAATCAGCACCTGGGCGGCGACCGAAAAGACGCCAGCGACAGCGATTCCCACTGCCAGCGTGGCAAAGTTGGGCGCAAATCCGCTGACCGCTTGACCGGTCGCCGCCAGCAGCATGAGCCCTACCGTCAGCTTGCGTCGGTCCACCATGTCGCCCACCGGAACCAGAAGTATCAATCCGAGTGCATACGCGACCTGCGCGATGGTCACCGTCGCGGCCGCTGCGGAGGCCGACACATTCAGGTGATCTGCGATGGAATCGAGGAGTGGCTGGTTGAAATAGTTACCGCCCGCGCACAGGCCCGTCGCTGCAGCCATCAGCAGCACTATCGGTAGTCCGAGCCTCGGACGCGCGTCGCTTGAAATCATGTCGTCAAGCATGACCGCCTACACCGACGCGCGTCCAATAGATAGATATGCATGATCTATCTCCAGAAACGATAGATTGGTGCAATGGAACTACGTCACATCCGCTACGCCCTGGCAGTCGCGGAAGACAGACACTTCAGCCGAGCAGCGTCGCGGTTGCACGTTTCCCAGTCCGCCTTGAGTGCCCAGATCAGAGACCTCGAAAAGGAACTGGGAGTCGAATTGTTCAACCGGAACAGCCGAAACGTCGGCCTGACTGCTGCAGGCGAGGTTTTTGTCGCCCGCTCCCGCGAGGTACTCGGCGCCGTGTCGAGACTCGTCAGTGATGTCTCCGCACGGAGCAACGAGCAAGTGCGGTTGACGGTCGGCACCATCACCTCGGCGGGGCGCGTCGACGTCGGACGCGCGCTGGCAGATCTGACACGGCGCCACCCTGCAATCAACATCACCGCGCGACCGTACGGCAGTGAAGTAGTTATCGAAGGAGTCCGGTCCGGTGCAATCGACGTCGGCATTGTCGGATTGGCCGCAGGTCGCCTACCCAAGAGCTTTGCCGCCGCGCCGCTGTGGAGTGAACCCACCGCAGCGTTCGTTGCTCCTGACCATCCCTTTGCCCAGGCTTCGTCGATCAGGCTCGAAGACCTACGCGATCACACTCTCGTGGACTTCGCCTCCGGCAGCGAGGCCCGTGTCCAAACCGACCAAGCCTTCGCCGAATCACAGGTCCCTCGGGGAAAAACACTTGAAGCCAACTCGGTAGACCTGATCTGTTCACTGACCGCCAACGGCCTGGGCGTAGGTTTGCTCCCCCGGTCCATGAGCGCCCTGCACCCCGAATTGGTCTGTATTCCGATCACCGATGCGCCGCATCGGATCGTCCACGCAATCACCGAACCCACCCATTCGTCGGCGCTCGCCCGCGAGTTCGTCGAACTACTCGCAGCGCAGTTCGCTACTTGAGCAGTTTCGACATTCGCCTGTCCGCCAACGGCTTACCGCCGGTCTGGCACGTCGCGCAGTATTGAAAAGAGCGCTCCGCGAACGACACTTCGCGTACGACGTCACCGCACACCGGGCACGGAAGTCCGGTACGAGCATGCACTCGCATCCCCGAGCGTTTCTCACCTTTGAGCCGGGCCGCGTCCTGACCTTCCGAACGCTCGATCGCGTCGGCCAGCGTGGATCGCATCACGGCATACAGCGTCGAAATCTGATCCGGCGTCAGCCGCGACGAGGTCGCGAAAGGCGAGAGTTTCGCGGTGTGGAGGATCTCGTCCGAGTAGGCGTTCCCGATACCGGCGATCAACGACTGCTCGACTATCGAGTTCTTGATCCGCGCCGACGTTCCGCCCAGAATCTGTGCGAACTCGGCTTCGGTCACGGCCATCGCGTCCGGCCCCAACCGGGCGATGCCCGGAACCTCCTGCGGATCGTTCACGACCCAGACGGCGAGGCGTTTCTTGGTGCCGGCTTCGGTGAGATCGAATGCCGGCGTCAACCCTTCGGGTGTGAAGAAATGAACGCGCAGCGCCAACGGCCCCTTCCCCGGCTTCGGCGGCGTCGCCGATGGATTGTCCAGCCAGCGCATCCAGCCGGCACGGGAGAGATGCGTGACCAACCACAACCCGTCGCAATCCAGAGCCAGATGCTTCCCGAAGCGGGCGGCGCCCGTGACGTCACGCCCCTGCAGAGCAGTGATCGGCGGATCGAAGGTCTTGAGCACACTCAATGCAGCGATGTCGACGCGTCCCACCACTGCGCCGACCGCGTGCTGACGAAGGAACCCTGCCAGCGCTTCCACCTCGGGTAGTTCAGGCATGGCAACAGACTAACGCCGACCACGGACACTCACAGCGCGCTCAGTCCGTTTCCGTCTGCAGCACCACCGAATGCCCACCGCGTGCCTTCGCGGAGTACATCGCCCGATCCGCTCGCCGCAGCAGAGTCGGGTAGGCGACCAGCGCATCATCCGCTGATTCGAAAGGCCCTGCGATCTTCGCGATTCCGACGCTCATCGCCACCTCGGGATGATCGGGCGAGGTGATCGTCGAACGGAGTAGCTCATGTTCGAGTCGATGGAACGAGCGTTGATCGACCGAATCGACGATGACGAACTCGTCGCCGCCTATCCGTGCGATCAAGGCCGCCGGGCCGGCGCATTCGACCAGTCTCGATCCGACTTTTTCGATCACAGCGTCACCGACGGTATGTCCGTACTCGTCGTTGATGGCCTTGAATCGATTGATGTCGACGGCGGCGACTACCAAGAGCGCCGAGTGCGTGTACGACCGCTCCAGCAACAGTCGCACTTCGTCGGCCAGTCCCCTCCTGTTGAGCAGTCCCGTCAGTGGGTCCAATTGCGAGTTCAACGCGTCGGTGCCGAGGATGGAGAAAATGAACTGACAGGCAAAGGGAATCACGTAGATTGCCGCGCCGACCAGTACTACCAACGCGACCAGAACCGGAGTATCCACATCGTTTTCGACCACGGCCGTACGTGTCACGATGCCGATGACCACGACGAATACCCACAACATGTGAAGGCTCTGTATTCGAGCATTGTGGAAGAACGCGATGTATCCGCCGATCACCGAGAACATCACGGCGTGTGCCAGTGCTGCAAGTGGATTGGAGTACAGCAGCATTGCGGCCGCTATTCCCACTTCCGAGTAGAGCACAAAGGCGTAAGACCAGGAACGGGAGAGATTGCGCCTCGTCGAGAGGGCGACGGCCATCATCACGGTTATGACCATGATGACTGCGTTCGCGGTGCGCGCGTGCGAAGTGGTCGGTCCCTGTGGACTGAAGCGAGTGAGGAACATGATCACGGTGACCAGCACCAACGAGCAGACGACGAGAAACCGCGAGGCGACGGTCAACCCTTTGTCCGCGAGATAGCGATTGAAGGTGTCGAATTGGTCCGGACGCCGATACCAATCGACAAGTTGAGAAGAGATCAGCCGGAACGCGGGACCCGAGAGCGGTCGTCGAGACGCCACGGCGTCCGAACGCTCAACACTCTCGGCAGATTCCATAGGGTCAGGGTAATCCAGTCAACTCCCCGCAATCAGACAATTTTCACTGTTTGCCGTCCCACATCACAACCTGATCGCCGCCGGCGGCCTTCGCGCGGTACATCGAGGCATCGGCTACTCGAAACAATTCCGTCAACTCCTCGTCGGAAATAATCGACGACCATTCGGCAGAGGTGATCGCGACTCCGACGCTGGTGGTCACTACCGGATCACGATCGTCGATTCGCAAGTGCCTTCGCAGATTGTCTTCGAACGCAGGCGCTGCGCCGACGTCTATCGTGTCTACCAACACGAACTCGTCCCCACCGAATCTGGCGAAGAGCGCCTTCTCGCCGCCGCACCACCGCAGTCGATCAGCAATCTGGCGAAGTACGAGATCGCCTTCTTCGTGCCCCTGTGAGTCGTTGACGCTCTTGAACGAATCGACATCGACAATCGCGACGACATACGACGACTTGCTCGACGCATGCCCCGTCGCCCCCATTTCGACAACAGCTCGCTGCAGCCCGCGCCGATTCAGAAGCCCTGTCAACGGATCCACATCCGAACTGTCCGCGTCGGAGCCGAGAAGTGAGAGGACGAACTGGCAGGCGAACGGGATGACCACGATCCCGGTGGCGATGATCAGGCACAGTGCTGTGGCCAACGCAAGATCCGCGTAGACCGCAACCTTTCGGCCGACCACTGCCAGAACCACGATGGACAGCGCGATGTGAACCGCCTGGAGTCTCGCGTTGTGAAAGTACGCGATGTAACCACCGATCAGTACGAAGAGCACACACTGGATCAACCCGATGAAAGGGTCGTTGTTCAAGAACACACCGACGAATACGCCGACCTCGCAGTAGGCGACAAAGAAGTACGATCACCGACGCGTGATTTCGGGCAGAAGGCAGAAGAGCACGATCACCGCAATCGTGACGGCGATGATAACGGCGTTGACGACGCTGGTGACGTGGTTGTGCACGCCAGCGTCGCTGAAGCGCAGCAGAGTCATCGCAATGATGACCGTCGTCAGCGAGCCGATGACCAGCAATCGGACAGCTAGCTCCAGGCCCTTCGTGGCGAGGTATCGATTGAAACTGTCGAATTGATCAGGACGCCGATACCACTGAACCAGAAGGTCGAAAGCCGACTTCACAGCTGATTTTTCACGGCCACGCGGCGCGGGCAGAATCGACTGCAGTCGGTCCTGCCCGAACGATGTCATGCGCAGATCATAGGTGCGCAGACCGCCGTTCGGGATCAAGAGTGCAGGATCGAGGCGGCAAATCCAGGGTCGGTTGTCAGCGCCGAACGAGGTACGTATCCATGATCCAACCGTGCTTCTCACGCAACTCCGCCCGGCGAGCGACGATCCGATCTTCGACGTCACGCAGTTTGCCGGAAATCAACTCCTCGTCCGGGGTCCCGAGGTACGCGCCCCACCAGATCTCGGCGTCGTTTTCGCTTACCTGAGTGAAGGTGCAATGCGCGTCGAGCATCACGACGGCATTGTCCACGCCGTCGGGCAATCCCTCGGCCAGTTTGCGGCCGGTCGTGATGTGGATGGGTTCGCCGATTCGGTTGAGGACGATTCGGTGTTGTGCAGCCAGCGACTGCACGCTGGTGATTCCCGGGATGACGGAGTAGTCGAACGAAACTCTCCCGCGAGCGAGCACGCGCTCGACGATCCGCAGAGTGCTGTCGTAGAGGGAGGGATCACCCCAGACGAGAATCGCGCCGACGCCAGGTTCGGCCGCAAATTCCGCTTCGAATTTCGCGGCCCGACGCTCGTGCCAGTCCTCGACAACCCCCTCGTAATCGGTGGGGGTTCGGTCCCGCGGCGGGTCCGTGATCTCGACCACCTTGTAGTCGAGGTGAACGTGCTCGTCGAGAATGCCGGTGCGCAAGTCGACCAGGGCCTGCTTCTCGTCACCCTTTCCGATGATGAAGAAGGTATCGGCCCTGTTCATAGCCTTGATCGCCTGAACCGTCACCTGGTCGGGATCACCAGCACCGATACCGATCACCAAGAGTTCGCGCATGTGCCGAGGCTATATTGCCGTGCGCCTTTATTAACCGCCGGAGGTTAATAAAGGCGCACGGCAAGGCAGGCCCTAGACTGATTCCCGTGACTGTCTCCACTGCTTACGAAGACCTCCTCCGGCTCGTCATGGAGACGGGTACCGCCAAATCCGATCGAACCGGAACCGGCACCCGCAGCATCTTCGGTCACCAGATGCGTTTCGATCTTGCCGACGGCTTTCCGCTCGTCACCACCAAGAAGGTCCACCTCAAGTCGATAGTCAACGAACTCCTGTGGTTCCTGCGCGGCGACTCCAACGTGGCGTGGCTGCACGAGCACGGCGTCTCCATCTGGGACGAGTGGGCCGACGAGAACGGTGAACTCGGCCCCGTCTACGGCGTCCAGTGGCGTAGCTGGCCCACCCCTTCGGGCGAGCACATCGACCAGATCGCGCAGACCGTCGAGGCTCTGCGCTCCAACCCCGATTCGCGGCGGATCATCGTTTCGGCGTGGAACGTCGCCGACATTCCGCAGATGGCCCTGGCGCCGTGCCACGCTTTCTTCCAGTTCTACGTCGCCGACGGCAAGCTCTCCTGCCAGCTGTACCAGCGCAGCGCCGACATGTTCCTCGGCGTTCCGTTCAACATCGCCAGCTACGCGCTGCTCACCCACATGATGGCCCAGCAGGCCGGACTCGACGTCGGCGAGTTCGTCTGGACCGGCGGCGACTGCCACATCTACGACAATCACGTCGACCAGGTGACCGAGCAGCTCGGCCGCGAACCGCTGCCGTTGCCGACCCTGAAGCTGAACAAGCGCGACTCCATCTTCGACTACACCTTCGAGGACGTGGAGATCGTCGACTACCAGCACCACCCCGCGATCAAAGCACCGGTAGCGGTCTGACGATGACCGATCGCACAGTCACCCTCATCTGGGCGCAGGCCCACGGCGGCGTCATCGGCGCCGACAACTCGATCCCGTGGCGCGTGTCCGAGGACATGGCTTACTTCAAACGCGTCACCATGGGCCATCCGGTAATCATGGGGCGGCGCACCTGGGACTCCATTCCATCGAAGTTCCGTCCGTTCAGCGGGCGTCGGAACATCGTCGTCACACGCGATCCGCAATGGCACGCCGAAGGCGCCGAGGTAGTCCACAGGCTGGACGACGCCCTGGCGTTGCCGGACGGTGACGTCTTCGTCGTCGGTGGCGGGCAAATTTATTCGGCTGCACTGCCATTCGCAACGCATCTACTGGTGACCGAGATCGACCTCGACATCGCCGGCGATGCTTTTGCTCCCGAGATCGGCCCCGAATGGAACCTGAAATCCGACGAGCCCTGGCAGACCTCGGAGAAGAGCGGCCTGCGCTTCCGCTGGTTGGAGTACACGCGCTGACCGACTTCCGCCGATAACGAGGCACCTCGCGAGTGAGTCGGTCATACTCCAAGAAGGACATTCACCGCTTCCGAGAGGTCTTCGATGGACAAGAAGTCACTGACCGCTCTCGCTCGCCAACAGTTGAAACTGGCGGGCTCGGCGACCAGCGGTCGCAGTTCACAAACCGTCTACGGCGGCCACCAGCGCAGCCTGCGACAAACGGTGATCGCGCTGAGCGCCGGCAAGAGCCTCGCCGAACACGACAGTCCGGGCGAAGCCACGTTGTTGGTACTGAGCGGGAAGCTGAATCTTGTATGTGGGAGCGACCAGTGGAAAGGATCCACGGGTGATTTCCTGACCGTCCCGGCCGACCGGCACAGCGTCGAAGCGCTCGAAGACGTTGCATTTCTACTGACCGTCGCCATGAAGGGCTGAAATCGGTAGCGTCTTCCGCGTGAGCGAAACCGTGATCGAAGTGTCCGTCGTCGCAGCCCCGTCCGTACTCTGGCCCGCGCTGCGCGACCCGTCGCTGATTCGACGTTGGTTCGGCTGGGAGTACGACGGACTCGACGACGAAATCACCCAGATCTACTCCACCGCTGAGGCCGACCCCGAAGCGTTGACGCTGAAACTCGGAAACGGTGACCGTTTCTCACTTCGCGAACAGGACGGCAAGACGGTCGTCCGCATCGATCGGCCGGCCAAATCTGCCGACGACGACTGGTACGACGACATCACCGAGGGCTGGACGACATTCCTCCAGCTGCTCAGATTCGCAGTGGAGCACCACGGACTGGCCGAGCGTAAAACCATTTATCTCGACGGCCTTCTGCTCCCCGGTGAGAACGTGGCAAGCGTCCTCGGGCTCACCGAAATCGAATTGGAAGCGGGAAGTCGGTACGCGGTGACAATCGCTCCCGGCGACTATTTCGAAGGCGTCGTCGACTACGTCACCGACCACCAATTCGGGCTGACAGTCGAGGATCTCGGCCCTGGCCTGCTGTCTGTCGCCACCCAGTCGGTGACGGCGCAGCGGCCCGACGGAGGCATGTCCATCCTGCTGACCACCTACGACCTGAGCGATGACGAGTTCGACGAGATCAAGCATCACTGGTCGTCGTGGTGGGAAGGTCGCCGCCAGGAGAGCTGACGTTCGGTGAGGCGATATGCTTCGACCATGGTCGAAGCTTCGGGTCACAGTCCGGCACGTACGTTCGGCGAGTTGCTCGACCGCCTGGGCGATTCCAATGCCGACATACCGACACTCCACCGCCTGCTCGAGGCGGTCCTGGTGGTCGGCTCCGGCCTGGACCTCGACCTGACGCTTCAACGGATCATCACCTCTGCGACAACGGTTCTGGATTGCCGCTACGGCGCCCTGGGGGTCGCGGCGCCGGGGGGCGGGCTCTCGGAATTCGTGTACGAGGGAATCTCCGGGTCCCAACGCGCGACCATGGGACATTTCCCCGAAGGTCATGGCGTGCTGGGTGTTCTGATGAATCACCCGCAGACTTTGCGTGTGGCCCATCTCGGCGACCATCCCGAATCGGTGGGATTCCCCGCAAATCATCCACCGATGGAGAGCTTCCTCGGAGCGCCGATCATGATGCGGGAAAGGTGTTCGGAAGCATCTACCTGACCGAGAAACGGGGACAAGCCGAGTTCACCCAGGAAGACGAGGTCATTCTCGAAGCCCTCGCCATCGCAGCCGGTATCGCTGTGGAAAACGCCCGACTGTTCGAGCAGTCACGAACTCGTGAAAGATGGCTCACTGCAACATCTGCCATCCGCTCGCGGTTGCTGGCCGGTGACTCGCTCGAGGACGGCCTGCAACTTCTTGCCAGTCGCGTTCGGGACCTGACCGGCGTCGACGACGTGATCGTGGTGATCTGCGAGAACGGCTACGCACAGGTTCACGCCGCGGCCAGCGCCCGGACCACGTCACGTGGAGTCAGAATCCCGGCGACCACTTATCCGTTCGACGTGGTGCGGAGCACTCGAAAGCTACAGGTACTCACCACTTTAGGCGCACTCACCGAACTGGTGCCGTCGGCTGGGAGTGCGGTCGTGGCACCGATGTGCGTCGCCTCGGGTGTAGTCGGCGCGGTCATCGTGGCGTCGAATTCCACCAACACACACTGGGATCACGACGAACTGACCCGGATCGAGTCGATGGCCGAACTCGGCTCCGTTGCAATCGAGTTCGACGAGAAACAAAAGGCGCAACGCCTGTTGTCCGTTCTCGCCGACCGCGACCGCATCGCACGAGACCTGCACGACAACGTCATCCAGCGACTGTTCGCGAGCGGAATGAGCCTGCAGAGCACGCTTCCGGACGAGACCCTCCCGGAGTCGGCGCGCGCGATTGTCAAACGATCTCTCGAACAGCTCGACAAGACAGTCCGCGAGATCCGGACAACCATCTTCGATCTGCAGACTCCGACAGCCACCGATTCGTCGAGCCTGCGCCGGCGCCTCCTCGATGTCATCGGCGACGCCACCGCACAGTCCGCGGTGACCCCGAGCGTCCAATTCTCCGGCGCCATCGACACTCTGGTGAATCCCGGGATCCACCAGCACGCCGAAGCCGTGCTGCGTGAGGGGTTGAGCAACGTCCTTCGGCATGCACACGCACGCCACATCACCATCGCTGTCACCGCGGACCTCGAATTTGCGATCACGATCGAGGACGACGGCGTCGGACTCCCCTCCGACTTCCACAAGAGTGGACTGCACAATCTGGAGCGCCGCGCCGAACATTGCGGCGGTACGTGCACGATCGTCAATCACGATCCGAGCGGTGCACGCCTGCTCTGGCGAGTACCGCTCGGTCGCACCAACTCGAATCGACCGAAATCCGGTCGTTAGATCCTAGCGACTGCCGCTACGGATTTCGGTCGCCAACACCGCAGCCTGAGTACGACGCTGCATGCCCAGCTTCGAGAGCAGACGCGTCACGTAGTTCTTGACCGTCTTCTCTGCGAGGAACAATCGCGCGCCGATCTCCCGGTTGGTGAGCCCTTCTCCGATGAGGTCGAAGACTGCTCGCTCCTGATCGGAAAGTTCGGCCAACGGATCAGCTGTACGGTCGCTGCGGATCCGCTGCATCAGCGCCTCGGTTGCACGACTGTCGAGCAGTGAACCGCCGCGCCCGACTGTGCGGACTGCAGCGACCAGATCGGTTCCGAGAATCTGCTTGAGGACGAATCCCGAGGCGCCCGCCATGATCGCGTCGAGCAACGCCTCGTCGTCGGCGTACGACGTGAGCATCAGGCAGCGGAGGTCGGGAAGCATCGAGCGGAGTTCTCGGCACAGTTCGACGCCGTTGCCGTCAGGCAGGCGTACGTCCAGAACAGCGACGTCGGCGTTGCTCTGCGGTACCGCGGCCAGCGCTTCCCCCACGGACGCCGCCTCGCCCACCACCACGAAGTCCTCGACCCCACCGAGTAGGTCGAACAATCCGCGTCTGACGATCTCGTGATCGTCGACCAGGAATATCCGCGTTGTCATCGAACCCCTCCAAAAGACATCTCACGTCGAACGGTACCGGAGACGGTGGACTCAGAACTCATGGAATGCATTCTCTTCACTTGTTGACGTGCCGGACGATGAGAACCGGGCAATCCGCGGTGTGCAGGAGCGCCCGACTGGTCGATCCGAGGAGCATTCCTGCGAATCCGCCGCGCCCGCGACTGCCGACGACTATCAACTGCGCCGTCTCCGCATATTCGCTCAGGACTCGGACCGGACGGTCACGCGCGACGACTCTTTCGACGACGACGTCCGGGTAACGCTCGGTGAATCCGGCCAATTGCTCCGCGAGGACAACTTCCTCACCCGTCTGGATGCTGCTCCACAGTGGGTCGTCGGGGGTGGCGCCCAACGAGGGCTGCACACTCACGTCGCTCCACACGTTGACGGCGATCAAGGTGGCGCCCCGCGCGGAGGCCTGCTCGAAAGCGTGCTCGACTGCCTCGATGCTGCTTTCGGATCCATCGACACCGACGACGACGGGGCCCTCGGTCGGCGGTCGACCGTCGAGCGTCCGTCCTCGGACAACTGCAACCGGAGATTCGCCGTGCGAGACAACCGAGACCGTCGCAGAACCGACGACCAATCCGGTGAATTCGCCGTGCCCGCGAGGGCCGAGCGCAATGATGTACGCGCCCTTGGACAATTCGATCAGGCGATCGGAGACGCTGCCGTCGAGTAGTTCGGTGACGATCTCGAGGTCGTCGTCGATGCTTTGCCGCGCGAGAATCTGTGCGCTGTCCAGACGAGCGGTGGCAGTGCGCCGCAGTTCGTCCTTGAAGCTCTCGGCGAGGTAAGGCTCGGAGTAGTAGAAGGCTGGGATGTGCACCACCGTCGCGATGTGGAGCGGTCGACCGAGCGCCACCGCGGTCCTCGCCGCCCAGACGACAGCCGACGACGCCGATTCCGAACCGTCTACCGCTACGACGACGGGTTTGGTTGCACTCATGTTCGTCCCTCCACAATCGACCACAGAATCTCTTCGCCCTCACACTATTGCCCAATGACGGCAAAAAGGATTCATCAGCCGACGCGAGTCCCGAATCGGACATTGGGTGTTCGGGTGGACTGCGGCAACGGCCCCGCCAACATCCCTTTCGGGCGTCAACGAGGCCACCGGTGCCGGATTCGCACGCAAACCCTGGCTACTCGATCCACGTTAGGTGAAGAACCCGACCGGTCAGAAGTGAAAAAAGTCCTGTCAACAAGCGCCCAAAATCGGGTTTCGTACGCAGGAGATCCCGAACCACCTGCTCTGCTGTGCGCCTTTGTTAACCGCCGGCGGTTAATAAAGGCGCACAGCAGGGTCAGTCACAAATCTTGCGGAACTTCTCGATCAGCTGCACTCGGCCGTTGCGGTCGGCCGCCAACGGCGTGACGTTGAGCGTCGTGACACCGGCTTCGGCGAAGGCTGCGACGCGTTCCTTGACGTAGCTCTCGGGACCGATCAACGACACTGCGCGAACCAGTTCGTCCGGCACTGCTGCGGCGGCTTCGTCCTTCTTGCCCGCGAGGTAGAGATCCTGGATCTTCTCGGCGGCCTCTTCGTAGCCGTAGCGCACCGCGAGATCGTTGTAGAAGTTCTTGCCCTTGGCGCCCATGCCACCGATGTAGAGCGCAAGGCTCGGGCGTACCCAGTCGAGCATGTGGTCGACGTCGTCACCGATGGCCAGTGCCGGCGACGCGTACACCTGAAGCTCACCGAGGCTCGGATCGCGCTTGGCCTTGCCCTTGGCGATCGGCTCACCCCACACGCTTGCTGCCTTCTCCGGATGGAAGAAAATAGGTTCCCAGCCTTCGGCGATTTCCGCCGTCAGCTCGACGTTCTTGGGTCCGAGCGAAGCGATCAGGATCGGGATGCGCTCACGCACAGGATGATTGATCAGCTTGAGCGGCTTTCCGAGTCCGGTGCCCTTCTCGGCGGGGAGGGGAACCTGGTAGTACTTGCCCTGGTACTCGACCTTCTCGCGGCGCCATACCTGACGGCAGATCTCGACGACCTCACGTGTGCGTCCCAGCGGAGCGTCGTACTTGACGCCGTGGAACCCCTCGATCACCTGCGGTCCGGAAGCGCCCAGTCCCATCACGAAGCGACCGTTGGAGACGAAGTCCAGGCCCGCCGCCGTCATGGCGGTCAACGAAGGGGTACGGGTGTAGATCTGAAAGATTCCCGAAGCGAGTTCGATGGTCGACGTCTTGGCCGCCAGGTAACCGAGCTGGCTGACGGCGTCGAAGGAATACGCCTCCGGGACGAAGGCGATGTCGAGGCCCGCCTTCTCCAGGTCACCGACCTCTTCGACGGTTTCGGCGAACCCGCCGCTGTAGTTCAAACCCATACCGATACGCACGTTGTAACCCCAATCCTGACGATTGCTGCCGTGTGCGACGCGCACACGAGCAGTGGTACTCCCATCGAACACTTACTCACATCGAACACTACGGAACCTGAGTCCGCATTCATGTGACTACCCCGTTCATATTCGATGACCGAAATGAACGGGGTAGTGGGAGAGCCTGTCGAAGGTCAGGATTCTTCGGGGCGAACCACCATGACGGGGCACTTGGCCGAAGCGATCAGGGTGTTGCTGGTCGAGCCGAGCAACATGCCGCGGAATCCACCGCGACCACGGCTTCCGACTACGACGAGCTGCGCTTTTGCCGACCAGTCCAACAGCCGTCCGCGTGGGTTGTCGAGGTATACCTCGCGCCGGACCTTCACGTCCGGGTATTGCTCGGACCATCCGGCCAAGCTCTCGCTGAGTACCGCGTGCTCTTCCTCTTCGAGAGACTGCGGGGCAAGCGCAGCGGCCCTCGGGTCTTCGAATGCCGCACTGCCGAGGTCACTCCACACGTGCAACGCCACCAACTCGACTCCGCGGAACGACGCTTCCTCGAAAGCCGCACCGACGGCCTGGGCGCTCAACGCGCTGCCGTCGACGCCGACCACTACGGGTCCTTCCGAGGGCACCGCACCATCGCGGTCCCGAACGACGATGACCGGACACTTGCCGTGACTGGCCACACCGACCGCGGTATTGCCGAGGACTGCTGTCGCCGCCTTGCCTGAGGCCGACGCTCCGACGACTACCCGCCTGGCTTGTGCCGAACTCTCGATCAGCCACTGAGTTGCGCTGCCGATGGCGATTTCGGTGTGAACTTCGAGTTTCGGATCGATCTCACGGGCGAACTGTTCCGCCTCCGCCAAGATCGCTTTTCCGGCCTCTTCGACCCATTCGTACACCCCACCCGCGTCGACGTACGGTCCGCCGAAACCGTAAGGCGCGAAGTCGAGAGCGTGGATGATGTCGAGTCGCAATTCGCGCTGGGCGGCGATTTTCGCGGCCTCGCGGAGCGCTGTGGACGCAGTGTCCGAACCCTCGACTCCGACAACAACACTGTTATGTTCGCGTGAACTCATGTGCCCACCTTCCTGAAGAAGTAACCGAGCCACTTTCACTCTAACCATCCCACTTGTCCGGCTTTTTTGGGGTCGCCCCCTCTTCATTTCGGGGACTTAGGTCCCCGAAACTGTTGACGGATAGGAGAATTAGCAGAGCAATCAGGACCAGGTGTGAACAGGATCTCCCGTCCGCATGTTCTCCACGTAACCGCGGAGCATTCCGGTGAGCGCAGTCGAGCGGTCCGCGCCCGAGGCCTCCGCGTGCGCCACTTGCTCGCGTTGCCAGGCGGCACCGGTCTGCCGATTCATGCACCGCCCTTCGATCACGCCGAGGTACCGATCGCGGGCCGCGGCGGACAATCCGAAGTCGGCCAAACCCTCGTCCGCCAACGGCAGCAGCCTTCGCAGGACCAACTCGTCGGCACCGACCCAACCGATCTCCGGCCAGTACAGGGTGGCGTCGAGTCCGTACTTGGCGCCGATGTGCAGGTTCTCTTCTGCCGCATGGAACGACATGTGCGACCACAGTGGCCGCTCCGCGTTCACCAATGCGCGAACGGTTCCGTAGTAGAAGGCCGCATTGGCCATGATGTCGACGACGGTCGGCCCGGCCGGCAGCACCCGATTCTCGATACGCAAGTGCGGCTTGCCATCCGAGCAGTCGTAGACGGGCCGATTCCAGCGATAGACCGTGCCGTTGTGCATCTGAAGCTCGCTCAACTCCGGAACCCCGCCCGCCGCGAGCACTTCCAGCGGATCGGTGTCCGAGACATCAGGGAGCAGCGCCGGGAAGTACCGTGAATTCTCCTCGAACAGGTCGAGAACCGAATGGATCCACCGCTCACCGAACCACACTCGCGGTCGCACACCTTGGTTCTTGAGCTCGAAAGTTCGGGTGTCCGTTGCCTGTTCGAAGATCGGAATGCGTGATTCGTGCCAAAGCGCCTTCCCTGCCAGGAAAGGAGAATTGGCCGCAAGCGCCACCTGTACTCCGGCCAGACACTGCGCGGCATTCCAGTGCGCTGCGAATTCTTCCGGCGCGACGCGCAGGTGCAACTGCATGGACGTACATGCCGCCTCCGGCACCACCGAATTGGTGTCGGCCCGAAGGATTTCCACGTCGCCGCCGGGTAGCGCGACACCTTCGACGTCGAGTTCGATGTCCTCTCCTCGCGCGGCAAAAATTTGCTCGTTGAGCAATTCGTAGCGCGGGTTGGCGGTGATCCACTCACGATCGAGATGCTCGAGCTGCAGTGTCGGCAGCATCCCGATCATCACCATCTCGGCGTCGTGCGCGTGGATTCGCGCGTCTGCGACGTCGAGAGACGCCCGCAGTTTCTTCTCCAATTCGAAAGTCGCATCACCGGTGAGTGGGCCGGGCTCGACGTTCATCTCGACGTTGAACTGTCCGAGCTCGGTTTGGAAAACCGCAGAGTCGTCGATGGATTCGAGCACTTCACGGTTGGACATCGCGGGCGTCATGTCGCCGGTCACGAGGTTGAACTCGATCTCCATGCCCAACAGCGGAGCGGGCTTGTCGACGGCGTCTCGGAAGTCACCACCGTCGAGCATCTGCTTCATGGCGTCGACGCACGAGCGCACCTTCTTACGAAAGAGCCTACGGTCGGCTCTGGTGAATTCTCGCGCCGTGACCTCTGCACCCATTGCGCATTCCCCCTTCGACGATCAACGTCACTGAAGGCTATCCGTCCGGTGTCACCGACAAACGAGAACTGCGGTGGCACCGGGAAGAATTTCCCGACGCCACCGCAGTTCTCCGAAAGTTTCTTCTACGAGTTGTCGACCCAGGTGACAGCTACGCCGCGAGCCTGCAGCCACGCTGCGGGATCGACCTTTGCGCCGTTCTCGGCAACCTCGAAGTGCAGGTGCGGGCCGGTGGACTGGCCACGGTTACCCACGGTGGCGATCTGCTGGCCGGCGTTGACGCGCTGGCCGACGTTGACCTGGTAGTCGTTGACGTGGCCGTACGTGGTGACCGTGCCGTCGTCGTGCTGGACGCGGACCCAGAGGCCGAAACCTGACGCCGGGCCGGCGTCGATGACCTGGCCGTCGGCTGCAGCCAGAATCGGCGTACCGATCGGAGCCGCGATGTCGAGGCCGCCGTGGTGTGCTCCCCAGCGCGAACCGAAGGTGGAGGTCAGCGTTCCGGACACCGGCTGCACGGTACGAGCTGAGGTGCCGGGGTTGATCCCAGCGAGGAACTGCTGTGCCTGCGTGTTGAGGTCGGCAGCAAAATCGGGAAGCTCGGGGATGTCGAGAGCCGGAAGTGCCGCCAATTCAGCCGGAACGACAACGCCCTCGGGGAGCAGACCCTGCGGGATTTCGATGCCGGCGATGGTCTGTGTTGTCGGCGCCGCAGCAGCGGTTCCTGCACCCATCTGGCCTGCACCGACGAGGAGTGCACCGGTAGCCGCAGCTACGACACCTGCCTTGACACCGGCACCAGGGCCAGCCGACGGGGTGCGGTGGCGGCCGCTTGCTGCCTCGGGATCGATCTCGAAGACAACATCGTCATTGCCCGTGCGGTGGTGGTTTCCCACAGTGTGTACTCCGTCAGTCGTCGGCGTGCAGCGTCCTTCTGATGAAGCCCGCTCCTCTGTCTGCCGAAGAATGTAACAGTTTGATCAAGGCGGCCGCCACCGTTACCCGATCTTGACCAAAACTATTTGTCGCCGTTCTGTCGGCTGGCGTCCAGTTCTGACTTGAATGCGTCGTATCGTGCCCGGTGAGCGGGTCGACGCCGGATGATCGCCCACGCGATGCCCAGAACCACGAACCAGATCGGCGTGACGAGAAGTGCCTGCAGGGTGTCGTCCTTGGTTGTCAGTGCCCAGAGGATGAAGACGAAGAACGCGAGCACGACCCAGCACATCACGATGCCGCCGGGCATCTTGAACTTCGACGCCTCGTGCAGGTGCGGACGACGCTTCCGGTACACCATGTAGCTCGCCAGGATGATCGTCCACACGAACATGAACAGCAGCGCCGAAATGGTCGTGACGACGGTGAAGGCCTCGATCACGGAATCGCCCGAGAACAGCAGGATCAACGACGCCAGCAGGAAGATGCACGAGAACATCAGGGCGTTCGCGGGGACCTTGCGTGAGTTCAGCTTGCCGAGGGCCCTCGGTGCGTCGCCCTCCTGCGCAAGGCCGAACACCATGCGCGAGGTGGAGTAGATACCCGAGTTGGCCGAAGATGCCGCGGAGGTCAGCACGACGAAGTTGATGACAGATGCAGCGATGCCGAGGCCGGCGAGTGTGAACATGGCGACGAACGGACTCTTGTCTGCGCTGATTTCACGCCACGGAGTCACCGCGATGATCACGGTCAGTGCAACGACGTAGAACAGCAGGACACGAATGGGGATGGAGTTGATGGCCTTCGGCAGGTTCTTCTCCGGGTCCTTCGCCTCGGCTGCCGTCGTACCGACGAGCTCGATACCCACGAAGGCGAACACGGCGATC
The DNA here is from genome assembly GCF_027583855.1 of Rhodococcus sp. BH5. Taxonomy (NCBI): domain Bacteria; kingdom Bacillati; phylum Actinomycetota; class Actinomycetes; order Mycobacteriales; family Nocardiaceae; genus Rhodococcus; species Rhodococcus sp. BH5. The sequence goes on from NZ_JAJHVW010000002.1 coordinate 278,586, forward strand.
TGGAAGCCGGCGACGAAGCCCATGAATCCGGTCGGGAACATCCCGCCGTCGTTCCAGAGGTTGTCGATACCGGAGGTGGCACCGTTCGGCGCCGTGAACCCGGAGACGACCATGACGATGCCGACGACGATCAGGCTGACGATGGCGATGATCTTGATCAGCGCGAACCAGAACTCGGTTTCACCGAAGGCGCGAACGGTCGGGAGATTGAGGAGCAACAGCGCCGCGATCGTCAGCAAAGCAGGAATCCACGCCGCGAGCCCTGGCCACCAGTACTTGAAGTACCCGGAAATCGCGATGACGTCCGCGATGCCGGTGACGATCCAGCAGAACCAGTAGGTCCAGCCGGTGAAGAATCCCGCCCAGGGGCCCAGCAGATCCGCGGCGAAGTCGGAGAACGACTTGTACGCCATGTTCGAGAGCAGCAGCTCCCCCATCGCCCGCATGACGAAGAAGAGCATGAATCCGATGATCATGTACACGAAGATCACGGAGGGCCCGGCGAGCGAGATCGTCTTGCCCGATCCCATGAACAGTCCGGTGCCGATGGCACCACCGATGGCGATCAGCTGGATATGCCGGTTGGACAGCTGACGTGAGAGGTGGGGGTCTTCGCCGGACGGCTTCGTCAGGTCTGGTGTATTCGCGTGGTCGGACACGGAGGATCCCCCTCGTCATACGGTTCATCCGGGGCATCGAAATCGTGCCCGTCGGGGGAACCTCGGAAAATGTGCTCTCTCAAAGTACGCGTGCACTGGCTCACATCACGCATCGGAAAGCGGACGCCGATAACCTGTCGAGGTGAACACTGACAGCACGGCCCATCAAGACGGACATATCGCCGCGACGCTGTTCGATTTCTCCGGAACCCTCTTCCGTTTGGAGGAGAGCGACGATTGGACCGAGCACCTCGTCGATCACCAAGGCGATCCGCTCGACGTGCACGCTCAAGCCGAGCTGATGCGTCGGATGACCGCGCCGGTGGGCAGAACCGTGGAGATGGACGAAGCGGGGATCTACGCGTGGGAGAACCGCGACCGGGATCCGAAGTTGCATCGTCAGGCTTACCTCGACGTGTTGAGTAAGTCCGGGGTGCCCGATCCGGTTCGGGCCGAAGCTTTCTACGCCCTGCTGGTCGATCCGGATCAGTGGTCGCCGTACCCGGATACCGGCGAGGTCCTGAAGTCACTGTCGGAGAAGGGCATACGCACTGCCGTCTTGAGCAACATCGCCTTCGACATCCGTCCGGCGTTCGCCGACCGCGGCTGGGACGTCTGGGTCGACGAGTTCGTTCTCTCGTTCGAGGTGGGTGCAGTCAAGCCCGAACCGGCGATCTTCGAGTACGCCCTCGCACAACTCGATGTGGATGCGGCGCAGACTCTGATGGTCGGTGACAGCGACATCGCCGACGGCGCTGCCCGTGACGTCGGTTGCCAGTTCGCACTCGTCGATCCCCTGCCGACGACCGAACGCCCGCACGCGCTACTCGACGCAGTGCGGAAGTTCGGGCTTCTGTAGGGAGCGCTCAGACACCTTCGGTGAGTTCGCGCAACGACGCGTAGCGCTCGCGCACGTGGGGAGCTGGTTCGGCGTCGAATCGTCGCTCTTCCGGTTTCGGCCACACCGGCGGCTGCGTGTCCCCGGACAGTGCCCATGCTGCTTGCCTGCATGCCCCTTCGGCGACGTACTCACCCGGAGCAGGGATCACGACCGGCACTCCGAGAATTGCCGGCGCGATCTCACAGAGAGCGCGCGACTTCGCTCCGCCTCCCACGAGGAGAACTCGCTTCACCTCGACGCCTTGACGAACCAGGTCGTCGACGCCGTCGGCCAAGCCGCACAGGAGCCCTTCGATTGCGGCTCGTGCAAAGTGCGCAGGCGTCGAGTTCTGCAGCCGGAATCCGTGCATGGCCCCCGTGGCGTCAGGGCGGTTGGGCGTCCGTTCACCCTCGAAGTACGGAATCATGACCAGCCCGTCGTTTCCGAGGGGCGCCGTCGACGCCAACCGCGACAGTTCGGCGTGATCGACACCGAGAATGGACGCCGTCGCATCAAGAATGCGCGCGCCGTTGAGAGTGCACACCAGCGGCAAGTGCAGGCCGGTTGCGTCCGCGAATCCTGCCACGTTCCCGCCGGGATCATGCGTGGGGGTGGCCGATACAGCCGAGACGACGCCGGATGTTCCGATCGAGATGATCACGTCACCGGGAACTGCCCCCAAACCCAGTGCGGCTGCGGCATTGTCACCGGTGCCAGGCCCGACAATACCTCCGGAACGTGTACTTCCGATCTTTTCGTTCGGCGATGCAACTCGGGGAACATGCGGGGTTCGACCGCGAAATGCCAACGCCAGCAAATCTTTACGATATTCGCGCGTCGAGGCAGCATAATAGCCGGTTCCACTGGCGTCGCCCGCGTCGGTAACAAGCTCCTCGATCGAGCCGGACCCACCCAACTTCCAGGACAACCAGTCATGCGGAAGACACACCGCGGCAGTGCGATCGGCATTGCCGGGTTCGTGATCTGCCAGCCATCGAAGCTTGCTTGCCGTGACCGCGGCGACCGGAACTACACCAACTGCGTCGGCCCACGCCTTGGGTCCGCCGAACTCTTCGACCAGATCGGTCGCAGCCTTCGCCGAGCGAGTGTCGTTCCACAGCAACGCCGGTCTGACGACCTCGCCGCCACTGTCCAGACACACCATGCCGTGCTGTTGAGCTCCGACCGATACGGCTGCGACGTCGCCGAGCCCACCCGCTGCGGCGATTGCACTGTCCATCGCCTCGAGCCAGCATGCCGGATCTATCTCGGTACCGACGGGATGCGCCGCCCGCCCTTCTCGTACCAGCTCTCCCGAATCGGCATCACGGACAATGACTTTGCACGACTGGGTAGACGAATCGATACCGGCTACGAGGGCCACACTGGCGTCCTTTCCGAAGGACCGTCAGCTCGCGTTGGCGACCGCGGGCATCCGGTTGCTGCGCTTACGCAGCGATCGCACATATTCTGCGCGCTCGGTCTCCGTCATTCCACCCCAGATGCCGTACGGCTCGTGGACGGAGAGTGCGTGTTCGCGGCACTGCTGGAGTACAGGGCACGTCGCGCAGACCTTCTTGGCGTTGCGTTCACGGTTCTCGCGGGCGTGTCCACGCTCGCCGTCCGGATGGAAGTACACCGCGGAATCGTGCCCGCGGCACGCTCCCTGCAGCTGCCAGTCCCACACTTCGGCGGTCGGGTACGGCATCGGAAGGTGCTTGTGCATGATGGCGACCTCAATTCCTTACTCGGGTGACACGGATTCGGGTGACTCTGGGCTGACGCCGGGTCGGACTTATCGACGCCTGACCGATTGGCCGAGTCGATGTGCACAGACCGTTGCGAGTTCGCCGGTGACCGGCGGAGTCAGCGCTACGACGCCGTCGTCGAGAATTGCCTGCAGCCTGCGGAAATACTCGTCCGGGGCGAGGCCGAAGGTTACAAAGATCTCTTCGTCAGGTCCACCGTCGAACTGCTGCCACTTACGTGCGAACTCGACGATCTCTTGTGTATCGGTGCGGCTCATCAGGTTCTCCCCTGTTTGTGCGCCCTGCTTCACAGAAACTGCGACTCGTCTCCTCGGACGCCCGTGGCAGTGAGTCAAGACACAGACTATGCCTACTTCTGCTTTTTCACAAGACCTACTTACGTCTTTTTGTGGACAAAGTATGCGAACTTTCGCACGCTGAAGTTACCGACGAGGAATGCTTGAATAGGACAATGACCCGACCGTCCACGACTCCGGCTACCGCGGGAGAGGTATTCACGCTGATACGCAGCGGTTCCGCGACCACGCGCAGCGAGATCGGGAAGCTCACCGGCCTGTCCAGGACGGCGGTATCGGCCAGGGTTGCAGCACTTCAATCGCTTGGTTTGATCGCCGATGACGACGAGGGCCCGTCGACGGGCGGCCGGCCGCCGTCCACTCTCACCTTCGCGAACTCGTCCGGCGTGGTTCTCGTCGTGGCCATCGGTCGATCGCGGGCACAACTTGCCGTCACCGACCTGGCGGGCACGATCCTCGCGGCAGAAGACATCGACAAGTCGGTCGGGGTCGGCCCCGACGAACTGATGCCCGAAATTGCCGAGCATCTTTCGTCACTACTGGCCCAGGTCCACCGCGCGTCTACCGAGGTCATCGGAATCGGACTGAGCATTCCCGGAACGGTCGACGTCGCCGCGGGAGCAAGCCTCGACTCTCCGATGATGGCGGGATGGGACGGAGTCGCGCTTGCCCCCTATCTGGCATCGGTGACCACGGCTCCGCTGTTCGCGGACAACGATGCCAACGTGATGGCTCTGGCCGAATTGAGCGAGCGACGCGAGAGTGCGCCCAACCTCCTGATGATCAAGGCGTCAACCGGCCTCGGCGCAGGAATCGTCATGGGCGGAGTCCTCCAACGCGGTTCACTCGGAGCGTCCGGCGAGATCGGGCATACCAAAACCGCTGCAGCGCGGGGCATGAAGTGTCGCTGCGGCGACGTCGGCTGCGTCGAAACTGTCGCCAGCGGTTGGGCTCTCGTGCATGCCCTCCGAGATCAGGGCCGAAGCGTCGGTCACGTGCGTGATGTCGTCCGCCTCGCCCTGGACGGCGACAGCGAAGCCCGCCGGCTCATCAGAAGCAGCGGCCGACTGATCGGCGACGTCATTTCCGGCGCGGTCAATCTCCTCAATCCCGAGGTCCTGATCATCGGCGGCGACATGGCCGAGGCGGACGAACTCTTCCTCGCCGGGCTTCGGGAGTCCGTCTACGGCAACGCAACGGCGCTTGCCACCCGAAAGCTTCAGATCGCTTCGGTCAGCCACGGCGCACAATCCGGCATCCTCGGTTGTGCGGTTCTCGTCCTCGACCATCTGCTCAGCGCCAGGGAAATCGATCTGCGGATCGCGGCGTCACTCCACACGTGAGTCGCTGACTTCTCGCACGCTCCGCATCAAACAATCAGACTTTTCCGGCATCGCTTGTGTTGACGCTCACACTTCTGCATAATTCATTACCTACCGATCATTCGGTTGTCGATATCGACGATGAGATCGCGCAGGAACGCTCCGAGTCAGCCAAAAGCATGCACCGAGCACACCGGCAACGTCGCAGATCGAACAGCGTTTCTCCCCTGTTCCGACTTCGCAGTTTCACCGTGTCGGTGAACCACGTGACTGGCAGAAAGTAGCTCGATGACCACAACCAGAACTGGCACCAAGCCCGCCGCGAAGGAATACGACCGCGCCGCGATGGCGTCGATGGTCGGCACCACCGTCGAGTGGTACGACTTCTTCATCTACGCCCAAGCTGCAGCCCTGATCTTTGCCGACCTGTTCTTCAAGCCGATGGGCTCGGCAGGCCAGATCGTCTCCTACGTCACGGTCGGCATCAGCTTTGTCTTCCGTCCTCTCGGTGCCATCGTGGCCGGCTATCTCGGCGACAGGCTCGGCCGCAAACGTGTCCTGGTCGCGACGTTGGCGATGATGGGTGCCGCGACGGTTCTCATCGGCGTGCTGCCGACGTATGCATCGATCGGAATCTGGGCACCGATCCTGTTGATCCTGCTTCGCGTCGTCCAAGGATTCTCGACGGGCGGCGAATGGGGCGGGGCCGCTCTTCTTGCCGTCGAACACGCACCCACCAAGCGTCGAGGATTCTTCGGAGCGTTCGTACAGATGGGAGTACCGCTCGGAATGTTGCTCGCCACCGGCGTTTTGGCACTGTGCACGTTCACCCTCACGGACGAACAGTTCACCACCTGGGGATGGCGAGTGCCGTTCCTGCTCAGCGTCGTGTTGATCGGCGTCGGCTTCTACATTCGAAGCAAGGTCAGCGAGTCACCCGTATTCGCCGAACTCAAGGAACGCCGCACCGAGAGCAACACGCCTATCCGAACTCTGTTCAAGAAACACCCGAAGCAGGTCGTACTCGCGGCGCTGTCCTTCATCGGCACAAACGGCAACGGCTACATGGTGATCGGCGGATTCATCGTCGCGTACGCAACCAAGACCTATGGCCTGGGTAAGACCGAACTACTGATTGCCACGCTCGCAAGTGCCGTCACGTGGGGCGTTTTCACCATGATCGGCGCCTACTGGTCGGATCGACGCGGCCGCACCACGGTGATGAACGTGGGCAACCTCGCGATGGTCCTCTTCGCGGTGCCGTTCTTCCTCCTCATCGACACCGGGAATCTCGGCTGGATCTACGTGGCGATGATCCTGTTCTCGGTCGGACTCGGGCTGTCGTACGGACCTCAACCCGCGTTGTTCGCCGAAATGTTCCCGGCTTCGATCCGTTACAGCGGTGCGTCGATCTCCTACGCGGTAGGCACCATCTTCGGCGGCGCCTTTGCTCCCACCGTCGCACAGTGGCTCCTCGGCAAGACCGGTGGCACCCTTGCCATCTCGATATACCTCGCCCTGCTGGCCGCGGTCTCGTTCGTCGCCACGATGCTCATCAAGGATCGATCAGGACGAGACCTGATGGTGTAATCGACCTGAATGTGGACGCCCAACGGCGTCGCGATGCCGGAGTTTGTCAGCCGAACTTTCGAAAGGCGAACTCCGGCAACTTCTTCGCAGCATTCGCTGTGCGCACGATCTTGTGGTTCTTGCCTCGCATCAGCGCCAGTTGGATCCGCGATTCGATCCAGAACGCGCCGCGAGGCGAGCGGTTCCAGGTCTTGTGCAGCAACGTCTTCGTCGCTGCGACGGCGTCCGGCGAGCGAACCGCGATCTGCGACAGCAGTTCCTGCGCCGGCTTGATCGGATTGTCGCTGACTCCGCTCACGAACCCCCACTCGAGAGCCTGATTTCCGTCGAACAGTTCAGCAGTCATGGCGAGGCGTTTCACGACGTCCATTGCCGCGAGTTCGCGCATCGTGACCGTTCCGGTCATGTCGGGGATCAATCCCCACTTCGCCTCCATCACCGAGAACGTGCAATCGGGGGTGGTGAATCGAAAGTCTGCGGCGAGCGCCAATTGCAGTCCCCCACCGAAGCAGTGCCCGTGAACGACCGCGATGACCGGCACGGGCAATTCGCGCCACACCCAGCACGCGCGTTGAAAGAGGTTGGTCTTCTGACCGGGAAATTTCGCGAAGGCCTTCGCCATGCGCCTCGGTTGCTTACCCGCAGAGGCGAAGTCCAACCCGGCCGAGAACGCGTCACCCGCGCCTTGAAGAATCACGCCCCGGATCGAACGATCAGCTTCGATAGTTCGAGCGGCGTCCACCAGGGCGTCGAGCGTCCAGATCGAGACCGTTGAGTTTCTCCGGTCGGCTGAGCGTCACGTACGCCACCGACTGCACTACCTCGACACGAACGCGATCACTCACGGCTACTCCTTCGGTTAGACATACCCCCGACGAACTTACCTGAGAGTAAGTTCGTCGGGGGTCCGTCATGCCATCTCCGCAAGAAGTTCCATGGTCACTTTGCCGGCAGGATCCGAATCAGTGGATGAAGGCACGGCCACGACGGAGTCCACTCCCGCCGCTCGGTACGCCTCGAGTTGCTCGCGGGCATCGGCCGGAGTCCCGACGATTCCCACCGTTGCCACCATCGCGTCCGAGACCTGGCTCAAGAGCTCGCGCGGCGCGGCCCCGGCCCTGGCTGCCTCGATCACATCAGCGAAGCCCGCGCGGACGAACATGTCCGAGTACCCCGGAGCAGCCAGATACGGTACGAGCCCGCGTCGAAGTTGATCGATCGACACCTGTGACGGTCCATTCTCGGCGACGGCAGCCGGTGCCCACACCGACACGAAAGGCATGCCGGTTTCCAACTCGGCAGCGATTTCCTTGCACCGTGTGATCAGGCGCCCCGCTTGCTCCGGGCTGACCAGATTGAGCACCAGTTCGTCGCCCAACTCCACCGCGGCCCGAAGCGCCTTGTCCCCGAATGCCGCAACGATCAGCCGCCCACCTGGCGGCTGAAGTCGCAGCCGATATCCGCTGGTCCGCATCACCGTTCCGGCGACTTCGCCCCGTTCACCGTCCATCAGCGCTCGTACACCGCGGGCGGACTCCGCGAGCGCCCGAGCTGCCCCGGACCTGCTTCGTCCATGCCATTTTTCGACCACGACAGTGCTGGACGTACCCAAGGCGATCGACACGTGGCGCCCGGTGAGATCGGCCACCGACGCCGCCCCGATCGCGATCATCGCCGGATCACGAACCGTCACCGCGACTGGGCCGACCACCAGTTCGGAGTACTCGAAGCCGACGCCGACCGACGTCGCCAGCGCAAAGGCGTCGTACGTCGCCATCTCCCCCACCCACACTCGGCCGAACCCCAGTTTGTCGGCGAGGCGCGCGGTAGTGGTCACCTCCCGCGGCGGACGGTCCTGCCACAACCCCAGGGAGATGTCGATGGTCGGCAAACCTCTACTCGAAGTCGGAGACAAGACCCATTCCCTCCAACAGTGTCGGACGGTCGTAGTACTCGAGCCACTCGGTGATCCGTCCGTCTGCCATGCTGAGGATTCCGACAACAGGAACGACGCCATGGGTACCGTCGAAGTGGAAGTCGTCCACTCGCTGCACAAATACCCTTCCGTCGATCACGCCGAGAGACTCGATCTTCAGTGTGATCCGTTCACACTTGCTTGCCAGTAACGCAATTCGGCCCGCAACGGCCTCCTTGCCGACAAGAGGTTCCTGCATGACGCTGTGGAGCACACCGTCTTCGGCGAACAGGTCGACGACGCGTGTCCAGTCCATGACGTCCCACGCCTGGAACATCTCACGCGCCAACGCAAGCTTGTCACTGTCGTTCATCACACTCATGCCACACTCTTCTGTCGAAGCTCACGCTTGAGGATCTTTCCGGTCGAATTGCGCGGCAGTTCTTTCCGAATCTCCAGCCGCTCGGGAAGTTTGTACGACGCGATGCGCTTGTCCTTCAGGAACGCGACCAGAGCGTCCAGCTCGAGTTCCGTCTCGGGCCGCAGCGTGACCACTGCTGCGACGCGCTCACCGAGTACTTCGTCGGGGTCGCCGATGACGGCCACGTCCGCAACGGCCGGATGCTCGGCGATCAATCCCTCCAGTTCGGCTGGGGCGATGTTCATTCCGCCGCGGATCACGAGGTCCTTCCCCCGGTCCAGGTAGCGGAGAAACTGCCCGTGATCACCGGCAATCTCGAAGATGTCTCCGGTGCAGAGGAATCCGCGCTCGTCGAACGGAGACGGCCGATCGCCGAGATAGCCGGCAAAGACCGTCGGTCCGCTGATTCGCAACTCACCCGGGTGCCCGACTTCGGTGATGTCCTCGCCGGTGACCACGTCGACCAAGCGCACGTCCATCCAGTCGGAGATTCTGGTGCTCCAGCGAAAGTTCTCGACACCGAAGCGGGGGAAGTACCGTGCGCGGTCGTCCGGATCCGGCATGTCCGCAGGCGAGGAGAGCAGACTGATGCCTTCGTTGGATCCGAAGAAGTTGATGACTCCGATTCCGTATCGCTCCTGCCATCCCCGGACCATCGGAGGTTGCAGTGGCACCGAACCCGAACCGATCCGAGTCAAGCTCGACAGGTCGACCGCCGCGAGCATCGACTCGTCGGCGAGCAGCATCCACAACAGCGCAGGCGGCGCTACCGTGTACGTCACGCGCTCGGCCTCGATCTGCCCGAGGAAAACTCGAAGATCGAACGGGTGGTGCTGTACCAGTACACATCCCGTGCGGAGCCACGGCAGGAACATTCCGTTGATTCCGGCCATGTTGACCATCGGGAACGGGTTCAGCAAGACGTCGCCGACGCCGATGTCGGGAGCGTCGATCGTGGCCCAGCAGATGGCCAGCCACTCGTAGTGCGAACGTGGGACCCCCTTCGGTTCGCTTTCGGTCCCGGAGGTCCAACAGATCGTCATCGCATCGTTGGGGTCGTTGGGATCTTCGGTGATTCGGACATCCAATTCACTGCGCTGTGTTTCGGTGGCCGCCCGAGGACTCAGCCCCACGACACCGGCCGGCAACTGGGCCGGAAGCTCGGATGCGGGAGCGTAGGCGAACACCGATCTCAGAGAGGGAATCCGGGATCTGATTGCAGCGATCTCCGTAGCAGGGAGTCTGTCACCAAAACTGGGTACGGTGACAAATGCTGCAAACGCCGCCTGGTTTGCCATTCCTTCCACTTCACGTTCGCGGTACTGCATGGGCAATGGCGAGACCACGATCCCCAGAGACCACGCTGCAAGGTAGACCTCGACCAATTCGACGGTATTGGGCATCTGCACGCCCAGAACATCTCCCCGGCCCAAACCCACCTCGGAGAAGCCGGCAGCGAGCGCGATGACTTCGCTCTCCAGTTGGTTCCAACTGAGGCGTCGCGGATCTCCGCCGGACAACTCGCTCCGGTTCGCCGGATCAACCACGGCAAGTTCGTCACCGCGTACCCGCACCTGCGCCCGGAACACCTGATCGATCGTCTCGTCGGACCACCACCCCTTCGAGGTGTATTCGTCCACCTTGACGCGAGGGTGTAATCCCCTGTGTGCCTTGTTCATTCGCGTACTCGTTTCAGTTCTCGTAACGGCCGGAAATGTCGATCACGTCGCCTTGCTTCTCGAACGCCTGGGTAGCGGCGTTCCACTCGAACGGCTGGAATGCCAGGATTCCCAATGCATGGTCCGCGGTCATCGTGAATTTGATTCCGTCGATGAACATCGGCGGGTGGTAGTCCTGCGTTCGTGCGGCACTCATGATGCTGGCGCGTGAGAGTCCGTCGGATGACTCAGAGGCCCGAGTGAAGTTGTCCACCAACAGGTCACCGATGGCCCAGCCGTTCACGGTGTAGCTGTTGGTCGGGGAATCGGCACCGTGAGCAGCCGCACCGGCCAGGTAGTCACGTACCGCCGCGTCATCCTTGTAGAGGGCGTTGTTGGGATCCTTGAGCCACACCATCACCTGCTGCCCGTCGGCAGCATCACCGGCGGGCGCATACAGCGTCGCACCGTCGACGCAGTTCGACGGTTGAATCACGGTGTCGGGCTTCCATCCGACACGTCCGATCGCCTGGGTGATCGCGAGGCAATCGGTGGTGACACCGGCCACCACCAATACCTCGGCGCCACTGGCTTTGAGGGTCGATGCCGCCGTCTTGGGGTCGGTCAGCGCCTCTTCGGCTGCGATCTCGAAGTTCGTTCCTTCGATCGCGGACTTGAAGCCGTTGGCGATCCCTTGTCCGGACTCGGTCTGGTTCGTGGCCAAGGCAACCTTGGCGCCGCTCGGATACTTCTTCTTCAGGCTTTCGACCACTACCTCCATCTCGACGCCCGGATCCGGTAGATACTCCGTGGTCCACGGAAAGTCTTCGATCACCCGGAACTCGGGCATGCCTGCCTGCGCGAAGAGCAGTGGAACACAGGCAGTGGTCTGGTCGTCCGCGATGGCGTTCAACTGGCCTGCTCCGAACGTGCCCAGAACGTCGACCTTGTCCTTCTGAATGAACTCTCCGACATTGGCTTTGGCGCGCTCCGGGGAGAAGGCATCGTCCTTGACCACGACGTCGAGCTTGACGCCGCCGACGCCGCCGGCCGCGTTCTCGACCTCGAACCGTGCTCGCATTCCTTCGATCACGTTGCCGACCGCGTCGGCGAGCGGGCCGGACGTCGGCCCACTCCACCCCACCGTGAGTTTGTCGGTGATCGGCGCCGCGGCACCACTGGGATCGCTGCAGTCGTCGACCGATACTGCTCCGGCCGAGGTCGACGTGTTGCTCTCTGCGTCGGAGTTACCTCCGCAGGCCGAAAGGAGTAGTGCCGCAGCGGCGATGACTGCGGGAATCGTGGTCTGCCTTTTCATATCGTCCAGTTCCTTGCTGTGAGTTGAGAGAAACGAGAGTGGGCGAGGGAGACGGCGCTCAGGTGCGGGGTTCACCTTCGCGATACTTGGGATGATCTGCGGGAACCACCAGGACAAACCGTCGGAGAACGCTGTTGATCCGGCCGACGATTCCGTCCGGCATTAAGAACACGATCGCGATCAGCACCGCGCCGAACACCACTCCCGACACGGGGCCGTCGGTGACGCTTCCGGTGTAGTACGGCAGGAACACCACTGCCGTAGCCCCGACGATCGGGCCGAATTGCGTTGCGATTCCGCCCAACACCAGTCCGGTGATGAACTCGATCGACTTCATCAACGAAAAGGACTCGGGTGAGAGCGCGCCGATGTACATCGTGAACAGCGAACCTGCCAGACCGGTGATCGCGCCGGAAAGTCCGAAAGCGAGAATCTTGACCCGCGCGACGTTGATGCCGTTTGCACTCGCCGCAATCTCGTTGTCGCGCACCGCAACCATTGCCAGACCGAATCGACTCTTGACGAGATTGCGGATCAGGAGCATGACCACTGCCAGCGTCACTACCGAAACCCAGAAGATCCAGAGATAGGTGTCCGCGCGGGTCAAACCCGTCCATTTCGGCGGGACCAGAAGATTCGCACGAACGACCATGCCGGCCGCGCCACCGGTGAGATCCCCGGTCTTGCGGATCACTTCGGGAAACGCCACAGCGACGGCGAGGGTAACGAGGGCCAGATACAGCCCTTTGATCCGCAAGGAGGGAAGCCCGACGAGAAGTCCTAGTACGAAACACAATACGACTGCCATCGGGATTGTGGTCAACGGCGAGTATCCGCGATCGACGATCAGAACGCCGGTCGTGTACGCGCCGAGGCCGAAGAAGGCAGAATGGCCGATCGACAGAAGTCCGGTGTACCCGCTGACGATATTCAGTCCGGCGATGGCAATCGCGATGATGAAGACACTCGTGAACTGCCCTACGCGAAACGGCGCGCTCTGCGACACGAGGAGCAGGGCACAGACGGCAGCCACCAGCAGAACCAGTTGGAGTATCCGGTACGACGTCGATCCGGCAACCACCACGCGAGGCTGCCTGACTGCCTTTTCGGCGACCGCGGGTTCATTTCTCTCGGCAAGCGTCGTCATACCCGCTCCAGTTTCTTGGTACCGAACAGTCCATTGGGTCTGACGAAGAGGATCACCACGATGATCAGTAGCGCGGATGTCTGCTGCAGCGAACCGCCGATGACCGAAATGTAGCCGCTGAGCATCGATTCCAGAACACCGATCGTCAACCCACCCACAACTGCGCCGACAAGACTGTCCAGACCGCCGAACAGCGCTGCCGCAGATGCTGCGATGAAGATCGGGAACATGGTCGTGAGGCCGAGTTGTTGCGGCGAGAGCGGAGTGACCAGGACACCGGCCAGTGCGCCGATCGCTGCCGCAACACCCCAGCCGATTGCGAGTATCCGGCTGGTCGGAACTCCGGCGAGAGTGGCAGATTCGGCATTGTCCGCGACGGCACGCATGTGCAGACCGACTCTCGTCTTGCGAAAGAGCAAGGACATCAACACAAGTAGGACAACGAGCGCAACCAGTACGCCCAGTGCGTCGCCGTACACGCGCGCGCCGCCCACTGAGATGTAGTCGGTGGGACCGTTGGGAAACGGGCTCGGCATGATCTTCGTTTCGCTCCCCCACAGCATTCCGGCCAACGAGTTGAGCCCGGTGAACAATCCCAGTGCCACTATCAGCACTGCCATGTCACTTCTACGTTGAACCGGCCGGATGAGCAGACGCTCCATCAACGCCCCGAGCAGGAAGCCGAGAGCGAGAGCCGCTCCGATCGCGGCCCAGATCGGCCAGGACATCGTTGTGAGCCACCACGCCACGAAGGTTGTGAACAGGGCCAACTCGCCCTGAGCGAAGTTGATCGTGCCGGTGGCACGGAACACCACCACGAGTGCCAGCGCGAGAATTGCGTAGATCGAGCCGTTGGTCAATCCGGAGATGAGTCGTTCGAGAAAGAGTGTCACCGTTTACTCCTGGTACCCGAGATAGGCGCTGCGCACGACGTCGTCCGAACGAAATTCCTCGGGCGTGCCGGCAGCGACGATGGTGCCTACGTCGAGCAGGAAGACCTTCGACGCGAGTTTCATCGCGAGATCGGCATTCTGTTCCACGATCAGCAATGCAGTTCCGTCGCTCCGGTTGATCGCACCGAGCGTGTCGAACAATTCGGCGATGACGATGGGCGCCAGACCCAGGCTCGGTTCGTCGCACAAAAGCAGGGTGGGACGGCTCATCAATGCCCGCGCGACCGCGAGCATCTGCTGTTCACCGCCTGACAGCGAACCTGCCAACTGTGTGGACCTCCTCGCGAGCACCGGAAATGTCTCACACCACCGCTCGATGTCGGCCTCGATCTCCGCCTTGTCGTTGCGAAGCGCAGCGCCGACGAGCAGGTTGTCACGTACCGACAGTTGACCGAGAGTTCCACGGCCCTGTGGGACAAGGCTGACGCCGGCGGCCACGGCGCGTTCAGGTTTGGATCCGAGCGGCGAACCGTTGAAGGTGATCGTTCCCTGGTGCGGAATCAATCCGGCAAGCGCACGCATCATGGTGGTCTTGCCGGCACCGTTCGCGCCGAGAACAACAGCGACCCCGCCGGGTTCCACGTCGAGCGAAACCCCGTGCAGTACATTGCCTCGCCCGTAACCGGCATGCAGATCATCGACGCTCAGCAGGCTCATGCCGCTCGCCCCAGATAGGCATTGATCACGGCGTCGTTCTGCTGGATCTCCGCCGGAGTACCTTCAGCGATCTTGTGGCCGAAGTTCAGTGCGACAACGTGATCGGAGATACCCAGCACCAATCCCATGTGGTGTTCGACCAGAAGCGCTCCGAAGCCGAAGTCGTCGCGGAGCGAGACGATCAGTTCTCCCAACTCCTTGACTTCGCTGTGTGTGAGCCCGCCGGCGGGCTCGTCGAGCAGAAGCAGCGAAGGCTCGGACATCAATGCTCGTGCCAGTTCGACGCGCTTGAGTGTTCCGAACGGAAGGCCTGCTGCCGGCGCGTTCGCGACGTCGACGAGTTCGAGGCGTTCGAGCAGGTACCAGGCCTTCTCTCGCAGTTCTCGGACTCGGGCGCGCGCTGGAGGCCAGCCGAGAACCCCGCTCGCCAGTCCGAAGCGGCCCCGAGACGATCCGCCGACCATGGTGTTGTCGAAGACGCTCATGCCGCTGAACAGTGCGAGATTCTGGAAGGTCCGAGCGATCCCTGCAGATGCCAATGCATAGGGCCGCAATCCCAAGAGGTCGGTTCCTTGCCAGGTGATGACACCGCGACTCGGTTCGTAAATCCTTGTGATGCAGTTGAACAGCGTGGTCTTACCAGCGCCGTTCGGCCCGATGAGTCCGCAGATCTGGCCGGCGTGGACGTCGAAGCCGACGTCGTCGAGAGCCGTGACTCCGCCGAATT
The DNA here is from genome assembly GCF_027583855.1 of Rhodococcus sp. BH5. Classification (NCBI taxonomy): domain Bacteria; kingdom Bacillati; phylum Actinomycetota; class Actinomycetes; order Mycobacteriales; family Nocardiaceae; genus Rhodococcus; species Rhodococcus sp. BH5. Next base: position 293,898 of record NZ_JAJHVW010000002.1, read on the forward strand.
CGATCGATACATCGGAGAGCGTGAGTACGACCGGGTCATTCGCAGGTTGTGCGGGTGGTGTGTTTCCAAGCATTGGTTTCACCTCCTCGTGACACTTCAATTAACAGTGTGATAGAGATTACTACAGTAAACAGAGGCACTCCGTCAACGTGCGGCCCCCGATCCGGAGCCGAGAAGGGACATCATCGTGAGGTCCAACAACATTCACGCAGTCGACAGCGGCGGGGGCCCAGACGTCAGGGACTACAGCCGGGTCGACGCTCTCGTCGCCAAGCAGGAAATCTACGAGGTTCTGGCTCGTTTCCTCCGAGCTGCCGATCGCGGCGACGTCGAGGACGCCAGGCGGTGTTATCTACCCGGCGCAACCGAAGACCACGGGGGTGTCTTCACCGGCACCGCCGACGACTACATCGACCACATCGCCGGGGCCATCACCCACCCACGGTCACTGACCACCCACGCAATGACCAACGTCTTGGTCGAACTCGACGGGGACACAGCACACGTCGAGTCCTACGTGCTTGCCTTCGCGCGAATCAAGCACTCGGACGGCATAGCCGACACACTCACCTCGGCGCGCCTGATCGACCGCTTCGGCTACGAGGACGGCAGGTGGGGAATCCGCCACCGCGCACTGCGGTGGGACTGGAACCACGACATGGCCACAGCCGAAGGCTGGATCTTCGGGATGCTCGCGCCTGAAACGTCTTTGAAGAAGAGCAAGAAATTTCCCGACGACCTCATCTACACACGGCAGACACAGGAGCACTCATGACAAGGTTTCGCGGAACGCCGATAGAGGGCGCGACTGTCCTCGTCACCGGCGCCAATCGAGGGCTCGGCTTGGCCTTCGTCCAACAGGCGAAGTCGATGGGTGCCGCCAAAATTTATGCAGGGGTGAGAAATCCCGACGAGGCGCCCGCCGAGCTGCGATCCACCGGAGCACACATCGTCGAACTCGACGTGACCGATCCAGGACTCGTCGATGCAGCGGCCCGGGCGTGCGGTGACACCACAGTGGTCGTCAACAATGCCGGACTGTTCACCGGGAATCGGTTGATCGAGGCCGACGACCAAGCGGCTGCGCGAGCCGAGATGGAGGTCAACTACTTCGGGCCTCTGACGATGATCCGCGCCTTCGCGCCGGTACTCGCCGCCCGCGGCGGAGGATCGATAGTCAACGTCCTGTCGGTGGCCGCAATCGCTCCGACCGCCTTCATGGGTGGCTATTCACCGGCCAAGGCGGCTGCTCTGTCGCTCGGCGGCATCGCTCGCGCCGAACTCGAACCGCACGGCATCACCGTCACGTCGTTGATCGTCGGCAGCGTCGACACCCGCATGGCGTCACATGTGCAGGGCCACAAGGAAAACCCTCTCGACATCGCGGCAACCGGACTCGCCGCCATGCAACGCGGCGAGTGGACGTGCGACACCGATTTCATGGCAATCGACGCGCGTGCGCGCCTGGCCCGCGATCCGATTCGGTACGAACGCGGACTGGGCAAGCTCCTCTTCGCCGGCGAACTGACCACCCGATCATGAGCGATCCGATTCGTGTTGCCCAGTGGGCGACCGGCGCCATCGGCAAGACGGCGCTACGCGGAATCATCGATCGTCCCGACCTCGAGTTGGTCGGCCTCTACGTGTACAGCGACGCCAAGGCGGGTCGAGACGCCGGTGACATCGCCAGACGAGCACCGACGGGGGTGATCGCTACACGCGACGTGGACGAGATCATCCGCTCGCGCCCACAGGTTCTCATCCACAGTCCACGGTTGCAGATTCCGTACGAACGCCACGACGACGATCTGTGCCGTCTGCTTCGCGCCGGGATCAACGTGATCACGACGGCCGGGCAGCACTTCCCCCGCGCACACGGCACCGAACGCGAGCACATGTTCGCCCAAGCATGCAAGGAAGGCGATTCGACGCTCTACGGGGTCGGCGTGAGCCCAGGTGTCATCGGCGAGCGATTGGCGTTGGCGCTGACGGGAACATCGATCGAACTCGACCGAATTACGATCGACGAGGTGCTCGACGCTCGCGGCATGCCTGACCCCGACTTCGCGTTCACCGTGATGGGAATGGGTTCGCCCCCGAAGGACCTGGACGGCACCGGGCCGTTGCCCTCGCTGTACGCGTCGCTGTACCTCGAGACCATCGCGTTCATGTGCGAGCGCCTGGGCGTCACCTACGACGAGGTCGTGTCCGATCACAGGGTCGTTCCGGCACGTACGGATCTCGACGTCGCCGCCGGACGCATCGCCGCGGGAACCGTCGGAACCACCGAATGGCGCTGGCACGCAATGGTCGACGGAAAGCAGTTCCTCACCCTCGCCATCATCTGGACCATGGAACCTGATCGCGACGAATACGCGGGACGGGACCAATGGGAAGTCCACCTCTTCGGCAAACCCGAGATCGTGATGACCGTCAACCTGGTCGAACCACAAGATCCGAACAGTCGCACGACAGCCGGTCAGTTCATCACTGCAGGCCCGGCACTACGCGCCGTCGAGCATGTACTCGCTGCTCCCGCCGGCATTTTCGAACCCCCTGTCTTTGCCCCCTTCAGATTGGAGCATTCAGCATGACAACTCAGCCGACGGACGTAGGTTCGACTGCCACCCGTGAACCTGCCACCCGTGAACCTGCCGTCCGTGAACCTTCCGTGAACGCGCTCCTGCCCGACGGTCGCCCCGTGCAGAATCTGGAAGACTTGCTACGCAGCCGGGCGATTGCCAGTCCGGAGAGCACCGCCGTCATCTCCGATGACGGGCGTACCAGTTTCCGCGAACTCGACATCGAAACAAATCGTGTCGCGAATGCACTTCTGCGCGATGGTGTTCGACCCGGCGACCGGGTGGCGTACATCGGGGCCAATGCACCGTCTTTCCTCTCCGTCCTGTACGGATCTTCGAAGATGGGCTCGATCCTGACGGCCGTCAACAATCGGCTGGCACCGGGCGAGGTCGACTACATCCTGAGCAACAGCGAGCCGACTGTTGTCGTACTCGGAGCAGGCGATGAGGGCCTCTCCGACGTCGCCGCGGCGGTCGGTAGCGTCCGGACCGTCGTCACGGTGGACGGTTCCGGAAACTCGATCTCGTGGAACGACTGGCTTTCCGGTGTCGGCGACGACGATCCGGGGTCGTCGCGCCGCCCCGACGACACAGCGCTGATCTTCTACTCGTCGGGAACCACCGGTCACCCGAAGGGAATCGAACTCACCGGCGCCAACCTCGGCCGTGCCCTCGCCACCATGTATCACCTGCTCGATCTCGACACCGACTCCGTGGCTATGTGCCCGGTTCCGTTCTTCCATGTGGCCGGACTGGGTCTCGCCCTGGTCACGACGCTCGGCGGTGGCGCTCTACTGCTCAAGACCATCGCCGGACCTCTCGAACTCGTCGCGCTGATGCAGGAGTACAAAGTCACGCATGCGGTCGCCGTTCCCGCGGTGATCAGCGTCCTGACCTCCCTTCCGGCTGTGCGCGAGGCAGATTGGAGTGCCCTGCAGTTCCTGGTCTACGGAGCCGCGCCGATGCCACTGCCCCTGTTGCAAGACGCGACCGAGGTCTTCGGGTGTAGTTTCCTGCAGGCATACGGACTCACCGAGTCGACCGGCGGCGTCACCATGCTGACCCCGGAAGATCATCGGGCGACCGACGAGTCGACCGCGCATCGGTTGAAGTCCGTCGGGCAGCCGATGTTCGGAGTGCCCATCCGCATCGTCGATCCCGTGACGCTCGAAGACGTCCCGGTCGGTACCCGCGGCGAGGTCGTCATCGGCGGCCCTCACGTCATGAAGCGTTACTGGCGTAACGAAGCAGCAACTGCGGCCACCATGTTGGACGGCGACTGGCTTCGCACCGGAGACGGCGGATCGTTCGACGAGGACGGCTATCTCTACCTCCACGACCGCCTCAAGGACATGATCGTCTCCGGCGGTGAGAACGTCTATCCGGCCGAGGTGGAGAGTGTTCTCTCCGGGCACCCCGGCATCCGCGAGGTGGCGGTAGTCGGCGTTCACTCCGATCGGTGGGGTGAGACTCCCCTTGCCGTGGTCGTTCGAGCTGCTGATTCGGATGCAACCGAAGCGGAGATCATCGAGTGGTCACGCGAGCGACTGGCTCACTTCAAGTGCCCCAGTGCGGTTCGGTTCATCGAGGAGCTGCCACGCAACGCTAGCGGGAAGCTGCTCAAGACTCGTTTGCGACAGGACTTCGCTTAAGTCCATGACACGAATTCGGGGCCGGTCGCTTCGAGCGATCGGCCCCGATTTCTGTCGTTCGATGTGAAGCACGCTCAGCGTGGGTGAATCCGGAACTCCACGCCGCCGACGATCAGCCCCGGCTCGACGGCAGACGCGCCGCTCGACGCCGCCAGATCGATTGCAGTGAGCATCGATCGCTCCCCCGGAACGAACGACACGACGCGTGATCCCAGCCTGATCGAGAGTGGTTGCGCCGAGACCGGTTCCTTTCCGAACACTTCGGCCCACAGCGTCGCCGTCCTGGCCGGATCGGGCGAGGACACGTCGACGCCGAGGATGTCGTCGACCCAGGGATCGAGGGAAACTTCCTTCTCCGTCTCATCCCAGAACCACTCGTCGGCGTCGGGAATCTCGTCGAGTTCCACGAGCAGTCCGAGATCACCGGGATGAAGTTGGACGATCCGGTGACCGTAGGCCTCGAGATCGGCCACCGTCCGAACATCGGCCGCAGCTGCACGTTCCAGATAGGGCTCGATGTTCGAAACCTGGATCGAGAGTGCATAGCCGCCCTCCCCTCCGCCCTTGCGGATCCATCTCGCCAGCGAGACCGTCTCGTCGAGCGGCGCGACGATCTCGAGAAATGCCTGCGGCCCGACGGCCAAGGTCTCGTCGGCCAAACCGATGCCTTCGAGCAGTGGATCCGCGAATCCTGGCGCCAGATTCAACGCTTCACGTAATTGTTGACCGGTCTTGTCCAGGTCTCGTGCACCGATCACCACCTGCCGCAGGATCTCCCACGTGCCCGCGTCGTGCGTGCCCGTCACAGTCCGACCGCTTCGGCGGCTGTGTCGGTACTCTGCCAGCGTCGGAGCTCGGCACCCGGCGCCCACGTCGAGTGGGTGCCACTCGAAATCCGTTCGGGAAGGCGAAGTTTGCACAACGGTCCGTCTCCGACGCGGGCAGCGTCGAAGATCAAGCAGAAGGACGCGTCCTCGTTCATGTCGGTGGTCAACGTGATGAGATAGCCGTCGTCTTCAGCGGTACCGCCCACGCGTGGTGCCATCGAGGTCTCGCTTCCATACACGCCGTCACCGAAGGAGAATCGTTCCTCGTTGCCCGTCAGCAGGTCGTGTTTGACCAAGCCGTCGAACAGGAACCACGACGGCTTACCCGAAGCCGCATAAGCGTATCGGTACTTCTCACCCGCGAAATTGCTGTTCATCATGCCGAATTCAGTGATCGAGTCACTGAGTTGCTCTTCACGCGTGGCTCCGGTGACCAGGTTCAAACGCCAGCGGTGAAGCCGGGTCTGCATGCGATCGAGAGCGAGGAAACGGAAGGCGCGCTCCCACTGATTGCCCATACCGTTGTCCGACGGTTCCGGATCACCCTGGTAGAAACCGTCCAGAACAATCTCGTCCCCCTCTTCGTAGGCGTTCACGAAGTGCAGGACATAGGTCGGATCGGCCTCGAACCACTTGATGTCAGCGGTGTTTCCGCGGCGTGGGATGACTCCGAGACGGAGCGGGATATCGGGATGGAAATTCGCGACGTGCGCGCCCTTCTCCAGCAGAACCGGATCCCAGAACAAGGGGCAGTCGTTGAGGATCGCGTAGTTCTCCGTGAAGGCCATGTCGTGCGGCAAGCGTGGACCTGGAAGCGGGACGTCGACGTAGTGGACCAACTCGTTGGCCGAGTCCACGACGCCGTAGTGCATGTACGGCGCTTCCTTGCTGTAGTTGAAGAACAGCATTTCTCCGGTCTTGTCGTCCACCTTCGGATGCGCGGACACACCCCATTCGAAGGGGAACTTGCCGTTCCAGCTTTCCTTGCCGAGTGTCTCCGCCGACATCGGATCGAGACGATACAGATCTCCGCACTGGTAGAAGCTGGTGAGAGCAGTCCCCCTGTGAACGACGACGTCGGTGCTGGACGCGTCCTTCATCCGGGTGCGCGCACCCTTGCCGCCCTCGGGGCGACTGAGTTTGGGAGACTCGGCAAGCCCGGCCCACAACGCAGCGCCGGCGTCCTGCTCGGCCGCCAAGCCGTCGGTACGTACGAATCGGTTGCGGTAGAACGACTCTCCGTCGCGAAAGCCCACGATGTGAATCATGCCGTCACCGTCGAAGGGGTGATACGCCTTCATCGAGGGATGGAGCGGATTCTCGGTGTTACGCAGGTAGACACCGTCGAGGTCTTTCGGAACCTCACCGAATACGACTTCGAGGTTGTCCGCTTTGAACTCGGTGGTCTGGGGTTGCCACGGGCCGGTGCGATACGGGTGATCGTCATCGGCGGGAAGGGTGGACAACAACTTGCCTACGATTTCGACGTCCATGGAATTCTCTTTTCGACTGATGGGGAAAGGCTGGACTGCACTTTCAGGAAACTGCGTCGACGACAAAACTGACGGTGGTGGCCGTACTTCCACCGAAGTTGAGCGTCGCAAAGCGGCTCGCACCCTCGACTTGGAAACCGCCGGCCGTTCCCGTCACCTGATGGGCCGCGTCGAGAAGCATTCGGACACCACTGGCACCCACCGGATGACCACCGCCGATCAGACCGCCGCTGGGGTTGATCGGTAGCTTGCCGCCCATGGCGATGTCACCACTCTCGATGGCTTTCCACGACTCGCCGGGTGCGGTCAGACCGATGTGGTCGATCGCGAGATACTCACTCGCCGTGAAACAATCATGTGTTTCGATCCCGTCTATCCCGGCCAGGTCGACTCCGGCCCGGGAGAAGGCACCCATCACCGCATCCCGAACGTGTGGCATCACGTAGGGATTATCGGCGTCGCGGGCCAGCTTCTGCTCGAGACCTAAACCAACAGTCCGATGACCCCAGCCCGCGATGTGGGCCAGCGGAGTCGCCGCAGCACCAGGGTGTTCACGCAGGTACTTGTCCGTCACCAGCACCACCCCGGCGCCACCGTCGGTCACCTGGCTGCAATCGAATCGTCGAACACCGCCTTCCACAACAGGATTGGTGGCGTCGTCGCCGCCTGCATTCCCGAGCAGATCGGGTACCGCCCAACCGCGTGTCTGCGCGTTGGGGTTGTTCTTCGCGTTTGCGAAGTTGATCTGCGAGATCGTGCGAAGGTGAGATTCGTCGATCCCGTAACGCCGCCCGTACTCCTTCGACACACGGTCGAACATGTACGGCCACATGAATTTTGCTTCCTGACCTTCGTGTCCGACCCAGGCTGCAGCGCCCAGATGGCCGGCCGCGTCATCACCCGGAACCGTCTTCTCCAGTTCGATACCCATCACCAGAGCCGCGTCGTAGTTGCCGGCGCGCAGGTCTGCCATCGCTGCAAGTACAGCGATACTGCCCGATGCGCACGCCGCCTCGTGCCGAGACGAGGGCACACCCCACAGGTCTGGATGCACGGTGGCGGGCATCGCGCCCAGCTGACCTTGGCCGGCAAACAATTGACCGAAGGCATTACCGACGTGGATCACCTCGATGTCGGTGGCAGGAACCTTCGCCGCGTCCAGGGTGTGGTTCACCACCTCTTCGGCAAGGTTCGCGAAATCGAGTTCCTCACGGGTGAAGTTCCGTGCGAAGTCGGATTGGTACCCGCCGAGAATCCAAATGTTCGAAACAGTCATGACCTCTCCCCTTGCCGATCCGGCCTCGGTGACGTCACCGAGATACCCGCGCAACGGCGGTTGTAATTTCACCGCAACCGTACTACAACTAGCAGAGTAACTCTACTAATTGAAGGGTTGAAAATGACTGATGCTTTTGTCCTCGACTACGTGCGCACGCCGCGCGGTCGAGCATCGGCGCGAGGCGCCCTCCACGAACACAGCCCCGTGGACCTTGTCGTCCATCTGGCCAAGGCTCTGCAGGGTAGAACGAACCTCGCCGCAGAACAGATCGACGACGTCGTTCTCGGTTGCGCATCGCAGGTGGACGAGCAGGGCGCGAACATCGCGAGAACTGCCGCACTCCTTGCCGGTTGGGGCGACTCCGTCCCCGGCGCAACCCTCAATCGATTCTGCGCATCCGGCGTCGACGCAGTCGGCCAGAGCGCGGCCCGCATTCGCGGCGACGACGTGTCCCTCGTCGTGGCCGGTGGCGTCGAAAGCGTCTCCCGGACTCCGATGTTCAGTGATCGCGGACCGCTGTGGACCGACCCGGCAACCATCGCGCAGATCGGCTCCATCCATATGGGTGTTGCCGCCGACTTGAATGCCACGATCGAGGGGTACTCCCGCGACGAGTTGGATGCATACGGCGTCGAAACCCAACACAAGGCTGCCGAGGCCTGGCGCAACGGCGCATTCGAGCGGTCCGTTGTGCCAGTTCCCGGCAGAAATGGTGAAGCCGGAATCGCGCACGACGAACTGGTCAGGGCAGAGACGACGGCAGAGGGACTCGCAGCGCTGCCTGCCGCCTTCGAAGGGCTCGGCGCCGCCGGTCAGGATGCACTCGCGCTCGCTGCCTATCCCGAGGTAGGAAAGATCGAACACCTGCACACCGTCGGATCCTCTCCCGCCATGGCCGACGGCGCAGCGCTCCTACTCCTCGGATCCGAGAAAGCCGCGGCGAGAGCCGGCCTGACCCCTCGCGCACGGATCATCGGATCCGCCTCGACTTCGGTGAATCCGGTCCTCATGCTCACTGCGGGTCAGAGCGCCGTGGAGGCAGTCATCGCGCGAGCCGGGCTTCGTCCACAGGACATCGACGTGTTCGAGTTCGCAGAGGCCTTCTCCGCGCTATGCCTACGGTTCCGCCGCGACCTGGACGCCGGGCCGGACCGCATGAACCCCAACGGAGGCACGATGGCGATGGGCCATGCATTCGGCGCCACCGGAGCAATTCTCGTCGGCGCATGTGTCGACGAACTGGTACGGAGCGACGGTCGCTACGGTGTGGCCGCGGTCAGCGGCGCCGCCGGTGTCGGAGTCGCGGTGCTCGTCGAACGGATCGCCTCATGACCGTCAGTTCACTCTCCGGCCGCGTTGCCGTCGTCACGGGAGGGGGTAAGGGCCTCGGCCGTGCCGTCGCACTGCATCTCGCGAGCCGAGGGGTCACGGTGATCGTCAACAATCGGAATCGCACACTCGATTCGAGCGGCCGAGGCCCCGCAGATCAGGTTGTCGACGAAATCCTCGAAGCCGGTGGACAGGCCGTCGCCAACCACGACGACGTCACCGACCCCGACGTCGGCCGAAAGTTGGTGGACGACGCTCTCACTCGGTTCGGACGACTCGATTTCTGCATCACCAGCGCCGCGGTCAGCGCACCGCAGATGCTTCATCGCACCACCGCCGAGAACCTCAGCACCGTCATCACGACAAACGTCGTCGGAACCGCACTGGTCGCCGCCGAAGCCTCCCGAGTGATGCGCGAAGCCGGATTCGGGCGCATCGTGATGATTTCCTCGACCGCAGGACTGCACGGAGAACCCACCGTGTCCGCCTACGCCGCCAGCAAGGGAGCAGTCATCGCATTGGGACGTACCGCAGCCGGCGAAGGTGCGAGTCGCAACGTCTTCACCAATGTCGTACTGCCCTATGCCACTACGCAGATGACCGAGTCCGGAATGGATCCACGATTCATCGACATCATGGGTGCCGACCTGGTAGCCCCGGTGGTCACCGCCCTCGTCGATCCCGAGTCCACGACCAACGGGCAGGTGATCGTCACGGCAGGTAACGGGGTGCGTTCGGCCGACGCCGTCGAGGGCTCGACCGAGTTCTTGCCCACCACCACAGAACTCGATGCCAAAGCGCTCGACGCGCTACTCGTGACCAGCCGACTCGGCGCTCCTCACACCTATCCGAGCGCACAGGAAGCCTTCGCGGACTTCGCTTCCGAACTGCTCGACCACCACAATCGGAAAGCGCGCGCATGACCGACATCCCACTGGGCGACCTTGCACTGAACTTCGGTGTGAGCGCACTCGCCGTCCTCGTCTTCATCGCAGTCGTGATGGCCGTCGCCATCCGGATGAACAATCACTCGATCATCGACATCTGCTGGGGGCCTGGCTTTGCCGTCGTCGCCGTCGTCTCGTACCTGACGTCCATCGGGTCGGACGGCAACGATCTGCGTCGCCTCGTCGTGCTGGCTCTGACCGTGGTGTGGGGAATGCGACTCGGCCTCTACATCGGCTTCCGAAACCGTGGGCACGGGCAGGACAAGCGCTACACTGCCCTGCTCAAACATCAACAGGGACCGCTGGTTCCGTTCCTGATTCGCAAAATCTACGGCCTCCAGGGCGTTCTCATTCTCGTGGTGTCGCTGCCCGTCCAGTTCGCGATGTACGAGTTTCGCGCCCTCGGAGTCCTCGGCGCGATCGGCATCGCGGTCTGGACCGTCGGCTTCGTCTTCGAATCGGTTGGAGACTACCAACTTTCCCGCTTCAAAGCTGATCCGGCCAATGCCGGGAAGGTGATGGACCGTGGGCTCTGGGCCTGGACCCGCCATCCCAACTACTTCGGTGATGCATGCGTCTGGGTCGGACTGTTCATCCTCGCGCTTGGTGATCCATTGGCGCTGATCACGATCGTCTCTCCGATCGTCATGATCAAACTGCTGGTGAGCTACAGCGGTAAGGCCCTTCTCGAACGCGGCATGCGCAAGAGCAAGGGGCAGGCCTACGACGACTACGTCGCCCGGACCAGCGGATTCTTACCTCGTCCACCCCGTCCGGCACGAAACCACACGTCGTGAGCGCCCCCACGAGTGGTCTCGCCGACGTCTTCGATCTGGAATCGACCGGCCCGGACCGGTGGCAAGGGTCGAACGACGGTGTTCGGCTGCCTCAGCTGTTCGGCGGCCAACTGGTAGCCCAGTCGATTCTCGCAGCCGGGCACGCGGTTACCGACGGCAAAGCGATCAGTTCCGTCCACACCCACTTCCTTCGCCCGGGGTCGACGAATCGCGCGACCGAGTTCTCGGTAGATCGCCTTCGGGACGGAAAACGCCTGTCCACCAGAGGCGTCGACGTCCACCAGGACGGACGACTCGTCTGCCGTTCGACGGTCTCTGCCTCCTCGATCGACGAGGGCATCACTCACAGTCGCGCAGTACCTACCGCACTCCCGCCCACTGAGTGCGTGACGTTGCAAGAGTTGGCCGAGGCAGACGGCGGGTTGGGTGAGGTGTGGGAGGAGTTCTCCGCCATCGAGATTCGTGTTTCCCCCCTTGATTCGCACTCCCCCACCGCGCATTCGGCGGCGCCTCCGCGCAACATCTGGATGCGTTCGGCTCAGCGGCTGAGCGACGATCCACTGATTCACGTGGCTGCTCTCGCTTATGCCAGTGATCTGATGCTGATGGCAACCGCACTGACTCCGCACGGCTACGACATCGGGCAGGAGCACTCGCTCGACACGGACTGGACTGGTGTGTCCCTCGATCACACGATGTGGTTTCAACGCCCTGTGCGGGCGGACGAGTGGCTGCTCTTCGAGCACTCGACCCCCACAGCTCACACCGGCAGAGCAGTAGTGAATGCCGCGGTCTTCGATCAGTCCGGACTCCAGATCTGCCAGATCACTCAGGAAGCGTTACTCATTGCCCGCACCGAGTGATTCCCGACTCTTTCTGCAGACCATTCGGTACGGTCTCGCGGTGCCGCAGGGTTCGCGGCCTATGATTTCGGGGTGGTACGAGTGAATGCAGCCGGATCTTCGACACCCACCGCGTCGGCGGGCGTCACCGAGTTGCCTGCCGGCGGTCCGAACGCACTGGCCGTCACGCTCGGGTTGTTGGGGGACGAGTGGAACCTCTGGATTCTGCGATTCGCCCTGTTGGGGTCGCGGCGATACAACGACTGGCTCGCCCTCGGGGGAATCTCCAACTCCGTATTGTCCTCACGGTTGGCGGTCCTGACGGCCGGCGGAATGCTCGAGCGTCGTGAGTATCAGCAGAACCCGCCCAGGCACGAATACTCGGTCACCCGCAAAGGGCAGTCGATCTGGCCCGTCCTCATCACCATGTGGTCGTGGGAGAAGCAGTGGGCGCCCAATGAAACCCAGCCGCTTCCACCACTGCGGCACAGCACCTGCGGAAACGACTTCACCCCGATCCTGCGCTGCAAGGAGTGCGGCGAGGACGTGGACGTACGATCCCTGGACTCCCAAATGGGTCCGAGTGGGGACTTCTCACGCAGTGTCCCGGAAGCAACATCGCGGCGACGCTCCACCAAGTCCGAACGCCGTCCGGAGATTCTGGCTCACACGATGGAACTTGTCGGCAATCGCTGGTCAGCGGCGATCATCGGTGCAGCTTTCCGAGGCGCTCGCCGTTACGGAGAGTTCGCCGAGATCACCGGTGCACCACCGGCGATAGTCGCGGATCGCTTGAAGCACCTCACCGAGATCGGTGTGATGGAAACGCGTCCGCTTCCGGATCGCCCACAGTGGTCGGAGTATCGACTCACCGCCAAGGGCACGGCGTATTTCCCCGTGGTGATGTGCATGATCTCCTGGGGTCAGCGTTGGTTCAGATCCGCGGACGGCCCGGACATCGTTCTCCATCACAAGGCCTGCGGTAAACGGTTCGAAGCACGCTTGGGTTGCAGTGTGTGCGGTGAAGAGTTGAGGTCTTCGGACATCGAGGCCGTCGACCTCACCACCTCGGTTCACGTACCCGGGTCCGGTTGGTCCTGAGGTCCCCGCTCAGCCGGCAGTGCGGATCCGGTCGAAGCTCCGGCCTCGGTGTTCGAGCGGCAGCCTGTCCCCTCGCCCGAACAGTTTGTTGCGCAGCGTTCCCTCATCGTAGTCGTCCTGGTAGGCACCTCGTTTGATCAGCTCCGGAATCACATGCTCCACAATGTCTTCGAAGGTTCCGGGAGTCACCGCGTACGCGAGATTGAAACCGTCGACGTCGGTCTCGGACACCCACTCCTGCAACTCGTCGGCGACCTCCGCGCCGGAACCGACAACGATCGGGCCGAGCCCGCCGATGCCCGCCCACTCCGCGATGTCCCCCACCGTCCATTCGCCGCCCTTCTCGTCGGCCTGACGAAACGATGCGACCGCGGATTGAATGGCATTGCTCTCGACGTTCCCGATCGGCTCGTCCGCTCGGTATCCGGAGAGGTCGATTCCCATCCACCCCGAGGTGAAAACGAGCGCGCCTTCACTACTCGCGTAGCTGCGGTAGTCCTCGAGCTTCGCCTGGGCCAACTCGGGGGTTCGGTCGGTGATGATCGTCAACAGTGTGTAGATGCGGGCCGAGTACGGATCTCGCCCGACCTTCGTCAGTTCGTTTCGGATTCGGGCAACGGTGTCTTTGAGAATCGCCTTTGTCGGTGCACCCACAAAGATCGCCTCGGCATTCGCAGCGGCGAACCGCACCCCACGAGGCGACGCGCCGGCCTGGAAGATGACCGGCGTCCGCTGCGGAGAAGGTTCGGAGATGTGGATGCCCGGAACCGTGAAGTGCTTGCCTTCGTGCTCGATCGGATGAACCTTGGCGGGGTCCGTGTAGACCCCGGTGGTTCTGTCACGCACCACCGCGTCGTCTTCCCACGACGTTTCCCACAACTTGTAGAGAACTTCGAGGTACTCGTCCGCGTGGTCGTAGCGATCGTCGTGCTGGAGTTGGTCGTCCTCGCCCATGTTCCGCGCGGCCGAGGGGAGGTATCCGGTGACCACGTTCCACCCGATTCGCCCGTTCGTCAGGTGGTCGAGGGTGCTCAAGCGCCGAGCGAACGGGTAGGGATGCTCGAAAGCTGTACCTGCGGTGATCCCGAAGCCCAAGTGCTCGGTCACGGCAGCCATCGCCGACGCCAGCAGTAGCGGGTCCGAGACCGGTACCTGCGCGCCCTGCCGCAGCGCTGCGTCGTGATTGCCGCCGTACACGTCGTACGTTCCCAACACGTCAGCCAGGAACAGCCCGTCGAATCGTCCACGCTCGAGGAGCTTCGCCAACTCCGTCCAGTACGTCAGATCCGTGTACCTGGACGACTGGTCCTCCGGGTGGCGCCACAGACCTGGCGATTGGTGGGCGACGCAGTTCATGGCAAAGGCGTTGAAGCGGATTCTGCGGGTCATTCCCGCACGATGCCGTGCCTGCTCCGCGGTGAACACCATTGCGATCAGTGCGATCGGTACGGCTCCTGCTTGCACCCGGCGATACCGTCGACTTCGCGACCTCGTCGGCGGGCCGCTACACTGACTAGCGCAGCTGTGACGCCCGAGGCTTCGTGCCGACAGGTCGAGCGGATGCAACAGCAGTATCGGGAAGCGAAAACCCCGGCAGCACAGGGTTTTCAGTGCTTGTCGGTACGCTCCCCGCCCTCGTAGCTCAGGGGATAGAGCATTCCTCTCCTAAAGGAAGGGTCGCAGGTTCGAATCCTGCCGAGGGCACCAGGTGGGACTCTCCCCACATCGGCGCGACCAACGTGCCATTCTTGAATTCATGACGACGCCTCACTCCACGGCAACTCCACCGAAGAACATGTCTTTGATCCCGGGTGGGACGTACTGGATGGGCTCCGAAGACTTCTATCCGGAAGAACGCCCAGTTCACCAGGTCACCGTCGACGGATTCTGGATGGACACGACGGCGGTGACAGTCGCCGAGTTCCGACGCTTCGTGAAGGCAACCGGCCACGTCACCACTGCTGAAATCGCCCCAGACGCCGCCGACTATCCCGACGCCGATCCAGCCCTCCTCGTCCCGGGATCGTTGGTCTTCACTTCGCCACCCGGCCCGGTTTCACTTGACGACTACACCCAGTGGTGGTCGTTCACTCCCGGCGCCGATTGGCGCCATCCCGAGGGCGCCGACAGCAACATCGGGGGACGTGAACGGCACCCCGTCACCCACGTGTCGTACTTCGACGCCCAGGCCTATGCCGCGTGGGCCGGCAAGGAACTCCCGACCGAGGCCGAGTGGGAGTTTGCCGCCCGCGGTGGACTCGATCGCCAGGCGTACGTGTGGGGCGATCACGACTCTCCGGGCGGGCGGCCCGGTGGCAACGTGTGGCAGGGCCAGTTCCCCTGGGAGAATCTGCTCGAGGACGGTTACGAGCGCACCGCTCCGGTCGGAAAGTTCCGGCCCAACGGCTACGGACTGTTCGACATGGCCGGGAACGTGTGGGAATGGACGGCCGATCACTACACATCGGACCACGCCCACAGTTCCAAGAACGTCGCGCCGGCCTCGTCGTGCTGCATTCCTCGTAATCCCCGAGCGGAGTTCGCCACGGAGGCGTTGGTGGGCGAACCCTACGCACGACGGGTGATCAAAGGCGGCTCACATCTGTGTGCACCGAACTACTGCTTGCGATACCGCCCCGCCGCGCGGCAGGGCGAATCCGAGGAGTCCTCGACCTGCCACGTCGGCTTCCGGTGCATCATCCGCATTCCGCAGGAGTAGATCAGAAGGGCACGTCCCCCAGGATGGCCACCCGCTCCATGACGCGGCGATGCGGGAAGTAGTCGCTCGCAGCGTAGTGCTGGGTGGCCCGGTTGTCCCAGAAGGCAATGGAATTCGGCGCCCACTTGAAGCGGCACTGAAAGTCCGGGACCTTGACCTGCGCGAACAATAGGTTGAGCAGATCGTTGCCTTCGACAGGATCCATATCCGGAATGTGGGTGGTGAATAGGCTGTTGACGAACAGAGTTTTACGCCCGGTCTCCGGATGCTTACGCACCATCGGATGCAGAACCGGCGGGTACTGCTCCTTCATCTGCTCCAACTTCTCCGGGCTCATGCCGCGTCCGAAGGACGGTACAAAATCGTGGATGGCGTCCTTGCCGTCGATCAAGTCCTTGATCTCGTCGGGGAGGCAGTCGAAGGCGTTACCCATATCGGCCCAGAGCGTGTCACCACCGGCAGGCGGTACGTCGATCGCCCGAAGTACTGAACCGAGCGGCGGCGTCTTCGTCCAGGTGACGTCGACGTGCCAGATGTTCTCCGTTCCTGGACTGTCCTCTCCGCGTTCGAATCTGACGACTGCCGGGACCTCTCCCTGCGGGAGAAGTGGATGAACCTCGAGTTCACCCCAATGGGCCGCGAAGTCACGATGATTCACGCTCGAAATCGGCTGGTCCCGAAAGAACACGACCTTCCATTCGAGGAGGGCCCGACGCACGTCCTCGATCTGCTCCTCCGACGGATCATGCAGGTCGATGTCGCTGATCTCGGCACCGATGAACGGTGTGACGGGTGTCAGAGTGAACCGCTCGTACGGCCTCGATTCAACGCCTTCCGGGTTTCGCCTCATTCCGCGTGGTCCGAATTCGATTGTGTGATTGCCGATTTGGACTGTTCGTGAGGATGTAAGGGTAGCCATCGAATGACTCCGTCCTGTCGTGTCGTGTCGCGGGGTCACACGTCAGTCGACGCGTGCACCCGCTTTGCTCGTGTACGTTTGTGTGCGCTTTGGGGCGCGGTCAGTGCTCCTACCGCGAGATCGACCAGATGATCCACTGTCGTATCGAAATCTGCCTGCACAACCGGGTTTTCGTCTTCGCGGCGCTGCTCGAAGATTGCCAGAGCGGAGACGCTCATGTTGAACGTCAGATCGATCCGTTCGACCGCGACGCGGCGAGATAGATGCGGCAACGCCCGCGTCAACCTGACGACAACTTCGTTGATCCCCTCGCTGACCTCGCGGAACTCAGCACTCTGCGTATCCACCGACGGTGAGATTCGGGCAATGAACCTCGCATAGTTGGAACCGTCGACCGTCGCCAGAAAATCTGCCAGCGGGTACAGAAAGGCTTCGACCAAAGCACGGACCAAGTCGGTCCGCCCACTGGCGTCGATGTCGTCGAGATACGTCAGTCGCGCTGCGTTGATCTGATCCATCCGATGCCGGAATACGGCCAGCACCAGACCGTCTCGCCCACCGAAGTGATACTGAACTGCAGAGTTGTTGCGCTGCCCGGCCGCAGTCGCCACGTCCCGCATGGACACTTCGTGAATACCTTGCTCGGCGAACATCCGCTCGGCGACGGCGATCATGGCGTTCTTGGCATCCAACGAGGCGGGCATACACCGACCATATAAGTCACTGTCTTAATTCCGCAAGTCCCATCCCCTGTGCGCGGTTAGGGAGTGCAGGGACTCCTTACCCACTCACGGGGGTAGTTGTCCCAGTCAACGAGACATACGCCGCCAACTGAATTCCGATCGATACACTCCAGATTAAGACGACTGCTTAAGCCACCCGGTTTTGCACACGCCAAGGAGCCTGCTGGTGAATCGCCATTCCATTCCGATCATTCCCGAGACGCCGAACGTCGCGGCCGCCGTGTACTACCCCGATCAGAATCCCCCGTACACCCGCCCGGAACCGCTTCGCCCGCCGGCCGGGGCCCCGAACGTGCTGCTGATCATGATCGACGACGTCGGATTCGGCGCACCCTCCGCGTTCGGTGGCCCGTGCCGCACCCCCACCGCCGAGCGTTTGGCCGAAACCGGCGTGAAATACAGCCGATTCCACACCACGGCTCTGTGCTCGCCGACGCGTGCCGCCACACTGACCGGGCGCAACCACCACAGTGTCGGTATGGGTGTCATCTCCGAAATGGCCAACGCGGCACCGGGATACAACGGGACCCGCCCCGCCTCTGCCGCCACGGTCGCACGCGTCCTACAGGGAAACGGCTATGCGACAGGTGCTTTCGGCAAGATGCACCAGACCCCGACGTGGGAGACCACCGCTGCCGGGCCGTTCGACCGTTGGCCAGTCCGTGAGGGTTTCGACAAGTTCTACGGTTTCCTCGGTGCCGAGTCCGACCAGTTCACCCCGGTTCTCTACGAGGACTTCACGATGGTCGACTTACCCAAGACACCACAGGAGGGTTACCACCTGTCCGAAGATCTCGTCGACCACGCGATCGAATGGGTCGAGGGCGTCAACACGATGGACCCCGACAAGCCGTGGTTCTGCTACCTCCCCTTCGGCGCGTGCCACGCTCCACTCCAGGTCCCGGACCGCTACCTGGACAAGTACGTCGGCGAATTCGATCACGGGTGGGATCGCCAACGCCAGATCACCCTCCAAAAGCAGAAGGAACTGGGCGTCGTCGCTCCTGACACCGAATTGGCCCCGTGGGCTCCGGGGCTCCCACACTGGGACGAACTCGACGACGACCAGAAGAAGGTCTCGGCCCGTCTGATGGAGTTGTACGCGGCATTTCTCGAGCACACCGACGACGAGGTAGGCAGGCTCGTCGACCGGTTGCAGGACATGGGTGTACTCGACAACACTCTGGTGCTCTACATGATGGGTGACAACGGCGCTTCCGCGGAAGGCGGAATGGAGGGCTCGTTCAACTACCTCGCCGGCCTCAACGGTTACAAGAGTGCGACATCCGACGTACTGGCGCGCTACGACGAATTGGGGACCGAAACCAGCTACCCGCACTATCCGGCGTCTTGGGCTCTGGCTCTCGACACCCCGTACCAGTGGGCCAAGCAGGTTGCGTCCCATTACGGCGGTACCCGGAACGGCCTGATCGCCCACTGGCCCAAGGGGATCGACAAGCCAGGCATCAGGGAGCAATGGCATCACTGCGTCGACATCACGCCGACGATCCTGGAAGCTGCCGGTATTCCGGCACCGTCCAGCGTCGACGGGGTGACCCAGAAACCGATGGAAGGCGTGGCGATGAACTACACCTTCGCCGAGCCCGACGCCGAAGAGCGCCACACCACACAGTATTTCGAGATCTTCGGCAACCGCGGAGTCTACGATTACGGTTGGACCGCAGTCACGGCCCACCGCGCACCCTGGCTGATGGCCACTCACGGCCTCGAGCTCACACCGATGAGCGAGGACCGTTGGGAGCTGTACGACACCTCGGTCGACTGGTCGCAGGCCCGCGATCTCGCAGACGAGCATCCCGAGATCCTGGCCCGGCTCAAGGAAAAGTTCCTCGTCGAGGCGGCCAAATATCAAGTGCTGCCGCTGGACGACAGAACGGTCGGTCGCCACGCCACCGCGGAATCACGACCCCCGCATCCGATGATGGGCCGCAAGACCCTCACTCTGTACCCACACATGAACGGTCTGGTCGAGAAAGCCGCGCCGACGTTCTTCAACCGCTCGTACACGCTGACCGCGAGTCTGGGTAGCGTCGCCGACGGCATGCTGGTCAGCCTCGGTGGCCGGTTCGGCGGATTCGCTTTGTACATACTCGATTCCGTCCCCGTCTACTGCTACAACTTCAGCGGCGGTGGTCGGACCTTCGTGCGTGGGCGCAACCCGCTGGCACCCGATACGCGCGAGGTGTCCGTCCACTTCGAGTACGACGGCGGCGGAATCGGCAAGGGCGGAACCGCCACCCTGATTGTCGACGGCGAGGTGGTCTCCGAAGGCCGGATCGAGAAGACCACTCGGGCGATCTTCAGCATGAACGAACAGCTCGACGTCGGCATCAACCGGGGAAGCCCGGTCGCGGAAGAGTTCGCGGAGAAGGGCACGTTCCGCTACGGCGGCAAACTCCACAGCGTGACCGTCGACTTACGATCCACCCGAGACGTGGTGTCCGCAGAGGAACGGGAGAAAATCTCACTCGCCGTGCACTGATCGACCAGGCGGCGCTCGCCGATTATGCAGCCGCGCAGGCCATCTGCCGCGCGGCTGCACAATCGCCCTGCGTCTATCCGACCGTGTACATCTGCAGGCACGGCCCCACCGGGCGAGCTTCCAGGATGTCGCGGGCCTTCTCACGCGCTACGTTGAACTCCCAGGGTGCAGTGGTGCCCGGCACTCCGAATCGATATCTGCTCAAGGCACATGAACGCTGCGGTTCCGGTAGACGATCCAAGGCAGGTACCGCGTCGACGGAGAGCCCGCGTAAGTAGGAAACGTCGATGCTCTTGCCGCCCTCGAACCGTTCCATGTTCTTTTGCGCGATGTACGCGTCGGGGTTGAACACCGCGAAGGCCAGCAGCGCGACGGCCGAAGTGGCGAGAACAGCTGTGGGCAGCCACTTCCCGGACATCCGAATACCTGCGACGAGCAACAACACGAACACGAAGCCAAGAAGCAGCTCTGTCGCGAAGACGCTGACCCGGAGCACCGTGAAACCGTACTGATTCTCGTACAACCACATCCGGTGCACAGCGGACGCCACGATCACCAGGCTGAAAACACACAGGGCACCCAGCAGTCCGCGGGCAAGACGCCTCGATCCAGCGTCGCGGCGGTCGATGTACCGCACTGCGACGGCGATGACGAGCAGCGTCAGCACGGTAACCGCCATGAGCTGCCAGAAACCCTCACGCGCATAGTCCGCATAGGTCAGTCCATCGGTCACCTGTACGTGCTCGTCTCCCCCGAACAGCGTCTTCGTCTGTACTGCAACAAAACCGAGGAACAGCACGTTGAGTACTCCGAGCGGGACCGCCCACTCCCACATCGGCAACGGCGTCGCCTGCGCAGGTGCAAACGCGTCCACCGTCGGCGTTCTGCGGCGCAGGTACACCGCAACCAGCGTGCCGAACGCCATCACGACGCCGGCAAAGATCCGTGCTCCCGGGTTCGACACCGAGATGGCCGGAGCGAAGCCGTCGAAGATCTTCGCGAACTCCGGATCCGCACTCACGAACAAAGATCCGAAAATCAGCAGGAGAAGAATCGATACTGCGCTTACGACGACAACTCGCGCCGCCGGCACCCGCGGAGCAGAGCGGGTAGCAAGTTTTCGACGACGAACGAAGTTGACCGTCCGGTGCGGTGCCCGCCAGGGAGCGACCGTTCCCAGAAGTATTCCGGTCCACGTCCGCCCGCCGATCAGAGTCCACGTGAACAGAACCCACGCAGCTACGACGCAGAGGAACACCAACCACTCCGCACCGCGAACGGCGGCAACACCCAGCAGTGCGAGCATCCCGATGGCGGCGACCCACTGCGTCACGGTCATCCGCGGCGGCGTCAGAATCCCGAAGACGATCACCACACCGGCACCCACGATCACGTACGCGATACTCGCGAACCCTGGGTCGAGGATCAGGGCCGCAAGCACCCCTACTGCGGCCGCGCCGAGGAGCATCGAGCGGGTGGCCATCGAAGTGCGATCGGGACGCCAGAACCGGCTGGAACGCTTGGGTTTTACGGCCGGCATCGGCGGTTTCGGTGGAATTACTATCGGAGCGCTCATGTGATCTCCTATGTGTCTGGTTCAATTTTTCAGGGTCGGAAGTACAGACGAATGCCGATGAAGACATGCGCCATCGCGAGATCTCTCGATCTCGTCAGGGACTTTGATTCAGTTCTGCGGCAGCACTACTCGAATGCAACAACCCGACGGGGCATCGACGACGGCAATCCTGCCGTCATGTAATTCGACCGCCCACTTCGCGATCGCGAGGCCGAGTCCGGTGCCTCCGTCGGTCGAGCCGCCGCGGATGAAGCGGTCGAACACTCGCTCACGGGCCTGTGGTTCGATGCCGGGGCCGTCGTCGTGGACGTCGAGCACCAACTCCCCCGCGCTGCCGGTACGTACTCGGATGACAACTTTGGTGTCGACGTTCCCGTGCTGAACCGCATTGTCCACCAGGTTGGTCACCACCTGGTGGAGGCGATCCGGATCGGCGACCACGGACAATTGTGGAGGCTTGACGTCTATCTCGATGTCGCCCGCACTCACACTCGACAGCTCGCGTAGGAACGGCTCGACCTCGAAACGGCGGCGTTTCAACGGCATTGCGCCACCCTCGAGTTTCGAGAGATCGAGAAGGTCGGCTACCAGCGCGCCCAGTCGTTCCGTCTGCCGCAGCGCCGATTTCATCATCGCCGGATCCGGTTCTTCGACACCGTCGACGACGTTCTCGAGCATGGCTTGCAAAGCGGTGATGGGCGTGCGCAGTTCGTGGGAAACGTTGCCGATCAACTCGCGGCGGTACCGGTCGTCGGCCCCGAGGTCCTCGGCCATCCGATTGAACGCATGGGCGAGTTCGCCTACTTCGTCTCTGGAAGTCGCTCGTACTCGCCGCGAATAGTCGCCGCGCGCCATCGCCTTCGCCGCGGCCGTCATCTCGCGAAGCGGTGACGTCATCCCGTGTGCGAGCACCTGCGTAACGCCGAGAGCGACAACCAACGCCGTCAGTAGAGCAAAACGAAACGGTTGTTGCGACGTCAGCCAGAAACCACCCGCGGCGAACACCAGTGCTGCGACAACCAGGAGGCCGACCTTCACCTTGAAGGACCGCATCGGGTCCAGCGGCCGCGGCCACCGTGCAAAGAGTCGGTCGACGCCGCTCATCGCGGCACGTCCCAGGCGTACCCGACGCCGTGAACGGTCCGGATCACGGAAGGTCCGAGCTTGCGTCGCAGTGCCTTGACGTGGCTGTCGACGGTCCGACTGCCCGCTCCCTCACCCCAGCCCCAGATCTCCTCGAGCAGCGACTCCCGCGGGATCGCGGCTCGCGGCCGCTCCGCCAGATAGGCGATGAGATCGAATTCGGTGCGAGTCAGGTGAACTTCTTGCGCATCACGGCGCACTCGACGTTCGGTCAGGTCGATCACGACGTCACCGAACTCGAGGAGGTCGGCCACCGGGCGAGCAGCGTGCTCCGCGCGATCCGCACGCCGAAGCAGAGCCTGCACCCGGGCGACGAGCACACGCATGCTGAACGGCTTGCTCAGATAGTCGTCGGCCCCGACGCCGAGACCGATCAGCATGTCCGTTTCATCGGCGCGAGCGGTCAGCATCAGCACAGGCACCGGGCGCACGGCCTGGATGCGGCGGCAGACTTCGAGTCCGTCGAATCCCGGCATCATCACGTCGAGTACCACCAGGTCTGCGTCCATCTGCTCGCAGCGGGCCACCGCGCTGGGACCGTCGAACGCCAGCTCGACGTCGTAGCCCTCGGCACGCAGCCTCGCCGCGATGGACTCGCAGATGCTGACCTCGTCGTCGACCACGAGCACTCTTCGCTGACTCATGGAACTGACTGTATTCGGCCCTCGTGGATGAACCTGGGAGGACTTGTGAAGGTTCTGTGCAGGTTCTAGAACCTGCGGATGTTGTTGATCGGCAGATCCGCCAGCGGCGTCAGTCCGGTCGGAACACCAACTCCGTAGGCGTTGAACACCATTCCGAACCCAGCGTAGATGCCGACGTGCGTCGCACCGGGGTAGAAGGTGATGACGTCGCCGGGGGCGAGGGCCCACCGGGGAACCGGCTGTCCGACGTTGGCCTGCTGTTGGCTGGTCCGTGGCAGATTCACGCCGGCCTGCCGAAACGCCCATTGCACCAGCCCGGAGCAGTCCCACGAGTTCGGCCCGACGCCGCCCCACTGGTAGGGCTTTCCGGTCTGAGTGCTCGCCGCTGCCAACGCGATCAGCCCTGCCGGACTCGGAATCGGAAGGGCGGCTGATCCGCTGCTGATGCTGCCCGTGCTTCCCAAGCTTCCGGAACTCCCGCTACTGCCACCGCTACCGAGGCTTCCCGGGTCGGCTGAGGCAGGGGCAGCGGAGAGCAACAGGACACTTCCGGTCAGCAAAGCCGCGACCGTTCCCGTTCGGAGTGTCGACTTCTTCATGCATCCGTCCTTCGTGGGAGTCGTTTCGGCGCGCGGCAGCGCACCTCGATAGCCGTGAACTGGTAAGACACGTGAAAACAAACACTTCGTTCGGATGTTAACGGCGTGGACGTGGTGTTCGGACAGGAATGATTGATCCGATTTGTCGGTTTTGAACAAACGGGCCTTACGTCCCGGGCGGGCAGAAGATCAGGGAATGATGGGGGATTTCCTGGATCCCGCGGCACGACTAGGTCCATAGATTCGACTCATGCGCCCATACCTGCTCGTCGCCGCGGTCATCATCGGAGCCACCACGGCACTCGTCGGTTGCTCGACGCTCCAGCACGCAGTGGAGATTCAATCGGATCTCGACGGACTCACCAGGTCGGGTGTCGTCGGGTCGATCGCAACACTCGACGACGGCACCACGACGGCTGTCATGACCAGCGGCGTGCCCAACCGGACCAACGGCGATTCGATCGGCAAGAATGATCGCGTCCGGATCGGAAGTGTGACAAAGACATTCACAGCTTCGCTCGTTCTGCAGTTGGTCGCCGAGGGCAAGGTCGACCTCGACGCACCGATCGAGCAGTATCTCCCGGGCCTACTGCACAGCAGTGACATGGACGGCAGTGGCATCGACGGTAGCGCGATCACCGTGCGGCAACTGCTGCAACATCGCAGCGGCCTTCCCGAGTTCGCCGGAGAACCCGGCGCCGACGAATGGATTGCAGCAAACGAGAACCGAACGCTGACGCCGTCCGCCGCGGTCGCCATCGCCCTCGGCAAACCGGCGCAATTCGTCCCCGGAACGTCGTTCGTCTACACCAACACCAACTACATCGTTCTCGGAATGCTCGTCGAATCCGTGAGCGGCCGCAGCTACGCCGATGAACTCCGGTCTCGGATACTCGATCCGCTGGACTTGGAAGACACGTACCTCCCGCCGGCCGGTGAGCTCGACATCAGGGGCGATCACCTGACGGGCTATCAGGATCTCGACGGTGGCCTGACCGACGTTTCCCGCACGGAACCGTCGATCCCCTGGTCTGCCGGAGCGATGGTCTCGACGGGCACAGACCTGAACACCTTCTGGCGTGCACTACTCGACGGGCAGGTGGTGCCGGCCGAGCAGCTTGCCGAGATGACCACCCCTCAGGTCGCCGCCACCGAAGCCGAGGGACTCGGGTACGGGATGGGCGTCGGCGCCACCGAACTTCCCTGCGGCGTCACCTATACCGGCCACAGTGGCGGGATCTACGGGTACTACACACTGTCCGGCGCGACGCCGGATCGTGCGTTCACTGTGACGCTGACGTCGACGCCGAAGGACCAGCCGGACACCGTCGCGATACTCTCTCACGCGCTCTGCCCCTGACGCTGTTACCAGTACTGATGACGCTGCCCGTCGGTATCCGCGACGAAGATGACCGCGTCGGCGCCGTCCAACTCCGAAGGTTTCAGCGGCAGGTGGCCGGGCAGGATCGCCTCTCCCGCGGTGACGGACGGGTCAAGTGCTGCGCGAAGTGCGGGCGCCGGAAACAGGGCACGCCGACTGGTCGCATCGGCCAACGCTCCCTGCAGAGTGCCCGGATCACTGTCGGGGTTGGCGTCGGTTGCCACGAATACGTAGCGCTCCCCGAGGACAAGTCCGACAAGTGAGCCGGCGCTCCCCCAGCTGACCACGTCGCCGTTGACGGGCATGTCGGACGGCACTCGCAGGAGATGGGCATTGTGTGCGAAGAGCAGGATCGGCCCGCGTCGCTGCTCCTGGGCGACGACCGCCAACAGGTTCTCGGCCATCATCTCGGCACGCAGACTGAGCAGAGTGCCGATGCGATCAGGAGCGGAACTCGCCATCGCGGAGTGATAGCGCAAGAGCCCCAGAGCGGTGCGTGAATGTGCAAGGGCCAGGTCGTACCCGGCCGGGTCGGCGGGCCGCAGCACAGGTGCGGCGCGCCGCAGGACGCTGGCGAGGTCGTCCGCAATGATGCGCAGGGCACGAGCCTGATCGGAGTTGCCGACGGACGCAGCCGGTTCGAACATCGCCGCCGGGTTGGTCCAGTCGGTGTCCTGCCCGAGCAGAAGGTCGATGCCGTCGAACGAGTGCGGCCGCATCGCAGCGGGCAGGAAGTCACCTGCTGCAGACAGCGCGCCACGTGGGCTCGGTGCACCGGAATACTCCACCGGAGCGTCGAAGCCGTAGAAGCGAACTCGGTCGGCCGGAGCGCGGCCGTGGTTGTACTCGCGTAGCCATTCGACGAGTTCGCGGTTGCCCGGTACCGCACCGAATCCGTGGCTGAAGCCTGTGGCGAGCACCTTCTCGATGTCCGCCTCTCCCCCGTTCACGTAGTCGTTCACGAGCAAAGCCGCACAGACATCTGTTTCGAGCACGATCGACCGATATCCTCGTTCGACCAGTTGGCCGAGAAGTTCGTTGCGCAGCAACGGAAATACCTTGACTCCGTGGGTCGGCTCGCCGAGGGCGAGCAGAGTCGGCACCTCGGTTAGCGTGGCGAGCAGTTCGTCGACCGCACGACCAAGACTTGCCGCGTCTTCGAGTTGGTGGCCGAACTCACTCAGCGCTGGGGCAGTGGACATGATCATCCCTTTCGAAGGTGGACTGCCTTCGACAGTATCGTTGAAGATTCGAGTGAAACTTTCACTGGCAATTACCTGGGGTATACCGCGAAAAGCCTCAATCGGAGGTGATCAGTGCGGCCCATAGACCTTGCCCGTGAACACGGGTTGTCCGCACAGGCGATCCGCAACTACGACGATGCCGGCATCCTCCCTCCGAGCGAGCGCAGCACTTACGGCTACCGGCGATACACCCCAGTGCACGCGCAAGCCCTGCGCACTTTCCTCGCATTGCGCGGCGGTCACGGGCACCAGCGGGCCACGGAAATCATGCGGGCGACCAACCTGGGCGACACCGAGTCCGCCTACCGCCTGATCGACAGTGCGCACGTGACGCTGCTCGCCGAGCGAAAAACTCGCACCGAGGTAGCCACAGCGCTGGGGACTCTGTCCACCATGGCACCGGCACTGGTGCACGGTCCAGCGCTGACGGTGGGTGAGCTGGCGCGCCGTCTCGGCGTTCACCCGGCGACACTGCGCACGTGGGAAGAGCACGGCATCCTGCACCCCGAGCGCGAACGAGCAACGGGTTATCGCGAATTCGGTCCGGAGTGTGTGCGCGACGCCGAGATCGCGAGGCAGCTGCGGCGCGGCGGCTACCGACTGTCGCAAGTCGCCCAGTTTCTCGATTCGCTGCGCGAGGCCGGCGGAGCGGACTCATTGGCAGCGTTCCTCGAATCCTGGCAAGACCGGCTGGCCACACGCAGTCGCAACCTTCTCGCCGGCGCGGCTCAGCTCGATGCCTATCTCACGATGCTGGATCAGACCTCGCCTGGTTGCCGATCAGCAAACGGTTGAGGTGTCAGTTCACAAGCCGCGCAAGGCTCCTCACCATCTCACCGACGGTGTCGGTCGACGGCCACGGGAATTCCGGGAGATCGGCCCGCAACATCACCTGTCCGTGCAGCGAAGTCCAGATCGATACCGCATCGACAAAAGTGTCTGTGCTGGCCGACCTCCCAGCGGCGACGCACGCGGCGAGGTTGGTCACCAGCGTGTTGAAGGCGGCCAGTCCTCGCGTATCCGATTGTGGTGACTGACCTTTCGGCCTGGACCACCCGAACAAGACCCGATACCGAGCGGGCTCGGAAATGCCGAACTCGACGTATGCCGAGCACCCGGCATACAGACCCTCGACCGGGTCGGGGTGTGCGGAAACGGCGTCGGCCACGGCGAGATGCAACTGCTCCAGCGATTCGGAGACCACCGCTTCGACAATGGCATCGCGATCGGAAAAGTGTCCGTAGATAGATGGTGCGGATATCCCGACTTCGCGAGCGACTGATCGGAGCGTCACCGCCTGATCCGATCCGGTGCGGGCGATGAGCGTCGCCGCTGCGGCGACGATCTCTCCGCGGAGCCGTGCGCCGCTTCCTCTCGGATTTCGGGCGCGAGTACTCCGAGAACCACTCGTCCCAGTTACATCGGCATCTTCGGAAACATCACTCACCCGACAAACTTTACACATGTAAGGCGAGGGGGTACGTTCTCATCACTAAACATTCGTAAGGTTACATTCGTAAGGACATGATGAATTCCCTCGAACCCACTGACCGGCGACGATGGGCAGCACTGGGCGCCCTCTGCACATCCCTCGTCGTAGTCACGATCGACAACACCATCCTCAACACCGCTATCCCGACCCTTGCCCGCGAACTGCGGGCGACCACCGTCGACCTGCAATGGATCACCAACGCATACACATTGGCGTTCGCCGCCTTGCTCATCACGGCAGGTGGACTCGGCGCGAGATTCGGTCACCGTCGGATACTTCTGACCGGCCTCACCTTGTTCGCTCTCGGGTCAGCCTTCGCTGCCCTCTCTCACACGTCGTTGCAGCTGATCGGCTGGAGAACAGTGATGGGGGCAGCCGCCGCACTGGTCATGCCGGCGACGCTGTCACTTGTCGTCTCGATGTTCGCCCCGCACGAGAGAGGCCGGGCGATAGGAATCTGGTCTGCAACCGCCGGACTGGGAATCGCGATCGGCCCCGTAGCCGGTGGCGTACTACTCGAACATTTCAGTTGGGGAAGCGTCTTCTGGATAAACGTCCCACTGGTCGCCGTTGTGATAGCCGCGACGGTTTCTCTTGTGCCCTCAGCAGGAGGAATGGTCAAGGGTTCCTTCGACATCCCCGGGCTCCTGTTGTCCGCCGGCGGACTGGCTTTGATCGTGGATGCCCTCACCCAAGCAAGCCTTCGCGGATGGTCGTCGCCCATCACGGTGCTGGAGATCGTCAGCGCAACAGCACTTCTCGCCGGGTTCGTCTGGTGGGAGCTGCGGGCCCCGGCGCCGATGACCGACGTGCGCATCTTCACCAGCCGAGTGTTCAGCATCTCCAATGCCATCTTGGCCGCAACGTTCTTCGCCTTGTTCGGTGTTCTCTTCACGTACACGCAATACCTCCAATTCGTTCGCGGTTACGGTCCATTGGTTGCCGGCGTCGGTGCAGTTCCGTTTGCACTGGTGATGGCGGCTGTCGCCTCCAGCAGCGATCGTGTGGTTGGCCGACTCGGGGTGCGCAGCTCGATCGCGGGCGGCCTCGCGGTCATGTCCGTGGGACTGTTGGTCTTGTCGATCGCCGCGGGTAGGTACGCACCGTTCGGGGTCCTGGCTGCGATCATGGCACTGGTTGGCGCCGGGATGGGGCTGGTCATGGCTCCGGCAACAACTGCGTCGATGTCGTCGGTTGCGCCCCAGCAGGCTGCGATGGCAAGTTCGATCAACAGTGTCGTAAGGGAATTGGGTGGAGTTCTGGGCGTCGCCGTCGTCGGGACAGTCGTAGCAACGGTTTTCCGGTCCCGCTTCGAACCCGGAGTCGGCACTTCCACAGTCGATCTGGCGCAGATCCACGCCGACGCTCCCCCGGTGAGCATTGTGGCGGAAGCAGCGAATCAGGCTTACACTTCGGCGATGTGCATGGGAATCCAGATCTGTGCCGCAGCAGCGTTCCTCGGCGCGTTGGCCGTTATTGCCTTGTTTCCCGCACCACGTCGCCCGGCTTCTTGTCCTCCCGCAGACCCCGCCAACTCGGATGGCGAAGGCGTCCGGTCCCCGTCCAATCCATGAACCGCGCCTCACCGACGAGTTCAGGCCTCACCCACACCGCACCCTTGCGGTCATCTGCTGGAAGTTCCGCCTCGAACGGACTTTCCTTCTGACGCAACGGTTCCAGCAACGCAAGCAGTGACTCCAAATCACGATCACTGAAGCCGGTACCGACGCGTCCCACGTAGGTCAATCCATCCTCACCCGGAATTCCCATGAGCAGCGCCCCGATCCCTTGCGCTCGATTGCCCTGCCCGGTGCGCCACCCACCGATCACCACCTCTTGGGTGCGCCAGTTCTTCACCTTGATCCAACTCGACCCCCGCCGCCCCGGAAGGTAGACCGATGCACGACGTTTGGCGACAATCCCTTCCCACCCGGCATCGGTGCTCACCTCCAACGCGTTCTCCGCCGTGCCCTCGATCTGTGGAGGTACCTCGAGCTCACCGACCTTGCCCGCCAACGCATTCAACACGGTGCGCCGGTCCGAATAGGACTTCCGCAGCAAAGACACTCCGTCGAGGTACAGAAGATCGAAGGCCAGGAACACCGGCTCCCCACCTCGCTGGAGAAGACCGAAATCGGTGACCCCCGCGTCGTTGTACGCCACCACTTCACCGTCGAGAACCACGTCATGACCGTCCAGCACCGCGGCCAACCCGGCAAGGGCGGGATAGTCCCCGGTCTTGTCGTTACCCGCGCGACTGCGAAGCGACATTGTGCCCGAATGATATTCGAGAATCACTCGAATCCCGTCCCACTTACCTTCGAAAGCCCACTCCTGCGAGTCGAGACCTTCGAGCGTTCCAGCGGTGGCAAGCATCGGCTCGAGATTCTTGGGAAACTCCGTTCCGAAACTCGCGTTCTGATCCTTCATCAGATGCATCAACCACTGATCACCCTTCGTCCGGATCAGCGCGAAGCGTCCCTGCACCCGTTTCCCACTCAAGCGCACGATCACCTCGTCTTCACGCCACTTCTCGGTCTCGTACGTCCCGGAATCCCAAATCGTCATCGAACCGCCGCCGTACTCCCCCTTCGGAATCGTGCCCGAGAACGTGGCGTACTCGAGCGGGTGATCCTCGGTGTGCACGGCCAACCGATTCTCTCCGGCACTGGTCGGCACGCCCTTCGGAACAGCCCAGGACACGAGCACACCATCCCGCTCCAGCCGAACGTCGTAATGCAATCGTCTGGCGTGATGTTCCTGAATCACAAAGGTATTGCCCGCTGTCTCCTTGGTCACCGCAGCAGGGATCGGCTCCGGCGTCCGGTCGGCCGACCGCTTGTTGCGATAGTGCGTCAACGTGTCGGCTACAGCCGCCGAGACCGGCGGATCCAGATCGCCCAGCAGATCACCATCGGATTCGACGCGCTCCAGAACCTCGTCGAACAACAGATGCCGTAGTTTCGGATCGTCGAGTTCGTCCCAACTGCGCGGCGCGGCAACATAGGGTTGATCGCGACCACGCATCGAGTACGGCGCAATGGTTGTCTTGGCTGCGTTGTTCTGACTCCAGTCCACGAAAATCTTGCCTGCCCGCACATTTCGAGCCATCGTCGCGGTGACGAGATCCGGGTGAAGCTTCTCGAGTCCGGTGGCGATCTGCTTGGCGACAGTCGACGCACCGCTGCCGTCCAAGGCTCGATCCAGTGGAACGTAGAGGTGAATTCCCTTGCTACCACTGGTTACCGGATAGGCAGTCCACCCCAGAGTTGCGACCAGATCTCGAATCGACCTCGCCACCTCGGCGCACTCGGTCAATCCGACGCCTTCGCCCGGGTCGAGATCGAATACCAGTCGTGTCGCCGGACCACGCTCGGAACCGTCGAATCGCCATTGGGGAACGTGCAATTCGAGTGCGGCCTGCTGCCCCAGCCACGCCAGGGATGCAACGGAATCGAAGACCGGGTAAGTGACGACACGATCAGAATGTTGCAGCGACGCACGCGTGAGCCACTGCGGGGCAGACGACGCCAGGTTCTTCTCGAAGAAGGACTGACCGTCCACGCCATTGGGCCAACGCTTACGAGTGCCCGGTCTACCGACAACATGCGGAAGCATGACTGCGGCGATACGGGTGTAGTAGTCGATGACTTCGGCCTTCGTGGTGCCGCTCTCGGGGTAGAGGATCTTGCCCAGATTGGTCACGGACACGGTTGTGCCGTCGAGAGTGATCTGACCCCGATCCGTCGTTGCCATCTCCTCATTGTGCTGGATAGCGCTGCGTCTGGCAGTAGAAATCTGATGGATCGGAAACCTGCCGCTGCGCCAGGCCACGGGCAAGACTGGATTCTCGATGGGAGAGGAGACCACGATGACAGTTCGCAGTTCCGTGGAGCCGTTGGTGGACAACAACTGGCGGATGTTCGCCACCTGTAAAACAGTGGACCCGGCGGTGTTCTATTCGCCGGGTGAAGAGCGCGGACGCAATCGGGCTGCACGGGAAAATTCCGCCAAGCAGGTGTGCTTCCGCTGCCCGGTCATTCGGGACTGCCTGACGTTTGCACTCGACACCGCTGAACCACACGGAGTATGGGGTGGGACGACACCGTCGGAGCGCCTTGCACTACGACGCTCAGCTGCGTGAACTCCGCTCACACGAGACCCCCGTCACGTCCGTACCGGACAAACAGGCAAGATGGCCTTGTGCCTATGACACGACGCGCTGTTGCCGTGACCGCGATCTTCGCTTCCTCGATCTTGTTGGGCTCGTGTTCGTCGCAGCCGGAGGCACCTGCGGCAGCGGACACCACGACCACGGTTCCCGAGGCATTCACCAAACTGCCCTCGACCACTGCCGTGGACAAGTGCGGACCCCAGAGCGGGACCACCCTCGAAGACGGTGTCTTGACCATCGCCACCGATTCGCCGGCGTACGCGCCGTGGTTCGTCGACAACACTCCGTCCAACGGCAAGGGCTTCGAGGGGGCGGTGGCCCGGGCCGTCGTCGACAAACTCGGGTACAACGCCGATCAGGTTCGCTTCACCACGGTCGCCTTCAACGACGCACTGAAACCAGGCCCCAAGGATTTCGACTTCGACGTCAATCAGTTCACGGTTTCCGGGGATCGCCGCGAGAACGTCGACTTCAGCTCGCCGTATTACGCAGTGGCGCAGTCGGTGATCGCTCCGCGCGGGAGCAAAGCCGCTGAGGCAAAGAATCTTGCGGATCTTGCCGGCTACCGACTGGGCGCTCAGACCGGTTCCACCAGCCTCGCGGCGATCACGGACACGATTGTTCCGACCACTGCGCCACGCGAGTTCGCGACCACGGACGATGCGAAAGCTGCGCTGGCCGCAGGCGAGATCGACGCACTGGTCGTCGACATCCCGACCGGATTTCACATCACCGAGAACGAACTGCCCGGGTCGGTCATCGTGGGTCAGTTTCCGCGGCCCAACGCAGTCACCGAATTCTTCGGGTTCGTGCTCGAGAAGAACAGTCCGCTGACGGCGTGCGTCTCTGCCGCCGTGGATGCGCTCTACGCCGACGGCACCCTCGAGAAACTCGCAACCGAATGGATCACGGACAGCGCCGACGCGCCAGTCCTCGAGTAGTTCAGCCGGCGCGCCCACTGATCGCGCCGACGAAGACCTTCGGGATGTCTGCCGGTGTCGGAGCGAAGTGGCTGTTGCCGCCGGTGAGAGCCGAAATCTGCTCGAGCACATCGGTATCGGCGTCATCGGTGACACCGATGGTGATGATCGGCACCGGCCGCGTCGGGTCCTGCTCGCGAGTCAGGGCGTCGAGAAGTTCCTGCAGCGAGATACTCGACGGATCATCGTTCGCACCGTCGGTCAGCAGAATCACCGAATTGATCGAGGCCGGATCGTAGGTCTGTTGCATGGACCGATACGCGGCGAGAACGCTGTCGTACAAACCTGTTCCGCCGCCGACGATCGAAGAGAGGCTGTCGATCCGAGACAGCAGTTTGCTCCGATGATCCGTGTCGCCTTCAGTTGCATCCATACGGGCGACAGGTTCGAGTTCAAGGTAGTCCGTGCCCTCGCCGAGGTCTACGGAGAATGCCCAGAGACCCAATTGTGCGTTGGCGGGAAACATTCGGATCGCAATGTCACCGGCCTGTGCAGTCGCGGCCATTCGAGTGACCCCGTCCTGCATGTAGTCCATGGACCCCGAGACGTCGACAACTGCCAGTGCACGGGAAGGCCTGGACAGAATCTCGTACCGCGCAAGCGCTTTGGCGACCACAGTCGGATCGGACGGCACCAGCGAGCCAACTTTTCCCACCCCACCGGCGACCGGCGGGGCCTGATCCGCGCCGCGGAACCCGAGGCCGGCAAGTACGGAGCGCCCGGTGTCCGATGTCAGCGCTGCCGCCAGCAGTTTGCCGGCGTCGACCGCCGCCGACGAGTCTGCACCCACACTTGCCATCGGGTAGTCCATGAAGACCGAACCGGAAGACGGTACCGACGCGGTGAGTCGACTGTCCGCATGTGCGGCGAGATAAGCCTCGAAGGTCTGCTCGGTCGTCACCGCGGTCCCGCCGTCCGCGTCCACGGTTTGAATGCGTCCGGTCGAACCGGTTTCCTTCAGATTTCTGTACTGCGCTTGCGCCACCGGGACCAGGGCTGCCGAAATGGACGTGAGGTCACCGCCCCGCGACTGGGCCTCGGCAAAGGCTGCCACGATCGGTGCGCTGGAGACGGCACTGGTGAGGGGATCGCCGATGTGCAGTGCTGGAGCGCCGAGGACATCCGTCCAAGCGGCGGGTGCCTCGCTACCCGGCGCCGAGACAGTGACAACAGGGGTGGACGCGACCGAGTTGCTGATCCGGCGAATCTCCTGCCCGCTAGCCGAAACCTTGTCCAACCATTCGCTCGAATCAGGGATCCACAGTGCGGGTGCCGAACCGTCGGCGATCGCCGCGACGGTGAGCACGGGATCTTGCGGCGTCACGCTGAGCGAGCTGCACCCGAGTTCCGTAGCGGGGATGGCAGCGGCGACAGCTTCGAGTCCCGAGGCGATCGACGGATCGGCGGCCACGGTCACGGTTTCCGGGTTCTCACAGCTGGTTGCCGTCGCAGCTGTGACAGCACTCGCACCGAGTTCTCCCTTGTCGCTGACGCTTTTGAACGTCACGGCGAATGCTGCGGTTCCACCGACTGCGACTACTGCCAAGAGTCCGATCAGAACCTGCACGGATCGAGGCATGGACGCAGGTGGTGCGCCGTACCCATGACGAGACGACATTGATCGAATCCTTTCCGGCGGGACCCGCATCAATAACCAACCGATGCCCGGTTTATCCCGCCGAAAAGAATCCTAACTCATGTTAGCGGTGAAGTAGCTCGATGTGGAAATCTCCACAACTTAGGTGTAGATCTGGACAAACTGGGCCAGCGACTTCTCCACATCGCCTTTGAGCGCCCGCGCCACACTCGAACCGATCGGGCCGAACAACGGCGCGCCGCCCAACTCGACTGTCAGCGCGAGTTCCGACCCGTCGCCCTTTGCCTTGACGTCGAGTTCGAGACCGAGCTTGACCCCGCCCTTGCCGTCTCCCTTGAGCGAGATCGCCTTCGGGACGTCGTACTTCTTGATGGTCCACCGAACGCGGTTGCGCAGGCCCTTCACAGTCACGACCGAGCTGATCTCGGTGCCGACACCCAGTTGTTCGGGAAGTTCACTGCGCCATCCGTCGTGAACCACGAGCCAGTTTTCGTATCCACTGAGATCGGACGCCTTGTCCCACACTTCCTGAGGAGGAAGCGGAACGTCGATTTTCACTGTGAGCATTGCCATGGCAGAACAATAAGCCCCGTGCGCCTTTTCCGTAACCAGAGGTACCAGAAAGACGCACGGGGCTTTGCCCCTCTTAGTGGCTGACAGCCTTTTCGACGCCGACGCCGGTGAGGGAGCGAACTTCCATCTCCGCCTGCTTTGCCGGATCTTCGATCTTGTTGCGTCCGATGTACGTACCGACGATGCCGAGGACGAATGCCAGCGGAATCGAGACGATGCCGGGGTTCGAGAGCGGGAACCAGGCGAAGTCGGAGTTCGGGAACATCGACGACGGCTTGCCCGACACTGCCGGGGAGAACACGATCAGCGTCAAGCAGCTGACCAAACCGCCGTAGATGCTGAAGAGCGCACCGGTGGTGTTGAACTTCTTCCAGAACAGCGAGTACAGCAGGGTGGGCAGGTTCGCCGAGGCCGCCACTGCGAAGGCGAGGGCCACCAGGAAGGCGATGTTCTGCCCCATCGCCATGATGCCGAGAACGATGGAGACGAGTCCGATGACCACGACGGTGATTCGAGAAACTCGAACCTGCTGCTCCTCGGTTGCGTTGCCGCGCTTGATGACACTGGCGTAGATGTCGTGAGCGAACGACGCAGAAGCAGTGATCGCGAGACCGGCAACGACGGCGAGGATAGTCGCGAACGCCACCGCGGAGATGATGCCGAGGAAGATGGTGCCACCGAGCTCGAAGGCGAGTAGCGGAGCGGCCGCGTTCTCCTTACCAGGCGCTGCCAAGATCTTGTCCGGTCCGACCATGCTGGCCGCGCCGTAGCCGAGAACCAGTGTGAACAGGTAGAAGGCACCGATGAGCGCGATCGCCCAGGTCACCGAGCGGCGAGCTTCCTTGGCAGTGGGCACCGTGTAGAAACGCATCAGCACGTGCGGCAGGCCCGCGGTGCCGAGCACCAAAGCGATTCCGAGAGAGATGAAGTCGAGCTTCGTCATTCCGGAAAGACCGTACTTGGCACCGGGGCCGAGGATGTCGCGTCCCTGCACACCCTTGGTGGTGGAACTGTTGACCATGTCCTGCGCATTGGCGAGCAACTGAGAGAAGTTGCCGCGCACTGCCCACAGAACGAGTACGAACATGATTCCGGCTCCGGCAACCAGCAGAACTGCCTTGACCATCTGTACGTAGGTGGTGCCCTTCATGCCGCCGACCAAGACGTACACGATCATCAGCACACCCACGATCGCGACGACGATCGACTGTCCCACCTTGCCGTCGATGTTGAGCAGCAGCGCGACAAGTCCACCGGCGCCGGCCATCTGGGCAAGAAGATAGAAGAGGGAAACGGCCAGAGTGGACAGGGCCGCCGCCATGCGCACCGGACGCTGCTTGAGTCGGAAGCTCAGCACGTCGGCCATCGTGAATCTGCCCGTGTTCCTGAGCAATTCGGCGACCAGGAGCAGTGCAACCAACCAGGCGACAAGGAAGCCGATGGAGTACAGGAAGCCGTCGTAGCCGTACACGGCGATCGCACCTGCGATACCGAGGAACGATGCCGCCGAGAGGTAGTCACCGGCGATGGCGAACCCGTTCTGCGGGCCGGTGAACTGCCCACCACCGGTGTAGAAGTCGGACGCCTTCTTGGTGGTCCGGCTGGCGCGGATCACCAGCGTCATGGTCACGACGACGAAAGCGAGGAAGATCGCGATGTTGAAGGCTGGGTTTCCTACGTCCGTTCCGGACGCGGCGAGTGTGGTGATCACTGTGCGGGACCTTCCAGTTCTTCACGGATGGCGGCGGAGCGGGGATCGAGCTCACGACCGGCGAACTTCACGTACCACGCGGTGATGGCGAAGGTCGTGACGAATTGCCCGAGGCCGAGGATGATGCCGAGATTGATGTTGCCGAGGACCTTGGTGGCCATGAAGTCGTGGGCATAGGTAGCCAGGACGACGTACACCGCATACCAGAGCAGGAAGAATGCAGTGATGGGGAAAACGAACTTGCGCAGACGCGTTCGGAGTTCCTGGAATTCGGGACTCGCTTGCATGTCTATGAATGCCTGGGCATCCGGGGTGCGTCGCTCTTGCGGCGACCCCTCACTGATTTCTGCTGTGGACACTGCCGGCTCCTCGCCTCGCGTGTGAAGTGAACTACGCACAGACGTTAGTGAGATCGGAGTCACATGAAGACGCTGTGGCGCCAGTCACACGGTGAGCAGTCGCGCGCTGCGCCGAACGGTCAGGCAGGCGCGACCAACGGCAGAGGGTTCGGGCGGTGAAAGTCAGGGTCGGCGGAGATCGTCTTCGCGATCGGAGCCCATTCCGAGACGTTCCGGGGCGTGCATCCGCGTGAAGATTCGCGCAATATCTGCCGGTATCTGCTTCGACGACACCTTGCTCACGACGATCATCGTGAGGAACGCCAGCGGCACGCTCACCGCGGCCGGGAACGCGAAAATGGCTGCCGGCCAGCCACCGAGGACGTCCTCCGACAAACCACCCAGGACGGCGACAGTAGCGGCAGTGCCCGCAACACATCCACCGACAACCATCCCCGCCCCCGCGCCGACGGCGGTCAGACCGCGCCACCAGATACCCAATACGAGCAGTGGGCAGAGCGTCGACGCAGCGACTGCGAACACCAAACCGACGGTTCTCGAGAGGTCGACCGACACCACCGCCAGCGACAGCACGAGAGGAACGACCCCGGCCAGTAGCGCTGCAATACGGAAGTCTCGAACTCGCCCACGGAGAACGTCGGTACTGACGACGCCCGCGATGCTGACGAGCAATCCGGATGACGTCGACAAGAAGGCGGCAATGGCACCGGACGCGACGAGGGCTGCCAGCAGTTGTCCGCCCCACCCCGAGAACACCGAGCCCGGCAGCAGCAGCACCGCCGCGTCGGAGGTGCCGGTGATCAGAAGTTGCGGAACGTACAGGCGAGCGAAGACGCCGAGGAGTGTCGGAAACAGGTAGAACACGCTGACCAGACCGACAACGGCGAGCGACGTCAGACGGGCTGCCCGGCCGTCGGGGTTGGTGTAGAACCGGACGAGAACATGAGGAAGGCCGAGCGTTCCGAGGAAGGTCGCGAGCATCAGCGAGTACACCTGGTACATCGGGTGCGGCCCACCGAAACCCCAACCCGGGGTGATCCAGTCAGAGTTCTGCGCGGGCGCTCCGGCGACGACAGGGACAGCGGCTCCCGCGTCGAGGACCATGGACATGCCTTCACCGAGAGTGTGCTCCCCCGGCCCCAGGGTCATCGTGCCTTCGACCGCTCGCCCGTCGACTGTGCCGCCGCTGACCGTCACCGGCTCGGACACCTGGACGACGACGTCGGTGGTGATGTCGACGGTCGTCGCAGTGGTGACCGTCGGCGGCATCGACGCGCCGACGTCGTGGTGATCGCCGAAGAAGTAGAAGGTCAGTGCCACAGCGGGAATCGCGACGGCAGTCAGTTTCAGCCAGTACTGGAAGGCCTGAACGAAGGTGATCGAGCGCATCCCGCCGCCGACGACGTTGGCGATGACGATGACCCCGACCGCTACGCCGCCGATCCAACTGGGAACCCCGAGCAAGATATTGAGCGTCAGTCCCGCGCCTTGGAACTGTGGAATCAAATACAGGATGCACACCATCGCGACCACGAGCATCGCGAGCTTGCGCAATCGCGGTGAGCCGAGACGGAACTCGGCGAAATCGGGGACGGTATACGCACCGGAACGCCGAAGCGGCGCTGCGACGAACAGCAGCAGGGCGAGGTATCCGGCGGTGAAGCCGATGGGATACCAGAGTGCGTCGGCGCCGTACTTGGCGACCAGCCCCGCAACACCGAGAAACGAAGCAGCAGAGAGGTACTCGCCGGAGATGGCCGTCGCATTCCACCGCGCACTGACGGTTCTGGACGCGACGAGAAAGTCCGAGGTGGTACGAGCGAGCCGAACGCCGTAGATTCCGATAGCCACCGTCGCGACAGCTGCTGCCACGATGCCGAGCACCGTCAACACCGGGATAGGTTGTCCTCCCACAGTGCCGCGCTCAGTCGTCCACGATGTCGTTGAAGTCCTGCTCGTTTCGCTCCGCACGACGCACGAACACCCAACCGGTCGTCAACAGCAAGGGATACACGGCGCCGCCCATCACGAGCCACGGCAACCGGATGCCAAGGACCGCGACCTCCGACAGCGTCGGGAAGAGATGCGTCAGCAGCGGCACCGCACACAGGAGCCCGGCTGCCACGACGGCAAGGCGAATCGCCAGTCCCAACTGCGCGCGAACGAGACCGCGGATCATGGCGTCACCGACTTCGGTCTGTTCCTGCACCTCCACCCGTGTTCGCACGATCCGTGCGCCACTACGTTGCGCCAACACAACGCGCTCACGCTGCGGAGGATCGGACTGCGACGTCACCGCGACAACCAACTCTGCTTGGGCGCACGAACCAGTCGATCCTTGAGTTCACGGGTGTGTCTGCGACTGACTGGAAGCTCGACGGGAGGTTTGTCACCGTGCGGGCGCAAACAGACCACCAATCCACTGCCTACTGTTCGGATGCCGGTGACCAGCGCCAGAGATACCAGGTAGGAGCGGTGCACACGCAAGAAGCCCGCGTCGGCCCAGCGTGATTCGAGCGTCGAGATCGGGATGCGCACCAGGTGCGACTTTCCAGCGGTGTGCAAACGCGCGTAGTCCCCGTCGGCTTCCACCCACTCCACCGAGGAACGCTGAACGAGCGTCGTGACACCGCCCAGTTCCACCGGGATCACCTCGTCCGTGGGCGCAGCTTCGGGTTTGCTCTCACTCTTGGTGCGCCCGGCCAGCCCCACGATCCGCTGAACGGCCTGAGCGAGACGCTCCTCCCGGAGCGGTTTGAGTAGGTAGTCGACGGCGCCGAGATCGAATGCGTCAACCGCTCGATCGTCGTGCGCTGTCACGAACACCACGGGCGGTGGCGTCGCGAAATTGGAGAGGATGCCGGCCAGTTCGAGACCGTCGAGTCCGGGCATGTTGATGTCGAGAAACACCGCGTCGATGCTTCCACCGCGCAGTATCCGCAACGCTGTCGTCGCATCCGATGCCGTGTGAACGTGCGCCACCGAGTCCTCGGCGCGCAGCAAGAAGGCCAGCTCGTCGAGGGCTGGTTTCTCGTCGTCGACGGCAAGGACGGTCAGCTGGGCATCAGTGTCAGTCTCGTTCACAACAGGTCCATGTTCCCACGACGGTTTCAGCCTGATCATCGAAGGCGAGAATCAGACGTGAATACCCTGCTTGAACTTGGGAACACGCATGCTGACCTTCGTACCGGCACCCGGCGCTGTCTCCACCACGAGTCCGTAGTCATTGCCGAACGCGGCACGAAGTCTGTCGTCGACGTTGGCCAAACCGACGTGAGCAGCTTCTCGTGCGCTGGGTCGCCCCGATCCCGACTCGATGGCGTCGAGCGAACCGGAGCGCAGTAGTTCGGGGTCCATCCCCACACCGTCGTCCTCGACGCTGATGATGCAGTCCGGTCCCTCGTCCGCAGCCACGATGCTCACGGTCCCGCCCTCCGGCTTACTCGAAATGCCGTGACGAACCGCGTTCTCGACCAGCGGCTGGAGGGCAAGGAAAGGAAGAACCACGTTGAGCACTTCGGGTGCTATCTGAAGGCGGACGTTCAGAGCCTCCCCGAATCGCGCGCGTTCGAGGGTCAGGTAACGATCGATGTTGCGCAGCTCGTCGGCAAGCAGGGTGAACTCACCCGCAGATCGGAACGAGTACCGCGTGAAGTCCGCGAACTCGAGGATCAGTTCTCTGGCCCGCGCCGGATCGGTTCGAACAAACGATGCGACCGTGTTGAGCGCGTTGTAGATGAAATGAGGACTGATCTGTGCGCGCAGGGCACGCACTTCGGCTCGATCCAACAGGGCTCTGGACGCGTCGAGGTCGGCGAGTTCGATCTGACTGCAGGCATATCGTGCCACCTCGGTGACCGCTCCGAGCATTCCCGGCCACGGGTCCTCGCTGGTG
The DNA here is from genome assembly GCF_027583855.1 of Rhodococcus sp. BH5. Classification (NCBI taxonomy): domain Bacteria; kingdom Bacillati; phylum Actinomycetota; class Actinomycetes; order Mycobacteriales; family Nocardiaceae; genus Rhodococcus; species Rhodococcus sp. BH5. Next base: position 334,999 of record NZ_JAJHVW010000002.1, read on the forward strand.
ACGATTCCCAGTACGCCGACCACGCCGATGTCCTCGATCAGCAGGGGCTGAGCGATCAGCGCTCGCACATGGTGATCGCTCGGTCCGCGCACCAGGTCCGAGTGCGTGACGAGTACCCGGCGTTCGCCTTCGATCGCACGAATGGCGGCGTCGTGAAATTGTTCGGACAACGCTTCGTGACGGCCGTCCCACGCCAACAGGTTTCCCGACGCGTCTGCCAGGCCCAGACCGGAGCCGCCGGTCAGCTCACGTAGGTGAGGCGCCGCCTCGGCGGCCGAATTCTCGTCGAGTCCACGCCGAAGTGGCCGCGCGGCAAGCGAAGCCGTATGGAGAGCGGCATGGACGGCACGTTCGGTGGGGGTGGTCACCTCACGTCTGGTGCGCATCCACACAGCCGTCAGCGCCCCGGCCACTGCGAGAATCAGCACGCTGAGAAGCGCGACCACGGCCGGACTCAACGCGAGTCCTCGTCCAGTTTCCGTATCAGTGTTTTCGGAGCCACCGTGCGGTACGCATCTTCGACGACGTCGGCTACGTCGTTCCAGAATTTCTCGTCCTCGGTCTCGTCGGCACTCGGAACGTCGAGGTACACGCCGATCCATCCCCGGCCACCCACGTACGGAGGGACGAAGAACCTCGACGGGTCACGACTGACCCAATCTGCCTGCGCCCCAGGTGGGGCCGCGGCCCAGATCGCGACGCGATCGTCGTGGTGGTGATCTGCCATGGTGACGAACTGCGGCGCCTTGCGCACGAACCACGACGCTTCACCGTGGCTGACCCGCTCGGTCGCCTCCGGCAATGCCAGTGCAAGAGCGCGGATTCGCTCCAACGGCGTCATCGATTCACGACCCGCAGGTATTCGGTGCCGGAACACCTGCAAATCGATCCTTCACCCACGCGACAGCTCCCGGCACAGCGGCGCCGTCCGCATGACCTTCACCCGGTCGCGCCTGGAATTCGATGACGTCACCGTCGGCGCAGGCGCGTTCGACTGCCGCCTCGGTCCATTCCGGACGGATCAGGTTGTCATTGGTACCGACGACTACGTACATCGGACCGCTCGCGCGTTGACGGGGAAGAGCAACGTCGCTGAGCCACGCGTGAATTCGGTCCGCATCCTCGGCGGTAGCCGGCCGCGTGTCGGCGGGCGTCACCTTTCCGACCAGACCCAACTTCTCCGTCGCCCGAGAGGTCAGGCACGAGGTGAGCAGGTCGTAGTTCTGCTCGAATGCACCGCGCACGTAGTCGGTTCGTTCGAGGTCCGGATGGGTGAGGGACAGCCCTTCGAGTACATAGGGCAGCAGCAGTTGCTGAGGCAGTGACAGATTCACCTCGGAATCACTCGAGATGATCGGCGAGATGTCCGCTGCCGGGGACAGGTTTGCTGCACCGACGAATTCGAGTCCGTCGCCGTAGGTGTCGGCTTCCTCGGCTGCCGCCCAGGATGCCTGCCCGCCTTGGGACAGCCCCAGAGTTGCCCAACGAGTCGAGGTGTCCGGAACGACGTTGCGCGCCGCTCGAACCGCGTCGATGACGTTGAACGCCGCGGTGTCCGGTTGCAGGTAAGGATGCGGGTCCGGAGTGCCGAGGCCCTCGAAGTCGGAGACAGCGACCACGTATCCCGAGTCGAGGAACGGCGCGACCAGGCCGATCGTGCCGAACAGGGTCGGCGAGGCCGACGGCGCGCAGTCGTCCGAAATACCCGTCGTGCCATGGCCGATGGAGACGATCGGCCAACCGCCCTCCGGCGGAGTTCCAGGCGGCGTGAACACCGTTCCCGACACCTGAGTCTCTCGGCCGTCGATACCGGAGGTGGAGCCGTACAGGATTTTCACCGCGCTTGCTCCGGACGCCGCCACTTCGGCTGTGCTGGTGAAGGGTTCACTGTCGAACACGACGCCACGTTGCGCACTGCTCTCGACCGACGGGGTTGTCGTGGTCGAGGTGTCGGTGACGGAGACATCCGGCGAGGCATCCGATCCGCAGCCGACGCTCACGAGAAGTGCGCTCGCCACCACGACTCCCCAGACTGCGCGAACCCTCGAACTCCGAACAGTCATACGCAGTGTTCCCCTCTATTTGCCCGCACCGCTACCTGCTCGGCGACGCCTGACACGTTCCTCTGCTGCGGCCTCTTCGATGTCGAGTCCTTCCAATACGGTACGCAATACCTCGTCGTCGAGATCTCCGTCGTCACGTGCGGCGATCAGCGCAACTCGTTGCGAGCGCAGTGACTGATGCCGGAACTTGTCGAACAGAGCTCCCGCATTCCACAAGGCGGCCTCGCGATCGGCGTCCTCGTCGACCTCCTGGAGTTGAAGCCTCGCCTGCATCGAGCGTCGTACGCGTTCGACGATCGCCTGCAGTTCCTTCCCGTCGATCCCCGGCGGAGGGTGCGCGGCCGCGTCTGCCAACGCCTTCTCTCCCGCCTTGCGAGAAATGTTGCGGGCCAACTCCATCTGTTCCTGCGTGCGCAACTGCTCGTAAGGATCCGCGACGTCGAGGCGACGGATCATGAACGGCAAGGTAGATCCCTGGATGAGCAATGTCCCGACCGCGACGATGAACGCGATCGCCTGGATGACGCCGCGTCCGGGGAACGGCTCGCCGGACGAGAGTGCAAACGGGATACCGCCGGCCGCAGCAAGAGTGACGACGCCGCGCATTCCCGCCCACGAGACCACCAGATTCTGTTTCCACGTCAGTTGATTCTCGCGATCACGGCGCAGGGTTACACCGAATCGCACACGCGAGTAGCTCAGGAACAGCCACACCGGCCGAATCACGATGACAACGGCCAGGACTGCGAGACCGTACGCGAACACGTGAAGCACCGGAAGTCCGTCGGCGACAACATCGTCGATCACGAAGCTCAGCTGGAGCCCCATGTATGCGAAGACGAACATCTCGAGAAGAGTGTCCAGGCTCGACCACACCGAGCGCTCCTGCAATCGCGTCATGATCGACGCGTCCGTCGAATAGTGCCCGATCACCAGACCAGCGACCACAACGGCCAGAACACCGGACGCGTGTAGTTCTTCGGCGGCCAGGTAGGCAGCGAACGGAAGCACCAACCCCAAGCCGGTTTCCAGTGGAGAGTCGTACATGCGGGCACGAACGAACTTGACGACAAACGCGAGCACCAAGCCGACGACAACGCCGCCGATCACTTCGTACGCGAAGAAAAACAGGGGCGAATCGGTGGCAATTCGCGTTCCGGTCACTGCTGCGACGGCGACGGTGAAGAGCGTGAGCGCGGTGGCGTCGTTGACGAGCCCCTCGCCCGTCAGGATGGCTATCACCCGTTTCGGGAGCCCGAGCTTCTGACCGACCGCCACCGCGCTGACGGCGTCGGTCGGCGCGATCACGGCCCCGAGCACCAGGGCGGCGCCGATCGTGAACTCGGGCACCATCCATTCGGCGAAGAAGGCAACCACGAACGCCGTCACCAACACCATTCCGACGCCGAGGCGCAGGATCGGGGCCAAGTTGCGTTTGAAGGTCGCCACCGAGAATTTCAGAGCGGCCGAGTAGAGAAGCGGCGGCAGGACCACACCGAGAATGACGTGGGGATCGAGTTCCGGCCGCGGCATACCGGGTATGAAGGATGCGACCGAACCTACCGTCACCAAAACCAGCGGAGCCTGCAGGTTTCGTCGATTGGACAGCCCGGTGACTGCGATGGCGGCAATGACGACCAGCAGAATCCAGGTGAAGTTCACGCGTTCATTCTGCCCGCCGACCCTGGGAGTTCACCTAGCGGACGCACAGAAGCCCGCAACCTTTTCGGTGACGGGCCCCTGAGCAACGGTGCTACCGAAAAACGGTATGCCGAATCCGGTACTACTGCTTTTCGGGAACAGCCTTCTTGGCGGCCTCAGCTGCCTTGTCGATCTGATCGCCGTACTTGTTGCCGGTCTTGTCGTCGGCGATGTCGGCTACCTTGTCGATAGCGTCGTGAACCTTGTCGGAGTTCTCCGCTGCGAGCTCCTGGCCCTTTTCGACCAATCCCTTGACGTTGTCCAAGAAACCCATGTCCGTGTCCTCTCCCGGTGCTGACGCACATCCTTCGGCGGAATCGTTCCTCCGCGCCCTTCGATTCTCACAGGTCGACGGCCTCTGCGCCAGAAAGCAGGTCCGTGCGTTCGAGCCGTGCGCAACTCGAGGTAGCGTTAACCCGCCAATAGCTGATTGACCACCCATCGACATCGACAGGTGCCCGGTTTGAATGCAGGACTGCGCGGGACGGGGAGCGACCCCTACCCCACGCGTGAACTGCTGTCCCGGTGGTGGTCGGATCGCACCGATTACACCTGGCTCCCCCGATTCCTCGACACTCGCGGGCTGACCGTTCCCGGACGCAAATTAGTCGCGGTGTGGTGTTTTCTCTTCGCCCTGATCGCGGCGACCATGCAGTTGAGCCGCTTCGGTTCCGACACCGCCCTGGCGCGGTCGATCTTCGCCCTCGGAACTATCAGTGGCGCCTATGCGGGCTACCGCTGGGCGCGTAATGAATCGTGGCCAACTTGGCGACAATCCGTGGCCTTTGTCGTCTGGGCCGACCTGTGGCTCGCCGTCACTCTCTTCTTCGCCGTACGCACCGCTTTCGTCGGAACCATCGGCTGCATCTTGTTCATCATGATCGGCTTCTATGCGGCGATAGTTCACAGCCCTCGCGTTGCCATCAGCCACATCGGTTGGGCTCTTGCTGTCTGCACGACGCTCGCTGCCATGGCGATGTCCGAGCCGGTCAACGACGACTGGGTGGTCGTGAATCTCTATCTGATGGTTGCCGGTGTGGTTTTCTCCACCGCATGGATTCTGCAGATCGTCTGGCTGCGCCTGACCGACGACGCACGCAACGCCCACCGGGACTACCTCACCGCGACACTCAATCGCCGCGGACTCCAGGACGAGGCACAGCATCTGCTGCGCAGTGATCGAACGCAGGCTCTGATCGCACTACTCATCGACGTCGACTCGTTCAAAAACCTCAACGACACACACGGCCACGTCGCGGGCGACGACGCGTTGACCGCTGTCGCCGACCGCCTCCTCGCTGCCGCCGGACCCGATGCGGTGGTGGCTCGAATCGGTGGAGACGAGTTCGCCGTCCTGCGCGGAGTCGATCGAGGAGATATCGAGCAGGTCGCCACCGAGATACATTCGGCGGTCTCGTCCGACTCCGATCCCTATCCTGTGTCCGCCAGTACCGGCGTCAGCGTCTATCTGAGTCCCGAGACGGACTTACCGGATCGAGCTGTAAACGAACTGATCGAGCACGCAGACAATGCGATGTACCGAGCCAAGAAGCGCGGCGGCGATCGCATTGCCTGGGTGCAGATGTTCAGGCGCTGAAACTACTCACTCACTGTGGGCATGGTGATGCTCGCCGGGCAGGTCGTCGGGTGTCGCGAACATCTTTCGTTTCTCCCCGTGCAGGCGTGCGCTGATCCACCACGAGAGTTCCACGAGTACAACGCCGATCGCGCCGAGGGTGATCGCGAGCGTCGTCGCAGCGACGTTGCTCGGATCCAGTTTGAAGAACTCGCGGGTGAACGGCAGCGCGAACAGGATGAGGTATCCGGCCACCGACCCGCCGATCAGAACGAGCTTCCACCAGACGTACGGCCGAGCCACGACGGCCAGAACCCACACGGCGATCATGATCAACGTGATGAGCGCACTGGTTCCGGCCTGGATCTTCTGGGTTTCCGTCTGGTCCGGGCCTTGGTAAGCCAATACGTAGGAGATGAACGTGGTGATGCCGATGATCAGGCCCGACGGCAACGCCAGACGCATCACGCGCGAGACGAAACCGGTTCGCGCGCGCTCGTTGTTGGGTGCCAGAGACAAGATGAAGGCCGGGATACCGATCGTGAACCACGCTGCGATCGTGACGTGGCGGGGCAGGAACGGGTACGGCAGCGGTTCGAAGTCGAAGACCTGGGACAGGACGCCGGTGATGCCGATCAGGAACGCAAGCACCACCGAGTAGACGGTCTTGGTCAGGAACAGATTCGACACACGCTCGATGTTGCCGATCACTCGGCGGCCTTCCGCGACGACGTACGGGAGCGTCGCGAACTTGTTGTCCAGCAGCACGATCTGGGCCACGGCTCGGGTAGCCGGGCTGCCCGAACCCATCGAGACTCCGATGTCGGCGTCCTTGAGGGCGAGCACGTCGTTGACGCCGTCACCGGTCATCGCGACGGTATGTCCGCGAGACTGCAAGGCCGCGACCATTTCCCGCTTCTGATCCGGTCGCACTCGACCGAACGTCGTTGCTCCGTCGAGAGTGTCCGCCAGCTTTTCCTGATCGCTCGGCAGCTCTCGCGCGTCGATGGGACGGTCGCCGCCTTCGAGTCCGAGGGATCCGGCAACGGCGCCGACGGAAACCGCGTTGTCGCCGGAAATGACCTTGACCGCGACCTTCTGGCTGGCGAAGTACTCCAACGTCTCCTGGGCGTCCGGGCGCACCTTCTGCTCGAGCACGACCAGAGCTTCGGGGGTGACGGTGCCAGGGGCGTCGGCGTCGTCGACGGGGAGGTCGCTGCTGCCGAGCATGAGGACACGAAGTCCGCTCGAACCCACTTCCTCGGCCTTGCGGGCCATTTCCGAGTCGGGATCGAGCAGCACGTCCGGGGCACCGAGTACCCAGTTGCCGTGACTGCCGTACGACTGGCCGCTCCACTTCTTCGCCGAGGAGAACGGCGCTACCGCTGTCGCTTCGCCCCACCCGGAGTCGTCGGAGAGAGACTCGCGAATCGCCAGGACACTCGCGTTGGGGCGAGGGTCGGACGCGGCCATCGCGCTCAACGCGGACTTGACCGCAGTCTCCCCCGACCCACCCGGTGCGACGTCGACCTCGGACAGCCGCATACCGTTCTCGGTCAGCGTTCCGGTCTTGTCCGCGCACACCACGTCGACACGAGCCAGACCCTCGATCGCCGGCAACTCCTGAACGAGGCACTGGCGCTTGCCCAACCGGATCACACCGACCGCAAATGCGATGGACGTCATGAGCACAAGGCCTTCGGGAACCATCGGAACCAGAGCTGCCACCATGCCGTTGAGTGCCGGTCGGATCGGCAGGCCGATCGTGAAGAGCTGATTGAAGATGATCAGCGCACCCGCCGGAATCATCAGGTAGGTGATGAACTTCAGGATCTTGTCGATGCCGCTACGCAGTTCGGAATGCACGAGGGTGAACTTGCTCGCCTCTTCGGCCAGCTTGGCCGCGTATGCATCGCCGCCGACCTTGGTGGCGCGGTATGCACCGCTGCCCGCGGCAACAAAACTGCCCGACAACACTTGCTGGCCACTCGCCTTGTGAACCGGATCAGCTTCACCGGTGAGCAGCGATTCGTCGACCTCGAGTGCAGCCGAACTGACCACCTCACCGTCGACGACTATCTGGTCACCGGATCCGAGTTCGATAATATCGTCGAGCACAACATCTTTGGGCGCCATCGCCACGGCGACGCCGTCACGCCTGACCATGGGCTTGGCCTGACTCACGATGGCCAGAGCGTCGAGCGTGCGCTTGGCGCGGATCTCCTGGATGATGCCGATACCGCTGTTCGCGATGATCAGCAGTCCGAACATGCCGTCGATGATCGAACCCGTCGCGAGCACGATCACCAACAACACGGTCAGGATCGCGTTGATGCGAGTGAAGACGTTGCCGCGAATGATGTCCTTGACCGAGCGGGACGCCCGGTCCGGTACATCGTTGGTTTGTCCCGACGCGATCCTTGCTGCAACCTGATCGGCGGTCAGACCGCGGGCGACGTCGACGTCGTCCGGCAATCGCTCAGGCGCTACCGCCACTGCTGTCTCTTCTGAACTGGTGTGCTCGTGAGCCATGGTCAAAGATTACGCACCCGGAGCAACTAATCAGGGTCGGACTCGTGTGGCAATGACGGCTACACGAAGATCACACCCGTGCGCCGCGGTTCTGCGATGCTGGTCGGAACGAGCAGAGAAGGCCATCGAGGAACGGTATGAAATACGTCTACAACGGTCTAGACGAGGCGCTTCGGTGCGAACGGCCCGTCGACCTGCCGATTTCTCTCGACCTCAACCGGACCGACAACGTGGTTGTCTGGTTGTCGGCGATTCGGGTTTACTCGTTCGGGATGATGTTCGCGATTGATGCCCGCTACGAGGATCCGGCACTCTCGCTGAGTCTCGGCGCTTACGACGGGCGTCCCACGTTCACACATTTCAGCGCGCCGCTACTCCTCGGCCTCGGTTTCGCGGACGGATCATCGGTGACAACCGCGCAAAGAACGCGAGGCTCGCTGCTGGAGTTACGCACGGCTGAAAGCCGCTCGGGCTCAGTGCGCGGTGAGTATTTGCTGGCTCCGATACCGCCTGCCGGGCCGATCGATGTCGCAACTGCATGGCCTCAGCTGGGAATGGACGAGAAGGTTGTCACCCTCGACGGAGAAGGCATCGCATCCGCATCCGCATCCGCATCCGCATCCGAAAGTGTCACACAACTATGGGAACCGAAACGACAACCCGATCCCGACCTCACCAGTGAACAAGTGACACATCAACTGCAGTACCAACGTGGGGGTTGGTTCGGAATCCGACTGGATTGAGGAAGATCCCGGGTGACTTTCGAGCACGGGCCGCAGTCAGCCCAGCGGTATCCACCACTTCGACGGCGGTGTCGGTGACAACGCGTCGATCCTGCCGCCCGGCATCGGGACCGACACTGTTGTGCCCGCATCTGCAGCCGACTCGTCGAGGCGAATGATCGGCTCCGACCACGAGTGAAACGCGAGGTTGAACGTCGCCCAGTGAATCGGGACGAAGACACCGCGCGACCCGTCGCCCTTGTTGAGGTCGATGTGCGTCTGCACTGCCTCTTCCGGATTCATGTGGATGTCCGGCCAGCGCACGTCGTACGCACCGACGGGGAGAAGCGTCAGATCGAAAGGCCCATAGGTTTCACCCAGCTGTTCGAAACGTGATGTGTATCCGCTGTCACCGCCGAAGAACACCCGGTGCTTCGGACCGGCGAACACCCATGACGCCCATTGGGTCGTGTTCCGGACGAGACCGCGACCGGAGAAGTGACGAGCCTCGGTGCACGTGAGAACCAGCTCGTCGATTTTTGTCGACTCGTCCCAGTCCAATTCCACGATCCGGTCCTCGGGCACCTTCCAGTGCCGCAAGTGAGCACCGATACCGATCGGCACGACAAACGGAGCCGTCTGTGTGCGAGTCAGAGTCTTGACAGTCGCCATGTCGAGATGGTCGTAATGATCGTGGGAGATGACGATCGCATCTACCGCCGGGAGATCGGCCAAGGCCACCGGAGTGGGGTGCATGCGCGCGGGACCTACTGTGGCCGAGGGTGATACGCGTTCACTCCACACCGGATCGGCGAGAACGCGGTAGCCGTCGACCTCGACGAGAACGCTCGAATGGCCGTACCACGTCACCGCCGCGTCGCCGGCTGCCGCCGGTGCCAGCGGAGTGGCCAACGGAATCGGCCGACGCGGCCGACCCGTCGACCCTCTCGTAGCCATCGACTTGAACATTCCGACATCGGTGCCCGGAACCAGTGTGCTGCTGGGCTCCGAGTTGTGGAACTGGCGGTCCCGGTATCGCGGGGACATCGCCGCATACGGTTGCACCGTGCTTCGCGAGGCCCCGATCTGCGTCGGGATGCCCCATGCGGCTCGCGCCACCCACCCCGTCGCCGCGGCAACAGCAGCAACTCCGAGAACCGTCGTCTTCTTCATTCAGACGAGCGTAGCCACTATCTGCCCTGAGTGCCCGGCGCCTGTTTTCCCTGCAACCAGCTTTACTTACCCTTGAATACGGGAGGGCGGTTCTCGATGCGGGCAGCGCGGGCTTCCTGGACGTCCTCGCTGAGCCAGGCGGCGTGAAGCGCGTCGAGCTGCTCGGGAGACTGCTCCTCCATGGTGCCGTCGTCGTTGAGAACCATCTTCATGTGCCGCAACGACAGCGGTGCGAGATTCGCGATGCGGTGTGCCCATTCCTGAGCGTCGTCGAGGGTTCCGATTTTGTTGGCGAGGCCGCGAGTGAAGGCTTCTTCGGCGCCGATCTGTTCGATGCCGAGCAAAATGGTGCGCGCGGGACCGCCGCCGACCAGCGACGCGAGCCGACGCATCGTCCACTTGTCCACCGAGACACCGAGGGTGGCGGCCGGGATTCCGAAGCGAGCGCTCGGCGCTACGACGCGAAGATCCGACGCGATGGCCAGTTGCGTACCCGCGCCGATGGCCGGACCGTTGACGGCAGCGATGACCGGGATGGGCGCCGTGTCGATAGAGCGAAGCATCTCGAACAGGCGATCGGTGAAGCCCTCCATGTAGACGTCGCCGGAAAGGTCCGCGCCTGCACAGAACGCCGATCCCTCACCGGTGATGACGACGACGTGCGCGTGCTCGGCTACCGCCGCGTTCATCGCGTCCCGTATTGCGATGCAGAGTTCCGCGCTGAGCGCATTACGACGCTCGTGACGCTGCAACTCGATGGTCACGACGTTGCCGTCACGGGAGAACCCGATCATGTCCGCTCACTTTCGTTTCTGGAAGGCTCGACACAGGGATGTTCCGAGGCGCCGATACCGTCCGCATACTTCTCTGCAGCTAAGTTCTGTACATCAGGAGGTTAGATTACCGATGAGTACAGACGACCTTGCCGCACAGCAACCACACCCGGTTGACGTGGTGGTGATCGGCGCCGGACAGGCCGGACTCTCCGCCGCGTACTACCTGCGCAAGTTCGGAATCGAGCCCGAATCGGGGTTCGTGGTGCTCGATCATGCGTCGGGGCCGGGCGGGGCGTGGCAGTTCCGTTGGCCGAGCCTGACACTGAGCACCGTCAACGGCGTCCATGACCTCCCGGGAATGTCCTTCGCGGAAACCACCGGTACAGACGCCGAACAGGTGCCTGCATCGGTGGCGGTCCCCCACTACTTCGAACTGTACGAAAAGCAATTCGAACTTCCCGTCCACCGCCCGGTACACACGCGAGTGGTGTGTCCGAGGGAAGAGCGCCTGCGGATCGAGACCGACCAGGGAGTATTCGCGGCGCGAGGCTTGATCAACGCGACGGGGACCTGGGAGCGGCCCTTCATCCCCCACTATCGCGGGGCCGAGTCGTTCCGTGGCCGACAACTGCACACGAAGGACTATCGAACCGCTGCCGAGTTCGAAGGCAAACATGTCGTCGTGGTCGGCGGCGGGATCTCGGCCGTCCAACTGCTCGACGAGATCTCACGCGTCACGACCACTACCTGGGTGACGCGGCGCGAACCCGAGTTCCGCGACGAGCCGTTCACGCCGGACATCGGCCGCGCTGCGGTTGCCATGGTCGAAGATCGTGTACGACGCGGCCTGCCACCGGGATCCGTTGTCTCGGTGACCGGCCTCCCGGTAACGCCTGCCATCCGGGCAGCGCGAGAGCGTGGTGTGATGAATCGACTGCCGATGTTCTCCGAAATTCTTCCGAACGGCGTGAAGTGGGCCGACGGTACCGTCGCCGACGCCGATGTCATCTTGTGGTGCACCGGTTTTCGTAGCTCACTCGATCACCTGGCGCCGTTGCACCTGCGCGGACCGGGTGGCGGAATCCCGATGACCGGGCGCCTCGCCACGCAGGTCGAAGCCGACCCTCGCGTGCACCTGGTGGGATACGGACCGTCGTCGTCGACGATCGGAGCCAACCGCGCCGGCCAAGCGGCAGCGCGCGAACTGACCGCGTACCTGGGAATCGGCGAATGAACAGAATCCTTGTTCCGGGCGAAACCTGCTGGCGCATCGAACCGGCGGACAATCTTGCCTGCATCGTCGACGCCGCTGACTACTTTCATCATGCGAAGTCCGCAATGCTGCAAGCTGAGAAGCGAATCATGTTGATCGGCTGGGACTTCGACACGCGCATCAAACTCGAACCAGGCAAGCAGACTCTCGACGGCCCCAACCGGTTGGGAATGTTCCTCCGCTGGCTCGTCCGCGAGAAACCCGACCTCGAAATCCTCGTACTCAAATGGAACATCGGCGCGTTCACCGCAATCGGCCGCGGTATGACTCCCGTCTTCGTGTCCAACTGGTTGACCGACGAGCGCCTTCGGTTCGAGATCGACGGCGCCCATCCGGTGGGCGCGGCGCACCATCAGAAGATCATCGTCATCGACGACGCCCTGGCGTTCTGCGGCGGCATCGACATGACTGTGGACCGCTGGGACACCTCGGATCACGTCGACCGAAACGATTACCGAATCACTCCGAGTGGAAGGCGTTACGGCCCTTGGCATGACGCGACCACGGCGGTCGACGGCAATGCGGCGGCGGCCATCGGCGAATTGGCGCGGGCACGTTGGAAATCCGCAACCGGCGAGGATCTCACACCGGTCGAGAGCACCGCGACTCCGTGGCCCGTCAATCTGGCGCCCACCTTGCGGGTTGTCGACGTAGCCGTCGCCAGAACATTGCCGGAGCTCGGCGAACGCACGGAGGTGCGTGAGATCGAGGCGCTGTATCTCGCGGCCATCGCCGGGGCCGAGCACACGCTGTACATCGAAAGCCAGTACCTCGCCTCACGCACTCTGGCCGAGGCGATTGCCGCGCGCCTGCGTGAGGACGACGGACCGGAGATCGTTCTGGTCATTCCGCGCAACGCCGACGGTTGGCTGGAACAAAAGGCGATGGACGGGGCACGCCACGACCTGCTGCATTTGCTGTGGTCGGCCGATATCCACGACCGTTTCGGTGCGTTTTATCCCGTGACCTCTTCTGGCGCACCTATTTACGTACACGCCAAGGTTCTCGTGATGGACGATCGCCTCCTGCGAATAGGGTCGTCGAATCTCAACAACCGTTCGATGGGCTTCGACACCGAGTGCGACATCGCCGTCGAATCCGACGACGACGCAGATGTCGAGTTGCGCGCCTCGATCATCGGATTGAGGCGCCGCCTACTCAGCGAGCACCTCGACGTCACCGAGGAAGAAGTCGACGACGCGTTGGGCGAGCAGTCACTGTTGTCGACGGTTCGCGCTCTCTCGACCTCCGACGCTCGCAGTCTGCGCGAATTCGACCGGAACACAGTCGACGGCGAAGACCACGTGCTCGCTGAAAATGCACTGATGGATCCCGAGCGCACGCCACCCAGACTGAGCGATCGAATCGAAGGATTGCGCCGCCTGCTCGGCAAACGCTGAGACTCTAGAACACGCGCACGCAGTGCCCGGTTGCCAGCGCGAGTTCGACGAGCGTTGCACCGTGAACACTCGGGACGAGCGCGAGGAGAAACGTATCGCTGTCGCTGTCGAGCCAGGCAAGTGAAACGCCCGTGTCGGTGATGTTGTCGCCGATACGGGCGAGAAGCGATTCGAGTCCAGCAGCTCGATCGAAGGCCACGACAAGACTGTCCGCCCACTCCCACGATCCCGCCGGCGCCGACGTGAGCACTCGCAGCTGACCCAGAACCTCGGCAGCATCCTCGTTCCAGTCCACCCAGACCAGGCGTTCTTGTTCGTGCAATGCGTCGACGAGAGCAAACCACGCCATTTCCGGGTGTGGCTTCTCGAGCGTCTGTGAGTACAACTCGTTCTGTACTTCGACATACCGTTCCGGTTGGTCGATCGCGAGAGTCACACGATCGATGACAACAGCGCTGTCAGGGGCGAGCAGTTCGGCGATCGCGCGCAACGCGTCGCGAGCAGTTCCACTCACTATGGCTCCAAGTTCAATTCGGTCATCGGTGCGGTTTCCACATTCTGACATGCGTGTGCACCTCGTTCGGACGTGTCCTCGATGTCGGGACACGAGCCAGATGCTTGCCGTGAGTTCCACGAATTCCCGGGCAGCACCGCTCGCCGAGCTACCAAATTGGACTTTCCGGCTATCCCATTCGCCGCACTTGTCCGTTTACCCTTTCACCTGGCCTTACAATCCGGATATAGTCATCGGCGATCCAAGAAGCCAACTGGGATGTAGCGAGCCAGCGAACAGTCTGTTACCGTTCAGCTAACTACCCCTTCTGGTCAAACCGGATCGAAGGGGTTCGGGCAATGACCCACGGGGGGTTGACGTGAAGGGGCCATGTTCCGCATGAAACACGATTCACACACGACAACCTCTTGGTGGTCGATCGGCGAATGGCGCCTGGGATGGAAGGTCATAGCCGTTCTCGCATTGCCGATGATCGTCGCCGTCGTCCTCGGAGCCCTTCGCGTTCAGACGGAACTCGAAGAAGCCGCACAGCTGAGTTCCTCGTCCGAGCGCGCCCTCGCTGTGCCCGCCGCGATCAATCTCGAATCCGCACTGTACGAGCTCGCCGAAGCCGCATCGGCACGCACTGACACCGGCCCCGCCACACAAGCGGTTTCGGACGCAATGGATCAACTGGTCGACGCCGCGCGCGCGTTCCAGTCCGACGACGACCTCAACGACCAAGTGACTTCGGCGCTCGCAGAGAGCCGTTCCATCACGGAGGAGGTCGCCGCCGGCGCGGTGGCTCCCGCACGCTTGGTTTCGCGGGTCGGCGAAGTCTCTCGCGCACTCTCGAGCACCTTCACCAGCGTCGTCGAGCATTCTCAGCGTCCGGCGCTGCGCGAAGAGGGTGGCCGACTCTCAGCACTCTGGGATGCGCGACGAGCACTGGCCGAACAACGAATCCTCTTCGGCTCAGGTGATCCGGACCAGCAGGCTCGTACCTCGATGGTCAGTGCCGCCGGTGCCGAACTGGTCGCTCTGAACAACATTCTCGCCATCGACGGGAGCAACGACACCGTCCGGACCCTCAGCAACTCCGCTCAGAACCGGATCAACGCACTCGGATCAACCCCGTCGACCTCTCCTCTGGGGAGCCGCGTCGGTACCGATCTGAAATCCGGAAACGACCAGTACAACAGCCTGACCGACACCACCGTCACCGAGTTCGGCGATACCGTCACCGCTGAATCCAATGCAGCACGAACCGCAGCACTTCGTGACACTGCAATCGTGCTCGGCGCGGTCCTGCTGGCACTGGCCATCGCCCTCGTCATCAGCCGATCGCTCATCGATCCGATCCGTCGGCTGCGATTTGCCGCATTGCAAGCAGCACGACGCGGACTCCCCGACGCGATCGAACGAATTCGCGCAGGTGCCAGTATCGACGACGTCGACTTCGCCCGTGTACCGATCCGCACCCACGAGGAAATCGGCGAGCTTGCACGCGCGGTGGACGACATGCACGGTCAGGCCATCACGCTGGCCGGCGAGCAGGCCACCCTGCGGCGCCAGGTCAACGACATGTTCGAAACGCTGTCGAGGCGTAACAAGTCCCTCGTCGACCAGCAACTCGGTTTGATCGAACAGTTGGAGCAGGACGAAGACGACCCTCGTCGCCTCGAGAATCTGTTCCGGCTCGACCACATCGCCGCGAGAATGCGTAGAAACGGCGACAACTTGTTGGTTCTCGCCGGAACCGATGTACGCCGCGCCAGAACCGCCCCCGTCGCTCTCGGCGATATCCTTCGTGCGGCGGTATCAGGCGTCGAGGAATATCGACGCGTCGAACTCGGGCAGATACCGCCCGGAGTCGTCACCGGTCATGCTGCCCCGGACGTCGTTCACCTCATCGCTGAACTGCTCGACAATTCTCTGCGGTACTCCCCGCCGGAGACCACCGTCTCCATCAACGCTGCCCGCACCATCGACGGCTCCATGATCGTCGAGATCGCAGATCTCGGTATCGGCATGTCGCCTGCCGATATCCTCGATGCCAACGAGCGCCTCGCCGCCGGCGGCGAGATGAGCGCGGATACAGCGCGTCGCATGGGTTTGTTCGTCGTGAGCCGAATCAGTCGTCGCTACAACATCTCTGTGCGCCTGCGCCCGACGGCAACGTCGTCGACGCACAGCGGCATCACCGCAACGGTGCTCCTACCGACGTCGATACTCGATTCTTCTCGGGGACCCGAGATCCGCACGCCGCGAACCGGACCCGTGCCCACGCTCGATCGGACTCCGCCGCCCGCACCGTCTGAACCGTCCTGGTCACAGCCTGTCCCGACCGAATTGGCACCCCCGCAGCCTGCGACCAGAAGTTTCGCAGATCTCCCGCGTCGAACGCCCAGCAACAGCACCGACCGGACTGAGACGTCCGCCCCGATCACACCGCAATCCATTCCCACGACAACAGCGCCTTCGGGGTTGCCACGTCGCACTCCGGGCACAAGTGGAGTACCGGCGGTCAGTACCTCGACTCCGACCACTGCTGCACCCGCCACCTCGGTGTCGTCCTTCGCTCCTCTGCCCGATCCCGAAGGCACAAGCGCATCGACGTCCCTTCCCGTGAGTACTCCGTCGCCGGAATTCACCTCGCCGGCACAGGGTCCCGAGATCCCGGTGGGTCCACACCCGTCGACAACCCCGCCGCCACGGCACCGGCTCTCAGCCCCGACGCCGACAAATACTGCGGCGTTCTTCTCCTCGCGCACCCGTGACGGGCTCTCTGCTCGCGCATCGGCGCGCGCTGACGGCGCGGGAGAGGGCAACTCGAACGGCGTACTCGCTGCCCCGACCACGATGCCGATTTTCGCCCGGATGGTGTCCGAGTGGCTCGTGGACCCGACGGCGGAGACGTCAGCTGCTTCCACCGGCAGTGCGTGGACCACCGACGCGGATCAAGGCTGGCTGGCCGCTCGGACCTCGTTCGAGATGCCGGTCACCAAGATCGCCGATTCCGGACTTCCCATTCGAGACCGCGGAGCCCGCCTGGTTCCCGGCGCAGTCGGGAGAGGTGGAACGACACAGCGCCATGCATCCAATCCGGCGGACGTCCAACGTGGTTGGAGCAGTTACCAATCCGGAGTACAACGAGGGCGTCGGCGCGCTGCCGACCATCAGCCCGATGGCGGACAGTCTTTCGAATCGTCCACGATGTTGCACAACGATGAAGGAGAACAGTGAACACTGTCGGAGCCCAAGAGACTCCCCGCGCACTCGACTGGCTGGTATCGGCTTTTGCCCGAGACGTGCCGGGTGTGAGTCACGCGATCATCGTCTCAGCCGACGGGTTGTTGACGGCCTCGAGCACACATCTTCCGCTCGACCGGGCCGATCAATTAGCCGCTGTCACTTCCGGACTCGCCAGCCTGTCCGCGGGGGCGTCACGCCTCTTCGACGGTGGAGCCGTCATGCAGTCCGTCGTCGAGATGGAGAACGGCTACCTGCTTCTCATGGGCGTCGGTAGTGGCGCTTACCTTGCCGCTCTCGCTGTCGCCGGATGCGACATCGGCCAGATCGGTTACGAAATGGCGACTCTCGTCGATCGCGTCGGCACCACCATGGACATTGCCCCGAGAACATCGCAGGGTATTTGAGTTCGATGCCTCACCATCAATCCGAGTACGACGACGCCGAACCGAGCTTGGTCCGGCCGTACGCGCTCACCGAAGGTCGGACCCTGCCGTCCATCGACCTCCCACTCGAAGCGATCATCGCGACGATCGAAGACGCGGTCTCGAACAATCTTGCACCGCAGGATATTCGTGCATCGATCGTCGCACTCTGCGAGCAGCGGATCTCGGTTGCCGAGATCGCTGCCCACCTGGGTGTTCCGATCGGAGTCGTGCGGGTACTGGTCGCCGACCTCGTAGTAGCCGGATCACTGGAAATACATGCCACTCTGCGAAGCGACGCATCTCGAGTCGAGCGACGCGAACTGATCGAAAGGACCCTCAGTGGACTTCGGGCACTCTGACTCATCGTCTCGCGTGAAATCGACAAAAATCGTGATCGCCGGGGGTTTCGGTGTTGGCAAGACAACACTTGTGGGGACCGTCTCCGAAATCGTCCCCCTTCGCACGGAGGCCATGGTCACCGACGCCAGCGACGGTATCGACAATCTCGGATCCACTCCCGACAAGAGCACCACGACGGTCGCGATGGACTTCGGGCGCATCACTCTCGCCGACGACCTGGTCCTCTATCTGTTCGGAACCCCGGGACAGCGCCGCTTCTGGTTCATGTGGGACGACCTGATCACCGGTGCGATCGGTGCGGTCATTCTGGTCGACACGCGTCGCCTGGAAGACAGCTTCGCCGCAGTCGACTTCTTCGAGGCGCGAGGCCTCCCGTTCATCGTGGCGGTCAACCGTTTCGACGGCGCACCAATCCATTCGGCGAGCGATCTCCGCCAGGCGTTGGCTCTACCCAACCGGGTTCCCATGATCGAGATCGACGCCCGAAACCGCGAATCAGCCAAACGCGCGCTGATCGCCGTCACCGAATACTCCCTCGAACGACTTGCAGCTGAAGCAGTCGTCTAGATGAATCACCAGATGCGAATCGTCGCCGAAAGGAACTGGCATGTCGGATGAAATGCACCATTTCTCGATGGGAATCTGGCTGCTCGGACTCGCCTACGTCGTGTCCGTGATCGGGTCGGTAGTCGGCCTGGCGTGCACCAGGCATTCAGCGTCGGCGACGACAACCGCCACACGCATGCGATGGCTCGCCATGGCTGCCTTGTCGATCGGTGGCGTCGCCATCTGGCTCATGCATTTCATCGCCATGCTCGGCTTCGCGGTCCCCGGCAGTCCCATTCGATACAACCTCGGATGGACCGTGATCTCCGCGATCATCTCAGTAGGGGCCGTGTTTGTCGGCCTGCTGATCATCGGGACCGAATTTCGCTGGACGCGGCTTCTGATCGGGGGCGTGGTAACCGGTCTCGCCGTGAACATCATGCATTACACGGGTATGCGCGCCTTGCGCTTTCAGGGCGAGATCCACTACGACCTGCTCTTCGTTGCACTGTCGGTTCTCATCGCAGTCGTCGCCGGAACCGCTGCACTGTGGTTCACCATGGTGCTCGAGTCCACGATTCTGCGTTTTGTCGCCGGAATCATCATGGGCATCGCTGTCGTCGGTATGCACTACACCGGAATGGCCGCTGTCGAGGTTGTTCACGACGCGGCAGCCCCGGCGCCACAGGGACTCGAAGTGTTCTCGTTCCTCTTCCCTGTCTTCGTTCTCGGCCTGCTGGCGTTGGCAGTTCCGATTGTCGCAGTGCTGACAGCACCCAACCGCGCGACGGCACGAATGGAATCCGCCGCCGACGATCTGGCGTTCGAAGCACGAGAGTTCGCGATCTCGAACTGAGCAGAGTACGGGGCGAGTTCACGTAAATCGACAACGCCCCGTACATTTCGGGGATGGTGGATGCCGGACACAACCCCCAGCCATCGACCCGCGCAACGCTCGTCGTGATCGGTGGTTTGCCGGCCACCGGCAAGTCGACGATCGCGCGGGCGCTTGCGCAGCGTCACCAAATCCCCTTCGTGCGGATCGATACCATCGAACAGGCGCTGATACGCAGTGGTATCGCTGACGCGTCCGGGACCGCCGGATACATCACCGGCTACGCGCTCGCCGCCGAACAATTGCGACTGGGACTTTCGGTCGTGGTCGAATGCGTCAACCCCGTCGAGGCGACACGAGACGCCTGGTCCGCTACCGCACAACATAATTCGGCGCGCCTGCTCGGTGTCGAGGTCATCTGTTCGGATCCCGACGAGCATCGCAGACGCGCTGAACGGCGAGTCGTCGACATCCCGGATCTCGTACTACCGACGTGGCAGGAAATTCTGGATCGAGACTACGAGCCGTGGACTACGGAACGGCTGGTGCTCGACACCGCAATCATGGACTCCGACAGTGCAGTACGACGCATCACAGCCAAGATGCTGTAGCGTGCAAGCTGCTCACAAGGTGAGAACGAAGAATGCGCTGTTCGGGTCTTCGCGGTAGTTCCCGAACGGTGGACAAGGCACGAACCCGAATTTCGCGTACAACCGGCGAGCTGGATCGAAGAACTCTTGCGTACCGGTCTCCAATTCGAGTTGCCGGTAACCTCGTTGTCTCGACTCGTCCACGACGTGTTGAAGAAGTCGCGTTCCCACGCCACGCCCCCTTGCTGCCGATGACGTTCGCATCGACTTGATCTCGCCGCCGGCCGACGACCGTTCCTTGAGCGCGACGCAACCGAGTAGCTCGTCACCTTCGCTCCACAGCGTCCACATGGTCACAGAGATATCCATCAGCCCCGTGACGTCCAGCGCGTGAACGCTGTCCGAGGGCGAGGTCGCGTGCATGTCGGCGAGATGTTCGGTGAGTAGAGCACGGACCGCATCCCGACTCAGGTCGTCAATTTCGATTCGCACAGACCCTCACTGTCCTCTTCGCTTCCGGCAGCATCGAATGAAAGTATGACTGTCCGTCACTTCGCCGAAGGCCTGGCCCGAACGTGGATGCGTTCTCCTTGGGGGCCGAACAGACTCAGTACCTCGACCGGGCCGCGCCCGTCACTGCCGAACCAATGCGGGTTTCGGGTGTCGAATTCAGCAGCTTCACCCGTACCCATCACGATGTCGTGATCGGCCAACACCAACCGCAACCTCCCCGACAACACGTACAGCCATTCGTAGCCGTCGTGCACTTGGGGATCCGGTTCCGTCTGGCTTGCCGGGATGGTCATCTTGAATGCCTGCAACCCACCCGGTTGCCGAGTCAGCGGCAATACCGTTCGCCCACTGACGCTTCGAGGCGCACTCTGGATGCGTGGATCGGCGACCTGCGGTGCCGCCACCAGTTGGTCCAACGGCACTTGGTGGGCAAGCGCGATCGGAAGCAGCAACTCCAAGCTCGGGCGACGCTCCCCCGCTTCGAGCCTCGACAGGGTGCTCTTCGAAATACCGGTGGACTCGGACAGCGCAGTGAGTGTGACGTTCCTCTGTGTACGAATGCGTTTGAGGCGCGCGCCGATCTGCGAGATGGCGGCATCGATGTGCGGACCGTTGACATTCATGGTGCCGAGTCTGACGACGATTCCCAGAAATGGCAACATTAGTTGCTGATGAACCTCCTCCGCGAGCAATCTGTGCTCATGCGAACACACACTGAAACTGAGATCCTCGACGCCGTGATCGTCGGCGGTGGCGCCGCCGGACTCAGCGCAGCCCTGGTGTTGGGTCGTGCTCGGCGCTCGGTCGCCGTCATCGATTCCGGCAAACCGCGCAACGCACCGGCAGCACACATGCACGGCTTCCTCTCGCGCGACGGCATGGCGCCACGTGAGTTGCTCGCCGTCGGACGCAGCGAATTGCAGACGTACGGAGTGGAATTGACACAAGATGACGTAGTCGACATCTCCTGGCACGGTATCGAACCCGGCTTTGTCGTCGAACTTTCAGGAGGCACGACGCTCGAAACTCGTACTGTGCTGGTTGCCACCGGTCTACGGGATTCACTCCCGGAAATACCAGGCATCCAGGAGCTTTGGGGACAAAGCGTGCTCCATTGCCCGTACTGCCATGCGTACGAGATCAGCGACCAACCGATCGGCATTCTCGGCGCAGACGCTCGGGAGATGTCACTTCACCAGGCGCTTCTACTCCGACAGTGGTCGTCGGATGTGACGTTCTTCCCCCACAAGATCTCGCTCACCCCCGACGAACGCGCGCGACTGGCTGCGCGTGGGGTGACGGTTGCCGACGGATCGGTATCTGGATTGATCGGTGAGAGAGGCGAACTGAGGGCCGTCGAACTCGACAACGGCCAGTTGGTCCCTCGCTCAGCATTGTTCGTTGCGCCACGTTTCGTTCCGAACGACGCACATCTGACGCGACTCGGCTGCAAAACCAGCCCCACGGGATTCGTGGCTGTCGATCGTTCCGGCGCCACCAGCGTTCCGGGCGTCTGGGGCGCCGGCAACGTCGTCGACCCTCGCGCTCAGGTAATCAATGCTGCGGCTGCAGGTTCGACCGCGGCAATCGCGATCAACGGATATCTGGTCGAGCAAGATGTCGAATCGGCTCTTCGTTCGACCGAGCCGGAAGGGGGCTTCTCGGCGACCGTGGAGCAACGCGTCTGTGAGATGAACGGCGGCAGCACCCTCCACGGCATGTGACCGAGGTGTCTACGTCGCGGGGCCGCCGTGCAACTTCTCGTAGGCGGCCTTCTCGGCGTCGTGGCGCGAGATCTTCTTCGGGTTCTCGAGGTCGGAAGGCAAACCGTGACGCTCGAGGCGGCGCGACCTGTTCTGAGCCATGTAGGAGACCGAATAGAACAGTGCCAGAAGCACTCCGAGCAGCACCATCGATGCCCGCAGGGCCCACGGTCCGGGGAAGAGCATGAAGGCCGCGAACACTGGAATGAACGGCACCATGCTTCGGATCAGGTGACGCGGCACGGCCCAGTCACCGATCAGGTCGTTTCGTACCCAGTCCTGCATCGAATCGGGCAGTTTGCGCCCCACTGAATAACCCAACCACTGAAGAGGATTCGGGCTCGTACGTTGCTTTTTGGAAGTCACGGAAGTCACCTGTTCGGTACGCATCGACGGTACTGACGCAGTCATCACGTTTCTTTCGGATGCAGTCATCACATTTCTCTCATTGGTCCAAGGCTCCGGCGCGGAGCGCGGCCTCGTTGACCCGCGTCAGAACATTGTGGAGTTCTTCGAGTTCGGCGAGGCTGACGCCGAGCTTCGCGACAACCGCCGGCGGGATCTTCTCCGCCTCCGCGCGCAGTGCCACACCGGCTTCGGTGAGGTCCACGTCCAGTTGCCGTTCGTCGGCGCGGCTACGGGTTCGCGTGATCAGCCCGGACGCCTCGAGTCGCTTGAGGAGCGGCGACAGCGTCGGCGAATCGAGTTGCAGTGCCTGCCCGATTTCCTTGACCGCCATCGGCGACTTTCCCCACAGTGCCAGCATCACCAGGTACTGGGGATGCGTGAGGCCCATCGGCTCGAGCAGTGGCCGGTAGACGGACAGCACCGCCCGGTTCGCGACCGCAAGTGCAAAGCACACCTGCCGGTCGAGAGCCAGCGGATCATCCATCTGCGTCTGCGGAGCCTTCGTCGTCATGAATCCGATGTTATCAGATTAATTAGTGCAGCAACTATTATTGCACTAATCAATCTGGCGATGATCGTCACTCTTCTCCAACGTCGACGTGGGTTGCCCGGTGAGACCCACGTGCGCTTCCGCCCTCATTCGCTCCACCATGTGCGGGTAGTGCAGCTCGAACGCCGGGCGCTCACTGCGGATGCGCGGCAACTCGGTGAAGTTGTGACGCGGCGGCGGGCAGGTGGTTGCCCACTCCAGCGAGTTTCCGTAACCCCACGGATCGTCGACGGTGACAACTTCGCCGTAGCGGTAGCTCTTGAAAACGTTCCAGATGAACGGAAGCGTCGAGGCACCGAGCACGAAGGCAAAGATCGTGGACACCGAGTTCAGCACCGTGAACCCGTCCGAGGGCAGGTAGTCGGCATAGCGACGCGGCATCCCCTCGCCGCCGAGCCAGTGCTGAACGAGGAACGTGCCGTGGAAACCGACGAACGTGGTCCAGAAGTGCCACTTGCCGAGACGCTCGTCCATCATGCGACCGGTCATCTTCGGGAACCAGAAGTAGATACCGGCGTACGTGGCGAACACGACCGTACCGAAGACCACGTAGTGGAAGTGGGCGACGACAAAATACGTGTCGGTGACATGGAAGTCGATCGGCGGGCTCGCGAGAATGACACCCGACAGACCACCGAAGAGGAAGGTGATCAGGAAGCCGACCGAGAACAGCATCGGCGACTCGAAGGTCAACTGCCCCTTCCACATCGTGCCGATCCAGTTGAAGATCTTCACACCTGTCGGCACGGCGATCAGGAACGTCATGAACGAGAAGTACGGCAGGAGAACAGCACCCGTCGCGTACATGTGGTGAGCCCACACCGCGATCGACAGAGCTGAAATCGCCAGTGTCGCATAGACCAATCCGGTGTACCCGAAGATCGGCTTACGGCTGAAGACCGGGAAGATCTCCGAGACGATGCCGAAGAACGGCAGCGCGATGATGTACACCTCGGGGTGACCGAAGAACCAGAACAGGTGCTGCCACAACAGAACTCCACCCGACGCAGGGTCGAAGATGTGTCCACCGAGGTGACGGTCGACGAACAGACCCATGAACGCAGCGGTCAGCAACGGGAACGCCATCAAGATCAGAATGCTGGTGATGAAGATGTTCCACGTGAAGATGGACATCCGAAACATCGTCATACCTGGTGCGCGCAGGCAGATCACGGTGGTGATCATGTTGACCGCACCGAGAATGGTGCCGAGGCCACCGACCGTCAGACCGAAGACCCACAGGTCGGCGCCGACGCCGGGACTGTGCACCGCACCCGACAACGGGGTGTACGCGGTCCAACCGAAGTCGGCAGCGCCGCCCGGCGTGAGGAATCCGCCGAGAACGATGAGACCACCAAAAGTGAAGAGCCAGAACCCGAATGCGTTCAGACGCGGGAACGCCACGTCCGGGGCACCGATCTGCAGCGGAAGTATGTAGTTCGCGAAGCCGAAAACGACGGGCGTCGCGTACAGCAGCAACATGATCGTGCCGTGCATGGTGAACAACTGGTTGAACTGCTCGTTCGAGAGGAACTGCATCCCGGGGACAGCCAGTTCCGCACGCATGAACAGGGCCATCAGGCCGCCGATCAGGAAGAACACGAAAGCCGTGATCATGTACATGATCCCGATCTTCTTGTGATCGGTGGTCTTGATCATGTCGAACATCCACGACCCCTTGGGATCACGGCGCTTCGGGTACGGCCGCTCCGGAATCGGCTCCAACTCTCCGGTCCGCTCGTCCGGCACCGTTGTCGTCATGCTCGCGCGTCCTCTTTCGTGCTCGATACCGCCTCAAGAACTTTCCGCACGACCATATCGCATGTTAATAGTTAATGCACAAACTAAGTGTGGTCGACGTGAGCATCTATCGAAAACCGAACGTACGCAACCTTTTGCAGATTTCGGTGAGATAAAGTCAGGCGGCGGAATAGGTCGAGGGTCCGCCGCGTTGAACAAACCCGTGACTCTTCCCGACACATCGACAGCACCCGAGGCCTCCGCGTTGCGCGGCCTCTTCGAGCCTTTCGAGGTCAAATCACTCTCGTTGCGTAACCGTTTCGCCATGGCCCCGATGACGCGCGCCTTCTCGCCGGACGGAATCCCCGGCGCCGACGTAGCCGAGTACTACCGTCGTCGCGCAGCAGGTGGTGTCGGCTTGATCATCACCGAAGGCACGTACATCCCGGACCCGGCAGCCGGCCCGCACACCCGCGTACCGCGCATCTACGGCGATTCGAGCCTGGGTGGCTGGAAGTCGGTTGTCGACGCCGTCCACGCCGAAGGCGGATCGATCATTCCTCAGCTGTGGCACCTCGGAGTCGAACGCGGCGAGAACTCGCGCCTGAACCCCGAGGTCGAAACCGTCAGCCCCTCCGGCCTGGCACTGGACGGCACCCGCCTGGGACGAGAATTCACCACCTCTGACCTCGACGACTTGAAGCAATCGTGGGTCGACGCCGCACTCAACGCGAAGAACACCGGCTTCGACGGTCTCGAGTTGCACGGAGCACATGGCTACCTGCTCGACGAATTTCTCTGGGCGGGAACCAATGTCCGAACCGACGGATACGGCGGATCACTCGAGGCCCGCACCCGTTTCCCGGCCGAGGTCGTCGCCGCAATCCGAGAGGCCGTCGGGGACGAGTTCGCGATCGTCTACCGATTCTCGCAGTGGAAGTCCGGCCATTACGACGCTCGTATCGCCCAGAGCCCGGCAGAACTCGGCCGCATCCTCACTCCCCTGGTCGACGCCGGCGTCGACGTTCTGCATCCGTCCACGAGGCGTCATTGGGAACCGGCATTCGCTGAACTCGACGGTGAAGACGGAACACTCGGCCTCGCCGGTTGGACGAAGAAGCTGACCGGGTTGCCGACCATCACCGTCGGTTCGGTCGGACTCGATTCCGTGTTCACGACGGCATTCACCGGCGACGCTGCATCTGCCGTCACCGGGCTGGAGCGTCTCGAAGCTCAGTACGAGAGGGGTGAATTCGACATGGTTGCCATCGGGCGCGCGCTGCTCGCCGATCCCGAGTGGGTCGAGAAGCTCCGCACCGGACGCGCGGACGAGCACATCGCATTCACCGCAGAACATCGCACACACCTGAACTGACCTCGCACGACAAAACGGCACTCCCGCAATTGTGGGAGTGCCGTTTGTGGGTCTGCCGGAAGTACTAGCTGCCGAGCATGACCGGGTCGGGGCCGATGCGGCCGGCCGGGTCGTCGAGAGCACCGATTGCGTTGATCTGTTCCGGTGTCAGTTCGAATCCGAAGACATCGAAGTTGGCGGCGATACGTTCGGGGGTCACCGACTTCGGAATCACCACGTTTCCGATCTGCAGGTGCCAGCGAATGATCACCTGAGCCGCGGTGACGCCATGAGCGTCGGCGATAGCGGTGATGACGGGGTCGCCGAGAACGGTTCCCTGTCCGAGCGGGCTCCACGCTTCCGTCGCGATTCCCTTGCCGGTGTGGAAGGCGCGCAGTTCGGCTTGGTTGAACTTGGGGTGAAGCTCGATCTGGTTGAGGACCGGCACCTCACCGGTTTCACCGATGACACGCTCGAGGTTCTCGATGGTGAAGTTGGAGACACCGATGGATCGAACCCGTCCGTCGGCCTTGAGCTTCTGGAATGCCTTGAACGTCTCGACGTACAGGTCCTTGGACGGAACCGGCCAGTGGATCAGGTACAGGTCGAGGTACTCGAGACCCAACTTGTCGAGGCTGGCGTCGAATGCCGCAAGCGTCGAGTCGTAGCCTTGGTCGTCGTTCCACAGTTTTGTCGTGATGTAGAGGTCTTCGCGGGCGATGCCGGATTCGGCGATCGCGCGGCCGACGCCCACCTCGTTGCCGTAGATCTTGGCGGTGTCGATACTGCGGTAGCCGGTCTTCAGGGCTGTGGAGACGGCTTCCTGCGTCTCGTCGTCCGGAACCTGGAACACACCGAATCCGAGTGCGGGGATCGTCTTACCGTCGTTCAGAACAATGGTCGGTACAGAGGTCACATCGTTGGTCTCGGTCATATATGGATCCAACGCGCGAGGGCCGGGAGGCATTCCCCGCCGAACCTCCGGGCAGTGCCCTTGTACCGCCCGAAATGCCGGTCTACCTTGGAAGACAAGTATTGGAATCGCCTCGAGAAAAGAGAGAGCGATGAATCTTTCATATCGTCTCGCCTACAAGGTCGGCGTCACTCCGTGGGAGCACACCGGGCACGGGTTCGACGCTCAACTGTCCGGCCTTCTGGATGCGATTCCCGTCCCGGAAGGTGGCCGTGCACTCGATATCGGTTGCGGCACCGGACGCCATTCCATCGAGCTGGCGCAACGCGGTTGGCACGTCACCGGCGTCGACGCCGAACAGGAACCGCTGGACAAAGCGCGCATACACGCGCGTGAAGCACACGTCGACGTCCGGTTCCTCCACGAGGACGCGGCAGACCTGCACATTGCTGTCGACGGCGGGCACATGCTGGTGCTCGACATCGGCTGTTTTCACGGGCTCACCGATCATCAACGACGGGACTACGGGAGATCCGTAAACGCGATCACCGCACCCGGGGCGTCCATGGTGATGTTCGCATTCGGACCGGGGCACCGTTGGCCGATGCCACACGGCGTCTCGGAGGAGGACGTCATGCGAGCATTCGACGGTTGGTCGATGGCCTCGAGCATGGCCGCGGACGTGAGTGAATCGCCACTTCCGGTCCGTGCGGCACATCCGTGCTGGTATCACCTGGTCCGTGGCTGACTGCTGTGCGCCTTTATTAACCGCCCGCGGTTAATAAAGGCGCACAGCACCGGGGATACTTCTCAGGTGACTGCAACACTGCGCATCAGCGGCCTCTCTGCTTCCCGGGGAGAACGCACCCTGTTCTCCGACCTCGACCTCACCGTTGCCCCCGGCGACGTCATCGGCCTCGTCGGCGCGAACGGCGCCGGCAAGTCGACGCTTCTCACCGCACTGGCCGGAATCGGAACTGCCGACGTCGAAGGTTCGATCATCCTCAGCCCGCCGGATGCTGCGGTCGGTTACCTCGCGCAGGAACCCGATCGCATCGAGGGTGAGACCGTCCTCGAGTTCCTCGGCCGCCGCACCGGCGTCGCCCACGCCGAGGAAGTCATGAACGCCGCAGCCGAAACCCTGGCCGAAGCCGAAGAGGATCTGTACTCCCCGGCTCTCGAACGCTGGCTCGCTCTCGGCGGCGCCGACCTGCTCGAGCGCGCCGAGAAGGTGGTCGAAGAACTCGGTCTCGGAGTTCCACTCGATGCACATATGACGGCATTGTCCGGCGGTCAGGCCGCGCGCGCCGGCCTCGCGTCACTGTTGCTTTCGCGCTACGACATTCTCTTGTTGGACGAGCCCACCAACGATCTCGACCTACGCGGTCTCGAGCAGTTGGAGCGATTTGTCGCCGAGACGCGCGCAGCACTGGTTGTCGTGAGCCATGATCGCGAGTTCCTCTCGCGCACCGTCACCGGAATCGTGGAACTCGATCTGGCACAACAGGACATCGCCGTGTACGACGGCGGCTACGAGTCGTACCTCGCCGAACGCGAGATCGCCCGCCAGCACGCACGCGAGGCGTTCGAGGAATACGCAGGCACCCGCTCCGATCTCGAAGATCGCGCACAGATGCAGCGCAACTGGATGGAACACGGCGTCCGCAACGCGCGTCGTAAAGCCAAGGACAACGACAAGATCGGACGCGGATTGCGGACCGAGTCGACGGAGAAGCAAGCCGCGAAAGCCCGCCAGACTCAACGCCGCATCGAGCGACTCGAAGTGGTCGAGGAACCGCGCAAGGAGTGGGAACTTCGTATGGAGATCGCGGCGGCGCCGCGGTCCGGATCCGTTGTCGCGACCACGAACGGCGCCAAGGTAACTCGCGGTCAGTTCACGTTCGGTCCGGTCACGACGCAGATCGACTGGGGTGATCGGATTCTCGTCACGGGCGCGAACGGGGCAGGCAAGACCACCCTCCTCAACGTCCTGCTCGGCAAACTCGTCCCGGACGAGGGCATCGCGTCGCTGGGTTCCGGTGTCGCGATCGGTGAGATCGATCAGGCGCGTGGATTGTTCGAAGGTGATCAACCAGTCGTGGAGGCCTTCGGTGCGCAGGTTCCGGACTGGCCCGATGCCGATGTCCGCACTCTCCTCGCCAAGTTCGGCCTGCGCGGACACCACGTACTCAGATCTGCCGCTTCCCTGTCCCCCGGCGAGAGAACAAGGGCTGCACTTGCTTTGCTCCAGGCTCGCGGCGTGAACCTACTGGTACTGGACGAGCCGACGAACCATCTCGACCTTCCGGCGATCGAACAGCTCGAGCAGGCAATGGAGTCGTTCGAGGGAACCCTCCTTCTGGTCACTCACGATCGACGCATGCTGCAGTCCACCCGAAGCACGCGCCGGTGGCGAATGGAGAACGGACAGCTCTTCGAGGAGTAGCCGATCGACTCTGCTTGCGCAGACAACCCGCGTGTGCAACTATTTATCAGGCGCACGCAATAGTTGCATGCGCGGCATAGGTGGCCCGCGGATGACATGATCCCCCGTCGAGCTGCCACATCCCAGTCCCGAAAGGCACTCTTCAATGTTGTCGATCCCCGACCGCACACTGACTCACGGAACCACCGGCGAGCCGATCACCATCCCGCAACTCGGGTACGGCGTTTTCCAGGTACCGGACGCACAGACCGAAGAGGTCACTGCCGCAGCTCTCGAGATCGGCTACCGCCACATCGACACGGCCGCGATCTACGGAAATGAAGCCGGAGTCGGCCGCGCCATCGCAGGTTCGGATATCCCTAGGTCAGAGCTGTTCGTCACCACCAAGCTGTGGAATGACGATCAGGGCCACGACCGAACACTCGCCGCTTTCGACACCAGCCTCGACAAGCTCGGACTCGACTACGTCGACCTCTATCTGATTCACTGGCCCGCGCCGGCAAAGGGCCTGTTCGTCGAGACCTGGGCGGCATTCGAGCAAATTCTCGCCTCCGGCCGCACCCGTGCGATCGGCGTGTCCAACTTCCTGCCCGAGCACCTCGAACTGCTGGCCCAGCACAGCGCGACCACCCCGGCCGTCAACCAGATCGAATTGCACCCCAGACTGCAACAGCACACTTCTCGGGAGTACGCCCAGAGTCGCAGCATCGAAATCGAGGCTTGGAGCCCATTGGGACAGGGAACTATCCTCGACGACCCGGCCATCGGGAAAATTGCTGCAGCACACGGCAAGAGCCCTGCACAGATCATTCTGCGTTGGCATCTCGAACAGGGCCACACCGTTCTGTCGAAGTCGGTCACGCCTGCCCGTATGCGCGACAACGCCGCAATCTTCGACTTCGCACTCGATACCGACGAGTCAGCTGCCATCGCAGCGCTGAACACCGACAGCCGTGTCGGACCCGATC
Organism: Rhodococcus sp. BH5; assembly: GCF_027583855.1. NCBI lineage: Bacteria > Bacillati > Actinomycetota > Actinomycetes > Mycobacteriales > Nocardiaceae > Rhodococcus > Rhodococcus sp. BH5. Next base: position 365,374 of record NZ_JAJHVW010000002.1, read on the forward strand.
CAGTCGAATTGAACTGAATCGAAACGGCTTCAAGAATTTTCGTGGGGAGTCAACGTCAGCAGCACAGAATCGACGGACTGCTCGGCCAGGAGCGCGTCCAGCGGTAGGTGACGGAACAACGCTCGGTAATAGATCGGCGACGCCAGCGCGTCCAGGACGAAGTCCAGGTCGAAGTCGCTCCGAATGTCTCCGCGTAGCCGCGCCGATTCCAGCACTGCCGCAGTGGAATCGCGTCGAGGCTGAAAGAATGCCGACTGGAAATCCCGCGCCAATTCCGGGTCCGCCGCCAGATCCGCGACCAACGCGGGCAGGATCCGACCGACTACCGTTTCACTCAGTCCCACAACCAATGTCGTGATGCCGGCGACCAGGTCTGCCCTGAGATCGCCGGTGTCCGGCGTTGGATCAGTACCGATGTGTGCCACGACGACGTCGACCACCAGATGCCGCTTCGACGGCCATCTCCGGTAGATGGCGGGTCGATGCACGCCCGCTCTCGTCGCTACCGAACCGATCGACAGCTCCGCATATCCGTTCTCCCCCAACAACTCCAGGGTTGCCGCCAGAACGGCGTCGTCGATCCGCTCGTCGCGGGCGCGCACCATCTACAGCACCGGCCGCGGCATGAGCACCAGACGCCAGCCGTCGGGATCTTCGAAAGTCATCCCCGCATTCTCCTCCCAGTACGGATTCTCGGCGCCAACGGGTTCGTGCCCTGCTTCCCCCAACCTCTGAACTACCTCGTACATCGCCGACTCGCCGGCGAAGTAGAGCACCAACAGGTTGTCCTGCGTCGGCGCCGGGCACGGGCTTCCGTCTTCGTGGGTCGTGAATTCGAGGTGATAGTTCGAATCCGGCAGACCCAGCATGATTCCGTCGTACCCGGCATGACCGGAGAACCGGTAGAGCTCTGGCAATCCCAGACAGTCGCGATAGAACGTAATCACGTCGTCGAGCCTGTCGGTGGGTCGCGCTACGCGCACTTGCACTACTGCGAGGTCGTTCGGCCAAGTTGTCATTCCAAAACAGTACAGTACGTACCGTAATGCTTCGAGAAGATGGCTGCCAGCCTCCCGACGGCAGCTCGCTGCAACTACAAGCGATCATTCTCCGGAAACGCCGCCTTGGGCATGAACTTCGGCCTGGCGAACAGCACAGACAGTTTAGTGGGCTGCGACTCCACCGGGCGATCGGACCGGTACAGCAACGCCTGCTGCGGGGTACTCACCCATTCACTGGCGAAGATCTCACCGAGGCGCGAAACCGGCACGTGCGACCCGTCCTCGAGTCGAACGGTGACGTCCGCCCCGATGTCCGACTGGCCGTACACGACCCACCACGATTCGCCTTCCACATCCCCCGGAGTGTGCTGCCCGATACCGATGACTGCACCCTTCTCCATCGGATCGCGCCAGACCGCTTCGCGCCCTTGCGGTCCCACGCAGTAGCTACCATCCTCGCGCACCTGCACGACCAGGCCGGACTCTTCGAGCACCAACTGTTCGACCACCATGCCAAGCCCCTTCCGTTGCCCGAACCTTATCCGCCGGCACGCCCCAGAAGCGGAACAATCGCGGTTCGTGTTGACAAACTGTTGGGTTTTTACAACACTTTGATGCATGAGCCCAGTCCGGCGGGGAGACGCGCTCCCCATCTTCAATCGCATCGGAGTGCTTCGCGCCGAGCGGAAGATGAGCCGGGCACAGCTTGCGCAACTCGTCGACGTGAATCCGCAGACGGTGGGGGCACTCGAACGCGGTGACCACTACCCCAGCCTGGATCTTGCATTCCGAATCTGCTGGGTGTTCGACCTCCCGGTGGAGGCGGTGTTCTCCCGGACGGAGTTCGGGCCGCTGTCGACGGAGGTCTACCGGAATGCACCGTCGACGGAGGTCTACCGATCTGACCGCACTACCGAGGGGAGTGAAAAGCCAAGTGCCTGAATCAAATCTGATCGACCGCTACCAGGCCCACCGCACTCGGCGGTTCCTGCAGAACGAGGAGACGTTCCGACATTGGCTCCCGAATTGGCGAACCCGTCGACGTCGGCGCGTACTCGTCGTCGCCCTGGCGGTCCTGTTCACCACGATGGTTGCCGTCAGCACAGCATGCCTGTTCAATCCGCTCTTCGCCGTGGCATGGCCGGTCCTCACCCTGCTGTTCCTGCCGACGTGGTCCTCACTTCAAATCGTGTCGGGCCGGCAAGGGGATGCTCCGCGGCAGGCGTTGGACGAATGGGAGATCCAGCAACGCAACGACGCTCGCTCCGTCGGGCTCAGCGTGACCCAAACGTTGGTCTTCATTGTCGCCATTTTCCTCATTTTCACCTCGTCGGTGCAGTGGAATGTAGAGAGGCTGCCTTACACGGGAGGTTTATTGGCACTGACTGCAATGCTGATCGGAGCGTGCACGCCCGCGATGATTCTCTCGTGGACCAATCCAGACCCGGATCCGATTGATTCGGAAGAGTTCGATCTCTGACCCGTATTACCGAAGCGCACCACTCGACCGATGGGAAGGACCCATGTCAGCCACCCTCACGATCGACGGCATCTCGAAACGCTACGGCGACGTCGTCGCACTCGACAACCTGAGTTTCGAAGTGCGCCCAGGCGAGATCTTCGGATTCGTCGGCAGTAACGGCGCCGGCAAGACGACCACGATGCGCATTGCGCTGGGTGTGCTCGGAGCAGATTCGGGAGAAGTTCGCCTCGGCGGCAAACCCGTCGACCTCGACGTGCGTCGCACTATCGGATACATGCCGGAGGAACGCGGCCTCTACCCCAAGATGAAGGTGGGAGCGCAACTTTCCTATCTGGCCGAGCTACACGGACTGTCGAAGGCCGACGCGCACGCGGCCACTGAGCGGTGGACCGAACGTCTGGGCATCGCCGAACGCGTCAAGGACACCGTCGATTCCCTGTCCCTCGGCAATCAGCAACGTGTGCAGCTCGCGGCGGCGCTGGTTCACGACCCATCGGTACTCGTTCTGGACGAACCGTTTTCGGGCCTCGACCCCGTAGCGGTCGATGTCATGAGTGACGTGTTGGTCGAGAAGGCTCGCACCGGTGTTCCCGTAATCTTCTCCAGCCATCAGCTGGATCTGGTGGAGCGCTTGTGCGATCGCGTGGGCATCATCAGCCGCGGCAGCATGCGAGAGATCGGAACCGTCGACGAGCTACGAGGCAAGGGTGACGGCCGAATCGAAGTCTTCGCCCCTGACGCGCCGGTCGGTTGGGCACACCATCTGATCGGTGTCACCACACTGAGCCACCTCGACGGTCGAACGCTCCTGATCGTCGACGGAACCGCCGACGATCAGCAGATCCTGCATGCAGCATTGAAAACCGGACCGGTGCACGAGTTCACGCTACGACGTCCGTCACTGACCGATCTGTTCCGAGAGGTAGTAGCCGCATGAGCAACCAGTTGAGCGGAGGTCGAGCCATCGGGTTGGTCGCCCGACGCGAATTCATGACGCAGATCTCGAAGAAGAGTTTTGTGATCAGCAACGTCATCATTCTGGTCGCGATCATCGGCGGCATCATCGCCTTCTCGCTCTTCTCCGGCGGCGACGAGGACAAGTCGAAGATCGGCTTGGTCGGCAACCAATCACTCAGTGCCACGATGGTGTCCATCGGCGACACCCTCGGAAATCCGGTGACGGTAACGGAGGTTTCCGACGACGGCACCGCGCGTGATCAAGTCAAGGACGGCGACCTCGACGTGGCCGTGATCGCTGGATCGGGCGGCGGCGTCACTGTCGTGACCAAGAAGGAAGTAGCCACGAATCTGCGGGCCGTCATCGAGAGTTCCGTTGCACAGCAGGCACAATCGAATGCGCTTTCCGCTGCGGGGATCGACCCGGCTCAGCTCGCCGAAGCCACGTCCACCGCAGTGGTCACCATCGATGCCATCGATCCCCCGGATCCCGAACAGGGCCAACGTATAGCGATGTCGATCGCTGCTGTGGTGCTCCTGTACATGCAGATCCTGTTGTTCGGAACGTACGTGGCGATGGGCGTCGTCGAGGAGAAGTCCAGCCGTGTCGTCGAGTTGCTGCTCTCCACTCTCCGTCCACTGCAGTTGTTGTGGGGCAAGGTTCTCGGAATCGGTGCTGTCGGCCTGATGCAGATGGCTGCCTATGCCGTCGCGGGCGTCGCCACCGGACTGGCGACGGGTGTCCTGACCGTGACGGGCACCGCAATCGGCGTTCTGTTCGGCACTCTCGGGTGGTTCATTCTCGGCTTCCTCTTCTTCGCCGTGCTGTACGCCGCGGCCGGGTCCATGGTCTCGCGACAGGAGGACGTCAACGCCACCGCGATGCCTCTCGCGCTGCTCGTCATGGCAATGGTCAGCGTGGCTTTCGTTTCGGTGAGCAATCCAGAAGGAACCCTGAGCAACGTGTTGAGTTGGATTCCGCCGTTCTCGGCAATCCTCATGCCCCTGCGCATTTCCGCCGGTGTTGCTTCTCCGTTCCAGATCGTGGGAACGATTCTGCTGATGCTGGTGGTGACCGCTGCGCTGTCGATGATCGCGGCAAAGATCTACCAGCGCTCCATCCTTCGCATCGGCAAGGTCGTTTCGTGGAAAGAGGCGTTCGGACGCTGATTTATCCGGCACACAACTGACGCCACACGATCCCGGCAGCACCCCGTCCAGGTAGGTTCATCCTGGACGGGGTGCTGCTTACTTGGAGGACGTTGTGCGAATCTCGGCCGAAGAACTACTCACTGCGGTACTCGATCCCGAGAGCTTCGTCTCTTGGGACTCCCCGCCCGTCGACGTCGGACCTGGCGCGAAATACGCGGAAGACCTGGCGAAGGCCCGCGAGAAGAGCGGAGTTGACGAGTCCGTCGTCACCGGCGTAGGTACGGTTCGGGGACGTCGGGTCGCGGTAATTGCCTGTGAATTCAGCTTTCTCGCCGGTTCGATCGGAGTTGCTGCAGCCGAGCGGATCGTGACCGCTGTCGAACGTGCTACGGCAGAACAACTCCCGCTGCTGGCCTCGCCCACCTCCGGCGGAACGCGGATGCAGGAGGGCACCGTGGCGTTCGTTCAGATGGTGAAGATCGCTGCGGCAGTGGCTGTTCACAAAGCGGCACACCTGCCCTACCTGGTTTACCTGCGCAATCCCACCACCGGCGGGGTCTTTGCCTCGTGGGGATCCCTCGGCCACATCACCGTCGCGGAACCCGGTGCTCTGGTGGGATTCCTCGGACCCCGTGTCTACGAATCCCTGTACGGCGAAAAGTTTCCCGACGGTATCCAGACGTCCGAAAACTTGTATCGCAACGGCGTTATCGACGGCGTCGTACCCGTCGACCGCCTCCGTCTGCTGGTTAATCGAGCGTTGTGCGTGCTCACCGATCCCCCGGCCCCGGCGGCCACGGACCCGATTCCCTCACCCGAGATTCCCGATGTTCCCGCCTGGCAGTCGGTGATGCTCTCGCGCCGGGCCGATCGACCCGGCATCCGGCAGTTGCTCCGCCATGCCGCAACTGAACAGGTACCGCTCAGCGGCACCGGGCAGGGTGAAACCGACAAGACGATCTTGCTCTCGCTCGCCCGCTTCCGAGGCTTTCCGTGCATCCTGCTCGGCCAGGACCGCAGTGGCCAATCCGCGCTCACCACGATGGGACCGGCCGCGCTCAGGGAAGCGCGACGGGGCATGAAACTTGCCGAAGAACTACAACTCCCGCTTGTCCTCGTGATCGACACTTTGGGCGCGTCGCTGTCCAAAGAAGCTGAAGAACGTGGACTGGCCCCTGAGATCGCCCGTTGCATCGCCGACCTCGTGACGCTGAAGACCCCGACAGTGTCGGTGTTGCTCGGCCAGGGAACAGGCGGTGGGGCGCTCGCGCTGCTGCCCGCCGATCGGGTACTCGCGGCACAGAACGGGTGGCTCGCTCCCCTGCCACCGGAAGGCGCAAGCGCGATCGTCCATCGCGACATCAGTCACGCACCGGAGATGGCGGCAGCGCAGGGCGTTCGTTCGTTGGATCTGCTTCGAGACGGCGTGATCGACGCGATCATTCCCGAAACGCCTGACGCGGCCGATGAACCCGTGGAATTCTCCAAGAGGGTAGGGGCTGCGATAGCGCACGAACTCTTCGTGCTTGCCGAAGAGTCGGACACCGATCGCCAGTCCTCCCGTATCGCGCGCTATCGAAACCTGGGAGTTCCGCAATGACGACGAAGGACCGGAATGCGCTGACGCTGCCGCACAGTTACGACCGCGCGGCACTGGCTCGTTTCGAATTGTTCCTGTTCGCGGGCATCGCCACCGTGCTGATCACCCGCGCATATCTGGCGGCAACGGGCTATCCCCAGATCGGGGGCGGCGCCCTCCACATCGCACACGTTCTCTGGGGCGGATTGCTGATGGCCGTCGCCATCGTGGCGACCGCCATCACCGAAGGTTCTCGCACGCGTGACCTGGCCACGCTCGTCGGCGGAATCGGGTTCGGTCTCTTCATTGACGAGGTCGGAAAATTCGTCACCGCCGACGTCGATTACTTCTACCAGCCTGCCATCGCGATCATGTACGTCGTCTTCGTTCTCTTCTATCTTGCCGCGCGCGAGGTGGTGATTCGGCGCGGAATGAATGATCGTCATCGGCTCGCCATCGGGGCGCGAGCGCTCTCGGACCTCGCTCTCGGTCAGCTCGACGAGATCCAGTACAACCACGCCCTCCGCGTACTCGACGGCGTCGAAGACCGCAGCCTCACCGACCTCGTCGATTCGATCAAAGCCGGCCTGCATTCACAGACTCCGCCGACCGGCGGTATCGAATCGAAGATCACTCGTGGCCGCAACGCGTTCTTCCACCGTGCCGAGGAACTGCTCCGGCACCGGGTCGTCCGCCGACTGGTACTGACCCTGTTCGTACTGCAGGCTCTTCTGGCGATTGTCCAGGTGATCTACGCGTTGGTTTCCGAGAACGTCGTCGAGGCCGACGACGTCTCCGACCTGGTGGTCCAGATCTCCACCGTCGCAACCGGAGTTCTTGTGGTTCTGGGAGTGTGGTTCCTCTTCCGCGGTCCGTACCTGCGAGCCCTGAGACTCCTGCGTGCATCCCTCATCGTGAGTCTCCTGGTGACGCAGGTCTATCTGTTCACGCAGGACCAGTTCGGCGCGCTTTTCGGTTTCGCAGTGTCACTGTTCATGCTCGCGACACTTCGCATCGCGATTCGAAGCGAAGAGTCCGCCGCAGCTCTACCGCAGTAATCCTCTACCGCAGTGGGACCGCAGGCCGACTCGGTAGATCGCGGATCCCGCGGAGCGGGCTGAAGAGCAGGACCAATCCGCACGGCGCGATCAGGCAGGCCATGATCCACATCGTCCCGCGCGGTCCCACTGCGTCGCCGAGGTAGCCTGCCGTCAGCGCACCGAGCGGAATGCTGCTGTGCAGCAGGAACATACTCGTTGCCACCACTCGTCCGAGGCGGTCCGGCGGACAGTAACTTTGACGGAAACTGCCGAGCACCACGTTGCACGACACGACGCCCGCAACCATCACCATTCCGCCGATGCAGAACCAGAACAGGCCGGCACCGTACGTCGTCAGAGGTGCTAACAGGATGAACGGTCCCGTCACCAACTGACAGGTGAGAACGCTTCGGGCAGTGCCGAATCTGCGGCCGAGCGGGCGCGCGATCATCGATCCGACAATTCCGCCCACCCCGGCAATCGCCAGGAGAAGCCCGAGTCCGAACTCCCCCACGCCAACCGTCTTTTCCAGGAACACGATCTGGATCGTGGAGTACCCGGTGAGACCGAAATTGAGCAGAGTGCCGTAGACGACGATCGACCGCAGATACGGATCACCGGCGACGAATCGCAGTCCGAGCGCAATCTGGCGTCGCAACGGTTCTCGCTGATTCTGTCCGCGATGGACGGTCTCCTGCACACGAATCAGCCAGATGCATACAAAGCAGAAGGCGAACGTGAACGCGTCGACAACCAGACCGGCCGCGAGCCCGACAGTTGCAACCACCAGCCCACCGACACTTGGGCCGATCACCCGAGTTGCGGCCTCGGCGCCCTGAATCTTCGAGTTCCCTTCGACAAGATCCGCTTCGGCGAGCACCGTGGGGAGATACGAGTGATAGGCCGCCTGGAAGAAAACGGTGGCTGTACCGGTGAGCAGCGCGACCAGGAGCAGGTGGCCGTATGTCATCGCCTCCAGGAAGCCGGCGATCGCGAGGCTCGCGAAGAACAGCGCGCACGCAGCGTTCGCGATCATCATGATCGGACGCCGAGGCAGCCGGTCGATCTAGGCACCGGCTGGTAGTCCGACGATCAACCACGGCAACCACACTGCCGATGCCAGCACACCGATCCGGAAGCTACTCGCGTCCAGTTCGCGAAGCGCGATCAGCGGCAGTACGACGGTCGTGACACCGTTTCCGATACCGCTGACTGCGTCGCCAGTCCACAGAAGTCGGAAGTCACGCAGAGCGAGGACTCCCCAGAAGCCTGCGCGTTGCGCTGCACCTGTCACATCGATCCCCCCTTTCAGTCCCTGCCCTATCCCACCCCTGCGCGCCACTGGCCGACGGGACAGGCCCGCCCGGCGCAAAGGGACGGTACCCGCACCGCTACTGAGGCGCACCGCACTGACGGTGACCTAAGGTGTTTCAGGTCACCGGTAAGCGAAGTTCACGAGAGGACACACGTCGATGAGCTCTTCCGAGCAGGCGTCCCACACCACGTATGCCGACGCATATCGCGAGAGCATGGATCAGCCGGAGAAGTTCTGGCTCGACGCTGCGCGGGCCGTCGACTGGGATGTCGCCCCCACCAAGGCTCTCGACGACTCTGCCGCGCCGATCTATCGCTGGTTCCCAGATGCTTCGCTCAACACCAGCTTCAATGCCCTCGATCGGCACGTCCGCGACGGCCGCGGCGATCAGACCGCGTTGATCTTCGACTCCGCGATGGTACCCACCAAGGCCACGTACACCTACGCCGAATTGCTCGAGCAGGTCTCACTCTTCGCCGGCGTCTTGAAAGATCAGGGTGTGGTGGCGGGCGACCGCGTGATCATCTACATGCCGATGATCCCCGAGGCTGCGATCGCGATGCTCGCGTGTGCGCGAATCGGCGCTGTGCATTCGGTGGTGTTCGGCGGCTTTGCGGCCAAGGAGCTCGCAACCCGTATCGACGACGCCGGTCCAGTGGTGCTCGTGACGGCGTCCGGCGGCCTCGAACCCGGACGAACAATCGAGTACCTGCCGATGGTCGAGAAGGCTCTGCAACTGTCCGCCACTCCCGCGCACACCGTGATCGTGAAGAATCGCGAGCAGATTCCCGGTGCAGCTTCCGACTACAAGTCAAGTGCCGCAGCCTGGTTCGACTGGGACGAGCTGATCGCCGACGCCACCCCGGCCGACCCGGTGTCGGTCGCCGCGACGGATCCGCTCTACATCCTCTACACCTCGGGAACGACCGGTAAGCCCAAGGGCGTCGTCCGGGACAACGGTGGCCATGCCGTTGCGCTGACGTGGACCATGAAGAATCTGTACGACATCAGCCCAGGACAGGTGTGGTGGACCGCCTCCGACGTCGGCTGGGTGGTCGGCCACTCCTACATCGTCTACGGACCGTTGCTCACCGGAGCTACGACGGTCATGTACGAAGGCAAGCCCGTCGGCACCCCCGACGCCGGTGCGTTCTGGCGCATCATTTCCGAATACAACGTGTCGGCACTCTTCACCGCTCCGACAGCGATCCGCGCGGTCCGCAAGGCCGACCCGGACGCAAAAGAGCTTGCCAAGTACGACATCTCGTCGCTCGACACACTCTTCGCGGCCGGCGAGCGCTTGGATCCCGACACCTACGAGTGGGCTACTCGGATTCTCGATCGCCCGGTGGTCGATCACTGGTGGCAGACAGAAACCGGTTGGGCCATCTGCGCGAATCTGCGCGGCCTCGAACCCATGGAGATCAAAGCGGGCTCACCCACCGTCGCCTGCCCCGGATACCGCGTCGAAATCGTCGACGGCAAGGGCGAACTCGTGGGTCCGGGCACCGAGGGCAACATCGTGATCGGCCTGCCGCTTCCTCCCGGAACACTCGCCGGACTGTGGCGTGACGAGGACCGGTACGTGAAGTCCTACCTGTCGACTTTCGAAGGGTATTACCTCACCGGCGACTCCGGGTACATCGACGAGGACAACTACGTCTTCGTGCTCGGACGAAGTGACGACGTGATCAACGTTGCCGGACATCGCCTTTCGACCGGAAGCATGGAGGCCGTCGTCGCCGGCCACCCGGCTGTCGCCGAATGCGCGGTCATCGGCATTCACGACGAACTCAAGGGGCAACGGCCGAGCGGTTATGTCGTGCTCAAGTCCGGCGTCGACATCGATCCCGAAACACTCCGACAGGAACTGGTCGCGCGGGTGCGAGACCAGATCGGTGCCGTCGCCACGTTCCGGGACGTCACCGTCGTCGCCGCACTACCGAAGACTCGTTCCGGCAAGATCCTCCGCAAGACCATGCGGCAGATCGCCGACAACGAGGAGTACACGGTCCCGTCGACCATCGAGGACGCGAGCGTATTGGACGAGTTGTCCAAACTCCTTCGCGGATAAGGATTCAGCGAATTCCCCTGTCTGTCTGCCTCCGGACGTAGCAGTATGAACACGTTCCAGTTTCGGCGATTCACACGGGCAGGGGAAGTTCGATGGGCAATTTGGACGGTCAGGTCGCATTCATCACCGGAGCGGCGCGTGGTCAAGGGCGCGCGCATGCCGTCAAGCTCGCGTCCGAGGGCGCGGACATCATCGCGGTGGATCTCTGCGCGCCGGTCGCAACGGCGGGGTACGACATGGCCACCGAAGCCGACCTCGCCCAGACCGTCGCCCTGGTCGAAGCTCAGGGCCGGCGTATCGTCGCATCCGTCGCGGACACTCGCGACCTCGATGCCCTGAAATCAGCGGTCGACGCCGGAGTCGAGAAACTCGGCCGACTGGACATCGTGATCGCCAACGCGGGAATCGCGGCGTCGGCGAAATTGTCCTGGGACCTGAGCGCCGAAGAGTTCCGCGAGCTGATGGACATCAACGTCACCGGCGTCTGGTTGACGACCAAGGTGTCGATTCCGCACATCATGAACGGCAATCGAGGTGGATCCATTGTGTTGATCAGCTCGATGGCCGGGCTTCGAGGCGTGCCGGGGATTGCACATTACTCCGCGTCCAAGCACGCCGTTCGGGGGTTGGCGAAGTCTCTGGCCAACGAACTCGGCTGGGCAGACATCCGAGTCAACTCCGTACACCCGGGCAATGTGCGAACGACGATGATCGACAACGAACCGATGGTTCGTGCGTTCCGTCCAGACTTGGAGAATCCTGTCCTCGCCGATACCGCTCCGATCATGTCGAAGCTGAATCTGCTGCCCCACCCGTGGGTCGACCCCGAAGTGATTGCGGATGCGGTGTTCTATCTGGTGGGGCCGGCCGGGCGCGGGATCACCGGCATCGCGTTGCCGATCGATCTCGGCACCTCGGAAAAATTCGCCGGCGGCTGAAGGCCCGAACTGATGCAGAATTGCCTCTGCCGGATGGGTCTCGAGCACCATCCGGCAGAGGCAATTCCGGCTTGATCAAGCCTTCGTAGCAACAGAACAAGTAGTCGACAACCTCATAGGCGCTCCTCGTCTGGTGTGGGAAAAACCGTTGTGGGATGCGCAACAAACCCAAGACCCAGCGTAGAAGCATTTGGCCGCAAACGCGCGTCATTCGGCACTATTTTTTTGGATTCGGGCATACTGGGCAACGCTCCCACCACGTATTTAGGACCCGAGTTCACACTTACAGGGGGTAGGCACAGTGACGGTCAAATACGCCGTAATGGACCCGATTCACGGAAAAGTCGAGATCTCGTTCGATGTCGACACGGGGGTCGTCGACGTCCGAAACGGCAACTCACACGCTCTGTTGACGCGTCGAGTCGATGCCCCGCGCCGTGAAGGCACACCCATCGGAACGCGCGCCGCCGCCGACTTGTTCTTCACTGTCGGTGGCGACGAAGTCGAACTCACTGTCGGCAAAGGGTTTCTGTCCCGTCGCTCGTACTCTGTCTCGGCACTCGTCGACGGCGTGAGTTTGAACTTCGCCCCAGTCGACGACGCGAACAGTGCATTCACCCGCGACGGATTGCGGATCGGGCACTTCTCCAAGAACGAGGAATCCGATCCCAGACAGACCGACGCAGTCTGGTCGAGTACGCCGAGCAACGACGAACTTGTCATCGGTTACGCCCTGGCCGAAGCCTTCGATTGCGGAGCACTCAACGGGGCTTTTGCTTTGATCGAATCACTGGTGCTCGGCGGCGGATAGAGACCACTCAGAGCAGGTGGATTACCAGCAGAACAACGGCAATAGCTGGGAAAAGCATCTGTACGACGGCTGCGCGGGCTTTGTCGGGAGACGAGAGAATCAGCACCAATCCCGCGGCAACCATCGATCCTGTGCCTACCAGTACGAGGGCAATTCCGACCGACGCGGAGCCGGTCGCCGCAATCACGATGCCGACCGCCGACACGATCGCCAAGAAAAGGTTGTAAAAGCCCTGGTTGAAGGCGAGCGGCTGCGTGGTGATCGCCTCTTCCTCGGACTTCACGCCGAACGTGGCGCGGGTCTTCGGGGCCGTCCAGAGAATCGATTCGAGGACAAAAATGTACACGTGCACTGCTGCGGCCAGTCCCGCGAAGATGTAGCCGGCGACGTTCATCGGTGAGCTCCTGTTGCTTCGAGTGAATTCTGTATCGTTCGGTCCAATATATACTGGACCGAACGATACAGAAAGAGCGAGGCTTTGATGGGCAGATCACAAGAATTCGACACAACAGCCGTGGTCGCTGCCGCTTTGGACGTTTTCTGGGCACGCGGATACGAAGGTGCCTCACTCGGCGACCTCGAATCCGCGACGGGGCTGAGTCGGTCAAGTCTCTACAACTCGTTCACCAACAAGCGCGGATTGTTCGACGCCGCCGTGCAGATGTACCTCGACCATGTCATCCGGCCACGTCTGCGCAGCCTCACGACAAATCCCGGGGCAGACGCAGTCGACGACTACCTTTCCTCGCTTGCGCACGCGATCGGCACCATGACCGCCGACTCGCCTCGGCGCGGTTGCCTACTTCTCAATACGGCTGCCGGACTCGGCGCGCACGACGATGCGGCGGCCGCAGTGATCCGCGCGTACCGCCGAGAACTCGCCGACGCGATCAACAGTGGATTACACGCCGCGTTTCCAACCGAGACAGACGCCACGCTCTCAGATCGCACTCGAATCCTTCTCTCCTGCACGGTAAGTGCATTGGTACTCGCACGAGTTGACACCGAAGAGGCCATCGCAACTCTGGAATCTGCGCGCCGACTGAACGCAGAGTGGCAGGGATAATGACCGGAGAGCTCACGCCATTGCCCGCCATCAGGCGGGTAGGCGATGATGCTTCACGTGCCCAAGTTGACCACGCCCGCTATCGCCGCTGGATATCTCCGGGGAATGGACCAACCCTCGATCCACGTCGGGACTTTCGCGATTCTCCGACCCTGGACCCGCGACGACGCACCGGCCGTCATGGAAGCCTTTCGCGATCCGTCGATTCAGCGTTGGCACATCCGCCGCGCCGACTCGATCGACGAAGCACTGGGTTGGCTCACCCAGTGGAGAGACGGGTGGGCAAGCGAATCCGAATGCCATTGGGCGATCGCCGCTCCCGAGACAAATGAACTCCTCGGCCGAATCGCAGCAAAGGGGGTGAATTTGTGGGACGGCACTGCCGAGCTCGCGTATTGGGTGACCCCAGCGGCGCGCGGCCGCGGACTGTGCACCCAGTCTGTAACCGCACTGTCCGAGTGGGCATTCCGCGAAGCGGGGTTTCATCGACTGGAACTCGAGCACTCGATCCACAACCCACGATCGTGCCGAGTCGCCACCAAAGCAGGGTTCAGCGAAGAAGGTGTTCGACGAAGCTCCGCCAGGCACGCCGACGGCTGGCACGACATGCACGTCCACGCCCGACTACGTAGCGATCAGCCTTCGGCAACGACTCGCGCCGCGAGGGCAAGCGTCTGATCCACCAATTCCGCAACTCGCTGCGGCACAACCGGTTCGAGGTCGAACAGAATTCGGTAGATGATCGGCGCCACTACATGGTCGACCACCGAATCACCATCCACGCCGGCAGCTTCCGGCCAACGCGCGAGGATCACGTCGATCTGCGTCCGACAGAAGAAGGCACACTTGAACTTCTTCGTACCGTCCGGTGCATGCGTCTGATCGTCGCTCATCAACACGTCACGCAACGAAGCACGACCGACAGGCGCAGACATCTCCTCGAGGTACTCCTGCGCCCAAATCGTCAGATCCCCTCGGAGCGAGCCCGTTTCACGCGGGTCGGCGTCCGGGCGCAATCTCTCGATCGAGACGTCGGCAAAGACTTCGTTGATGTCACCCCACCGCCGATAGATGGTCGACGGGGTCACTCCCGCATCGGTCGCGATCATCGGCACCGTGATCTCTGCCCGATCACGCTGTTCCAACAACTTGCGCGCCGACACATGCACGGCCTGTTGGATGCGCGCACTACGGCCACCGGGGCGCGGACCTGCGGACGGACTCATAAATCCAATACTAACGCAAAGATGTTGCATTAGGCTACGGCCAGGCGTAGCGTCCCAAACGCAAAGTATTTGCGTTTGAAGTCTTCACCACCCGCACGGGAAGCGCTACGACAATGACAACGACCGTTTCACCTCAGACCGAGAGCACTTCACGCCCACGCCTTGGGCGAGGCGTCGCTTTCACACTCATCGCCGTCATCATCGCTACGTTCCTGGGCGCATCCGCGACCCCGACACCGTTGTACGAGCACTATCAACAGTTGTGGGGATTCTCCTCGCTGGCGTCGACGCTCGTGTTCGGCATCTACGCTCTCGCATTGCTCGCCACGCTCCTGACCGCCGGATCCCTGTCCGATCACATCGGCAGGCGCCCGGTCCTGCTCGGAGCACTCGCGCTCGAGGCAGTCTCGCTCGCGCTGTTCGCCTCGGCCGACGGGTTGACCATCCTGCTCATCGCCCGGGTCGTACAGGGTGTTGCCACCGGCGCTGCAATCAGTGCTCTGGGTTCGGCATTGATCGACCTCGAACGCACTCCGGGCCGAGGATCGATCATCAACAGCGTCGCTCCGACGATGGGGCTTGCAGTCGGAGCAGTGGGTTCGAGCCTCATCAGCGAGCACCTGCCCCGGCCCACCAGCACTGTCTACCTGGTCCTTCTCGTGCTTGTCATTCTCGAGATCTTCGGAGTATGGGCCGCTCCCGAGACTTCGGGCGGACGCCCCGGAGCCTGGCAGTCCCTGCGCCCCACACTGGCCGTTCCTCGTCAGGCGCGCACGATGATTGCCCTGACCGCACCGTGCCTGATCGCGGTCTGGGCGCTGGGAGGTTTCTACCTCTCACTCGGACCTGCATTGGCGCGCAACGCACTTGACGTTCACAGCTCCCTCATCGGTGCCATCATGGTTGCAACACTGACAGGATTCGGAGCGGCAGCAGTACTCACCTTCCGCAAACTCGGCGGCCGGACCGTGATGCTGATCGGAACCACCGCCTTGGTGCTCGGGGTGGCCGTCACACTCATCGGTGCTGAAACATCCTCTGCCGTATTGATTCTGGTCGGTACGGCTGTTGCAGGTATCGGCTTCGGAGCAGGATTCCAAGGAACTATCCTCACCGTCATGCCGCTGGCCGAGAACCACGAACGCGCGGGTTTGTTGTCCACCGTCTACGTCATCGCATATCTGGCCAACAGTCTTCCCGCCTTGCTGGCCGGCTACCTGGTCGGCAAGGTCGGATTGGTGGATACGACGCGTGGCTACGGAGCACTCGTCATGGTGCTCGCGGCGGCCGCACTGATCGGACTGCTGGTCACCGGCGAGCGAAAGGTCGAAGCCGTCTCGGTGTCGGAGTAGGTGTCCCCCGATCGGTGGACACACCGTTCCGCCTGCACAGGGTCCGGGGAGTGGACATACGACATCGATCTGCTCCGACATAGTTGTCTTCGAGAGAGCCAACCGAACGCTCACCCGGACAAAGGACACCGTCGATGACGAACCCACGCTACGTAGTTGCCGCAATCACAGCTCTGGCCGCCGGCGCCCTCACGTTGGGATTGAGCGGAATCGCCAGTGCCGGAACCCTTCCCACAACCGGCAACAGCATCACGATGACGATCAGCAACGACACCGAACAGACAATTCATCTCGAAGGCGCCGACAACCCCTACGGACAGTGGATGCAGAGCCCACGCCAGTCGCTCGCGCCCCACGAGACCGAAATCGTCACGGCGTACAACCAGGACCCGCGCGGCCTGACGGTCGACGTCGTCTATTCCACTCCCGGCGGCGGACAAGCCGTCTTCATGGCCAACGACTATCCGCAGTTCGACACCGACGGAACCCGCACCACCGACCCTGATCACTACTTCATCTCGAGCTACATCGACGGCTACTACCCGAACCTGAGCGTCGGGTACCACCTCAGTGCGGTGTGACTGCAGCAGTCGTCATAAGTAATCCATCTGCCTCTCAGACGCACTTGTTCTTGGACATTCGTCCGGCGCGCGGGGATTGTTGAACGCAGCCCCGCACGACCAGGCACACGCCCCGTTGCCGGTGGCCCGAACATCAACGGGAGAGGGAAAACCACAGTGCGACTACCCAACCAGTTTCTGATCTACGTCAGCGATGCCGCCTCCGCAGCAGCGTTCTACGGCGAATTGTTCGACGCGAAGCCTGAGGTCCTCAGCCCTCGGTACATGACCTTCGACCTCGGCGGCGGTGTGGTCCTTGCACTGTGGAGCGGCAAGTCCCGCGACCTCGATCCCGCGACACCGCGCAATTTCGAAGTCGGCATCTTGGTCGACGGCGGGAGCAACGAAATTCGGGCGATCCACGACGAGTGGGTGGCCAAGGGAGTCGAGGTCGTCGAAGAACCCAACGAAGATGTCTTCGGTCTGACGTTCGTCATTTCAGATCTGGACGGAAACCGCGTCCGCGTAGCGCCCGCAGATCACTGAGCACTCAGCCTTTGATCTCGCCGTACCGGCGCAAGGCTTCCTCACGCTCGTGCGCGTGATCGACGATCGGGTCCGGGTAGTCGACTGGGCGCATCGCCTTCAACGAGTGGACGGCCTTCCCGGGAACATCGCGAAGTTCGGGGACCCACCGACGGACGTATGTGCCGTCGGGATCGAACTTCTCCCCTTGCGTGATCGGGTTGAAGACGCGGAAGAAAGGCGAAGCATCCGTACCCGACCCGGCAGTCCACTGCCACCCGTGCTGATTGGAGGCCAAGTCACCGTCCACCAGTTGCGACATGAAGTACCGTGCGCCGCGCCACCACGGAATGTGCAGGTCCTTCACCAGGAATGACGCGACGATCATTCGGACCCGATTGTGCATCCAGTTCTCGGCGGCGAGTTGCCGCATGCCGGCATCCACGATCGGGAAGCCGGTCTTGCCTTCACACCAGGCCGTGAAGGCGGCGTCTGCGTCGACTCCCTCGTCGTGACGTAAACGGTCGAACTTGTCGTCGTAGTTCTTCCGCGCGCTGTCGGGGCGCTGAAACAGGATGTCTGCGTAGAAGTCTCGCCAAGCAAGCTGGCGACGGTACGCCTGAGCGCCGTCTCCGAGTCGCTTGGAGAGATCTGCCAACATGGTTCTCGGATGAATCGTGCCGTACTTGAGCGGGATCGACATCCGACTCGTGGTGTCGAGGTCGGGGCGATTTCGTTCGTCATCGTACCGGTCAAGATCGTTCTCGCAGTATTCTTTCCACTGTTCGAGCGCACCGGTCTCACCGACGACATCGCTGACGGTGCCGGACGGCGCGGGGATACTCACCCGGCGCGGGCCACCGTCCTTCTCGCTCGGATCGAACCAACGGACCGTCCCCGCATCGGTCGACGCGGGGCCCCGCCAACCATGTTCCATCCACTGACGGAAGTACGGCGTGAACACCTTGTACGGATCACCGTCCGCCTTGGTGACGCGTCCGGGCGCCACGGCATATGGTGACCCGGTGGCGATCAACTCCACCTTCTCGGCCACGGCCGCGTCGCGCCGTCGGCCGTAGGGCCCGTAGTCGGCACTGATGTGAACTTCTTCGGCGCCAACGGATTCCGCCACGCGGGGCACCACGTCTGCCGGATCACCTCGAACAACCATCAATCGTCCGTCGAGCTGGTTGTCGAGTGCCGACAAGTTGGCGAACAGTTGATTCTGGCGGGGTGAGCCTGCCGGTCCGAGCAACTTCTCGTCGAGGACGAACAAACCCAACGTCTGTCCGCCGGCATCCGCCGCTGCAGTCAGAGTCGGAAGATCACCGACCCTCAGATCGCGTCGAAACCAGATCACAGAGTTACTCACCCAGTCGAGCCTACCGATCAGATCTCAGAACGCATCCCACCGCGCGGGCCGCCAGTTGCGCCGCTCTTTCGGCTGTCGGTTCGGAGGTGAGCCCGAGCAGTCGCCGCCGGTGCTCCTCCCCGAGCAGCAAGGTGTACAACTGATCCGCGCACAGCGCAGCCTTCTGGCCGTGCTGATCGATCAATATCTTCTCCAGAAAGGCAATCGACTTGGCCGGGCCGGATTCGTAGAACGCTGCGGCCAATTCAGGGAACTGCACTGCCTCGCCGATCATCATGCGGTGCAGCGCAATCGAGTTGTCGCTGTGCAGGGCGATGACGATGTCCACTGCAGCGGCGAGCAGGTCGGACTGGCCCTCGCCGGCATTGTCGACGTACGCGTGCTGACGCGCAACCGCAGCTGCAAAGACCGCAGACTTGTCGCCGAAGTAGCTGTACACGGTGCGCTTGGCGACGCCGGCCACCGTGGCAATGCCCTCGATGGTAGTTCGGGCGAACCCGACATCTCGAAACGAGTCGACAGCGACGTCGAGAATCTCGTTGCGTCGTTCGGCGCGCTCGGCGTCACTGGTTCTCCCACGTCTGCGCGGTTGCTCCATCAAGTCCCCTGTTACCCTGCCGGTGAATTAATGCTACGTTGACGTTTCATTAATTCGAATACTACAGGAGCACTGCATGACCGGACAACGACTCGTCCAAGTCGCCATCGCCGACGACTGGGAGGCATGCAAGCGTTTCGGTGAGTACGAGGTCTCGACGCGCGGAATCAGTTACGACGAGGCAGGATTCATTCGCGCAACGAACCCGGACGCACTCGCTTCGGTGCTCGATCTGGTGTTCGGCGACCTCACATTGCCACTGGTCGTCGCCGTCATCGATCAGGACGCCCTGACCTCCGCAGCCATCGACGTCGAATGGGAGGCGGGAAAGCCCCGAATCCTCCGACCTCTACCGATGGACGAGGACACCGTGGTCGCCGAACTGGCCGTGGAACGCGTTGACGGGGTCTGGCCGATTCCCGACCTGACCCCGTACGCAAGCTGCGCCGGCTAGACCAGCGCAGCCTCCGGTTCGATAACCGGCGCCGACGCCTTCTTCCGGCCGGCAGCCACGCACAGCGCGATCCCGACGGCAATCCAGCACACCAGCACCAGAAGTGGCGTGGTGGCGCCATGGCCGTCGAAGAACGCCATCGAACGGACGGATGCTCCTGCGGCGCCAGGTGGGAGCAGCTGCCCCAATGCGCCCCAGCCTGCGGGCAACCACGCGGCAGTTGTCGCCATCCCCGATAGTGGGTTTCCGATGAACATCATCGTGACGGCGCCCAACGCGAACCCCTTCATCCCGAGCAGGGATTCGAGCCCCAAAATGGGAAGCGAGACGGCCGACATGCCCATGGTGAGTGCGAGCGCGGTGAGCAGGTAGTTTCCGTCAAGACTGTTGGTGCCGAACTGCAGAATGGCAGTCAGTGCAAAACCCGCGACCACCGCGACGCCGGCAGCGCCCAACACTCGCTTGACGATGCTGCGCGGAAACAGTTGCACGAGAACAACAGCGGGCATGATTCCGCCGAACACCAAGGGCAAGGCCAATGCCGTGAGCCCAGCACCGGTCGGGTCGTCCGCAGTCAGCGGCACAACGTCTTCGACGGGCACCTTTGCCCCCGAGGCCTCCGGGAGGCCGTTGGCCACCCCGGTCAGGGTCTGGGCGATCGGGGTTCCGCCTGCAGTCGCGATCAACACGTGAGGACCGTTGGCATCAACGGCGATTCCGCCGACCACGTCGCGATTCCGAATCGCGTCACGCAGGGCGTCGGCGTCGGCGAATTCTCGAGTATCGAAGGCGCCTTGCTTACTCGCCTCGAGCGAGGTGCTGATCTGTTCGGTTGCCGCAGCTGGACCGGTGATGCCCAACTTCAGTTCGTGCGGGCCACTGTTGACCGAGGGCAGTACGAAGGCAAGCAGCATCAGCCCGATCACGGCGGACAAGCCCAACACCACAGCCACCAACTTCTTGCGGTCCTGTGCTTCAACTTCGGCGTTCATAACTACCCTCCCCAAGTGGAAGTTTTTCCTCCACTATTTGTGGAAGATATTCCTCCGGTTATGATGAACTGTCAATACCGGAGGTGGATGTGCGAGCCGATGCACGTGAACGCAGAAACGCAATAGTCGACGCCGCACGAGCGGTGTTCACTGAGCGCGGGCACGACGCGCCGCTCGATGCAGTCGCAGAACTCGCGAAAGTGGGCATCGCCACGCTGTATCGGAACTTTCCGACGCGCGAGGACCTCGTGACCGCCGTCGCCGTCGCAACACTGACCGATGTCCGCGAGGCTGCCGACATCGCACTCACGGCAATGTCCACCGATCCCACAAACGCGTGGCACACGCTGGTGGACCGCCTCGTGGAACTGCGCCTGGGTGCGCTCATTCCTGCACTGGTGGAACGCAGTTTCACCGAGCTGGCGCCCGAAGTTCTGGCGGTGCGTGAGGTGACGAAAACGAAGATGACCGCGACGATCGGCGCCGCTCAGAGCGCCGGACTGGTTCGCGCCGATCTGCAACCGCTCGAATTCGTCATGGCTCTGGCCAAACTGACGCGCCCGCAAATCGAGTTGTCCGACGAAGCCATGCCGAACCTGGTCCCGCGGTTGGTCGCGGTGTTCATGGCCGGTCTGCGTCCGGACGGTACCGACTTGCCGGTCTGATCGGCGAAACCCGACGTACCAGGCAAGGCACAATGGGGCTGTGACCGAGATACCGAAAATCCTCGTAGTCGACGACGACGCAGACGTCCTGACCTCACTCGAACGCGGATTGCGGCTCTCGGGATTCACCGTACTGACGGCGGTGGACGGCGCCGACGCGCTCCGAGTGATCTCCGACAAGCGACCGGACGCGGTAGTCCTCGACATCAACATGCCGGTGCTCGACGGCACCGGTGTGGTGACGGCGCTTCGTGCCGCCGGCAACGAAATCCCGATCTGCGTGCTCAGTGCGCGCAACTCGGTCGACGATCGCATCGCCGGGCTCGAATCCGGTGCAGACGACTACATGGTCAAACCGTTTGTTCTTGCCGAACTGGTTGCCCGGATCCGCGCAATGCTCCGTCGCAGCAACACTCCGGCCGGCGATCACTCCGAGGGTACGAATACCCTGCGGGTCGGAAACCTCGACATCGATCTCTCCGGTCGCCGGGTTCGTGTCGACGGCAAGGAAGTACCGCTCACCAAACGCGAATTCGAGCTACTCGAAGTGCTCGCACACAATTCCGGCATCGTGCTCACTCGCGAACGTCTCCTCGAACTGGTGTGGGGCTACGACTTCGTCGCCGACACGAACGTCGTGGACGTCTTCATCGGCTATCTGCGTCGAAAGTTCGAATCCGGTGGTTCACCTCGTCTGCTGCATACGGTTCGCGGCGTCGGGTTTGTGCTTCGGGAGAACCCGTGAAGCGTCGCCGCTTCTCACTACGAACTCGCGTTGCCGCGGCCGCGGCACTGGGGGCGACGTTCATCGTCATCGCACTCGGTGTGGTCGTTGCACTGGCTATCGCACGAAACAATTTGGCGCAGTTGGACCGTCGATTGGAGACGGCATCGACGGTCATCGTGGCCAATGCGGCTACAGCGGGACCTTTTCTCGGCGCGTTCGGAGACGGCGGCGCCTTTTCCGTGACCATCCGCTCCGACACCGACGGAACCGTCAAATCCAGTACCCCGACGCGACTGCCCGAACTACCGGTCGGCTCGGCGACCGTCGACGTGGACGGTACGAAGTACCGGGCATATACCGCCGAGGCCGACGGGATCAATGCCCTTGTCTCGCTGGCGGTTCCCTATGCCGAAGCGCGAGACATCACAGTCGACCAACAGCGACAGGTTGCGTTCTTCGGCGTCGGGGCCGTAGCGGCCGCAGCTGCGTTGGGATGGTTGTTCGGTGGCCCGGCGGTGCGCCCCCTCGTGGAGTTGACCCGCCGGATCGCCAGGCGCGATCCCGATCTCGCCACCGAGGTTTCCGGAATCCGTGAAGCGGACGAGCTTGCCGCAGCAGCAGAATCGATGCTCAGCGACGTCGCTCGAGCGCAAGCCGCAACCAACTCCGCCCTTGCCGCCGCCCGAGATTTTGCGTCCGCCTCGGCTCACGAACTCCGAACTCCGTTGACAGCAATGCGAACCGACATCGAAGTGTTGTCCATTCACGACCTCGATCACGAACAAAGACGCGAGATCCTCACAGATCTGGCCCGCGCGCAGGGCCGCGTCGAGTCAACTCTGAGAGACCTCGAGCGCCTGGCGAAGGGTGAACTCTCGACGGCCGAGGATTTCAAGGACACCGATTTGACCGAGGTCTGCGACATCGCTGCCGACGACGCACGCCGACATCATCCTGGGCTCGACGTCGGCGTCGTCACGGTGGATTCCCCACTCCCCTATTGCATCCGGGCCCTTCCCGGCGGAATCCGGTTGATCCTCGACAACGCGATCACCAATGCAGTCCGCCACGGCGGCGCGAGCGCGGTGCGCATCACCCTCGCTCGCCCGGCAGATTCACCGGACACCGTCACGATCACGATCGACGACAACGGTTGCGGAATACCGGCCGAGGAACGCTCGAGCGTGTTCGAGCGCTTCACTCGCGGATCGACGGCAGGCAAGACAGGCTCCGGTTTGGGCCTGGCGCTGGTGGCGCAGCAGGCGGCCCTGCACGGCGGACGGACGACATTTCACGACAGTCCACTCGGCGGGGCTCGCCTGCTGGTCGAACTCAGGGATCAGCCCGGACCCGAATAGCCCCTTCAGGTCTCGATCAACTGGCCGATCCCTGACGCTGTCACTTCGATGACCCGAGCCGAGCCGATGTCGAAGAACAGTCCGGCGATACGCAGGCGACCATCCACACGGGCCTGACCGACGAGAGGATGGCGTTCGAGAGTCTGCAATTGGACTGCGACATTGACCATTCCGAGCTGATCGACCTCCGAGAAACCTGCCTCGGCCGCAGCACGCGCGACCGGATGGCCACTCGTATAGGCCTGCAAGCTCGTCTCCGCATGCCGCAGCCATTCCCCGACGACTCCCGATTCCGACGAACCGTTCGTCAGGAGTGCTTGCATCGCGCCGCAGCCCGAATGTCCGCACACGACCACCGAGCTGACACCCAACTCGTCGATCCCGAAGGCCAGTGCCGCTTCCACCGACGTATCGCGGCCGCCGGCAGGAACCAGGTTTCCGACATTGCGCACGGTGAACAGGTCGCCGGGGCCACTGCTCGTGATGATGTTCGGCACCACTCGCGAATCTGCGCAGGTAAGGAAAAGAGAGTCGGGGTTCTGCCCGTCGCGCAACTGATCCATGTGCGGCCGTATCGCTTCGGCGCGATGGCGATGATAGTTGGACACCCCGTCGAGAATGGGCCGCAAGGCCGGCGGGCTGCTCAGATTCCTCCCCGAAGCCTGTGGTTGCCAACTGCCCCACGGCGCGAGCAAGCCGCGCAGGTCGGTGACTGCGGCGCCGCGCTTCGGCGGACCGGTGGTCGCGCTCTCCATACTCACCGAGCCGACTTCGTCGATGACCACCGAACCACCTGCCAACTCGTACTGCCTCGCCCACTCTTCGATGACGTCGAAGACGGCATGGTCGAGGAAGTCGACAGACAGCTCGACGGTGACGTCCGACCGCGGTGGGAGTCCGGCGAGCACCGACGTCAGCTTGGGCAGCACCAGGAAGGTGCACGAGCCTTCGACCAGGACGCGCCACTTCCCGGAATCGTTGTCGCCCAACTCTTCTGCGGTGACAGTTGCGCGGATGACACGCCACACCAGGAGGGCGATGGCCAGCGCCAACCCGATCAGGACGCCCTCGATCAGATTCAAGAACACGACGCCGACCACCGTGATGCCGTACACCCACAGATCACCGGTCCGTCGCGCCAACCGAATGTGCGCCAGCTTGACCAGTTGAATACCGATGACAATCAACAGTCCGGCCAGTGCAGACTTCGGAATCTGCTGGACCAACCCGGCGAGCGCAGCCGAGAACAGCAGAATCCACAGGCCGTGCATGATCGACGACGCGCGGGACTTCGCCCCGGCCTCGACATTGGTCGCACTGCGCACGATCACCCCGGTGACCGGAAGGCCGCCGATGGCCCCGGACACCATGTTCGCGGTGCCCTGGCCGAGCATCTCGCGATCGAAGTTCGACCGCGGGCCCGAGTGCATCTTGTCCACGGCCACGGCCGAGAGCAGACTCTCCACACTGGCGATCAGGGCGATGGTCAGGATGCCGGTTGCGACGCCGAGCCACTGGCCGTCGGGCAGAGCGGGGAGTCCGATCGAGTCCAGCAAAGATCCGTCGAGAGCAATACGCTCGACGTCGATCGGCAGCGCCAGCGAAGCGAGAGTTGCCAATACGATGCCCACCAACGCCGCCGGAACCTTGCGGACACCGGCAGGGAGATAGCGCCACCCGAGAAGGGTGGCGATGACGACGAGTCCGATCATCAGGTCCTCGACATGCAAGGCACCGATCTGTGCGGGCAACTGCCGTAGATTGTCCAGCGCCGAGCTGGCCGAGCTTCCACCCAACAACACGTGAACCTGTTGTAGCGCAATGGTGATGCCGATACCGGCGAGCATCGCATGCACCACCACTGGAGCAATAGCCAGCGCCGCACGGGCAATTCGGCTGAGCCCGAACACGATCTGCAGAATTCCGGCGCCGACGGTGATCAGGCAGGTGACTTTCCACCCGAACTTGCCGATCAGTTCGGCGACCACCACGGTCAGGCCGGCTGCGGGACCACTGACTTGCAGCGGTGAACCTCCCACAGCTCCGGCCACCACTCCGCCGACGATTGCGGCGATCAGACCTGCCATGATCGGCGCCCCGGAGGCGATCGCAATTCCCAATGACAGGGGAAGCGCCACCAGGAATACGACCAGCGACGCCGGCACGTCGTATCTGATCAGTTGCTCGAGATATCGCCGGCTTCCACCACCCGGCGGAGACGAATCCCCCACGACGCTCTCGTCTGCGGATGATTGTGCGTGCACTACGGACTGCGTCGACATAGATCTCCTCGCCGGACCCCGGATCCGGCTGCTGGGCAACATGTTCGAAGCGAATCGGCGATCGGTATCGCCGATCGACTGTGACCATGGTAACCGCGATTCCTTACCGTTCCCTTAGATGCGAGCCCAGACGTGGTCGACGTCACCGCCGCCCGGCACTGTGACTCGAACCTGAACATCGGTCCAAAAGATCGATCGAATTGCTTTAAACCGCAAGCATTTTGACTGACACACCTCCAGCGGCCGGCACACCTGAGCGCCGTCGGCGATAATGGTCGGGAGTGAACGCTCAACCGCAAACACAACGATGTGAAGGCAGGCACCATGTCCGATCAGTACGTCGCCGCGCAGGACCGCTACGAAGCCATGCCGTACCGCCGAACCGGTCGGAGCGGTCTCAAACTCCCGGCCATCTCGCTGGGCCTCTGGCACAACTTCGGCGACGACGTACCGATCGAGAACCAGCGCGCAGTTCTGCGGCGGGCATTCGATCTCGGAATCACCCACTTCGATCTTGCGAACAACTACGGTCCCCCGTACGGAAGCGCCGAGACGAACTTCGGCAGGATCCTGCGTGAGGATTTCTCTTCGTACCGCGAGGAATTGGTCATCTCGTCCAAAGCCGGCTGGGACATGTGGCCCGGCCCCTACGGATTCGGTGGTTCCCGCAAGTATTTGCTGTCGTCCCTCGATCAGTCGCTCGGACGACTCGGCGTCGACTATGTCGACATCTTCTACAGCCATCGCCCTGACGCCGAAACTCCGATCGACGAGACCGCAGGCGCCCTGATCAGCGCTGTCCAGCAGGGCAAGGCCCTGTACGCGGGTATCAGTTCGTACTCGCCGGAGCGCACCCGTGAAATCGCCGCACTGCTCGCCGCTGCGGGGGTTCCGCTCTTGATCCACCAGCCGAGCTATTCGATGCTGAACCGCTGGATAGAGCAGGACCTGCTGTCGGCTGTCGACGGACTCGGCGTCGGCGTCATCGCGTTCTCACCACTCGCTCAAGGCATGCTCACCGATCGCTATCTGAACGGCGTCCCCGAGGATTCCCGTGCAGCTCAAGGTAAGTCACTGGATCCGTCGTGGTTGACCGACGACGCTCTCACCCACATCCGCGCGCTCAACGACATCGCGGCAGACCGCGGCCAGTCGCTGGCTCAGCTGGCACTGAGCTGGGCACTCCGCGATTCGCGGGTCACCTCGGTACTGATCGGTGCGTCCAGTGTCGCCCAACTCGAAGCCAACGTCGGCGCGCTCGACAATCTCGAATTCAGCGCAGCCGAACTGGCCTCCATAGATCAGCACGCCAAGGACAGCGGCATCAATCTGTGGGCAGAGGCCAGTTCGATCTGAGCGATCACCTGCGCTAGAGCTGAGGCAACTCCACGTTCACGTGCTCGCCCTCTTCGAATACGGCCGACGCCGGCCCGACGATCAAGGGATCCGGAGTACCGACAGCCCGGTGATCCTTGTTGGGATAGTCGAAGCTGGCGAGCACGTGACGCATCGCCTCGAGGCGAGCGCGCTTCTTGTCGTTGCTCTTGATCACCGTCCAGGGCGCATCCCCGGTATCGGTGTAGAAGAACATGGCTTCCTTGGCCTGGGTGTAGTCGTCCCACTTGTCGAGCGAAGCCAGATCGGTCGGTGAGAGCTTCCACTGACGCACCGGGTCCGTTCGGCGGGCCGCGAACCGCGCCAACTGCTCTTCGCGGCTGACCGAGAACCACAGCTTGTGCAGATGAATCCCGGAGTTGACGAGCATCCGCTCGAAGTCCGGGGTCTCTCTCATGAACTCGAGATACTGCGTCGGCGTGCAGTAACCCATCACTCGTTCGACGCCGGCGCGGTTGTACCAGGACCGGTCCATCATCACTATCTCGCCGCCGCTGGGTAGGTGTGCGACATAGCGTTGGAAATACCACTGCGTCCGCTCGATGTCGGTGGGCTTCTCGAGCGCGACCACGCGGGCTCCACGGGGATTGAGATGCTCGGTGAATCTCTTGATCGACCCGCCCTTACCGGCAGCATCGCGACCTTCGAAGATGATGAGCACCTTCTGACCGGTTTCCTTGACCCACAACTGCAGCTTGAGCAGCTCGATCTGCAGACGCCGCTTCTTCCGCTCGTACTCGCGGCGCGACATCTTCTTCTCGTAGGGGTAACCCTGCTTCCAGGCATCCGCGAACTCCGAAGGCTCCAGCACGCCGAGCTTGTGCTTGAGACTCGACAGCTCGTCGATCTCGGCCGCGTAATCCTCGGTGACGGAAATTCTGGTCGACGGGGTCGGCAGGTCAGGAACCCGACCGTCCACACCGCTGGCGTCGGGGCTCATGAATACGCACTCCCTGTCGTCGAAATGAACGAACGTCCGGAAAGTGAATTTTACGCGCCGAAGCCCGCTCCCGCGGGTCCGAAGAGAATGTTGCTTGGCATCGAGGAGGTAACGACAGGTCCGGCTTCCCAGTCGCCGAACCCTCACGCGGTACCTTGATCGAGGTAACTGAGACGGTCGGTAACCCCGAGAGAAGAGAGTTCTGGCGAGATGCGAGTAGACGGACGGGAGATCCCGGTAACGGGAAGCCTCCTGCCACCACTGCACCGCCGTACGAGCGACATCATGCGGGTTGCGATCGCTGCTGTGCTGCTCGGCGGCGTGATCGCGGGATCTCTGATCACTCGAAGTCAGTGGGACGCCCTCGAAACGTCGGTGTCCAACATCGTCGGTGTTCTCTCGCCGAGCCTGTCCGACACTGTGTACCTGCTCTACGGCATCGCAATTCTGGCGCTACCGTTCGCCATCCTGATCGGCCTGATCGTCGGGCGCCGGTGGAAGTTGCTGGCCGGATACGCCGCCGCCGGCCTGTGCGCCGGTGTCGCGCTGTCCTTCACCGGAACAGGCCTGGCGGCACCGAAATGGCACCTCGACGTGCCGGACCGACTCGATGCCACCTTCCTGTCTCAATTCCTCGACGATCCGCGATGGATCGCGATGCTCGCGGCGGTGCTCACCGTCTCGGGCCCGTGGCTTCCGAAGAAGTGGCGACGAGCCTGGTGGACGCTGCTTCTGCTCTTCGCTCCCATCCATCTGATCGTCAGCTCGATCGTTCCCGCACGATCGATGCTGGGTCTCGCCGTCGGTTACCTGATCGGCGCGGTGATCGTTCTCGCCGTCGGCACCCCTGCCCTCGAAGTGCCGTTGGACTCGGCAGTACGCGTACTCGCGCGGCGCGGTTACCGCGTCACCGCGTTCCGCGTCGTGAGTCCCTCGGGAATCGGGCCTCTTGTCATGTCCGCAGCCATCGATCAAGCACCGGACGACGAACCTTTCGACGAACTCGTCGTCGAGTTGTACGGACAGAACCAGCGAAGCAGCGGAGCAATTCGACAGACGTTCCGTTGGATCTCGTTCCGGAACCGTGAAACTCCGCCGCCCTACGGATCACTTCGTCGCGCCGTCGAACACCGAGCGCTCATGGGTATCGCTTTCGCCGACATCGGTCTGGCCAGTTCCAAGGCCGTCGCAATCTCGGTACTCGATCGCGGGTGGGAGATGTACGCGCGCCCGAGTCCTCGTGGCATCCCCCTTGCCGTCGCCGTCGAGAACCAGGCGGGCGAGGAAGAATCCACCAAACTGATCGACGCGCTGTGGCAAACACTGCATACCGCTCACGTGCACCAGATGGCGCACGGCGACCTGCGCGCTTCCGAAATTCGTGTCGAAGGCGGAACCATCCTCTTCGGCGGGTACGCGTACTCCGAATTCGGCGCCACCGAAGTTCAGATGCAGTCCGACAACGCACAACTTCTCTTCGCCACCGCATCATTGTTCGGGGTCGATGCAGCGGTGGACGCCGCGATTCGAGCGCAAGGCGCAGACACGATTCTCGCCGCCTCCGGCCGATTGACCACCGCTGCATTGCCCAACCGAATTCGGCGGACGGTCACGGATTCCGCGAAACTGATGACCGAGATCCGAGACGAGGTCGGTGCCAAGAACGGGATCGAAAAGGTCGCTCCCGCACAGGTCACCCGATTCAGTCGCAACCAGCTGATCCAGCTCGTTCTGCTCATCGGTCTGGTCTACGTCGCCTATCCCTTCATCAGCCAGGTCCCCGCGTTCATCACCGAGCTGAAGACGGCCAACTGGTGGTGGGCACTGCTCGGCCTCGGCGTCTCCGCACTGACGTACGTCGGCGCGGCTGCGGCCCTGTGGGCCTGTGCGTCGTCGATGGTCAGTTACCGCAACCTCTTGATCATGCAGGTGGCCAACACCTTCGCGGCGACGACAACTCCGGCCGGAGTCGGCGGGCTCGCGCTGAGCGTGCGGTTCCTGCAGAAGGGCGGGCTCGGTACCGTCCGCGCAACGGCCGCAGTCGCGCTGCAACAGACGGTCCAGGTGGTCACCCACGTCGGCTTGCTGATCTTCTTCTCGATCGTCGCCGGACGTGATACGAACCTCTCGCACTTCATCCCGGGATCCACTGTTCTGTACCTGGCGGGCGGCGTCGCGCTCGGAGTTCTCGGTGCATTCATGTTCATCCCGAAACTCCGTGGGTGGCTGCGCGACGATCTGCGTCCTCAGATCACTGAGGTGTTGGGTGAACTGAGCCAACTCGCGCGAAATCCCACGCGCTTCCTCATCATCGTGGGCGGCAGCGCCGCAACAACTCTCGGTGCCGCCCTGGCTCTGTGGGCGAGCGTCGAAGCATTCGGCGGCGGAACGACGTTCATCACCGTCACCATCGTGACGATGATCGGTGGGACGCTCGCCTCGGCGGCTCCGACACCGGGTGGCGTCGGAGCCGTCGAGGCCGCCCTCATCGGTGGTCTGTCCGCATTCGGACTGCCGGCAAGTATCGCGGTCCCGTCGGTCCTGCTCTACCGAGTGCTGACCTGCTGGCTCCCGGTGTTCTGCGGTTGGCCGACACTGCGGTGGCTGCAGAAGAACGACATGGTCTGAGCCGTTCCGCTACTTTTGGCGAACGACGTGAGCCTGCAGTGCTTCGCCGTCCTCGTCCACCCAGCCTTTGCTCTGGGCGTAGTCGACCATCGCGGCAACACCTTCGACGTCCGTGGTGCTCTCGCGAACGCGGGCTACCGAGATGAATGCACTACCACCGCTGACGTATCCGTAATCCTGAAGGCGCAAGAGTTCGTCCAGTTCGGCTTCGGAGATGTCGGCACTCACCTCGACGTGAAAGGCCTTCAGGTTGTCCACATCGTGGATGCTGACGCGGCCGTCGTCCACCAGTACATACATGGCTCTCCTTCCTAGAGCACTGACGTCGGTGCGTGCGTACCGAATACACGCCGGTGGTAGGTCAGTGGATTCGACTCGCGGTGCTCGACCTCGTCCACCGATCCTGTCACGATCTTGTGATCACCACCGTCCACGACGGCATCAACGGTGCACGCGATCCAGATGGATACGTCCGGCAGTCTCGGAACACCGAGATGCTCCGCCCACTCGACACCGTCGAACTTCGCACGGCCCTTCCTCGCAAAGGCAACCGCCAGTGAGCTTTGCGCGGTCCCGAGGACATTGATCGCGAACCTCCGCGTTCCTTCGATGAGGCCGAGAACTTCCGACTGTCGATCCAGAGCCACCGCGGTCATCGGCGGGTCCATCGACAACGACATGAATGCGCTGACCGTCGTGCCGTGCGGCCGGTCGCCGTCCATTGCCGTGACGACGGCGACCGGTGAGCACACGTGCGCCATGGCTTCTCGAAAACGCAACGCCCGGTTGCCCTGTGGGACATTCACGATGTCAGCCCTTGTCTGCCAACTCTTGTGCGTACTTCTTCGTCATGTGGTCGACGGCGTCGAGTTGCGCCTTTGCATGCCCTTCCCTGACAGCGCGCGCGTGAGCTGCCGCGTCGAGCGTCGCCTGCGCCTGCCCTTGGAAGTGCGGAAAGACCTCCTGCGCGAACAACTCTGCCGAACGTCGGGTGTCCTGCGGGTTCGCCCAATCGTGACCCATCTGCAGCATGCAGCCGAAACCACCGGACTGGTCCCACAGCCGTTGTACCTGACGTCTGGCCTGCTCCGGTGTGCCGATGACACCGATCCCGGCCTCGTTGATGAAGTCGATCATCTCGCTCAGACGCGCACCGGAGACCGCCATCTGAGGGAAGGCCGCGACGTGCTGGAAATAGTCGAACCACTCCTCGATGCCGTACTCGACCTGCTTGCGTGCTTCCGCCTCGGTTTCGGCGATGTGGAAAGGTCCGGCAAGAGACCACTGCCGACGATCCACCGTCGTCCCGTTGACCTCAGCGCGTTCCTCCATCACATTCCAGTGGTGCGCCAAGGCGTCGAAACCGTCGGCGGACAAGGTTGCTCCGATGGAGAGCAGACCGAGACCGTGCGTACCGGCCAGGCGAGGTCCTGTCGGGGAGGCCACTGCGGCCACGGTGATTTCGATGCCGTTCTCCGAGTACGGAGCGAGCTGCAGCTTGGCGTCGTACAGCTCGTGGGTTCGTGTCTTCGCGGAAACCGTCTCGCCACGAAGAAGGCGCACGACGATGTCGAGGTTCTCCTGCAACAACTCTCGGGTGTCCGTCGGGTTCAGACCGATCATCGCCGAGTCGGTGGGCAACGAACCGGGCCCGACTCCGAAGATGGTGCGCCCCTGAGTCAGGTGATCCAACTGCATGATTCGATCCGCTGCCCACAGCGGGTTGTGATACGACAACGACGTGACACCCGTGCCGAAACGAATCCGAGGTGCGCGCTGCGAGGCTGCAGCGATCATGATTTCCGGCGACGCGATGATCTCGCTTCCGGCAGAGTGATGCTCACCGAACCACGCCTCGTCGTAGCCCAACCGGTCGAGGTACTCGACCAGTTCGAGATCACGCTGCAGTGCGGCGGTGGGATTGCGTCCGGGGACGTGGAACGGTGCCATGAAATACCCGAAACGAAGCCTACTCATGAGTTCTCCTAGTGCTGTGGGCCAACTCCTGGCCGTGCACCGAAAACGCTATCCGTGCCGTGACCGCGGTCACAGTGCACGAAAGTGGACAATCTCAAGCGCGTTGATCGGCAAGTTTCTGCGCGTAGACCAACTTCACGAACTCGGCACGGTTGCGAACGCGCAGAAGAGCAAGGATGCGGCTTACATACTTCTTCACCGTGTCCGGACTCAGCGACAGGATCACCGCGATCTCGTCGTTGGTATGGCCGTCCGCCAACAACTCCGCGAGATCGATCTGCCGGGGCGTCAGCTTCTCTCGCCATCCCGGCTCGCGTTGCCCGGGCAGCGTCTGACACAACAGCGACAATTGCTTGCCCAGAATGCCCAAGCCCACGATGTCGCGCCCCGACAGATCCTTGCCTTCTGAATCGAAAATCCCCACCAGACCGTGACCGCCGTGGGCCAACTGGAGATGCATCACCGACGCGCTGTGAAGGCGTTTGCGATAGAGGAAATCTCGCAGGTACGTCGCCGACTGTGAAGGGACGTCGGCCAACTGAGTGTGCGTGATGGCGGGAGATGCCAACAGCGTTGCCCGCGATTGCGCCGTCGCAAAAACGTCGTCGAGGTACCAGTGCGCTTGGTACTCGTCGAGGATCGGCGTGATCCGCCCGGTCGTCACCGGATCCGGGTCGGCGAAAGCCGTCGTGAAGGTCGGGCCGGCAAGGAAGGTGGTGTTGGGACAGCGGTAGTGATCATGGAGCGCGACCATGAGGAGATCCTTGAGCTGATCGAGCGTTCTCGCGGCCGAGCAGTAGTCGAAGACAGCGAAGACACGGTCGTAGTCCGCAGCGGACAGAGCGACGTCACCGCTACCGTGCACGTCTACCACCTCACCCGAACTATGATCCAGATCACTCATCGGACAGCATATGCATTACTTCGAGAGAACGGACAACTTCGCCGCCTACCAGCACTGTTGATGCCGATAGCCGATACTGAGCTGTATGTCGGAACTCGGAAATGAACCAGACTCGAAGCAGAAGGCGGTGCTCGAGCGACACGCGTCATGGATCGAATTGTTCTTCGACCTCGTCGTGGTTGCCGGTATCGGTCAGCTGGCTCACCTGCTCCACGGTTCGCCGTCGTGGTCGGATGTCGCGCTCTACGCGTTGCTCTATCTCGCGTTCTGGACCGCGTGGGCGACGTTCACGATGTACGGCAACGTTGCTGGTGACCGTGTCCGGATCCCGAGCATGCTGATCGCCATGTTCGGACTGGCCGTCATGATGGCGGCCGTGGCCGGCATCCACGACAACCATGCGCTGGCCTTCGCTGTCGCCTACGTGGCCGTACGTCTGCTGGCGAGTCGGGTGTGGCACAACGGCCAGATAGTCGTGGACTGGCCGATCGCCCAGATGTCTCTCGGTGTGATCCCGTGGATCGTCTCGTTCTGGTTCGAGGGCGAAACTCGGTTCTGGCTCTGGACCGCCGGTGTGACCATCGACCTGCTGATCATGTTCGTCGTCTCCGGCAGCGCGATCATGGAAGACGCGCAGGAAAAGCTCGACCGCATCATCAAGGTTCGGGGGTTCAAGGACGACCGGATGCCCGAACTCGAAGCCCTGCACTCCGATCGGGCTCACCTTGCCGAGCGCTTGGGCCTGTACGTCATCATCGTGCTGGGCGAGGGTGTGATCCTCGTGATTTCTGCGGCCTCGAAGCTCACCTGGGACTCGACGGTGGTCAGCCTCGCAGTCGGATCGTTTGTCCTGCTCTCGGGCATGTGGGCACTCTCGCTTCTCTACGGCCACGCCGGTGTTCCGCACCTGCAGCCCGAGAAGTTTCCCGCTCGCATCGACATGGCGCTGCACTGTTTCACCACCGGCGCTATCGCGGTTCTGGTCGCGGGGCTCGGAGCGGCAACCGAACACGGTGCGGAGCACACGCCCGCGAACCTGCGGTGGTTGTTGTGCGGAAGCATCGCAGTCTATTTCGGAATCAGCCTGGTGGCAGGGCTGTTCGCGCGATCGGACCGACGGTGGCTGCTCGGCTGGGCGCTCCCGTGCACCGCCGTCCCCATCGTCATGGGCATCGTCGGCACGCACATGAGCGCCACGTGGATCATCTGGGTTCTGGTGGCCACCGTGACCTGGCAGAACGGCTACGAGTACGCGCAGGTGCGGCGTTCGCGCCGCTCTGCTGTGCGCCTTTATTAACCCCCCGCGGTTAATAAAGGCGCACAGCAGGGGCGGTTTTTACCCTCACCGCCGGGTCGAAGCGATAGGGCTGAGCCAACAGGATTCCGGCCAATCGCTTACGCAACCTCGACATCTCGGCCCGGACGGTCACCGTCTTGCGCGGATCGCCGAACAACTGTGAGGCGAGCTGCGAGGCCGTGAGGCCCTCGGGCGCCTGTGTCAGAGCCACGAGGATCTGCGAATGGCGCGGGCTGAGGTCGATGCTCCAGCTCCCCATTGCCGAGGAGTACCGCAATTCCATCGCATTCGGATCTTGCACATCCAATTCGACTTCGGCACAAACCGTTCCGGACGCCGGATCCATCTGTGGGCGGACGAGCCAACCACCCGGAAGCGGCTCGCACACACATAGTCCGAGCGACGGGAGCCAATGCTCGCCGCTGCTCATCACTTTCGGCAGTGCGATTCTGTAGATCGGCGCCATCGAGTCCACCGCCGCGACCCAGCCACTGCGGTCCACGACCACAGTCGGCTGACTCGCGCGAGCCAGCGTCGATGCCGAGATCATCCGGAGCTGATCCAATCCGATTCGATGCTTCTCCCGCAGTGCGGATTCCGCCAGCCTGGCCACACTGTCCACCAGAGCGAGAGTCGACGGGTGGACCGTGTCTGCTGCGCCGGCGACGTTCACGACGGCGATGGCCCGGCGACTACGCGGATCTCGAACCGTCGCCCCGGAGCAGGTCCACGGATGCTGCGAGCGCGAGTAGTGCTCGGCCGAGAACACCTGCACTGCCGAACCTGATGCCAAGGAAGTGCCGATCCCGTTGGTACCAACAGCTTCCTCGGTCCACGACGCACCCTCGATCATCCCGAGCCGTTCGGCCCGATCCAACATTCGACTGGACCCGTGTCGCCAGAGGATACGTCCGTAGCGGTCCGCCACCACGATCAGATTCGCGTCGTCCGGGCCGACGAGTGGTGCCAGACCGTGCACCGCCTCGTCGAAGATCTCCGCCATGCCGGCTGCGCGTCTGCCTTCTTCGATCTCGGATTCGCGGCCCGTCTCGGTGATCGAGCACCGGTCCGGATCGAGTCCGAGCGCACGCAAACGCGACCACGAATTCGCGATGACGGAGCGCGGACGCGCAGGCGGCTTGCGTCCCGACATCGTTGCTTCGTACACGGATTCGAGAACACGTGCGTACTGCGCCGGGTCTTCACCACTGGCCAGGGCCGGTTCGAGTCGATTCGTTTCGCCGATCACACTCCAGTCCTATGTGACGGGGTCATCGAAAGCGAGCGTTGCACCCGGTTGCAGAGTTGTTCGCGTGCGTGAACGAAAGGACGGCGTTCACGCACGCGAACGGTGCTCACGCGTTGAGGGGTCTCCCCAGCGCCGAGAGCACAGACTCGTGCATTGCCTCCGAGAGCGTCGGATGAGCAAACACGACCTCGGCGAGATCCTCGCCGGTGGCTTCGAGGGATCGAGCGATACCGAAACCCTGAATCTGCTCGGTCACATCCGGACCGACCATGTGCGCGCCGAGAAGTTCCCCGGTATCGGCGTCGAAGATCGTCTTGACGAAGCCTTCGGCCTCGCCGATCGCCAGTGCCTTGCCGTTCGCCTGCAGGTCGAAGTGTCCGACCCGCAGCGCGCGACCAGTACCGGCGCACTGCTTCTCCGTCAGACCCAGGCTCGCCACCTGTGGGCGGGCATACGTGCACCCCGGAACGTAGTCGCGATCGAGCGGATGAACGTCGGGCACGCCTGCCAACTTTTCGACGCACAGGACAGCTTCGTGGCTTGCCTTGTGCGCCAGACATGGAGCGCCCGCGACGTCACCGATC
This sequence comes from Rhodococcus sp. BH5, assembly GCF_027583855.1. Lineage (NCBI taxonomy): Bacteria > Bacillati > Actinomycetota > Actinomycetes > Mycobacteriales > Nocardiaceae > Rhodococcus > Rhodococcus sp. BH5. Next base: position 401,875 of record NZ_JAJHVW010000002.1, read on the forward strand.
GCATAGATCCCGAAAGCGCTGGTACGGCACCACTGGTCGGTGACGATCGCACCGCGCTCGATCTCGACGCCCAGAGCCTCCAACCCCAGATCCTCGACGTTGCCGGTGATTCCGGCCGCCACCAACACCCGGTCCACGGTCAACGACTCGACACCGTCGCTCGTCTGCACATTCACCTGGACGGCGTCGTCGCCGACGGTCACCGCCGACACCGAGGCTCCGGTGTGAATCGTGATGCCACGCTTCTCGAACTGCTTGCGAACGAAGGCCGAGATCTCTTCGTCCTCGACCGGCATGATGTGTGGTGCCATCTCGACGATGGTCACCTCGGTTCCGAGATCGCGGTACAGGCTGGCGAATTCGACTCCGATCGCGCCGGACCCGATCACGAGCAGCGACTTCGGCAGTTCCTTCGGGACGAGCGCGTCGAAGTAGGTCCATACCCGATCACCGTCGGGGGCAACGCCGGGAATCGAACGCGGCCGGGCACCGGTTGCAATGATCACGTGGTCGGCTCGATACGTCTGTCCTCCCACGGATACGACGCCTTTGTCCACCAACTTCGCGGCGCCTGAGATGGCGTCGACGCCGTTCTTCTTCATCAGATAGGCAACACCGCCGGACAACCTCTCCGAAACCCCTCGGCTGAACGACACCAACTTCGAGATGTCGAACTGGACAGACGCCGAACTGAATCCGTATGTGTCGAGTTCACTCAAGGTATGCGCGACGTCCGCGCCGTGCAGCATCGCCTTGGTGGGGATACAACCCCAGTTGAGGCAGATACCTCCGAGGCGATCACGTTCTACCAGCGCGACGCTCAACCCCAACTGGGCAGCCCGGATCGCCGCCACGTAACCACCGGGGCCGCCACCGATGACAAGAACGTCGTACTTATGCGACGTATTGTTTTCCACCACAGCCCCTTACACCAACATCAGCGCGGGAGAAGCGACAAAGCGCTGGAGCTCCCGAAGGAAGGTCGCACCCAGGGCTCCGTCGATAACCCGGTGATCGCACGAGAGGGTCACGGTCATCACGGTCCGGGCAGAAACACTGTCACCGACCACCACCGCGCGCTTCTCCCCCGCACCTACGGCAAGGATCGCTCCCTGGGGCGGATTGATGATCGCGTCGAATGCCTTGATCCCGAACATGCCGAGGTTGGACACCGTGAAGGTTCCGCCCTGGAATTCTTCGGGACGAAGTTTGCCGGTCTTCGCCTTGGTGGCCAACGAGAGCACCTCACCCGAGATGTCCGCCAACGACTTGGTATTCGCGCTACGCACGATGGGCGTGATCAGCCCGGTCGGAAGTGCAACTGCCACCGAGACATCCGCCGACGCGAATCGAAGAACCGAGTCGTTCGCGGCATCGAACTGGACGTTCACGTCCGGCACCTTCATCAGTGCAGCCGCGCAGGCCTTCACGATGAAGTCGTTGACCGACAGCTTGACCGCCGGGACAGTCGAATTGATCTCCTTGCGCAGAGCGAGGAGCGCATCGAGCTCGAGATCCGCCGTGAGCCGGAAATGGGGAGCCTGCTGCTTGGACGCCTGCAACCTGCCCGCGATTGCCGATCGCATGGGCGTGAACGGAATTGTGTCGTACTCGGGTTCGACGGCAATGGTTCCCGTCTCAGCCGCCGCCTCGGGCAGGAGCTGCGCGGAACGAGCGGCGTCGTGCACATCGGCGACGCAGACGCGCCCCCGCGAATCCGTCGGACGACAGTCATGCAGGTTGACGCCCAGTGATCGGGCAGTTCTGCGTGCGACCGGGGTGGCAGGCACGGCACTGTCGTCGGCGGTCGATCGCAGCGGGAGGCCGGATCTCGCGGCCGGCACTACCGGCGCAACAGTGCCACCGGCGTCACGAATCGCGTCGTCGATGTCGCGGACACTGATCCGCCCGAGGGGACCGGTACCCACTACGGCGGCGAGATCGATTCCGAGCGATTCGGCACGTCGGAGTGCGCGAGGACTCGCAAACACGTCGCTCTGCGTCGTGCCCTGCAGAACACTCGGTACGACGGTGGAACCGGTTGGTGCAGGTTTCGCTGCAACAACCACCTTCGCAGCCGGTGTAGCCGCAGGTGTCACGGGAGCCGCCGGCGCAGCAGCTGGTGACGGTGCCGGCTCTTCCGCCGGCGCGGTTGCGCCGCGAGCGGCGAGGAACTGCTCGATCTCCGCATCCGTCGTGGACGCATCGGCGGACACACCGATCACGGCACCGACGGGCAGAGTCTGCCCCGGTGTGCCGACGATCTTGCGGAGAACACCGTCGAACGGCGCCTCCAGCTCGTTGGTGATCTTGCTGGTCTCGATCTCACAGATCAACTGGCCCTTGGTGAACGAGTCACCTTCCTCGATGAGCCACGCGTTGACCAACCCCTCCTCCATGGAGAGCCCCCATTTGGGGATGTCGATAGCTTTGATGTCAGCCATGATCAGGCTCTCACCAGCTTGCGAACCGACTCTTCGATGCGCGCCGCGTCAGGCAGCCAGGCAGTTTCGAGGGTCGGTGAGAACGGAACCGGAGTATGTGGCGGCGTGATCAGTTCGATCGGCGCTTTCAGGTAGTTGAATCCCTTGGTGGCGATCAGCGCGGCCACGTCGTGCCCGAAACCGCAGCGGGCGGCGGATTCGTCGACGATCACGACGCGACCGGTCGATGCGACGGATTCGAGGATGCCGTCCTCGTCCAATGGTGAGACGGTACGAGGATCGACAACCTCGACCGAAATACCCTCGGCGGCCAGCTTGTCTGCTACGTCGTTGGCGCGGTTCACCATTGCGGACAACGCGATGATCGTGACGTCGTCGCCCTGCCTGGTGTAGTTGGCGACACCGAACGGAATCGCGTACGGCTCGTCCGGCACCTCGCCCTTGAGGTCGTAGAGCACCTTGTGCTCGCAGAACACAACGGGATCGTCGTCCCGGATGGCCTGGATGAGTAGGCCTTTGGCGTCGTAGGCGTTGGACGGCGCGACCACTTTCAGGCCAGGCACCGCGGCAAATACGTTGTACGGAGACTGAGAGTGCTGCGCAGCGGCGGAGAAGCCTGCGCCGATCATGCCTCGCACCACCAGCGGGGTTCTGGCCTTGCCACCGAACATGTAGCGGAACTTGGCAGCCTGGTTGTAGAGCGCGTCGTAGGAGACTCCGAAGAAGTCCATGAACATCAGCTCGGCGACCGGCCTCAGTCCGGTCAGTGCGGCTCCGGCAGCCATTCCGATGATCGCGGATTCGGTGATCGGGGTATCGATTACACGCTCCGATCCGAACTCCGTCCACAATCCCTTGGTGACACCCAGGACACCGCCAAATGCCTCGATCTTCTTCGTCTCCAGATCGGGATTGGTACCGGCATGCCCACCCCGTACGTCCTCACCGATGAGAACGACGCTCGGGTCGCGTTGCATTTCTTGGGCGATGGCCTCTTTGACGGCCTCGCGGTAGGTCTTCTTCGACACGTTCTCGGCTTCCACGCTTGTCATCTCGGGCTCCTCAGTACGACACGTAGACATCGGTCAGCAGATTCTCGACGGGTGGATACGCCGCGGCACGCGCCTTCGCTACCGCCTCGTCCACCAGCACTCGCGACTGCTCGTCCACCGCGTCCAGATCAGCGGTGCTGACCTTCTTCACATCCACGCTGCTACGGAAATTCTTGAGCGGATCCTTGGTTTCCCGTAGTTGCGCAACCTGTTCCGCCGTGCGGTACAGCTGCGCGTCACCCTCGAAGTGGCCGTGCCAACGGAATGCCGCCGCCTCGATCGTGGTGGGGCCACCGCCGGTCCTGGCGCGCTCCGATGCTTCCGCCATCGCGTCGTAGACCGCGAAGAAGTCGGTGCCGTCCACCTTGACGGCAGGCATTCCGAAGGATGCAGCGCGGGCGGCGATGTCGGGTGCGCCCACCGCGTAGTCGGTTCCTGTTGCTTCACCGAATCCGTTGTTCTCGATCACGAAGACGATCGGAAGATCCAGCACCACAGCCATGTTCATCGCCTCGAAGACGGTTCCCTGGTTGGATCCACCGTCTCCCGTGAACGACGCAGCGATGACACCGTTTCGAAGCGTCTTGCCACTCAGTGCAGCGCCGATCGCCAACGACGGGGCTCCGCCGACAATCGCGTTGGCGCCGAGCATTCCCACGGACAGGTCGGCGATGTGCATCGAGCCGCCCTTACCGCGACACAGGCCGTCGTCCTTGCCGAAGATCTCGGCCATCATGCCGTTCAGATCGCAGCCCTTGGCGATGCAGTGCCCGTGACCGCGGTGAGTGGATCCGATGTAGTCGGCGTCGCTCAGGTTCTCGCACACTCCCACCGCGATGGCTTCCTGGCCCGAGTAGAGGTGAATGAAGCCGGGGATGTCACCGGTTGCATTCTCTTCGTGCAGTCGATCCTCGAACGCACGGATGCGCGACATCTTCTCGTACGCCTTCAGCAATGCATCCCGGTCCAGCCCTGAATGAGGCTTGGCGCCGGTCCTTTTCGATCCTGGGGTTGTCGGCTTCTGCGCCGTCCGTTGAACCACAGACACACTCCTCGTTCTCGATCACTCGTCGCCATGCAGTGTCGTGTAGGTCACGGGCGAAGGGAAAGAGTTGCGTGAGGTTGCCGGGAGTTGCGAAGGGTTGCAGCTGTTGACTTTCGAGCGTTGATTCAGGCGCCGCTCAGGCTGCCGCGTCTGATCTTGGCCAGCGCGCGGTGTTGGGCGAGTTCGACGGCGCTCGTTGTCGTTCTCAGTGACAGCGCCGTCTCGCGCACGTCGAAGCCGACAACGATGCGAGCTACCAAGACGTTGCGTTCTGCGGCCGACAGATCACCGAAGGGCAGAGTGAGTCGACTGGAGGCGGGTAGCGAATCGATTTCGCGACTGATCGCGTCGTACAGGTGCGCGAGGAACGCTTCTCCGGCACGTCTACGTCGCCGAATGTCGGACAGGACGGATCGGCAGATACCGACGGCAATACGATCAGCGTCGAGCGGTCGCAGTTCGGCACGACAGCGCCGCGTCACCAGAGGCACGATGCGTTGAAGGAGTTCTGCAATCGCGTCCCGATCCCCTCGGGACGCATCGTCGGCAACACTGTCGATCGAACGTCCACCTGCCCTGCTTGTCATTCCGATCTCCCCCTGCTTCGGCTCTTGGTCGAATTCCCGACTACTGCTCAGGTTTTGAAGTCGCTAGGGGCGTATCGGCTCGGGGCAGATCCCGGTTTGTTCCCCGATGATGTTGATCTCGGCGTTGGAACGAGGGTCAGCGCCGTAGTTGATCTGGTCGGTGCACTTCTCGGAGGGCTCGACGGCATCGGGCGGGAGCGGCGCCGGGCACGAACCCATCTGCTCTCCGATGCTGTTGATCTCCGCATTCGAACGAGGGTCACCCACATAGTTGATCTGATCGGTGCACTTGGTCGACTCGGTAGCCGGACCAGGGGCCGCAGGGGCAACCGCGCTGGTCGAGACCGGGGTCCAGGCCGGCGCTGCTCCGCCCGCCGGGACTCCGGGGGTGGAAGCGTCCGTACCGCCGCCCACCGAGTTCGAGCCTTCGACTGTCTCCGAAGTGGTCGCTGCGGTCAGCGGCGGTGGGGTCGTAGACGCCGCAACCACCGATGTAGTCGTCGGTTCGTCTCCTGGAGCGCTGTTGTCATCACTCGAACACCCTGTCATCGCGCACACCACCCCGATCGTCAGTACGGCGAGCAGCACTCGCAGACGCCGAGTCTTGTTGGTCAGCAATAGTTCAGGCATTTGCTCTCACACTCCTCGATACGCGGATCAGCTCGTTCCGCCCAAGCGGTGAACACCGACGTGACTCACTCTAGGAGCCTGATTCCATCGGTTTCGTAACAGAATTCCGTCGGTCGCGTACCAACTCTCGACGGTCCTGACATTCATACGATTACGTAACGGTGGGTGGCAAAACTCCGATATCGAGATCACCTGTGATCGTATGAAAACGCACATGCCGATGAGAGGGTTCGCAGCGGCCGGGGAGGGGAACGTGTTGTATCGGAGTGACATCTGCGGCGGTCGATCAGACCGTACTCGCAGCCTGTTCGGTACAGCGCTCGCGGCAGCAACCCTCGGAGCGTCCGTGATCACCGGCTGCGCGTCCACCCAGGGCGTTGTGATCGAAGGCGATGTCGCTTCCACCGGGTTGCCCGTCACACAACCTGCAGACCTGGCCAGACGGGTTGCCGAAAACTCGAGGTTGGGCCGGGCGCTCCTCGACGATCCTGGGGTGTCCGAGGGAGTGAAGACAGAACTTCGGTCGTGCCCTGACTGGTATCCGATCTCGGTCGGGTCCATCCTTCTCGATCCAGGCGCACCGCGTATCGTGCCGGAGACCGAACTCGTCGTCATGAATGTGTATCCGTGCCAACCGGCCCACCAACCCGGGACCGGAGTGTCGATTTCGGTCAACCTTGCCGGCTACGTCTACCGCAGCGGCAAGGCCGGTTCGAGTGAAGACGATCCCGAACTGGGTGAGCGCCTGTTCTCCGTCGAAGAGCGCGGAAAGTTCATCGTCAGCGGTCAACGCGCCGCGAGTTTGTCTGTCCTGGAAACGGATCCGCGGCCACCGGAGTTCGAATGTTGCCCCCGTCCACCGCTTCGGACCGAGTTCTACTGGGATGGAATGGAGTTCATCCGTGATTGATCGCCGTCGCCGCGCGATGCTCGCCGGTGTTTGCCTGCCGGTCGCGTTTGCTCTCGCCTCCTGTTCCACCGAGCCTGAATCAGAACCCACTCCGAATATCGCAGCATCACTCGACCCCTCGGATCTCTCACAGGGCTTGAGCATCGATCCTGTTGCCCTCCTCAGAGCAGACCCGGAAGTGTCCGATGCGGTCAAGGACAGTCTCCGACTGTGCGGTGATGCGAACTTCCCCTACGAAATCCGGTACTCCCCCGTGACAGGCGCCGTTTGGCAAGATGCCGTCGTCAATGTCTTCACCTGCGAGTCTGTCGGCATCTGGGGACGACCGGCCCCACCGGTCAGCTTCATGGTCGCCGGATTCGTCTACCAGATCGACGAATCGGGCGCTCACAAAGTCTTCGGAGTGCAAGACCCAGGACGCTACGTCGTCGGCTCAACCGGAGGATTGTCGGTTATGGTCGACCTGTGCAAAGACCCCGGCATTCCGGAGTTCTGTCAATCGTCGACTGCATACAAGTGGACCGGTGAAGGGTTTGAGAGTGTTCCGTTCCCATGAAAGCGAAGGCCGATGACCGATCCGTTGATTTTGCTGGTCGAAGACGACGCTGTCATCCGCGAAGCAACGCAATTGAATCTCGAACGCAACGGGTTTCGGGTGATCACCGCATCGGGTGGGTTGACCGGAATGGATATGGCGGTCGACGCCAAGCCGGATATCGCCGTCCTCGACGTGATGCTTCCCGACCTGAACGGAATCAGCCTGTGCCGGCGCATTCGTGAGGAACTGTCGGTGCCGGTCATCATGCTGTCCGCGCGCGACGACCCGGTCGACATCGTTCTCGGATTGGAAGCCGGTGCCGACGACTACGTCACCAAGCCCTTCGACAGCGGTGTCCTGGTGGCCCGTATCCGAAGTGTGCTCCGGCGGGTCGAATCCCATTCCGGTACGGAGAAAGACATCGTGACTCTCGGCGATCTGGAGATCGATCGCGAGTTGGTGACCGTCACGCGTTCGGGCGCCGAAGTGGCTCTCACGCCCACCGAAATGAAGCTGCTCCTGGTCATGGTGAGTGTGCCGCGCAAAGTCTGGTCTCGCTCCGAACTGCTCTCGGACGTCTGGGATTACGACTGGGGCGGCGATACGCGCATCGTCGACGTTCACGTTCAGCGATTGCGCACGAAGATCGGCTCCGAACAGATCCGGACCGTCCGGGGGTTCGGCTACACGATGGACAACCATCGGTGAGATCGCGGGATCTCGCCGCCAAGCTCCCGTCCACCGGGAGGCGGTTGTCGTTTCAGTGGAAGATCGCGGCGGCCATCACGTTCGTGATCGCCGTCGCCTCGATCACGCTCAGTACCGTGATGCATCAAACCTTTTCACACAACCAAGAGGATGCAGCGCGGGCGGCAGCTGATCGCAATCTCCAACTAGTGCTGCAGGACGAAACGGGCAGCATGCGTGCGCTGTTCCGCGCCACCACAGATGGTCTCGACGTTCCGGAAGAGTTGCGTCAGGCCGTGGTGGGCGGCAAACGTGCCACCTACCTTGTCGACAGCGGGGACCAGCCATTTGTCTGGGCTGCTGCCGACGTCAACACTCAGGTGGTGGCGATTCGCGTCCCGTACACCGCGCAGCGGGAATCGATCGCCAGCGTCGATCGGACACTTCGCAACGCCACCATCGCAGTGATCGCAGCGGGTGGCGTCCTGGGTGTGCTGCTTGGACTCGCGATGTCGTATCGATTGCGCTCGGCCGCCCGTGCGGCTCGCAAAGTGTCTACCGGAGCGGACATCCGCGTCCGCTCGGTCACCTGGTCGCTTTTCGACGACGAGATCACCGAGCTGGCGGATGCGGTCGACGCGATGTCCGATGCTCTACGGGGACAATTGGACGCCGAGAAGCGCGTGACAGCCAACATCGCGCACGATCTCAGAACACCCATCTCCGGACTGGTCGGCGCCGCAGAGCTCCTGCCACCCGGTAGGCCAACCGAATTGGTGCGCGACGGCGTCCATAAACTCAGGAGGCTCGCCGAGGACGTCATCGAAGTGGCACGCCTCGACACCACCTCCGAGCAGGCTGACATCCAATCGGTGGAACTGGCGCCGGTGGTGCGTCACGCGATTTCCACCACAGGAGTCGAGTGTGAAGTGAGTGTTCACGGCACCCCCGTGTCGTACACCGACGCGCGCAGACTGGAGCGGATCATCGCCAACCTGATCTTGAATGCTCGCAATCACGGAAAGTCGCCGATCAATGTCCACGTCGACCACTCCCGCATCACGGTCCGGGATCGGGGCGTCGGGTTCACTGAAGAGTGGCTTCGCCAGGGGCCGAAGAGATTTCAGACCAACTCCGTCGAACGCGGCCCGAACTCGGGCCTGGGCCTCGGCTTGACGATCGTAGTGGGACAAGCGGCGGTCATCGGCGCTCGTATCGACTTCGCGAACCATCCGAACGGGGGCGCGGTGGTGACGATCGACCTCCCCGAATGTTCGGCAGACGAGTTCGATTGACACCGAGGCAGTTCGGTCGATCGGCCGGGACACAGGGTCCCGGCCGATCATTGGTGGTGTCTCGGACTCAAACCTGTCCGACAGCGACTCCGGTGCGAACGTCCGGTGCACCAAGGCGCGCCGCATCAGCGGTCAGGTCATCGGGCTGCTCCTGAGATTCCCGCTCGGCTGCAACACGCAACCGGTAGTGTTCGATCTCCTCGGCAATGTGCTCGGGAGTCCAACCCAGCACCGGCGCAACCAGTTCGGCTACTTCCGCTGCTGCCGCGTCGCCGCGATCGGTAACCTCGATGGAGATGCGGGTACGACGGGTAAGGATGTCGTCGAGATGCTGTGCACCCTCATGGCTCGCAGCGTAGTGGATCTCCGCCTTGAGGTACTCGGGGGCGGAGTCCAACGGCTGCCCCAGTTCCGGTCGCGCCTCGACGAGTTCGAACAACTCGTCAGCCAGAGTGCCGTACCGACCCAGTAGGTGCTCGATAGTCGAAACGTGCAGTCCCGTGCGCTCAGCGGTGAGATGCCGATTGTTGTGCGCGGCAAAGTAGCCGTCGGCACCCACAAGTTGGATACGCTCAGTGCAGGACTTCGGCACCTTCTGTTCCAATCCGTGCACCGCGGAATCGACAGCGTCCTTGGCCATCACGCGGTAAGTGGTGTACTTGCCACCGGCGACCACCGTCAAACCTCGGACCGGACTCGACACCGCATGCTCACGCGAGAGAGTGCTGGTCGAATCTGATTCGCCGAACAGCAACGGACGCAACCCCGCGTACACACCGACGACGTCCTCGTGCGTCAACTCGTCCTGAAGGAGCTTGTTGACATGTCCGAGGATGTAGTCGATATCGCTTCGGCTCGCTGCCGGATGGGCGAGGTCGAGGTTCCAGTCGGTGTCCGTCGTACCGATGATCCAGTGGCTTCCCCACGGGATCACGAACAGCAGACTCTTCTCGGTCCGCGTGATGATTCCGGTAGAGGAGTTGATGCGGTTTCGCGGGACGACCAGGTGCACACCTTTCGAAGCGCGAACCTGGAATTGCCCTCGCCCACCGACCATTTCCTGGATCTCGTCGGTCCAGACCCCGGCGGCGTTGATGACCTGACGAGCACGGATCTCGAACGCGCGACCCGTTTCCAGATCCACGGCCTTCACCCCGACTACGCGGTCCTCCTCACGGAGAAAGCCGATTACGCGGGTGCTGTTCACGCACAGTGCGCCGTATTCGGCTGCTGTGCGCGCCAGCATCATCGTGTGGCGGGCGTCATCTACCTGACCCTCGTAGAACTTGACCGAACCCCGGATAGCAGAGCGCTTTCCGGACGGGAACGATTCGAGAGTCTTCTTCTTGCCCACATGCTTGTGGTGTGAGGGAACCCCGCGGCCTGCGCCCATCACGTCGTAGACGCCGATGCCCAGACCGACGTACGGCCGGTCGATCAACTTCTCGAGTGGGTAGATGAACGGCACCGGCTTCGCGAGATGCGGGCACAGCGAATTCAGAACCAACGACCGCTCACGCAGTGCCTCGAACACGAGCGCAAAATTGAACTGCTCGAGGTAACGCAGTCCGCCGTGGAACAGCTTGCTCGACCTGCTCGAGGTTCCGGACGCGAAGTCGCGAGCCTCCACCAAGCCCACCTTCAGACCGCGAGTTGCGGCGTCGAGCGCGCTACCCGCTCCGACCACGCCACCGCCGATAACGAGGACGTCGAGTTCGGTTTCTTCCAACTTCTTCAGCGACTCCGCCCGCGAGGACGGACTCAATGCTTGTGCTGTGCTCATGAAAACTGTTCCTTCACTTGAAAATAGGTAGAAATGGGGGCGCCGCGATCAGTCTGCGTCGACCCAGTCGAGTGTCCGAGTGACGGCTTTCTGCCAGCCTGCATACAGGCGCTCACGCTCGGCCGAATCCATCGACGGCGTCCAGCTCTTGTCCTTCGCCCAGTTGCTGCGAATGTCGTCCTCGCTCTCCCAGTACCCGACCGCGAGACCAGCGGCGTACGCAGCGCCCAATGCCGTGGTCTCCGCAACGACAGGGCGGATCACCTCGACGTCGAGCAGATCGGCCTGGAATTGCATGAGGAGTTCGTTCGCGACCATTCCGCCGTCGACCTTGAGAACCTTCAAGTCGACACCCGAGTCGAGGTTCATCGCCTCGATCACCTCACGACTCTGGTACGCAGTCGCTTCGAGCACCGCCCGGGCAAGGTGCCCCTTGTTCACGAACCTTGTCAGACCGACGATCGCACCGCGTGCATCCGCGCGCCAATGCGGTGCAAACAGGCCTGAGAACGCGGGCACGAAGTACGCGCCACCGTTGTCGTCCACAGAGCGCGCGTTCACCTCGATGTCGGCCGCGTTGTCGATCATGCCGAGGTTGTCTCGAAGCCACTGGACCAGCGAACCGGTCACGGCGATCGATCCTTCCAGTGCGTAAACCGTTGGCTGCTCACCGATCTTGTAACAGACCGTCGTCAACAAGCCGTTCTTGCTCATCACCTTTTCGGTGCCGGTGTTGAGGAGCACGAAGTTGCCGGTTCCGTAGGTGTTCTTCGCTTCTCCGGGCGAGAGGCAGGCCTGACCGAAAGTCGCTGCTTGCTGATCGCCGAGGATTCCGGCGATCGGCACGCCGGACAACGTTCCGCGTTCGCGCACGAATCCGAAAGTTTCGGACGAGCTGCGAATCTCGGGGAGCATCGATTCGGGGATGCCCATGTCGGCGCAGATCGCCGAATCCCAAGCGAGAGTGTCGAGATCCATCAACAGAGTGCGCGACGCGTTGGTGGGGTCGGTAGCGTGCACTCCGCCGTCGACGCCGCCGGTCATGTTCCACAGCACCCAGGTGTCCATCGTGCCGAAGCACAATTCGCCTGCTTCGGCCTTCTCGCGCGCGCCCTCGACGTTGTCGAGAATCCACTTGACCTTGGGGCCCGAAAAGTACGTGGCCAACGGCAATCCGGTGACTTCGGTGTACTTCCTGGGGCCGTCTTCGCCGGCGAGTGCAGTACAGATTCGATCGGTGCGTGTGTCCTGCCAGACGATGGCGTTGTAAACGGGCTTTCCGGTTGCTCGTTCCCAGACCACTGCCGTCTCACGCTGATTGGTGATGCCGACGGATGCGATGTCGGCCGCGGTCAGATCTGCGTTGGCCAAGGCGCCCGCGGTGACGTTGCGGACGTTGTCCCAAATTTCGATCGGATCGTGTTCGACCCAGCCTGCCTGCGGAAAGATCTGTGTGTGCTCGTGCTGTTCGACAGCGACTACGTGCCCACTGTGATCGAAGATCATGCATCGCGTGGAGGTGGTTCCCTGGTCTATCGCGGCTACGAACTGCGCCATCGTGCTACCCCTTTGGTGTCGAAGAAAGTGCGAAAGATTTACTGTCAGAGATGATGATTCGCCATCAGGCCGGTATCGTGGCCGGCTCCTCGGCTGCCTTCTCCACCGACTCGTCAGGCAGGAATCGACCAATCAGCTTGTCGTAGAGGAACACCCCGATCGGAGCGCCGATCAGCGGCCCCACGATGGGCACCCAGAAATACAGGCTCCCGTACTGATCTCGCCAGGCGCTGCCGTAACCGGTGAGATACGACGCCAGCCGCGGACCGAAGTCGCGGGCCGGATTGATGGCGTAACCCGCGTTGGTCGCCCATGCGAATCCGATTGCCACCACGATCAAACCGACGACGAAGGGCGCAAGATTCGCGAGCGGCGGAGTTCCCCGAGTATCGGTCACCGCAACGATGAGGAACAACAGGATCGCCGTGCCGATGATCTGATCTATCAGCGCTGATCCCAGACTGACCGGGAGCGTTCCGTTTCCGGGCATCGTCGAGAAGATCGTCTGAGTCGCCGTTGTGTGTCCGGGATCGATGGCATTGAGCATGTCGTTGTAATTCCACCGGACGATCAGGGCCGCGACAAAGGCTCCAGCGGTCTGCGCCAGCGTGTAGGGCAGGACCTTGCGCCAGGAGAATCCCCGGAAGATCGCAAAGGCGAAGGTTACTGCGGGGTTCAGATGAGCACCCGTCACCCGGCCTGCGACATAGATGCCGAACATGACGCCGAGTCCCCAGGCCCACGCGATACTGTCGTGTCCGCCGAGACCCCCACCGCTCCCGCCGGACACAACCTGCGCCACAACTCCGACGCCGAACAAGATCAAGATCATCGTTCCGGCGAACTCGGCTGCCAACTCGCCTGGAAGCCCTAATCGCTTGGCTTTCTCCATCCCCACCCTCACTTCGTTGTGATGCATGTCATAGTTTGGATTGCTGCACCCGTAGCGTAAAGCCCTTTGCACATTCACGCATAGCTCGTGCACATATGTGCAAATACCCCATTTGCGCACCGTAACGCGGGTAACAGACACACTTCTGGGACTTTGCGTGATCGAGCGCCTCGGCCTGGGCCTACTCGGATAGGATTCGGTTCAATGCTCTTGCACGTACGTGCAGACAGGACGAACCCATGGAAACTCCCACTTCGGACTCCGCTACCTCCGATCCGGCGGACCCGCGCATCGCCGACGCAGTTCAGGCCGCACGCCTCTACTACTTCCAGGACCAGACCATGGCTGCCATCGGCCGCGACATGGGGGTGTCCCGATCCACCGTCTCCCGATTGATCACCTACGCGCGCACCTCGGGTCTCGTCGAGATCAAGATCAGCACCCCGCACGGCCAGGCTCCTCGCATCGAACGCGAGTTCTCGGAACGGTACGGAGTGCGCGCCCACGTGGTGACCGTGCCGGAACTGGTGGGAGATCTCGAGCGACTCGAAAAGGTCGCAACCTTTGCCGGACGCCTGCTGGCGTCGTTCTTCGACAGCGACATGGTGATGGGGATCGCCTGGGGAACCACTCTCAGTGAAGTCAGCAAGCACCTTGCCCCCAAACGCACGTACAACTCGTACGTCGTGCAACTCAACGGCGCCGCGAATACTCGCACCACCGGGATCTCTTACGCCAGCGACATCATCAGAACCATCGCCGACGCCTACGGTGCTCTGCCACAAGGATTTCCGGTGCCTGCCTTCTTCGACTACCCGGAAACCCGGGAGCAACTGTGGCGCGAACGAAGCATCAAACGCGTCTTGGACATGCAGAAGCGAATGGACCTGGCAGTCTTCAGCATCGGCGTACCGGGCGGCAACGTACCGAGTCACGTCTACACCGCCGGATACCTCGAACCCGATGAAGCAGAAGCACTTCGACGCGACGGAGTGGTCGGCGACATCGCAACCGTCTTCTTCCGGTCGGACGGGAGCTACCGCGGAATCGAACTCAACGAGCGCGCGAGCGGCCCGCGACTGGACCTTTTCGAGAAGGTCGCCAGGCGCGTGTGCATCGTCGCCGGAACAGCAAAACTGCCGGCTCTGGAGGGAGCACTACGGGGCGGGCTGATCACCGATCTGATCATCGACGACGTCAGCGCCACCGCGCTGGTGTCCTGACCGCTGCACCAGCTTCTCGATTCCGTCGAGAAGTAAACCGAGCGAGAAACTGAAATCGAAGGCATCGTCGCCGGCGGCCTCACCCTCCGGGCTGCCGTCCTCGAAGCCGCCTTCCTCGATTGCTGCACTCAGGTAGGGGAATCCCTCCCGATTGATGACACGAGCAATGAGAGCGCCGTATGCGACGTCGTCGTCTGCCGACTGCGCTGAACGAGAAGCCAGGTCAGCCGAGAATCGAGCGCGGCCGATGACGAACAACGACACGTTGGTCACCACCTGGAACTTCGACGCGGCGCTCAGGGCGACCCCGTCGAGGGCGCTCAGACCCGCGTCGAGCCACGCCATGTTGTTGGGCCCGGTCGGTGGAGCCGTGATGGGCAGCTTGAGCCACCACGGTCGACTCAGCATCGTGGCATACTCCTGATTCGCCCACGCCTCGAGCTTGACGCGCCAGGTCACGCCGTCGGGAATCACCGGCGGCGGCCCGATCACCCGATCCGAAATCAGTTCGATCAGTTCGTCTTTGCTTGCCACGTAGCGGTAGAGCGACATGGTCGTGAACCCGAGCGCTTTGGCCACGCGGCCCATCGACAGAGCGGTGACGCCTTCTGCGTCGGCCAATTCGATCGCGGTGTCGAGAATTTGCTCGAGACTGAGCCCCTTCTTCGGACCCCGCGTTCCCGGCTGGTCCAGTCCCCAGGCCAGTTCAACTGCTCTCGGTAGCGCTCCGCGATCCATAAGCTCCCACTCTTCACTCTTGCCATCATCCTAGAACTGCGTACGCTATAAACACGAGTTTATGACATACACAGTTCTTACTTGGAGGTCTCGATGTCAGGAACGATCCCCGCAATCTCGGTCCGCGGACTCCGTAAGCACTACGGCGATCAACAGGTACTGGCTGGACTCGACCTGGCGGTCCCGGCCGGATCGGTGTACGCCCTCCTCGGCGCAAACGGCGCCGGAAAGACCACGGCCGTAAGAATTCTCACCACCCTCATCCCCTTCGACGGAGGCGAGGTCATGGTCGCGGGGCATTCACTGCCCGGAGATCCACAGAACGTTCGGCGGCGCATCAGCGTGACCGGGCAGTACGCAGCCGTCGACACCTTGCTGACTGGATTCGAGAACCTCACCCTACTGGGCGAACTGAATCACCTGGGCCGGAAGAACTCCCGTCGCCGTGCCGAGGAATTGCTCGACCAGTTCGTTTTGACGGACTTCGGCGACAAACGCGCCGGTGACTACTCGGGCGGCATGCTCAGACGACTCGACATCGCGATGAGCCTCGTCGCCCGACCGGACGTCGTCTTTCTCGACGAACCCACCACCGGCCTGGACCCGCGAAGCCGCCACGACATGTGGTCGATCGTTCGAGGACTCACAGCGTCAGGCGTCACCATCTTCCTCACCACCCAATACCTCGACGAGGCAGACGAATTGGCCGATACGGTCGGCGTGCTGAGCGGCGGCCGCATCGTCGCCGAGGGAACACCGGACGAACTCAAACGCCTTGTTCCCGGCGGCCACGTCGCACTGCAATTCGAGAACCTGGCTCAACTCGAACTCGCCGCGGCATCACTGCCGCAGGCGCATTCGAATGCCGAGACCTTGACCCTGCACATCCCTTCCGACGGGGCAGTTCCGTCGATCAAGGCGATCCTCGACTCGATCGACGATCCGTCGATCACCGTCGAGAAGTTCTCCGTTCACACTCCGGATCTGGACGACGTGTTCTTCGCGCTCACCGGATCAGGCCAACCCGAGATTGCGAGCGTTCGATGACCTCCACCATTGCAATCGATTCCGCGGTGATGCTCCGCCGGAATCTCAAACACGTTCTGCGCAGTCCGGATTCGATGATCACCGCGATAGCCCTTCCGGTCATGCTCATGCTGCTGTTCGTCTACGTCTTCGGCGGCGCCATCAACACCGGTAGCGAGTACATCGACTACGTCGTGCCAGGAATCATCCTTCTGTGCGCCGGTTTCGGCGCCTCGACCACCGCGGTCAGCGTCTCGAGCGACATGAAGGACGGGATCATCGACCGTTTCCGGACCTTGGCGATCTCTCCGTCGTCGGTCCTGACCGGTCATGTACTGGCCAGCGTCGTCCGCAACGTCCTGACTACGGCGATCGTGGTCGTCGTTGCGCTGATCATGGGATTTCGCCCGACAAGCGATCCGTTGCGCTGGCTCGGCGTCGCCGCTGTGATCGTCGCCTTCGTCTTTGCCATGTCGTACCTCTCGACAGCTTTGGGACTCTTGGCCCAGAACCCGGAGGCTGCAAGCGGATTCACCTTCGCCATCATGTTCCTGCCCTACGTCAGCACTGCTTTCGTACCGGCTGAGACCATGCCGTCCTGGCTGCAGGGGTTTGCCCGGCACCAACCGGTGACTCCGATCATCGAGACTGTGCGCGGACTCCTGATGGGCACGCCGATCGGGAACAGCGCGGCCATCGCCCTCGCGTGGTGCCTGGGCATCGCCGCCGTGGGATTCGTGTGGTCCAACTGGCTCTACCGACGAAAGACCGCGAGCTGACCACACAAGAAAGCCCCACACCTGACGGTGCGGGGCTGCTTGTGCTGTGCGCCTTTATTAACCGCGGGGGGTTAATAAAGGCGCACAGTGGATTACTTGGCGTCCAGCAGATCGATCACGAAGACCAAGGTCTTGCCGGAAAGCTGGTGCCCTGCACCGGCGGGGCCGTATGCCAGCTCCGGCGGAATGGTGAGCTGACGGCGTCCGCCGACCTTCATGCCCGGGATGCCGTCCTGCCAGCCCTTGATCAGGCCACGAAGCGGGAACTGAATGGACTCGCCACGGCTCCAGGAAGAGTCGAACTCTTCGCCGGACTCGAACTCGACACCGACGTAGTGAACGTCGACGGTGCCACCGGGAACGGCTTCGGCGCCTTCTCCGACAACCAGATCCTTGATGACCAGATCGGTCGGCGCGGGGCCTTCCTGGAACTCGATTACGGGCTTGCTACTCATGGGTCCTCCTCGTTGAGGCGAAATGTTGGGTACAGAAGACTAGCGGGTGGTGATATCGCTAGGTCACGCGTCAGCGGGACGTGATGTCTCTGTAGTCACGCTCGGTGTAGCCGGTGTAGATCTGGCGCGGGCGGCCGATCTTCGTAGCCGGATCCTCGTGCATTTCACGCCAGTGCGCAATCCAGCCGGGCAGACGGCCCATGGCGAACAGCACCGTGAACATGCGCGGCGGGAAGCCCATCGCGCGGTAGATGAGGCCGGTGTAGAAGTCGACGTTCGGGTAGAGCTTGCGCTCGATGAAGTAGTCGTCCGTGAGGGCGGCCTCTTCGAGTTGCATTGCGATGTTGAGCAGTTCGTCGTCGCCGCCGAGCTTGGCGAGGATGGTGTGCGCGGTTTCGCGGACCAGCGCAGCGCGCGGATCGTAGTTGCGGTAGACGCGGTGCCCGAAGCCCATGAGCTTCACGCCGTCTTCCTTGTTCTTGACCTTGCGGACGAACTCGGCTGCGGTGCTGCCGCTGGCCTTGATCTCGTCGAGCATCTCGAGCACTGCCTGGTTGGCGCCGCCGTGCAGCGGGCCCCACAGTGCGTTGATGCCGGCCGAGACGGAGGTGAACAGGTTGGCGTCCGACGAGCCGACCATGCGCACGGTCGACGTGGAGCAGTTCTGCTCGTGGTCTGCGTGCAGGATCAGCAGCATGTCGAGTGCCTTGGCGACCTCGGGATCACCCTGGTACGGCTCGGCGGGGAAGCCGAACGTCATACGCATGAAGTTCTCGACCAGGTTCAACGAGTTGTCCGGGTACAGGAACGGCTGTCCGACGGACTTCTTGTACGCGTACGCAGCGATGGTCGGCAGCTTCGCGAGAAGACGGATGGTGGACAGTTCCACCTGCTCCGGATCCTCGGGATCGAGCGAATCCTGGTAGTACGCCGACAATGCGTTCACTGCGGACGAGAGAACCGGCATCGGGTGAGCGTTGCGCGGGAATCCGTCGAAGAACCGCTTGAGGTCCTCGTGAAGCAGGGTGTGTCGACGGA
Organism: Rhodococcus sp. BH5; assembly: GCF_027583855.1. Taxonomy (NCBI): domain Bacteria; kingdom Bacillati; phylum Actinomycetota; class Actinomycetes; order Mycobacteriales; family Nocardiaceae; genus Rhodococcus; species Rhodococcus sp. BH5. The sequence continues at coordinate 420,554 of NZ_JAJHVW010000002.1, forward strand.
TGCGGTCCGTGAAGGACTCGAGCTGGGCGTCGGTCGGCAGTTCGCCGTAGATCAGCAGGTAGCTGACCTCGATGAACGTCGACTTACCTGCCAACTGCTCGATGGGATATCCGCGGTAACGCAGGATTCCCTTCTCACCGTCGATGTAGGTGATTGCAGAACTGGTGGATGCAGTGTTCACAAAACCGGGGTCAAGGGTGGTGTACCCCGTTGTGGCCAGCAGCTTTCCCAGCTCGATGCCGTCATTGCCCTCTGTTGCCCTGGCAATGGACATCGTGTACTCACCACCGGGGTAAGTAAGCGTGGGCTTTGTGTCATTGTCAGCGGGCACGAAGGATCCCTCTCAAGCTCGAACCAACGAGTAACTACATGCGATCAACTAGAAACTAGTCGCACGGGAGAGATCGTGCCGAAGGAGGGTCGCTCCACGGCTATTTTTCGGGTACTCACGAACCCGACATACCCACCGAAACTGAAACATGTTCCAGTCTGGGCTTTCCCATTCGCGTGACCGGTACTCCAGTCTACGGAATCGCGCATTTACCCACACTGATCTGCAAATCTCGGCTGCAATTCGAGAACGGGAGCAACGTCGGACCTTCCGGACCACTGACACGGGGTACCGAAAACCGATTGTTATCGGCTGATGCCTACCTGGTGTTACACGATCCCACGGTATGAGAGCCGGATCACAGCGCCTTGATGCCCCAGCTACCCGTCCAGGTCTGACCCGGATGAAGCACCAGGAGATCGATGCCCGAGTTGAAGGCGTCAGGCGGGCAGGTCATCGGCTCCAAAGCCAATGCGCGGCCGCGATCGGGATACCCCTTGTCGTTGGCGGGATCTGCGATGAAGGCCTGAATCCACGGGAACTCGCGGTTGGTCCACAGGGCAGTGCCCGTTCCATCCGGAGCCAGCAGCTCGTGTTGCGTGCGACCACTGCCGTCGACGACGTCCAATGCGCTGTACGGAGTGTCCAACTGCACCCCGGCAAGCAGTCTCGGTGTCCGGAAGTCGTAGTCCGTACCGGCGACTGCCTGCGAATACGCGTTCGGCAGCATCCTCGCCGGATCGATCGGCAACCGTGTGCCTGCTGCCAGATGCAGAGCACATTCGTCGAGCGGAAAGTCGCCGGCGCGAATGAAGGTGTGCATTCCGAGCCCGAACGGCGACGAGGTCGCACCCTTGTTCGTGGCCGTGTGCGTGACGGTCAGTCCGTCGGCACCGACCTCGTAGGCGACCGTCAGCTGCAACGGATAGGGCCAACCCTTGTGAAGTCCCACGTCGACCGACAGTTCGACGCGCTCGTACGTGTGGTCCACGAGGCTCCAATTGCGACGCCGGACGAACCCGTGGCTCGCGTTCCCCAGCGCAGGTTCGGTGATCTCGAGTTGATGCTCGATCCCGTCGAACATGAAGTGCCCGTCGCGAATTCGGTTGGGCCACGGCGCGAGAACCAATCCGGCCGACAGCGGTGGCTTCGATCCGAGTGCCCAGGTCTCGGTCAGCGCGCGCTGACCGTTCGGTCCTTCGTGATCGAGTAGCCGCAACCCGGCACCGGCCGCGGCGATCTCGGCTCGATAGCCTCCACCACGGATCTCGAACCCTCCCCTACCCGTGCTGTGCGGCGCAGTCATACGTACCAGTTTCCACCACGAGCGACCGGTTAACCAGGACGTCAGACGGCGCGTCCCACCTTGTAGCGAACGAATGCCGGAAATGCGAGGGCAGAAAGGACAACACCGACAATCACCAGGAAGCCGCCGCCCGCTGCCGCGACACCGGTCCCGAACAGGAAGGCTGCACCGCCGTGCAGCACGTCACCGATACGCGGACCACCTGCCACGACCACGATGAATACGCCCTGCAGTCGTCCGCGCATGTCGTCGGTTGCCACTTGCTGGAGCATCGTGCTGCGGAAAGCCGCCGAGACCATGTCGACGGCTCCGCCGAATGCCAGGAATGCGACCGCCACCCAGAGCAGAATCACACTGGAACCGGGACTCGCGAAGTACACGGCAACGCCGAAGCCGACCATGGACAGCCCCCACAGCGCGATGCAGACCAGAACGGCTCGCCCCTGGTACTGAACCCGTGGCAACCAACCCGAGAAGACTCCGCCCAGAACGGCTCCCACCGACATCGCCGCGAACAGCAGTCCCAGCGCAAAACCGCCGCTGGCGGGATCACCGAAGGATTCGTGGGCAATCTCCGGGAACAATGCTCGCGACATCCCGAACACCATCGCGATGATGTCCACCACGAACGACGCGAGCAGAACCTTCTGCGTCGCGAGATACGTGAAACCGCCGAGGACCTCGCTCAATCCGGCTCGCCGAGACGTTCCGGTCGGCGGAATCGCCGGGAGCTTCCATACCGCCCACAGTGTGGCGAGAAGAAAGATCGAGTCGAGCAGGTACAGCAGTTGCAGACCGGCCGACGGTATGAGGACACCCGCCAGTAGCGGGCCGGCTATCGCACCGAACTGCACGACAGTCATGTTCAGCGAGTTCGCGGCAGGTAACTGCCTGCCCGGAATCAACCGAGGGATGATCGCCGCTCGCGTCGGCTGGTTCACCGCGAAGAACGCCTGTTGAACCGAGAACAATCCGAGCACCAACCACACGTTGTTCACGTTCAGGGCAGCCTGGATCCAGAACAGCACCGACGTGACGCCGAGTCCGATCGAGGTGATCATCAACAGCCGTCGTCGATCCATGACGTCGGCCAGTGCGCCGCCCCACAGACCGAAAACGACCAGCGGGACCAGACCGAAGATTCCCGTCAGACCGACGTAGGCCGAGCTTCGGGTGATCTCGTACACCTGTTGCGGTACGGCGACCACGCTGAGCTGAGCGCCGATGACGGTGACGATGCCGGCCGTCCACAGCCGTCGATAGTCGCGATTCTCGAGCGGAGTCGTGTCCGCGAGTAGCCGGCTCACGGCTGGAGACGGACGGCGGACCACTGTCCGTCGACCAGGCTCGTGCGAACTCGATTGTGCATGCGGTTCGCGCGTCCTTGCCAGAACTCGACAGACTCGGGCCGAATCAGAATCCCGCCCCAGTTCGGTGGCACCGGAATCTCACCGTCCACGCCGAATCGAGCAGCGACCTCACGCAGTTGCTCGTCGAGATCGGCACGCGAGTCGATCGGACGAGACTGCGACGACGCCCACGCGCCGAGCTGTGAACCTCGAGGCCTGGTTCGCCAATACTCCTGCGTCAGTTGAGCACTCACCCGCTCGGTGGTGCCGCGGACGATCACCTGCCTGGCAAGGGTCAGCCACGTGAAGTTCGCCGACGCGTACGGGTGGGCGTCGAGGTGACGAGCCTTGTCGGATCCGTAGTTGGTGAAGAAGAGGACGCCGTCCTCGCTGAGCCCTTTGCAGAGCACGGTGCGCGACGCCGGACGGCCACCGTCGTCCACCGTCGACAGAGTCATGGCGTTGGGCTCCGGCGCGTCAGCTTCGACGGCGTCCACGAGCCATTGGCGCATGAGGGGCAGCCAACCGGTTTCGACAACCGAAGTATCCAATTCCGCACTCATGCGGTCCTCGACGGACTCCGATTCGCTGCCTGCTTGCGGATAGCCCACACGCATGGCCGCGAGTTCGTTGTCCACCGCCTGCGGGTCCTGACGTTCATTCGACACAGCCGAGAACGCTACTCCCGGGTACTCACTGGCCAACGGCTACGCGGCACGCGCTAAAGTTTGCCGTGGCTAGACCCGACCCGGACCGCGAGCCGCACCAGCGACAGCGCCGAATCGGGACGAGACGATTGCGCAGTACAAAACACGGTGCGTGCTCATCCCTGCGAGCACCGAGGCGCAGTCACTGAAGCTGAGGCAGTGCGACTGTAGACCTGGCGCACTCGAACGAGGAGAGTCCACGAGAATGGCAGCGAGCGCAGCAATACCGGACGATTTTGTGAGCGGACTCGAAGGCGTCGTCGCCTTCACCAGCGATATCGCAGAACCTGACAAGGACGGCGGCGCACTGCGCTACCGCGGAGTCGACATCGAAGACCTGGTCGGCCAGAGGGTCACCTTCGGCAACGTATGGGCCCTTCTCGTCGACGGCCGCTTCGGCCCCGGCCTCCCGCCGGCCGAGCCGTTCCCCCTCCCCATTCACACCGGCGACGTCCGTGTCGACGTTCAGGCCGGACTGGCGATGCTGGCTCCCATCTGGGGCTACCAGCCGCTCCTCGACATCGATGACGAGACCGCCCGCGACCAGCTCGCCCGCGCATCCGTCATGGCGCTGTCGTACGTCGCGCAGTCCGCTCGCGGCATCTACCAGCCGGCAGTCCCGCAGAGCCGCATCGACGAGGCCAAGACCGTCACCGAACGCTTCATGGTTCGCTGGAAGGGTGAGCCCGATCCGGCACACGTCGAGGCAATCGACGCGTACTGGGTCTCGGCAGCCGAGCACGGCATGAACGCCTCCACCTTCACGGCCCGCGTCATCGCCTCCACGGGCGCCGACGTCGCGGCTTCGCTTTCCGGCGCCATCGGCGCGATGTCCGGCCCGCTGCACGGCGGCGCACCGGCCCGAGTTCTTCCGATGATCGAAGAGACCGAGAAGACCGGCGACGCCCGCGCACTGGTCAAGGGAATCCTCGACCGCAAGGAAAAGCTCATGGGCTTCGGACACCGCGTCTACCGCGCCGAAGATCCCCGTGCACGCGTGCTCCGCGCCACGGCCAAGCGCCTCAACGCTCCCCGCTACGAGGCTGCCGCAGCTCTCGAGCAGGCTGCACTGGCAGAACTGCGTGAGCGTCGTCCCGATCGCGCGATCGAGACCAACGTCGAGTTCTGGGCCGCCGTCATCCTCGACTTCGCCGAGGTTCCCGCGCACATGATGCCTGCCATGTTCACCTGTGGCCGCACCGCCGGCTGGTGTGCACACATCCTCGAGCAGAAGCGTCTCGGTAAACTGGTACGCCCGGCCGCCATCTACACCGGCCCGGCGCCCCGTACTCCGGAGTCGGTCGAGGGCTGGGACCAGATCAGCCACGCGTAGTACCCCGCTCGAATTCGCCAATCACGGTAGTACAGAACACAAGTGAAGGAACAGAAAGAAGCGATGACCTCCACACCGATCATCCCCGCCGACCTCAAGCCCGCCGACGGACGCTTCGGCTGCGGTCCTTCCAAGGTTCGCCCCGAGCAGCTGCAGTCCCTGGTCGAGGTGGGCGCTTCGGTGTTCGGCACCAGCCATCGCCAGAAGCCGGTCAAGAACGTTGTGGCCAGCATTCGTTCCGGCCTCGCCGATCTGTTCTCACTGCCCGAGGGCTACGAGGTCGTCCTCGGCAACGGCGGAACCACTGCGTTCTGGGATGCGGCCGCATTCGGCCTCATCCGCGAGAAGTCGCTGCACCTGACCAACGGCGAATTCAGCTCCAAGTTCGCTTCGGTCGCCAAGGCCAACCCGTTCATCGGTGACCCGATCGTCGTTTCCGCCGATCCGGGCAGCGCACCGGTGCCGGTCTCCGACCCGTCCGTCGATCTCATCGGCTGGGCGCACAACGAGACCTCCACCGGTGTGTCGATCCCCGTCTCGCGTCCCGCGGGTTCGGAGAACGCACTGATCGCCATCGACGCCACCTCGGGCGCCGGCGGACTTCCGGTCAATGTCGCCGATTCCGACGTCTACTACTTCGCTCCGCAGAAGTGCTTCGCTGCAGACGGCGGACTGTGGATCGCGCTGATGAGCCCGGCCGCCCTCGAACGCGTCGCGGAGATCAAGGATTCGGGACGCTGGACGCCTGACTTCCTCTCGCTGCCCATCGCCGTGGACAACAGCTCCAAGGATCAGACGTACAACACCCCGGCCCTGGCCACCCTCTTGCTCTTCGCCAACCAGATCGAGTGGATGAACAGCAACGGCGGCCTCGACTGGACTACCGCTCGCACCGCGGATTCGTCCTCGCGCCTGTACAACTGGGCCGAGGCCAGTGAGTTCGCAACGCCGTTCGTCGCTGATCCGGCACACCGCTCGCAGGTTGTCGGCACCATCGACTTCAACGACGACGTCGACGCTGCCGAGGTGGCAAAGATCCTGCGCGCCAACGGAATCGTCGATACCGAGCCGTACCGCAAGCTCGGCCGCAACCAGCTGCGCGTCGGCATGTTCCCGGCCATCGACCCCGATGACGTCACCGCTCTCACCAAGAGCATCGACTGGGTCGTTTCTCAGCTCGGCTGATTTTCACATTTGCTTCACCGCTCGGCCCCCGGCATGACGTCGGGGGCCGAGCGTCGTTTGCGCCAGGCCTTGTGAGCTACCACACCGGTGGGCGGATCCGAGGTCATCTCGCCCTGCGTGTCCTGCCGAGTCCATGGTCACGAATGAATTACAGTTGAGCGCGGCGCAAAGTCGCGAGCCGGCGCGATAAGGAGGTCAATGTGCGAGAGCTTCGAGTGATCGGACTTGAACCCGATGGATCGCATGTGGTGTGCGCAGATGCTGAAACCGGCCAGAAATTCCGGCTTCCCGCCGATGACAAACTTCGTGCAGCTTCCCGCGGAGACGTGGCTCGACTCGGCCAGATTGAGATCGAAATGGAAAGCCAACTCCGTCCCCGCGAAATTCAGGCGCGCATTCGTTCCGGTGCTTCCGTAGAGCAGGTCGCCGAAGAAGCGAAGATCCCCATCAGCAAGGTCGAGCGCTTTGCGTACCCCGTTCTGCTCGAGCGCTCCCGCGCCGCGGAAATGGCGCAGGGCGGACACCCGGTGCGCGACAACGGTCCGACAGTTCCCACCCTCTCCGAAATCGTGACCCACGCATTCCGCGCCCGCGGCCACAGTATCGACGAGGCCACCTGGGATGCCTGGCGCGACGAGGACAATCAGTGGGTCGCGCAGTTGCAGTGGCAGGCCGGCCGCACCACCAACGCTGCGCACTGGCGCTACCAGCCCGACGCGCACGGCGGAACGATCGTCGCACTCGACGACGCGGCATTCGACTTGATCGATCCCGACTTCGGTCGCCCGCTCCGCGGCCTGGTACCGGTGGTCTCGAACGAACCGGAACAGCTCGAACTGTCCCGATTCGACGTCGAACCGGTGGCGGAGATCGAGCCCGAGCCCGCAGCAGTTTCCGAGCGGACAGCAGTTTCCGAGCGCACAGTAGTCCCCGAGCGGACGGTGGTGGCGGAACGGATCGTGGCGCCCGAACCGATTGCTGTCGAGCCGGAAACCGTCGTCACCGAAGAGGTTCCCGAACCCGCACCGGATGTGACCCCGAAAACCGCTCCGCAGCAGACGCAGACCAAGGACAAGCGCGGACGGCCTGCTCTTCCCTCGTGGGACGACGTACTCCTCGGGGTCCGCAGCAGCGGTCGCTGACCCGAAGGAAAGTATTCTTCTTTCGAGCGAGGCTGAGGAGAGAGGGCTGCCGGTGGCTGCACGGGTATCGACGATCTGGTTTCTGGGCGGCGCAGGCGCTCGCACCGAATTGAGCAGGTACCCACAGCCGGATCAGACCGAGGCCCTGAAAATCGCCATGTCGCTGTACCCGGACAAGGAGTTCGAGTCGCTCGGGCCTCAGCCGCTGTCGATGGCCGCGACGGTGAGCCCCGGCTACGTCTTCGTCGGCGCGTACGGTCGAGTGAGTGTCGTCTGCAGCTCCGAACTCAGCACCTTCGTCCCCTCGAAACTGCCTGATTCCTGGCACCTTTCGGCAGAGGGGGGCTCGACGCTGTTGATCAGCTCCGTCCCCGAAACCGCGCAGGGTTCGTTTGCACTGTGGGAGGACGGCGAGCTACGACGCTCGTTCAGTGCCATCCCGATCGACATCGTCGAAAATCTGGGGATCCCACAGACCTGGGAACTGGAATTCTGGGCCGGCAACCATCCCCTGCGTTACCCGCCCGGGATCCTGCCTGACCCGCAGTCACTTCCGTTCCACCCGCAACAGTTCGCGGAGTCCGCCAACCTCGAGTGGCTGGGATTTCGATACACCGGCGCGCCGCGAGAACACGAACTCGACACAACGCAGATTCTCCTGTGGGGCTTCAAGATTCACCGACCCGGCGAGGCACCCAAACCTGCACCACCAGCCCCCGCGCCGATGCCCGAGCAGGCGCCGACAGAGGTACCCATGCCCGAAAACATGCCGCCGATCCACGACGCACCGGTGGCCAAGCCGCGCGGCCGCCTCGCTCGGTACTTCGGCTTCAAGTAGCGCCGAGCAGCCTCACAGGTTCACGCGGCTATCGCTGCGATCCACCCGAGCGGTACGCCGGCTACCGCGCCGTAGACCACCCATCGCCAGACGGGGACGGCTCGCCAGCGCCAGACGGTCGGCGCAAGTCCGCCTACCGCAATGACATTGACGACAACCGCCAGGAGCACGTTCACGTTGCCCAGCGCGACACAGAACGCCGCGACGGCACTGGTCGAGAGCATGGCTGCGAACACCGACACCGCGATTCCGGTGAACCAGGGCGTGCGGTCCTGAGTCACCGGCCGGTCCTGACACGTTCGTAGAAGGCCATCGCCGCTGCGGTCGCGACGTTGAGCGAGTCGGTGCCGGGCGCCATCGGTATCTTGGCACGAATGTCGGTGGCCCGCATCGCATGTTCGGTCAAACCTGGCCCCTCGGCGCCCAGCAGTAGCGCTACCTTCTCCCCGGTCATCGCTTCGGCCAAAGTGACCGCTTCCGGATTCGGAGTCAAGGAAATGAGCTGAAAACCGTTGCCACGCAGCTCATCCAAGTCGTGTGGCCACTTTGCCACATGCGCGAAGGGCACTCGCAGCACGTGCCCCATCGACACACGGACCGACCGCCGGTACAGCGGGTCGGCACAACCCTTCCCGAACAGAACTGCATCGACACCGAGCCCCGCCGCGTTGCGGAACATCGAGCCGAGATTCTCGTGATCGTTGACGCCTTCGAGAACCACGACGGTCTTCGCGTCCTTCAACACGTCCGAGACCGCGAGCGGTGCCGGGCGTGCTGCTGCAGCGAGGACGCCGCGGTTGAGGTGAAATCCGACGACCTCGGCCATCACTTCGGCGCTCGTACGGTAGAACGGCACGTCCACCCCGTCGAGATCGTCAGCGAGCTCCAGGAGCCGTCGTTCGACGCCGAGGAGACTGATCGGCTCGAACCGCGAAGCCAGCAGTCGCTGAGTGACGAACACTCCCTCGGCGATGACCAGTCCCTTGCCCTCCGGGAGGTCGGGGCGCCGATCCGAAGAGTTGAGATCGCGAAAGTCATCCAGCCGGGGGTCGGCGGGATCTGAGATGTCGATGACGTGAACCACGGGTCTATCGTGCCGTACGCACCGCGAGCCCCCACCACTACTCCCGACCTAACGCAACAGCGTGACAAAATGCGCGTCGAGCACCTGGCTGATCACCTCTGGATTGGTTCGCTCGGGATTGTCGACGCCGTGCGACGCGAGCCCGTCGGCGAGCGCATGCAATCTCATCGCCTCGATGTCGACCGAGGCACCCGGCCGTAGAAAACCCGCTCGATGCGCCGCTTCCACGAACGAACGAAAGTGCTCGAACAAGGTCCGGTCTGTCTCGTCACGCACGGCCGTCAACGCCGAATCGGCTTGGGCGGCAGCAGCAAAGGCCTCCCAAACCTGCATTTCTTCACGCCGATCTTGGTCGAGGGGAACGAACTGATCGGTGAACTGACGGATCGCGCGGCGGATGTCGGGATCGAAGTCGATGCCGGCAATCCTTTCCTCCACCCGGACGGTCACGAGCGTCATCGCGAACAGCAAGAGTTCGGACTGCGTCGCGAAGAAGTGCCGTAGCGACCCCGTCGACATCTTCGCCTCGTCCGCGACCGCCCGGACGCTGGCGCTCGCCACACCGTCTCGACGGATCACACGCCACACGGCCTCGGCGATCTCTTCACGCCGCTCATCCGGACTGCTACGTTTCACCACTTCACAAAACTAACACAGCTGTGCTAGTTTTCAATCACTAACACAGTCGTACTAGAAATGAGCTGATGTCATGATCGTCCACTTGATCATCGCGTGCGAAATCATGTTCTGGGTGTTCATCGCCGCAGGTCTCGCGGCCCGCTATCTACTGCGCCGCAAAACGCTGGGCGCCGCACTGCTCATCTGCGCGCCCCTGGTGGATGTCGTACTGCTCGTCGCCACAGCCCTCGATCTTCGTGGCGGTGGCGAGGCGAACTTCACCCATGGGCTTGCCGCGGCCTACATCGGATTCTCCGTCGCGTTCGGACACAGCCTCATCTCCTGGGCCGACGCCAGGTTCGCCTACCGATTCGCCGGCGGCCCGGCTCCCGTCGCACCACCCAAGTACGGGAGTGCGCGAGCACTGCGCGAATGGCGCGAGTTCGGCAAAGCCGCGATCGCCTGGGCCGTCGCGTGCGGACTTCTCGGCGCGGCCATCTTCCTCGTCGACGACCCCACCCGCACTGGAGCCCTCGACGGATGGATCAGCAAGCTGACAGTGGTACTCGCAATCTGGGGAGCAATCGCCCTGAGCTACACGGTGTTTCCCAAGCGTGAGAAGGTCACGGCGCGCGGCTAGCCTCGACTGCCTGTTCGGTCGCGTCGCATACGATCACCGGACGCAGGACGAAAACCGGCAGCCTGCCACCGTCTTCCGGTCGCGCAAGACGAAGTTTCAGCCCTTCGCTGCGTAGCAGGTACACCCCGGCCACAGTGCCCGAGACGAGCGAGATCACTCCGCCCACGATCAAGGGCGCACGTGGGTCCACGGAGTCGGCGAGCCAACCCAGCAACGGGCTTCCCAGCGGTGTGCCACCGAGGAAACTGAGCATGTAGATACCCATCACCCGCCCGCGCATCTCGGAAGGCACCGACATCTGCAGGATGTTCATCGCGGACGTCGTGAACGTCAACGTCAGTGCGCCCGTGGGGATCAACATCAGCGCCACCAACGCGTAGGTGGGCATCAATCCCACCGCGACCTCGAACACACCGAAAGCCACGGCGGCACCGAGGAACGTCCGCAACCGCGGCGCTTCCTTCCGTCTTGCGGCGTACGCAGCGCCGGCAAGGGTGCCCACGGCGAGCGTCGTGGACAGCAATCCGTAACCGTCGGCCTCGAGGCCGAACGTGTTGCGCGCCATCACCGCCAGGCTGATCGCGAAGTTCAGGCCGAAGGTCGAGACCATGAAGACCGACACCATGATCACGCGAAGGTCCTTGCGGCCCCATACATATCGGAACCCGTCGCGCACCTGCCCCTTGGTGCGCGGGGCCGGTTCCGACGGGATCAACTCCTTCTTGTTCATCAGGTAGAGCGCGATGAGCACCCCACCGAATGTCGCGACGTTGAGCAGGAACACCCACCCTGTTCCGATCAGGTTGATCAGCACACCCGAGATGGCCGGACCGACGATGCGGGCCGTGTTGAACGTCATGGAGTTGAGCGCGATGGCGTTGGACAGGTGCTCCTTGCCCACCATTTCGATGGTGAACGATTGACGCACGGGTGCGTCGAGCGCCGAGACACAGCCGAGGGCAAAGGCAATCAGGAAGACATGCCACAACGCGACGAGCCCACCGACGTCCAGCAGACCCAACACCAGCGCGCATACCGCACTCGCCCACTGCGTGAAGATCAGGATCCGACGCTTGTCGTACCGATCGGCCAGCACCCCACCCCACACCGACAAGAACAGCGTCGGGCCGAACTGCAAGGCCATGACGATGCCCACCGCCAGCGCGTTGCCGTCCGAGAGCGTCAGTACCAGCCAGTCCTGGGCGATGCGTTGCATCCACGTGCCGACCAGAGAAACGATCTGTCCGGAAGCCCAAAGGCGGTAGTTGCGGTTGCGGAGCGCGGCAAACATGCCGGAATCGGGGTCTCGGGGCACCCCACTATCTTGCCCCTCGAGTAATTCGTTTGGGCAACGACCTCTAGGTAGCGGAGCTACTCCGTCTTGTTGACCATCTCGGTGATGATCTCGACGGCACCGCGCAGTGTCGCGAGTTCTTCGCCACCCAGCCCGGCCAGCTGCTCGTTCATCCACGCCTCACGCGCATGGGTTTCGTCCGCGAGCAACGCCTGCCCGGCGTCGGACAGATTCACGATGATCTGACGACCGTCCGTGGGATGCGGCGAGCGCTCGACCAGACCGAGCTCGGCGAGAGAAGCAACAACGCGCGTCATCGACGGCGGCTGCACTTTCTCACGTGCTGCGAGTACGCCAGGAGTCATCGGGCCGTACTGATCCAGGCTCGCCAAGGCGGACAGTTGCGTCAGCGATACCTGAGCGTCGACTCTGCGGCCGCGCAGATGCCTGGTGAGACGCACTACAGCCAGGGAAAGATCGCTGGCCAGCGCACGAGTTTCGGTGGTCACGCGTCAGACAATACGTCAAGAGCTGGCCGGTAGCTCACGTAATCGAATACCGGTCAACCCTGATTTCACGTAAGGGCGTCGGTAATGGGTCCGACAGTGAAGTAGGCCACAAAAAGTGCCGCCACGATCCAGAGCAACGGGTGGATCTTCTTGATACCACCGCTGGCAGCGTGCAGGACCACCCATGAAATGAAGCCGACGCCGATGCCGTTGGCGATCGAGTAGGTGAACGGCATGACGATCATGGTCAGGAACGCCGGGAGAGCAACCGAGAACTTGGTGAAATCGATGTCTCGGACCTGCCCGATCATCAGCGCACCGACGACGACGAGGGCAGGCGCAGCTGCCTCGATCGGCACGACGGAGTAGAGCGGCGTCAGGAACATCGCGACGAGGAAGAGCAGTCCGGTCACGACGTTTGCCAGGCCCGTGCGGGCGCCTTCGGCGATACCCGACGCGGATTCCACGAACACGGTGTTCGACGACGCCGAAGCGCCACCGCCGACGATCGCGCCCGCGCCTTCGACGACAAGCGCGCGACCGACGTTGGGGAGGTTTCCGTCCTTGTCGGTCAGGCCGGCTTCCTTACCGAGACCCGTCATCGTGCCCATGGCGTCGAAGAAATTCGCGAGCACGAGGGTGAAGACAAGCAGGCTGGCGGCCAGAACACCGATGCGGGTGAATGCGCCGAAGATGCTGACGTCGCCGACCAGGCTCAGATCAGGCATACCACCGAGCATCTCCGGGATCGCGGGGATGCTGAGGTTCCAGCCCTTGGGGTTGGTTCCGAGCGAGGGTCCGACGTCGGCAACTGCCTCGATGATCGCAGCGAGGATCGTCGTGACGACTATGCCGATCAGCAGTCCACCACGAACCTTGCGCACTACCAGAACACCCATGAGCAGCACACCGAAGATGAACACCACGGTCGGCCACGAAGCGATCGAGCCGTTGATTCCGAGGCCGACGGGAACCGTCGTACCGGCGGCATCGGGGATACGGCGGACGAATCCGGCGTCGACCAGTCCGATGAAGGCGATGAACATGCCGATACCGGCCGCGATCGCGGACTTCAATGCCGAGGGAATCGCATTGAACACCGCAGTTCGGAAACCGGTGAGTGCCAACAGAACGATGATCACACCGTCGATGACCACCAGGCCCATCGCCTCGGGCCAGGTGACCTGAGGTGCGATTGTGACGGCGAGCAGGCTGTTGATGCCGAGACCCGCGGCGATGGCAAACGGATAGTTGGCAACGACACCGAAGACTATGCTCATCAGGCCCGCAACCAGAGCGGTGACCGCAGCCACCTGGTTGACCGGAAGGATGTTGCCGAGAACGTCGGTCTTCGCTGCAGCGTCGTCAGCCGAGAAACTGCCGAGGATCAGGGGGTTGAGGACCACGATGTAGGCCATCGCCACGAAGGTGACGACACCGCCGCGAATCTCGGTCGAGATCGTCGACCCTCGTTCGCTGATCTTGAAATAGGTGTCGAGGATCTTGCCGGGTGCCGCCATGTTTGTTCTTTCCCCATCGCTGTAGGTCGCCGTGTGCCGGCGCACATGAAGCCGGTCGCACTAGGGAGAGTAGGCCACCGGGGTACGGGTAGCGTTAATTTTGTGACGGAGACTCGCAACACAACAGGCCTGATCGGCAAATTGTCCGCACCCGCGCCGGCACTGATCATCGGCACCGCGTTGTGGGTGATCGCCACGATCGTGGTCGCGGTGAGCGGCGACCGTTGGTCGGATGCACTCCCAATCTGTTACGCGGGTATCGGAGTCGGCTTCCTCGGCTTCGCTCTGTTCTCCATTCAACGACGCGCAGCTGTGCGCGGTGACAAGGGCGCACAACAGGGCGCCGGTCTGGTCGACTGAGCAGGTCGATTCACCCTTTCAGTATGGTAAGCCTACCCTGCACTCCAGTGTCGGTCTTAGCTTGTCAATGCTGAAAGGAACCACGTAGCCGTGAAGATCTCCCACCGAAATCGTTGGAAAAGCCGAGGACGTTGGACGAGACTGACATCCGTTGCTGTGGTCGCCCTGGTCGGCACAGCACTCGTCTCCTGCAGTTCGAACGACGACGCAGCAAGTAGTCCGTCGAGTTCCGGTGGTGGCGCCTTCCCCGTCACGATCGATCACGCTTTCGGCAGCACCACGATCGATTCCGAACCACAACGGATCGTCACCGTCGGTTACAACGACGAGCAGGCTCTGTTGGCTCTGGGCATCAAGCCCGTCGGAATGGTCAACCAGTACCCGGGCGAACCGGACGTCAACCGCACGTGGCCATGGGTCACCGGCCCTTGGGGCGGAACCGAACCGACCGTCGTCGGCAGCAATCCCGAAACCACGATCAGCGTCGAAAAGATCGCTGCGCTCGAGCCCGACCTGATCCTCGCGCTCTACTCGAGCATCGACAAAGACCTGTACAGCACACTTTCCGCGATCGCCCCGACCGTCGCGAAGGATCCGGCCTACGGCGACTACGCAACTCCGTGGCAGATCACGACGAAGACCGCAGCGAAGGCAGTGGGTCGCGAAGCCGACGGCGAGAAGTTGGTCGCCGATATCGACAAGCAGTTCGCCGACGCCAGAAGCGCTCACCCGGAATTTGCAGACCAGACCGCGGTGATCATCAGCGTCGACGCGACCCCGGAGTTCTACGCCTTCTCCTCCGAGGACGCCCGCGGACGGGTTCTCGGCAGTCTCGGATTCAAACCTGCTCCCGCGGTCGAGGCCTTGATGAACGGTGAGTTCTACGCGCCGATCTCCACCGAACGACTGGATCTTCTCGACGTGGACCGTCTCGTTGTCATCGGCAATCCCGATGCCGCACAGGCGGTCCGAAACAACCCTGGCTTCCAGCAACTCGACGTGGTCAAGGACAATCGCGTCGTCTACGTCAACGACGATCAGGCTCCGCAGGTCGGTGCGGCCTTGACCGCAAGCTCGGCACTGAGCTTGCCGTGGGCCACGAGCCAACTACTCGCCGAGCTCACGAAGTAACCAGCGCCCGGCGCTTTCTGATCTGCGCGGTTCCCCAGATCCACACCCCGGCCCACATCATCCCGAACGCCCAACCTGCCAGTACATCGGTCATCCAATGGGCAGCCAGGTAGACGCGGGAGAATCCGACGGCGATCGTGTACAGGCCGAGGCTCGCGAGCATTGCCATCTTCGCGAGCCTCGGCAAGGCAAGACGAAGGATCACGGCGGCAACCGAAGTCGCGAGGATCGCGCTCATCATCGCGTGGCCCGACGGGAACGAATACGAATCGATTTCGATCAACCGCTCCGGCAGGGGTGGACGGGTTCGCGTGAAGATGCGCTTCAATCCGCTCATCACGAGCAGACCGGTCAACATCGATCCGGCGATCAGCAGAGCTTCGGTGCGTAGTCCCCGAACCAGAAGCACGATCGTGAGCAGCGTCGCGATCAGCCACGACGCGAGGGTTCCGCCGCTGTCGGTGATGACGTCGACGACGTCCACGAGCCACGCCGTCCGCTGACTCACTGCGCTGTCGAGTACCCACTGATCAAAAGACATCTGCCCTCACATTCCTTGCGGCAGAGTCCACGTACGCATCACGTGATGAACGCCGTCCGAGTCCACCCACCACGGCACGATCACCGTCGTCTCGACCGCCCCCGTCAGTTCCACCGACAGTTCGTGATGGATCACTACCTCGCCGCCGGGAACCTCACGGCCGAGGGCTGCGAAGCCGAGAACTGCCTGCGGTTCGTTCGCCCACGTCGTCACGACGCCGGTGCTGCTCACTCGTCCGTGAACGGATGCAGACGCCGTCGCGACGTCGAGCAGATCTGCCAGTGCGTCGGCCGTCTCGAAGCTGCCGAGCACCACTCGTTGTGCAGGCAGTGCCGCTCCCAGCCACGGTCGGTCGAGAACAAGGGCGTCGCCGGGATCGACCAGATCGCCGGAAAGGCCTCGCACGAACGGCGGCAGGTGCAGTTCCTCCAGGTCGAGAACCCGTCGCTGCGCTGCCTCCCCCAGTAGTCGGTGCGTCCGCGCGACGACGGCGGAGGCCGGCATCCGTAGTGGGTCGGCAAGCCGATCGAGCAGCAGCTGAGCCAGTTCCGGATCGTCGACGGTATCCGATGCCAGCAATCCGGAGAAGAATCCGGCGTCGGGGTGTTCGGCAGCATCGAGCAATCCCTCGAAGGTGCGATCGCCCGGAGCGCGCAGCAAGCCCAGCACCTCACCGCCGAGTTCGGCATTCGAACGCAACCACCACGCCGTGTATCCACGACGGTCGGTGAGCAGCGCCCGCGTCGCCGGCGACTCGACCAGCAGCGACAACGCCTGCGGCCAGCGGTCTTCGTCTACGAGGTCGAGATCGCGCACGGCTTCGATGTATTCGGGGTCCTCGTCGAGGGTGTCCCACCATGCGTCTTCGGCGTCGAGATCGTGATCGGGGCCGGAAGGCAATTCCTCACGGACCACCGTGAAACCCCACCCGACACCGACTACCCGTAGCGCCTGCTCCCCCACCTGCTGAACAAAATCAGCGTCGACGATGCCGAAGGGAGAATCCTCGACCAGGACGCTTGCAAGGGGAGCTCCCGGAAGCAGAAGTTGGTCGGCGGACCGCAATTCGCCCTCCGAATCAGGAAGCAGCACTTCACCGATCCACGACGGCAGCGCTCCTGGCGCCACGTGGGCCGCCAATCCGAGTACAACCTGCGCCAACTCCGTCGCTACCGAATCATCTTGGTCCGCAGCATCTTCGATCAATGCGCGCAGCGCCGGATCGGACAGCAGGTCGGTGGCACTCGCGGTCTGCGCTCCCAATCGAGACAGCAACGGGTGAACCGCGACGGGATGAACCAACCTCGTCCACTGCACCGACGGCGCGTCTTCGCCCAGTTCGACGCCGACGACGACGGTCCGCGGCCCGGTCACCGTCCGTCCGTCGGAGAGCGGAACCGGCAGTGTTCCAAGCTCTTCCACCGCAAGAGTGTCGATCACCAAGGGCTCGAGAGCCGAATAGAGTCGATTCCACCACTTCGGTTCACGTTCCGAACCGCTGAGCAGTTCCGCGATGCGCGCGAGCCCGATGCGGTGCGTCGACACTGCCGCGAGTGCTCGCTCGTGCTTGGGGCCGGAGAGCTCGGGGACAACCAGGCCGCCGATGATGTCGGTGAGCAACTCGGCAAGGTCATCACCGAGCCCGGGCACCACGGATGCTCGCTGCGGCGCGCGGTCGGGTTCACCGACCACCGGAAGCCACTCGTTTTCCTGCAGCTCCTTCAGAAGCGCTTCGCGCAGAAGCGAATCCGTTTCACTGCGGGCAAAGGCAGGGATCGGGACGAGTGCCGTTCGCTGCCGAGGAGGTAGTGCAGCAAGGAACTTCGCGTACCCCTCGGCAAGCGGAGCGATCGGTGCAGCGGGCATGATGCGTCGCCGATCGGGTTGCATTGCAATGTCGGCAATGATGATCGCGGGGATCGACAGCTCCTCGTCGGATCGCGTCGGCGCCCGCAGGACGTCGTCTGCGACCGGCTCGACGACCCCGTCGCGGACCGGCACCAACCATCGCGCGTTCGGCGCGGTGTACTGCCACCACGTGCGATCACCGATCGCGATCTCGACGAGGCCGGAATCCAGCACCCGTTCCGATCGCCGAAAAGTTTTCTCACCCAGACGAATTGATCCGAGAGCCGGGAGTTCGAGCAGCAGGTCGACTGCCTCACGTGTCATCTGCGAAAGCAGCGCCGCGGCATCGACGTCCGGCCGAAGCGTCAGCACCACTTCCGAATCAGCACCATCGCTCGGCAATTCGCCAGACGGCCACACCAAACGAAGTACGGGGACACTGGTTTCCGGTACCGGGAGTTCGCGAGACTCGATCTCGCGCAGAGTGTGCGAGGCAGAGAATCGAATCGATCCCGTCGACGAGCGCAGTTCCACCTCGTCACTGACCGAGAGAACTGCCGAGAATCCGACGCCGAACCGTCCCGTCACACCTTCGTCGGCGTCGACCTTGTTCGACGCGCGCAGCGCGGTCAGCGCATGTACACCGGATTCGTCCAGTGGACGGCCCGTGTTCGCCACCGTCAGCGTCCGACCGTCCACATCCACCCACAAAGAGCCCTGGACGCCCTCGCGTGCAGCTGCATCGGCAGCGTTCTGCGCCAGTTCGGTGAGCAGACGGTCGCGGTACCCGGCCTTTGCGAGGTCGGATTCCGCAGCCGCGTCTTCACGCAATCGCGTCGGAGATTCCGACCACGCGCGCAGCGTCGCCTCGCGGAGTGCGTCCGTACCGAACGGATCTTCTACTCGGTGGATACCGAATCCTCAACTGCAACAGCGCTCGACGGGCGAGCGGGCACCGCAATCAGCTCGACGGCCCCGTCGTCGAATGCGTCGAACTGCGGCGAGCCCGCACCGAGCGGCAGGCTGGTGTCCGAGTGCGCGCCACAACCGTAGGACACGCTGACCACACGGCCGTCTGCGGAGAGTTCGTTTCCGCACACACCGAACGCTGCGTGCAGCGAACCGGCGAGTGGAAGGAAGAATCCACACAGTCCACACGTCGACGGCGCGGCCTTCGCCATCTCCGACTCCGGGCCGAAGTCACCGTCGAACCAACGCTGCGCGGCATCGAGTCGGCCCTCGCGGCTCATGACCTGTTTGCGGCCGAGCCCGATTTCGAGAGCTACCTCGTCGACTTCCGGGTCACCGGTGGCGACGTAGCCGGGAACGAGGCGAGGATCCTCGGCCGGCGGGGCGAGTAGGTCACCGACGGACAGATCGCCGGGACGAATCCGCTGATCCCATGGCAGCCATTCCGGCGCAACCAACGCGTCGGGACCCGGCAACAGCGCCAACTCACTGATCGTGGCGTGGGTGTCCTCCGGTCCGGCAGCGACGACAACCGCCCACTGCCAACCGCGGTATCCCGGAATGTCTGCTGCAAATCGATGGGTGGCGGCAAATTCGTCCTCCGACGTCACGCCGAGGTATGCCCCCACACCGCCTTCATGCAGGTCGACGACTGCCTTTCGGGCAAGCTCGACCGCATCGGCCAGTACTGGGCGCGGCACTGCACGCTCTGGAGAAGTAGCAACACTCACTCCTCCAGTTTGCCGCACCACCGCAAGTCCGCAACGCACTGGGCTGCCATGCTGGGCAGATGAGTAGGTCACACGCCAATTCCGTGCGCACTTTTGCAGTGGTCGCCGTGATCGCCTCGGCCTTGGCGGGGTGCTCCGATTCCCCCGGCGCTCCCGACAACCTCACGTCCGAAACCGGCTCCGTCGAGATCGTTCGAGTGTCCGCGCACGATCCCGACGCGTTCACGCAGGGCCTCGAGATCGACGGAAACCGGTTGTACGAAAGCACCGGACGCGTCGGGCAGTCCTGGGTGCGCTCGAGCGAGATCTCCGACGAGCAGTCCCCCGCTTCGGGACCGGAAGTTGCGCGTGCCGATCTCGACCCGCCGTTGTTCGGTGAGGGCATCACGGTCGCCGGAGACACACTGTGGCAACTCACCTGGAAAGACGGCGTTGCCATCGCCCGTGACAAGGACACCTTGACCGAACGGGGGCGGTTCCCACTCGACACCGAGGGATGGGGAATCTGTTCGCTCGGGGATCGGATTGTCTCGAGCGACGGTTCGGCCACGTTGACCTTTCGCGATCCCGAAACCTTTGCGCCGATCTCGACCGTCGACGTCACCAGATCTTCGGAGTCCGTCGGCAAGCTGAACGAATTGGAATGCGCCGAAGACGGCTCCGTCTACGCCAATGTCTGGACCACGGACACCGTCGTCCGAATCGACCCATCGGACGGCAGCGTCACGAACGTGTACGACGCTTCGCCGCTACGCGAAGAACTCGTCGCGGACGGATCGACCAGCACCGTCGACGTTCTCAACGGCATCGCGCAGATTCCCGGTACCGATCGATTCCTGCTCACCGGCAAGTATTGGCCGCAGATGTTCGAAGTCCGTTTTGTTAACTGAGTCCGACATGACACAGGACTCGCAGGGGTGTGCGTGGTAGCCGCGCCGACACTAGGACAGAATTGAGTGGTGACCGGACCGCGCGAACCCTACGACCCCGAAACTCGGCGAATCCACGACGAGCCGGAGGGGCAACAGGTGCACCCCGGTTACGACAATTACCCACCCGCGGCCCGCCCGGACAATTACCCACCTTCGGCCCGTCCCGCTGCCCGTCGCACGCCTTTGCCACCGCTGCATCCGATTCCCGAATCGCGGGGAGACTCCGAATCCGCGGCCGGTTCGAAGACGCCGGGGGCGGACGCTCCCAAGGCTCCACCGATGCCTCGCAAGCTCACCGTCACTCGCGTCGCAGCGATGCGCAGCCGCGAACTGACGAACAAGGGCATCGCGACCTTCCAGCGCGCGGCGAAGGCCGACGGCGCGGACAAGTCCGGTCTGACCGCTCTCACCTACGCGGTGATGACGAACAACGCGACCGACGCGGCGATCTCCGTCGCTCTGGCCAACACGCTGTTCTTCTCGGCCGCGACGGGCGAGGACAAGACCAAGGTCGCGCTCTATCTCCTGATCACGATCGCACCGTTCGCGGTCATCGCACCGCTCATCGGCCCCATGCTCGACCGGTTGCAGCGCGGACGCCGCATCGCACTCGCGTCGTCGTTCGGAATCCGGACGCTCCTCGCGGTGATCCTGGTCTTCAACTTCGACAGTTGGATCCTCTATCCGGCCGCGCTCGGCATGATGGTGCTCAGTAAATCGTTCTCGGTGCTCAAGAGCGCAGTGACACCACGCGTCCTACCACCGGAAATAGACCTGGTGCGCGTGAATTCGCGTCTGACGGTCTTCGGGCTGATCGGTGGAACGATCGGGGCCGGAGCTGTCGCAGGTGCGCTCGCGCTCGCTTTCGGTTCCACCGGCGCCTTGTGGTTCGCGGTCGCCGTCACCGTGTTCGGCGCATATCTGAGCATGCGAATCCCGTCGTGGGTCGAGGTCACCGAAGGTGAGGTTCCCGCGACCATCACCTACCACCCGGACGAAGCGCATCACGCCGGCAGCGCCCCACCGCAGCCGGACGCCAAACCTGCCAAGGTCCGTCAGCCTCTCGGACGCGCCGTGATCATCGGACTCTGGGGCAACGGCACCATTCGCGTGCTCACCGGCTTCCTGACGCTCTACATCGCGTTCGTCGCCAAATCACGCACCGATCACGAGCCGCTCCAGCAGGCCATGATGCTCGGCCTGGTCGGCGCAGCAGCCGGTCTGGGTAACTTCGCCGGAAATGCCACGGGTGCGCGCCTCAAGCTCGGCCGGCCTGCCTTGATCGTGCTCCGGTGTACTGCGTCGGTGTGGATCATCGCGGTGATCGCAGCTCTGACGGACAACCTCATGACGGCCGCGCTTGCCACGCTCATCGCATCGGCCGCCAGCGCGCTCGCCAAGGTCTCACTCGACGCGTCACTCCAGCACGACCTGCCCGAGGAATCGATCGCGTCCGGATTCGGTAGATCCGAGACGGTTCTGCAGCTGAGCTGGGTACTCGGCGGCGCATTGGGGGTTCTGCTTCCGACCGAATACTGGATCGGGTTCACTGTTGTATCGGTGTTCCTGACGATCGGGCTTCTGCAGACCTTCCTGAGCTACCGAGGAAGCAGCCTCCTGCCCGGCCTCGGCGGGAAGCGACCCGATCTGGCCGAACAAGAAGTGACCGAAGTGATTTACACCGGTAAATCCAACCGAGGACAAGGAAGTACTCCGCAGTGATGATGCGCTCGAGAACAAAGAAGATCGTGGCAGCGATCAGTGTCCTGATGGTGGTGGCACTGGTTGCTTACGTCTCCGTTCTTTTCGTGATCATCAAGAACATCAACGACGACCCCGACAAGCTG
This sequence comes from Rhodococcus sp. BH5, assembly GCF_027583855.1. Taxonomy (NCBI): domain Bacteria; kingdom Bacillati; phylum Actinomycetota; class Actinomycetes; order Mycobacteriales; family Nocardiaceae; genus Rhodococcus; species Rhodococcus sp. BH5. Next base: position 442,769 of record NZ_JAJHVW010000002.1, read on the forward strand.
CCGGTCATCACTGCATACGCACACGGCAAGACGATCGAAACGAACCCTGCCGGTTTCTGCACCATCGACCTGTCCCAGTGCGCCCAGGTGGGCGACATCTACGCACTCGACGTTCCAGCGGGCTACCCGCTGCAGCTGTCGTTGTCGACGGACGTCTCGGATGCGCAGTGGGCACTGCTCGCCGTCTACGAGGATGCCGACGGCAACCAGACCGGTGAGCCCCGAGTCTTCGAGCCCGGCGAGGCCCTGGCAGTGACGGTCGAGTCTTCGAGCGATCCCGTCAAGCAACTGGTCGGCGTCGAAATCCACCTCGCCGTCGGTGAGGGAAGCGAACAGGGACTGCTGATCTGGTCGATCAAGACCGCTTGATCCCCGGAACGTCGAAAATGCCCTGCACACCGATTGGTGTGCAGGGCATTTTGTTTCGAAGCCGTGTACGGCAGCTCGTATCGAGCGATCAGGTGTCGAGCTCGCGAGCGACGGCCCGGACGACCTCGGAGATCCGCTGAGCGGTCTTACGGTCCGGGTACTTGCCGTTGCGCAGATCCGGCTGGACCTTCGCCTCGAGCAACGTGATCATGTCCTCGACCATGCCGTGCAACTGATCAGGGGTGTGCTTACGCTCGACGGGCTCACGACGCGTCGCCGTCGCGCCGCGCAACGACGGCGCCGGCTCGAGTACCTTCAGGCTCAGTGCCTGCGGACCGCGGCGGCCCGCAGCCATTCCGAACTCGACGCGCTGGCCGGCCTTCAAGCCTTCGACGCCCTCGGGGAGAGCGGAAGCACGGACGTAGACGTCCTCGCCCTCTTCCTGCGACAGAAAGCCGAAACCCTTTTCGACGTCGTACCACTTCACCTTGCCGGTCGGCACCGCGTTCACCTGCTCATCACTCGACTGGGGCGTCTGCCCCAATGTGCTCGGGAGGCTCTCGGAAGAGCCTCATGGCCTTGCTCGCATCGCTTCCGGTGGAAGAATGCAAAAGAACGCGCCCCACACTTGCTTCAGCGGGGCGCGCAGTCTGTTAACAGTCTACCTGTGACGAACCCGGGTCGGCACCCAGGTTTACAGGCACTATCCTCGTAGGTGTGGACCCTCAACCGAACCCGCGCACTTCCGGCACCGGAAACGGTCTGTTCCGTACGGCGATGGCACTGTTCATCGTCGGATTCCTGGCGATCGTGGCCATCTTCGCAGTCCATATCTTCAGCGACACCCCACCCGGCCTGGCGTTGTACCTGGTAGCACTCGCGTGCCCGATCGGCTTCCTCCTGGCCATCGTCTACACGCTCAGATCCGGTCGACGCGTGCGCTGATCACTCCCGCCTCCAACCGAAAGGTCACTGACCATGAGAATCCTCCTGAACGTGATCTGGCTGGTCTTCGGCGGCTTCTGGCTGGCGTTGGGTTACTTCGCCGCAGGCATCATCTGCTGCATCCTCATCATCACGATTCCCTTCGGAATCGCGGCATTCCGCATCGGCATCTACGCACTGTGGCCGTTCGGTAAGACCGTCGTCGACAAGCCGACCGCTGGTGTCGGTTCGATGATCGGCAATGTCATCTGGGTGATCATCGCCGGTATCTGGTTGGCGATCGGACACATCGTCACCGCCGTCGCGATGGCGATCACGATCATCGGAATTCCGCTCGCGGTCGCGAACCTGAAGATGATTCCGATCTCGCTGATGCCGCTCGGCAAGGAGATCGTCGACGTGGACCGGGTGAATTACGCATAGTCGTGGACCGCGTCGATTACGCATAGCGGGCCCGCGGACCGAAGAACCCGACCACAGCAGTTGCTGTGGTCGGGTTCTCTGGTATCAGGTCGTATCAGCGGCCGAGGCTACCGAGTCCGGGGAGGTTACCGAGCGAACCGGTTCCCGTTCCCGGGTTGCCCGGATCGACGGGGCCGACCGGCCCCTCGGAGACCACGATGGTCACGCTCGAAGCACGCGAAAGCACGCTCTTCGCAGTGATCTCGACGGTGACGCTGCCGACAGCGGTGGGGGTACCCGAGATGGTGCCGTCCTGTGCGAGGGACAGTCCGCCGGGCAGAGTGCCACTGGTGAGTGCAAACGTTGCGCGCGCATCGGCGGCAGTGAGCTTCTGCGAATACGCCTTACCTACCTGAGCGGCAGGCAATTCGACGGTGGCGGGTAGCGGGTACGCAGCAACGACTGTCACCTTGCCCCCGTTGGTCGTCGACGCGATGGCGCCGGTCGAGGTGTCGAGCGCGAGGTTTTTGACCTTCTCCAGTGCCGGAACCTTGGTATCGGTCAGAGCGGTGGTGGCGCGGGTCGTCAGATCGACCGACCACAGGTGTCCGTTCATGACGTCCGCGACATATGCAATGCCTGCCGCAGCGTCGACGACCACGCCGTTGGGAATCGCGGTCGGAGACAGCGTGGTCTTCGACAGAACCGCGCCGGCCGGGGTGATCGCCCACAGGTTGGTTGCCCGGGTGTCGGTCATGTAGATGTTGCCGGTGTTCGTGTCGACATCGACGTCGACCGGGTAGAGGTTGTCGGCACGCACGATCGACTTGAGTGCTCCGCCCTTGCGTACGTCCGCCTGCCACAGCGTGCGGCCGTAATTCTCGTCGAAGAAGTTGGTGTCCGCGATGTAGAGGAAGCCGCGGACACTGTCGAAGGCGAGCTTGGTCGGCGTTGCCGACTTGTGGACCAGAATGCTCGACACGGCGTCGGCGGCGTTGGGGTCGACGACTCGGATGTTGCCGGACTTGTAGTCCGAGAAGTACGCGCGGTGTGTTGTGGGATCGACGACGACATCGTTGATCTGCGGACGCGAGCCGTCGGGGTTCTTCTCGCTCAGCGTGACCGTCTTTTCGACCTTGCCGGTCTTCGTGTCGACAATCGAGATCGCGCCGCCGTAGGAGGAGGACACGTATGCGCGTCCGAGGCCCGAGTCGACGGCAAGTGCCGACGGGTAACCGACGACGCCGTCGATGGTGCCGACGGACTTGCCGGTGTTCGTGTCGACGACGGACAACGAGCTGGTCGGTCCGCCGTACTGCGTGATGTATCCGCGGTGGGTTGCCGCGTCGACGACGATGTCGCCGGGCTGGGTTGCGGAATAGCTTCCGACAACACCGTGTGTCGGATCCTCGGGTGAGGCGTGTGCAGCGGGAGCAGTGACGGCCAGGCCGACAGCAGCAGCGGCAACGGCGAGTGACGCGGTGACCGCACGCCGACGGTATTGCAGTTTCATGAGGGGTGCCCTACTTCTTTGGAAGACTCTGCGAAACCTGCCCAAGCGAGGCAAGTCAGGCAAACCTAACCTAAGTTCCAAAGTCGATGTTGAGACACGGGCCACAACCTTGGGTCCGGATCGACGCACCTCTCAATCGCCCGAAATTCTATTTCCGCATAACGTGTGACCTTGCTCACATTACGGATGGATAACGGAACGGACACAACCGGACATTCACTCGGGCACCCCCACCTACCTGGGAAGAGTCTCCTGCGCTTTGTGTGACGCGTTGTACGTCTTTCGCCACGCCGCGTTATCAAATGGTGACACGAGCGACTCGAGCCGTTACCGTCGTTTTCGGCCGGGAAACTCGGCCACCTCCGGCCCGCCGCGCCAAGCCTTGTCCCGCGGGTACCGGACTTCCGACAGAGCATTCCAGGGACGAGGACGGGGGACCCAAAGTCCTCTGTGAGAACAGAAAAGTTCTCCAGTGGACACCGGTTCGATCGCAAGACCGAATCTTGGGGTGAAGCCAGACCCTTTCCAGCCAGGAAAGGCGAGGCCGGGCGACCTCTCAGCCCGAACCCGACAGCTGACCTCGCAGGCGCGTGTGGAGAGGATTTCGACCATCATGAGCGGACGCCATCGCAAGCCCACCACCACCGGCCGCACTGTCGCCAAGGTCGCCGTCACCGGCGCCATCATGGGCGTAGCAGGAATTGCAGCCACCGGAACCGCAAACGCTGCCCCCGACTCCGACTGGGATCGTCTCGCCCAGTGTGAGGCCGGCGGAAACTGGGCCATCAACACAGGCAACGGTTACCAGGGCGGACTGCAGTTCTCCCCCAGCACGTGGAACGCACACGGCGGCGGACAGTACGCAGCCACCGCAAACCAGGCCACTCGCGAGCAGCAGATCGTTGTTGCCGAGCGTGTTCTCGCAAACCAGGGTTGGGGCGCATGGCCGTCCTGCTCCTCCAGCCTCGGGCTGAGCAGCGGCGCCACCGAGCGTTCCGCTCCGGCCACGACGGCTCCTCAGGCAGCTCCGGCTCCGGCGCAGCAGGTCGCACAGACCGTTGCACACCCGGTCGCCGACGCCATCGATCAGGCAATCGCATTCGCCGAGGCCAACGGCATCCCGGTCGACCCGCAGATCCTCGCAGTCGCCGACACCGCGAAGTCGTTCCTCAAGTAACACCGGCAAGACTGTCCGCTCGGACGCTCGAACATCAAGAAGGCCCGCACCGATTCGGTGCGGGCCTTCTTCGTGTCGAGTTGTTATCGGTTGATGACGGTGTGCGGGTGTACGTAAGGAAGTGACTCCACCGGAACCGGAAAGGTGGTGTCCTCGCCGAAGGGTGAAAGTCCACCTGCGCGGGTCGATGACAATTCGGTCACTGCGTGATCTCCGTCTGCAGTTTCCGGCCATCCTGGATCTACATAGTGTTGCTTCGAATTGTTGGCCACGAAGTCATTTTGACAGGACGCCGTTACGCCGTACAGACCAGGTCTCTAATCTGATACCTGATGACCGAAACACGTGGCACCCCGGCGGGCAGTTCCGCAGCCGAAAGTCTGACCGATTGGCTCTCGGCGCGCAGTGACGCCGAGTTGACGGAGTTGCTGCGTCTGCGCCCCGATCTGGCCGTACCGCCGCCGAGCACGATGGTGGTTCTCAGCGGTCGGGCACAGCAACGCGCGTCGGTCAGCCGAGCCGCAGACGAACTCGACACCCTCGATTTCGGTCTTCTCGAATTGTTGGCGCTGGGCGGCGCCGAGGAAACTCCGATGACGCGGGCGGAGCTCAACAGTGCGATCGCCGAACGAGCGCTGACCGGCAAGGGCAAGGTCACCAAGAAGGCCGTCGACAAGTCTCTGTCGAAGATGCGCGCGTCCGCCCTCATCTGGGGTGTCGATCCCATCAGCGTCGTCCCGGCAGTCATCGGGATGATTCCGTGGCGTGTGGGGCGCGCCCTCGAACCTGCCGAGGCGATGACCGAGACCGAGATCTCGGCTGCGCTCAACGCTCTGGACACCCGCGAGCGGGATCTCCTCGAGACACTCGCCAACTCCAGCCCGATCGGTCGCACCCGCGACGCTGCCCCCGGAACGCCGCCTGAGCGCCCGGTTCAACGACTGCTGGCGGCCGGCCTGCTGCGGTGGCTCGACGAGCAGACCGTCGAGCTTCCGGCGACGGTTCGTCAGGTCATCCGCGGCGAGCCGGTTTTCGATCCGACGACGCTGACCGCACCTGTCATCGGGGGCGACAAACTCAAGCCGGCGGACGTGAACGCCGCAGCAGCCGGCGAGGCGCTCGAGTTGGTACGCCAATGCGAGAACGTGATCGCTGTTCTGGGCGCAGCGCCGGCCCCCGCACTGCGAGCCGGTGGGCTCGGTGTTCGAGAACTACGACGCGTGGCCAAGACGGCCGATCTCGACGAAGCGCGCGTGAGCCTACTTGTCGAGTTGCTCTCGGCAGCCGGACTCATCGCCAGTGGAACACCAGATCCGGCGCCGGTCTCGGACAACGCGGACGAATACTGGACGCCCACGCTCGCGGTCGACGGCTGGCTGAACGCATCCACAGCGCGACGGTGGGAGGTCCTGGCGTCCGCCTGGGTCGACGTACCTCGAGTCCCGTGGATGATCGGGCTGCGCGATTCCACCGACAAGCCGATCGCGGCGTTGTCCGAGGAGGGCCGCGCTCCGGCGGCTCCGCGAGATCGTCAGGCCATTCTCGGGCTGCTCTCCGAACTCGACAGCGGCCAGACCGCGTCGGCCGTCGAGGTAAGTCGACTACTGGCGTGGCGACGCCCGCGATGGAGCGGGCGCCTACGGACGTTCGCGATCGAGCGGACTCTGGACGAGGCCGCCGCGCTCGGGCTGGTGGCCCGCGGCGCGTTGTCGTCACCTGGACGAGCTTTGCTGCACGGCGGGGACGCCGAAGCCGAAATGCAGTCCGCCCTACCCGAGCCCATCGACTACATCCTGGTCCAGGCGGATCTGACTCTGGTTGCGCCCGGCCCGCTGGTACCGGACCTGCTCGAGCAGGTGAGCCTGGTCGCAGACATCGAGTCGGCCGGATCGGCGTCCATGTACCGCATCAGCGAGGACAGCGTGCGTCGTGCGCTCGACGCCGGTCTGACGGCCACCGAACTGCATACGATGTTCGCTTCGAAATCGAAGACTCCTGTCCCCCAATCACTTTCGTATCTGATCGACGATGTCGCCCGTCGACACGGACGACTGCGTGCCGGAGTGGCGGCGTCGTTCATTCGATGTGAGGACGCGTCACTGCTGGCGGAGGTCCTCGCATCCGCAGTGGCCGAGCCGTTGGCACTGCGCGCCTTGGCTCCCACCGTCGCGATTTCGCAGGCCCCTCTCCGCGAAGTCCTGACCGAGCTGCGAGCCGCCGGATTCGCGCCGGCAGGTGAGGACTCCTCGGGCACGTTGGTCGATCTCCGCCCACGCGGGGCACGTGTACCCAACCGTCGCAGCCGACCGGCGTCGAGGATGCCGGCGAGCCCGTCGGCGGATCAGCTGGCGTCGTTGGTCCGCACGATGCGGGCCGGAGACCGTGCTTCCGCCCCCGGCCGCGGCGGAGTGCGAACGGACGGTTCACGGGAGAACAACGCCGCCACCATCGCCTTGCTGGCCACGGCGGCCCGAGACAATTCGAGCGTCAACATCGGCTACGTCGACGCCCAGGGGGTCGCGACGCATCGCATCGTCGACCCCGTCAGCGTGGGCGGCGGACAGCTGGACGCCTTCGACCCCGCGAGCGGCGCGGTTCGCCGTTTCACGTTGCACCGAATTACTTCCGTCAGCCCCGTCGACTCCGGAAAAAAGTAGCAAAAAAGAAGCAACTGGCTTTTTTCTGTAAATGAAGTATGGTCGAGGTCAGTTTGTGATTGCCACTTCGAAAAATGAGGAGCGACAATGGCTGACAAGGCGCCGGGTAAGAACATGAAGAAACCCGCCCAGTCGATCAAGGAACGCCGCGCGGAGAAGCGGGCGAAATCTGCGGAGTCTTCCGAGTTCATCCGTAAGCGGAAGCGGAGCTGACAGCAAAGTCCAGAGAAGACGAGCTGATTGCGAAGCTGACCAATGCCTGCCCCCACCGACACCCTTGTGCACCTGCACGAAACGTTCAACCTGTTCAAGTCACGTAATCGAGGAACTGACGCACGCTCGCGCGGGTACGCAGCGGGCATGACCCTCGCTTCACTCTGCGTCCTCGACGAACACGCTCGGCAATCCGGAATACTTCTATCGGATTTACCGCAGAAAGAGAATCAACCATCGTGAAAAGAACAATCCATACCCTGGACCGCATTCAAACGAGACTCGAATCGGAGCTTGATTCCACTCCGGGTGATTCCGAAAAGAATATCGGTTACCGGTCCGGAATTTCCGAAGCTATTACTCATGTAATGGAAATGCGGAAGTCAGTGGTCGCGCAGAAATAGGAGACGCATCGATTAGGCGCTCACCCCAATAACTGCCGCACACCACCGACCAGAAAGACGACCTGGTCCTCGTAGAAGTCGGCAAGCCGCTCCGGCGCGAGCGGCTTGCCACTTCCGCTCCAATCGTCCGCCCGGCTCAACGCCTGGAGGAAGCCCATCAAGGCAATCGCCCAGCGAGTCTCGAGCCGTTCGGGATCGGTAGCAGGAAAAGTACGACGGACCTGGTCGAGAAGATGTTCACGCAGGTGCAACTCGGTCGCCTCGAGGGCTGGATGGCCCGGTCGTGACATCTGCGGCTGCGAGATCTGCGTGACGATTCTGATCCATCGCATTCCCCGCGTGCGATGGCGAAGGAGCAATGCCTTGTAGGGCGCAGTGACGGCCCGTACCAGCGCCTCCACCGTCGGCGGCGTCTTGTCGGCGGAGAGGGCGTCGACGTTCGCGCTGATCTGATCTCGCACCGACGTTCCCATGTCCAACAGCACCGCTGCGACCAGATCGTCCTTGGTTCCGAAATGGTAGTGGACCGATGACGGCCCGAGACCGGCCGCGGCGTTGACCGAGCGCAGCGAAACTGCATCCAATCCCTCTGTCGCGAAAAGCCTTTCAGCAGTTTTGAGCAAACGCAGACGCGTCGCGTCGCCTTGACGGTTCTGCCGGGAGTCGGTCATACGAACGAGCTTCGCACGGGCTCGACAAACGTCTCAACCGTGGCGAACGCGGAGTCAGAGTGATTCACGGTGTGCTCGCACCCTGTTGTCGCGATCCACCCAGCCGTGGGCGCGTGCGTAGTCCACCATCGCGGAGAACTTCTGTCTCCACTCGGTGTTTCCGATCCGGGCAGCGACGGCTTGCTCCAAGTGGCCGATGTCGAGCCAGACGTGATCCCCCTCGAGTTCCCCCCACGGTTCCAGTACCCGACTCAGAGTCTCGGATCGATCGTCGCCGCCAACGACGACCGAGAGACTGGTGAAGTCGTCGACACTGTTCAGTTCGACGGTCGAGGAGTCGGGGGTGATTGTGACGTCCAGTTGCATACCTCTTCAATACTCCTTCGGAAAGTACTTGGTTCAGTCGATCGACTTGCAACAACGATATCCGACGTCATTGCACCAGATAACGTTGAACTACAGGTGATTACAAATCTCCCACTGTGCGGGAGGCTCAACTTATTGGATCAGGTGATCCATGTTAGACATCTCGATCAGAGCGAGTGATCCAAATCACTCCCCTGTCGACAGGAGTTGTCATCGTGTGGTCCGCATCGTCCATCCGCTTCGGAGCCTTCCTCGCCCCGTACCATCCGCTCGACGCCGATCCCGCCCTGCAACTCAGACGCGATATCGACCTCATGACACACCTGGACCACCTCGGATTCGAAGAAGCGTGGATGGGTGAGCATCATTCGACCGGCACCGAGATCGTGCCTGCCCCGGACATGTTCATCGCGGCCGCCGCAGAGCGAACCGAGCGCATCCAGTTCGGCACAGGCGTGACGTCTCTGCCCTATCACCACCCGTTGATCACGGCCGACCGCATCACTCAGCTCGATCTGCAGACGCGCGGACGACTCATCTTCGGCACCGGCCCGGGCAAGATCCCCCTCGATGCGCACATGATGGGCATCAACCCGTCGGACCAGCGTCGTCGCCAGGGCGAAGCGCTCGAGGCCATTCTCGCGTTGCTTCGCGGCGAGGTCGTCAACATGGAAACCGACTGGTTCACGTTGCGTGACGCACGCGCACAGCTGCCCACCTACCGCGCGGACGGCATCGAGACAGTGACAGCGTCCACGATTTCCCCCAACGGTTCGGCGCTCGCAGGCAAGAACGGCCTCTCCCTGCTCTCATTGGCCGCGAGTTCACCCAGCGGCTTCGACGCACTGGATCGCAACTGGGATGTGTACGAGAAGGTCTCGGCCGAACACGGCCACCGCGCCGACCGAGCGACGTGGCGTGTGGTCAATCCGATGTTCATCGCCGAGACCCGAGCGGAGGCCGAGCGCGCCGTGAGCCGACGGATCGAATCGATGGCTTCCTACGTGAATCGACAGACCGGCCAGAACCCGGCCTGGGCAGATACACCGGCCGGAGTCATCGATCAGTGGCGCAACGACACGCTCGGCGAGTTCGGTCAGGCGATCATCGGTACCCCCGAAGATGCGATCGCACAGATCGAGCGTCTGATCGAGAAGACGGGAGGGTTCGGCACGTTCTTGATCCTTCACGTCGACATGGCGAGCTGGGAGGACACCAAACGCAGCTACGAATTGTTCGCCTCCGAGGTGGTCCCGCACTTCCGGAAGCGAAATGTGGGGCGTCAGGCGAGCATGCAGTTCGCCGAGGACAATCGCGAGTACCTGATCGGCGGGCTGGTCGGAGCGATCACCAAAGCCCATACCGACTACTACGGCCAGCCGGCCGAGACGGGAGCCGTGCGCGCATGAGGGCCGTCCGTTTCCAGCAGGGAGAATTCGCGGTCACCGAGATCGCCGACCCGCCGCCGTTGGCACCCCATCAGATCCGCATCGACGTCGTCGCTTGCGGGATCTGCGGCAGTGACCTGAGCATGTCGAAGGACCCGTGCCGCTTCGTTCAGGTCGCGCACGACGGGGGCTACCCGCTCGCCACCTTCGATCCGGACGCGCCAGTGGTGCTGGGGCACGAATACGCGGGTATCGTCTCCGAGACCGGTTCTGCAGTAGACGATTTCGCGATCGGCGATCGGGTGGCCGGCATCGGCTTGGCCACCGACACCGCTACCGGGATCCCGACGATCATCGGCTACTCGAACGAGTACCACGGCGCGTTCGGCGATCACATCGTCGTCGACGGGTTCTGGGTCCGCAAAGTTCCCGACCACCTGTCACTCGAGCACGCCACACTTGCCGAACCTCTCCACGTCGGCGAGATGCACCTCCAACAGTCCGGCCTCACCTCGGCCGATTCGGCGCTCGTCATCGGTTGCGGAACGATCGGACTGGGCGCCATCGTCGCCGCGAAAGCGCGCGGAGCGCAGATCGTCATCGCGTCGGAGCCCTCCCCCAAACGACGCGAGCTCGCCGCGAAGATGGGCGCGGACATCGTCGTCGATCCGGCCGAGCAGGATCCGATCGAACTGTGGAATCGAATGATCGCCGAAGGCAACCAGCTTGTCGGCCAGGCCGCGAACGGAGTTCTGATCGCCTACGAATGCAGCGGGCGGGCGGGAGTCATCGGAGAACTGATGCACACTCTGCCGTTCAACTCGCGGATTCAGGTTCTGGCTGCGCCGTTCGGCGACGAGACGATCATTCCCGTCGTCGGGCAGTTCCGGAGGATCTCGATCAATTTCGGTCACGGTCCTTACGAGAATGCCTACGACATCACCCTGCAGAGGCTCGCCGACGGCGAGATCGACGCCGAAGCGATCATCACCGGCAGGGTCGGTCTGGATGGAGTCTCGGACGCTTTCGCAGCTCTGCGCGCACCCGACGAACACGTGAAGATCCTCGTGCTACCCGCGGGCCTCCCGGAATAGCGGTCGATCCTGCCCTGTTGACGTAGGGGTGCTCGCACTCGGGCACCTCTACTTCGGGCTGTGCGAGCGTCGCCTGTTGGCGTCTGCGCCCCGATACCAGGACAATGGCAGGGTTGGCGTCAGCCGACAACGCGGCGCAACGCTCTGTGGCTGCCGCGTTTGCTTCACTAGGAGGATTCCGTGACCGACGGACCGTTGATCGTCCAATCCGACAAGACGCTGCTGTTGGAGGTCGACCACGAGCGCGCCGGCGATGCCAGGCAGGCAATCGCCCCCTTCGCGGAACTCGAACGGGCCCCCGAACACGTCCACACGTATCGCATCACTCCCCTGGCCTTGTGGAATGCCCGCGCCGCCGGACACGACGCCGAGCAGGTTGTCGACGCGCTCGTGTCATACTCACGATTCGCGGTTCCACAACCGCTGCTGGTCGACATCGTCGACACGATGGCCAGGTACGGACGCTTACAGCTGGTCAAGAGCCCGGTGCACGGCCTCATCCTGGTCAGCCTCGACCGCGCAGTCCTCACCGAGGTGATGCGACACAAGAAGATCTCGCCGATGCTCGGTGAGAAGGTCGACGACGACACCGTGATCGTCCACCCGAGCGAACGCGGCCGCCTCAAGCAGATGCTGCTCAAGGTGGGCTGGCCGGCCGAGGACCTCGCCGGCTACGTGGACGGCGAAGCGCACCCGATCGATCTCGCTTTCGAAGAGGGCCACTGGGAACTGCGCGACTACCAGCAGATGGCAGCGGATTCGTTCTGGGCCGGCGGCTCGGGCGTCGTCGTGCTGCCGTGTGGCGCCGGCAAGACGATGGTGGGCGCCGCAGCGATGGCAAAGGCCAAGGCCACCACCCTCATCCTCGTCACCAATACCGTTGCCGGTCGTCAGTGGAAGCGTGAGTTGATCGCGCGTACATCGTTGACCGAGGAAGAAATCGGCGAATACTCCGGCGAGCGCAAGGAGATTCGGCCGGTCACGATCGCGACCTACCAGGTGATCACACGTCGCACGAAGGGCGAGTACAAGCACCTCGAACTTTTCGACTCCCGCGACTGGGGACTGGTGATCTACGACGAGGTCCACTTGCTGCCCGCGCCCGTCTTCCGGATGACGGCAGATCTGCAGTCGCGCCGCCGTCTCGGCCTGACCGCAACGCTGGTTCGTGAGGACGGCCGCGAAGGCGACGTCTTCTCGCTCATCGGCCCCAAGCGCTACGACGCTCCGTGGAAGGACATCGAAGCGCAGGGCTGGATCGCGCCGGCCGACTGCGTCGAGGTGCGAGTGACGATGACGGACGCCGAGCGCATGTCCTATGCCGTCGCCGAACCGGAGGAGCGCTACAAACTGTGCTCGACGGCTCACACGAAAATTGCGGTCGTGAAGTCGATCCTGGCCAAGCACCCCGATTCTCCGACTTTGGTGATCGGTGCGTATCTCGATCAGCTCGACGAACTCGGCGAAGCCCTGAACGCCCCGGTGATCAAGGGATCCACCAAGAACAAGGAACGCGAGATCCTCTTCGATCAGTTCCGTAACGGTGAGATCCAGACGCTGGTGGTGAGTAAGGTCGCGAACTTCTCGATCGACCTTCCGGAGGCGTCTGTCGCCGTGCAGGTTTCGGGAACCTTCGGGTCGAGACAGGAAGAAGCGCAGCGACTCGGACGCCTACTGCGACCCAAGCACGACGGCGGTCAGGCTCACTTCTATTCGGTGGTCTCGCGCGACACTCTCGATGCGGAGTATGCGGCACATCGTCAGCGATTCCTCGCCGAACAGGGCTACGCCTACCGGATCACCGACGCCGATGACCTGCTCGGACCTGCGATCGGCTGAGCATTTCTGCAACACGTTTCAGAAACAAATGGACATACGTCCAGTTATCTGTAGAGTGTCCCCTGTCACAGTCGTGTCCATCGGCCGGGGGTCACCAGCACCATGCGCTCAGTTCCACGTCTACGGGGTCGGCTCGCCGGAACCATCTCGCTGCTGACTGCCGCCGTCGTCGTCGCCACGACCGGCGTCAGCGCCGCGGCACCGAGTCCTGCTCCTACTGCGCAGAACTCGGTGTACGCACTTGCGAACGGTTGCTTCGCGCTGCGCACCGAGTCTGGTGATTTCGTCCGTCGTGACGGGTCGGCGTACCTCACCGACGTAACGAAAGCCGCAGACGCCGAACCGTTCCGGCTACATGCGGCCCAGTTGGGTCGATTCATGCTGTACGGCCCGGACGGGTCGATGCTCTCGCACGACGGCGCAGACTCGGTGCTCGCCACTTCCGAAGCAACTCCGTCCACCGACTGGACCGTGATGTCCACTGGCGAGTCCTTCGTTCTGACAGCGACCTCGAACGGCCGACAACTGATCTCGCGAGATTTGATGCTCACGATGTCCGATCCCGGTGACGTTCCCGAATCTGCGTTCACGCTGATCCCGCGCGACGGCTGCGCCGACTTCCCCGAAGCGGAGGTGGGCGCAAACGGCGTTCCGGGAGAAATCGGACCGAACGGTGAAGTCACCGGATTCATCGACACACACGTGCACATGAATGCTTCCGAGTTCATGGGCGGAAACCTGCACTGCGGCCGACCTTTCGATCCTCAGGGCGTCACCGCAGCGCTCGTCGACTGCCCGGACCATCAACCCGACGGGATACCGGCGCTCCTCGAAAACGTTCTGTCGTACGGCAATCCCTTCGAAACTCACGACACCACCGGCTGGCCGAGTTTCACCGACTGGCCGGCGCACGATTCACTGACACACGAGCAGACGTACTACAAGTGGGTCGAGCGGGCCTGGCGTGGCGGTCTGCGAATCTTCACCAACCTCTTTGTCGCCAACCGTGTCCTGTGCGAGCTGTATCCGAGTAAACGAAATCCCTGTGACGAGATGGAGACCGTCCGGATCCAGGCGCAGCAGACACGCGAACTCCAGGACTACATCGACGCCCAGTATGGCGGTCCCGGCCGGGGTTGGTTCCGCATCGTGAGCTCCCCTGAACAGGCCAGGCAGGTGGCCGCCGACGGAAAGCTGGCCGTCACCCTCGGGGTGGAGGTGTCCGAACCCTTCGGTTGCTCTGTGCGCAACGGTATTCCGCAGTGCACCGAGGACGACATCGACCGCGGCCTGGACGAGTTGTACGACCTCGGTGTCCGGCAGATGATCGTCACGCACAAGTTCGACAACGCCCTCGGCGGTGCCCGTTTCGACGGCGGCGTCACCGGAGTGGCCGTCAACATCGGCAACTACCTGGGCACCGGGGAGTTCTGGCAGTCGGAACCATGCACCGGCGTTGCCGAGGACAATGTGCTGCCCACCAAGGTCGACGGCGCACAGAATCTTCTCGCGGTACTCCCACCCGGAGTGACGCTTCCGGTGTACCCCTCTGGTCCGCAATGCAATTCGCACGGCCTGACCGACCTCGGCGCGTACACGATCCGAGGTTTGATGGACCGAGGGATGATCGTGGACATCGATCACATGAGCGTCAAGACCGCCGAAGCGGCTCTCGATATTCTCGAAGCTGCGAATTACTCCGGCGTCGTTTCCAGTCACAGCTGGAGCGACCCGAGCCTGTACAAGCGGATCTACGCACTCGGCGGATTTGTCGCCCTGTACGCCGGACAACTCGACGCATCGGACGAAAAGCCCGAAGAGCGTGGGTTCATCGACCAGTGGCGGGACGCACGGGCGATGCGAAGCGAGAACTACTACTTCGGTTTCGGCTACGGCGCCGACACCAACGGCTTCGGGCCGCAGGCCGCACCGCGCGGCGACGCCGCAGAAAATCCGCTGCAATATCCGTACACCGCCTTCGACGGCACGGTCATGGACCAGCAGCGCGCCGGCACCCGGGTTTTCGACGTGAACACCGACGGCGTTGCCCAGTACGGGATGATTCCCGACTGGATCGCGGACATGCGTATTGCTGCGGGCGCCGACGGCGACACGATCATCGAGGACATGAGCCGTGGCGCCGAGGCTTACCTGCAGATGTGGGAGCGCGCGCGAAACTAGCTACGCTGGTGGACGGTCCCCGGGAGATCGGGGGCCGGTCCTAGATCGTCCGGCACCACCCGAAGGAATTTTTCGTGGCTGACTTCCAGTTCACCGTCGACAAGGCTCACGCCAAGTCGGTCAACGACACACTGGCCGATGTACGCCGCCTGCAGATTTCTGCGGTGATCTTCGCGATCGTCCTCGCCGCGGTCGGGGCCTGGTTGATCAGCATGGGCGAGGTGTGGTCCATCATCATCGGCGCAGTCCTCGCCATCGGTGCGGCCAGTTCCCTGTGGGTTGCCGTGTGGGCACCTCGCAAGGTGGGAAGCGTCGAATCTCTGTATGCGGACAACCCACTGGTTCCCGCGATCGTCACCGAGGTTCACCCTCGAGCGGCGACCTTGACGGCATTGATCGACATCGCGAAGCCTGCGGCCGGAGCACCGCAGTACGCGCTCGTCAGCCGCAACGTTCGACTCAATCCGAAGTGGCGAGTCGGCGACCGCATTCCGTCGGTCGCACTGCGTTCGGATCGTTCCACCCGCAGCAAGGCTGACACGTGGCAGATGGTCAGTCCCATGCCGATCGAGTGGGGGACCAAGGACTCGGCAGTGCTGGCACGCGCGATCGCTGCTGTCAGTGCGAGCGAGTGGAACTTCCTGCAGAGCCGGATTCCCGATTCCGAAGAAGTTCGCACCCACCCCGATCGCCGGGTTCTGATCAACCCGGCCGATCTTCCTGACTCGCTGCGCTAGTCCAAACGGTTACGCGAGCGCGGGCAGCACTTCCTTCTCGAACATCTCGATTCCCGACGTGTCGTACGCGGCCTCGGGGAAGTAGAAGATTCCGTACTCGAGTCCCTGCGCCTCGAGCGCCGACAGGTTCTCGATGATCTGCTCGGGCGTACCCACGGCGGGCATTCCGCGGAACGCATCGAGCGACGCATCGGCGGCAGCTTCGCCGACCAACGGCGTCAGTCGGGCCTTCAGTGTCTCCAACCGCTGAGCCACCTCGGATTCCGTCGCGCCGATGGCCACGTTGTAGTTGGCCGAACGGACGATGGCGTCGAAATCGGTACCGACGGTGTCGCAGTGCTTCTTCAGGATCTCGGACTTGTGCGCGAAGCCGGCCGGGGTGCCGTCGAAGTTCGTGTACTGCGCGTACTTGGCCGCGATCTTGAGTGTGACCTTCTCGCCGCCACCGGCAACCCAGATGGGAATTCCGCCCTCTTGCAACGGAAGTGGACGGCACAGCGCTCCGTCGACCTGGTAGTACTTGCCGTCGAGCGTCGAACTGCCGGTCGACCACGCCTGCTGCATGATCTGGATTCCTTCGTCGAGGCGGCCCAGACGCTCACCGGCAGAGGGGAAACCGTAGCCGTACGCACGCCACTCCTGCTCGTACCAACCGCCGCCGATGCCCATCTCGACGCGTCCACCCGTGATGAGATCGGTGGTCGCGGCGACCTTGGCGAGGTACGCCGGGTTTCGGTAACTCATGGCGGTACACATCTGGCCCAGTCGGATACGCGAGGTCGACGCACCGAGTGCGGCCATCAACGTCCACGCCTCGTGAGTCGCTTCTTCCGTCGGCTGGGGAACGGTGTGGAAGTGGTCGTAGACCCACACCGACTCCCACGGCCCTGCCTCCGCGCGCAGCGTGAAGTCTCGCATCACCTCCCACTGCTTCGCGGGGTCGATGCCGACCAGGTCCAGACGCCAGCCTTGAGGTACGAACAGTCCGAATCGCATGTAGCGAGCCTACCTACAGTTTCCCGACGCGCGACCGGGGTGACACCCGCGGAGAGTAGACCGGAATGAAGCGGAACATCATCGCCGCGCCGGCGAACGACGTCGCGCCCAGAGCGGCGAATGCCCACCCGAGTGGGAGCACCGCGGCGAGTAGACCGATCGCGAGCGGCCCACCGAACATGCCGGTGTCGTGAGTCAATCGCCATGCAGCGAGGAACTCGGCGCGTTCTTCGGGCGGGGCGATATCGGCACCGAGGGTCATGATCACGCCGTTGCCCAGCCCGTTGCCGATCCCGTTGCCGATCCCCATCACGACAGCGACCACGGTCAATCCCACTGCACCCGTCGAGAACGGCAACAGTAGGTACGACACACCGATCACCGTCAGCGAAGGCACCGCGACCAGCCTGCGGCCGTATCGGTCCATGATGTGTCCGGCCGGGTACGAGCACAGCAGGTCCACGGCCGCACCGATACCGAAGATCACACTCACCTGGGCTGCATCCAATCCGAGGTGCAATGCCCACAATGGAAGAACGGCCTCACGCGAAGCGCGGGCGGCGCCCATCAGAAGGGAGCCTGTCCCGAGCGTCGACAGAGCGGCACGATGACGGCGAAGGATCTCCGGGAGCGTAACGTGTCCGTGATCGCTGTTGCCTGCCTGCACCTTTCGTGGCGGGTCGGGAACGCGGGCCATCAGCGCCCCGGCGAGCACGACGCCCACCAACTGGACAAGGAATCCTCCGCGCGCTCCCACCAGGAGAATCACGCCGGCCCCGATGAGCGGTCCCAGGAAGAAACCCAACCGCCACATCGCAGCGAACGACGACATTGCTCGGGCCCGTAGACCGAGTGGCACGGTCTCGGCGAGGTAGCTCTGCCGCGCAAGGCCCCACACCGCATTCGCCAATCCGGTCAACAGTGCGCCGATACCGAGCATCCACGGAGTCTGTGCAAGGAGACAGATCACCACTCCTGTTGCACCCAAGGAACTTCCGCCGATGATCGACCTACGCTCACCGAAACGCGACACGATCCTGCCGGCGGGGAGGTCACCGAGTACGGCGCCCAAACCACCGAGTGCAACGATCAGGCCGGCGACGGCAACCGAGGCACCCAGGTCGCGCGCGGTGACGGCCATGATGGGGGCAGCCGCACCCTGACCGATCCCGAAGATGGCCGCCGGTACGAAAACCGTTGTGACCAGTGGCTTGAGACCGGCAATCGCCGGCTGTTCCTTGGGCAGTGTTTCCGTCACGCGCTCACTTCTGCCGCGTCAGCGGCCCGCGAGAACCGATTCGCCGGACGATCGAGGCCGTAGTGACCCCGCAGGGTGGATTCCGTGTATTCGGTCCGGAAGAGCCCACGCGCCTGCAGAATCGGCACGACCCGGTCGACGAACACCTCGAGCCCTCCGGGCAGATAGGGCGGCATGATGTTGAAGCCGTCCGCGGCGCCCTTGTCGAACCATTCGGTCAACTCGTCCGCGACCTGCTCCGGTGTCCCGGCAAATGTCCGATGCCCACGGCCACCGCCGAGTTTGCCGATCAGTTCACGGACGGTGAGGTTTTCGCTCTCCGCAAGGTCTTTGACGAGCTGGTATCGACTCTTGTTTCCTTGGATGCGATCGATGTCCGGCAACGGGGGCAACGGGGCATCCAGCGAATGCTCGGTGAGGTCGACGCCCACCATGTTCGAGAGTTGGCGCAGCGAGTACTCAGGTGAGATGAGATCCGTGAACGACTGCTCCAGTGCCTTGGCTTCTTCTTCCGTATCCGCGATGAAGGGAACGATGCCTGGCAGCACCTTGATCTCGTCGGGACTACGCCCGTACTTGATCAGCCGCGCTTTGAGGTCGGTGTAGAAATCCTGCCCCTGCTCGAGTGTTCGTTGAGCGGTGAACACGGCCTCGGCATACTTCGCCGCGAAGTCCTTACCGCTCTCGGAGGAACCGGCTTGCACGAGCAACGGACGTCCCTGTGGAGACCTCGGCGAATTGAGCGGGCCAGCCACCGTGAATCGTTGACCGTCATGGTCGATGCGATGGACACGATCAGGATCGGCGAAGATTCCGGTCTCTTCGTCCAGGACAACTGCCCCCTCTTCCCAGCTGTCCCAGAGTCCGAGCGTCACGTCGAGAAACTCCTCGGCGCGCTCGTAACGACCGCTGTGCGTCGGTACCGCATCGAAGCCGAAGTTCGCGGCCTCGTCGGCGCCGGCCGACGTCACGATGTTCCACCCGCCTCGTCCACCACTGATGTGATCGAGGGAAGCGAACTTCCTTGCGAGAGTGTACGGATCGCTGTAACTGGTCGACGCGGTTGCAATCAGTCCCACCTTGTCGGTGGCCGCAGCGATCGCCGACAGCAAGGTGACGGGTTCGAAGATCGCCTGGGTGTTGTACTTGACCCGCGGGCCGACTGCTAGACCGTCGGCGAAGAACACCGAGTCCAGCTTTCCACGCTCGGCGATTCTCCCCAATTCCTGGAAGTGCTTGACGTCCAGGAGGTTGGCCGCGTTTGTGCGTGGGTGGCGCCACGCCGCCTCATGATGGCCGACGCCCATCAGGAAGGCGTTCAGATGAAATTGTCGTTCGGACATGAGTTCGCAGAATCTTTCCGTGAATGTGTGGTCAGGTGGTGACGCGCCAGCGCGAGAGCCGACGTTCGATCAGGACCAGAATCGCGTTGATTGTCAGACCCAACAACGAGATCGCGACGATGCCCGCGTACATGTTCGGGATCTGGAAGTTGAGTTGTGAAGCGGTGATCAGATACCCGAGACCGGCTTTGGCCCCGACCATTTCGGCGGCGATCAGCACGAGAATCGACGACGCGGCTGCCATGCGGATACCCGTGAAGATCGTGGGAACAGCGGCGGGCAGAACCACCTTCTGAAACAGCCGAATCGAGGAGAACCCCAGCGAGGCAGCGGACTTGATCAGCAGCGGATCGACCGTGCGCACACCCGAAATGGTGTTGAGCAGGATCGGGAAGGTGCAGGCGTAGATCACCAGGGCGATCTTCGATTCCTCACCGATTCCGAGAATCAGCACGAAGACGGGAAGCAGCGCCAAGGCTGCTGTGTTGCGGAACAATTCGAGAATCGGGTTGAGGAAGTCGGAGACCGGGCGGTACCAGGCGATCGCAATTCCCAACGGAATCGCGATCGCGATGGCCACGAAGAAGCCGGTCAGCGCACGCGTCAGACTGGCGGAAACATGCTCTTGCAATTGTCCGTTCTCGGCGAGGGTGAAGAATGCGGACACAACTTCGGTGAAGGGCGGGAGGAAGACCTTGTCCACCAGCCCGAGCCGAGGTGCCGCTTCCCAGATCCCGAGGAAGATCGCGATCGCAATCGACGGCTTGGCAATCCGCCAGGCGGTGGAACCAATGTAGCGCGCCGCCTTGCCGCCGGCCTGGCTCCGCTGCGCAACGTCAGGTGTTTTGTCGGCCAACGGTTTCGGGGTGGCGACCACCTCCGGCGTCGCCAATGCGCTAGACATGTGCAACCTCCTTGGCAGGATCGAGTTCGCCGGCCCGAGCGCGCTCGACTTCACCGTGCAGCAGCGTCCAGATCCGGTGCCGGAACACACGGAACTCCTCACCTGATCGCACGTCGTCGCCGGACCGGTCGATGTCGATGTCGACGATCGTCTTGACGCGCCCCGGGCGCGAAGTCAGTACTGCAACACGTTGCCCGAGGTAGATGGCCTCGTCGATTCCGTGGGTGATGAACAGGATCGTCTTGCCGGTGGCCTTCCAGATGCGCAGAAGCTCGTCCTGCAGCGACTCTCGCGTCTGTGCGTCCAGCGCTGCAAATGGTTCGTCCATCAGCAACACTTCGGGGTCGAATGCCAGGCTGCGGGCGATCGCGACTCGCTGCTTCATTCCACCGGACAACTCGTGCGGATAGCGATCCGCGAAACCTTGCAGACCGACCAGTTCGAGGTAATGCTCGGCGAGCTCGCGTCGCTCGCTCTTCTTCACGCCCTTCGCTTCGAGTCCGAACTCGATGTTGTGACGTGCAGTTCGCCATGGAAGCAGCGCGTATTGCTGGAAGACGATTCCCCGATCCAAGCCTGGGCCCGTGATCTGCTTGCCGTCCAGAAGGATTCGACCGGAAGTGGGCGAACTGAGTCCTCCGAGGAGGTCCAGCAGAGTCGACTTGCCGCAACCACTCGGCCCGACGAGGACCAGGAACTCCCCCGGCGCCACGTCGATGTTGATGTCCTCGACCGCGGTGAAAACTTCGTCGGTCCCACGAATGTCGAACTGTTTGGTGACGTGCTCGAGCCGTAGTTTCGGTTCTGTGCTCATTTTGCTGCCTCCAGTGCCTGTCCGTCAGCGCCGCTGTCGGGTGAATACGTTCCGTTGGCGTACGGGTTGAATTCGTTCGTGTAGATGTCCGACGGCTTCAACTTTCCTTCTTCGAGTTCGCCGTTACGGGTGAGCCAGTCGATCCACGTGCTGATCTCGGCATCGGTGATCGTTCCGCCTGGACCGGCGACCCCCGGGCTCTTCCAGTAGCTGATGAGCTTGGTGTCCTCGTTGCGTCCGCGGCTGTTGATGATCGACGTCAGCTTCGCGACCACTTCTTCTCGTGGGTGTGTCTGCGTCCAGCGGATGGCCCTCGCTGTTCCCTGCACGAAATCGGCGACCGCCTCCTTGTTCTGCGCGATGTAGTCGTCACGGAACACCAACGTGCCGTAGGTGAACGAGCCGAACAACGATTCGTCCGTGAACAGCTCACGAAGGCCACCACGTTCTAGCGCGGAGTCACGGAAGACCGAGCCGAGGGTGGCGACGTCGATCTGTCCCTGCCGCAACGCTTGTTCCGTGTTGACCGGCGGAACGACGATCAATTCCACCTGCTTGATCTCGTCCGGCGTAAGTCCCTGCCGCGCAAGCCATTCACGGACGACGAACTCGTGGTGCGCACCGAGGGTGTTCATCCCGACCTTCTTGCCGATCAGGTCCTTCGCCGATTTGATCGGACTGTCGTCGAGTACGTAGTACCCGTTGAAGCTCTCCTTGTCGGAGCCGTAGTACCCGATGACCGAGGTGATCGGTGAACCCGCGGAAGCCAACTTCACCACCGCCCCGTTGAACGCTCCGCCGAACTCGGTTTGACCGGTCGCTGCGTTCTGAATGCTCTGAGGGCCGCTGGTCGTATCGCCGATCCAGTTGAGCTCCACGTCGTTGAAGTAGCCGAGGTCAGCGGCCAGTTCGGGGTAGATGACCTGTCCGGTGCTGCCCTCGTACCGCAGGACGGTCTTGCCGTCGGCGGTCTTGACCACTTCGTCGGAGGAGCCCGAGCAGGCAACGGCAAAACTGGACAGAGTGACAAGAGCGACGACCGCGGCTACCGAGCGCGCGAAACGAGGGCGAATCATGAAGTTGCTTCCTGTAGAAGATGATTGGTTCAGTTCTCGGCTACACCTGTCCGGAGCGCCGTGTGCGGCGCTCGGCACAGGCAGGTGTGGGGAATGTCAGTTCAACGACAACAGTTGAGCGACATGAGCGGGAAAGACCGAAACACGTGAGACTCCAATGAATGTGCAGACAGGATCGAGCCGTGAGCAGTGCCGAAACCATACGTCGGCACCCACTACCTGGGTCAACGGTTACATTCATGCCGGATTTAATGTGTGAGGTCCGTATCATGAGGGCATGCTTTCGCCGACGACTGCGCAGGACTTCGAGCAACACCGTGGCCACCTGACGTCGGTGGCCTACCGTCTCACCGGAAGTTTCAGCGACGCTCAGGATGCGGTGCAGGAAGCGTGGATACGGCTTCAAGTTGCCGAAAACACGCGAGGCGACGAATTGCAGATCCGCGAACTGCGCGGATGGCTCACCACAGTTGTCGGCCGAATCTGCCTCGATCATCTCAAATCGGCCGCGGTCAGACGAGAAAGCTATGTCGGACAGTGGCTTCCGGAGCCGATCGTCACGCCCGTCGACGCCACCGCGGGCACACCCTCAGCGACACCCGATCCGCTGGAGTACGTCGTGACGCAGGAACAGAATCGTTTTGCTGCCCTCGTCGTCCTGGACACCCTTACTCCCGCTCAACGCGTTGCCTTCGTCCTGCATGACGGCTTCGACGTGCCCTTCGCCGAGGTTGCGCGCATCCTCGACATCGAAGTAGCCACTGCCCGTCAGTTGGCCTCGCGGGCCCGTAAAGCCGCAGCGTCGGCGCCGGTCCCGGTCAGTAGCGAGGAGCATGCTGCTGCCGTCGAGCGATTGGTGACGGCTATCGCGAGTGGAGATCTGAACGCCGTGATAGGTGCGCTCGATCCCGATGCCGTCCTGATCGGTGACGCAGGCGGAACTACCCGCACGGCTGTCAACATTGTGCGCGGCAGCGATCGTGTCGCGCGGTTCTATCTGGGATTGGCCCGCAAGTACGGACCGGCAGCGGTGTTCTCGATGTCACCGGTTCTCGTCAACGGACAGCTCGGCGGTGTATTCGCCGGCTCACCGGGGGACGACCAGTACCCGCAGTTCGCCGCTCGCGTTGCCGGCTTCACTGTCCGCGACGGAGTTGTGTGCGCAGCCTACGACATTGCGAATCCAGCCAAGTTCAGCGCTGTGCCGATGCTCGATCACACCGAACCCGAACGCAAGTAGCGAGACTCCCATTCCTCGAGGTGTGATCTGGACACCTGCGTGCCGAACCACAGTCGGTGCAGTACATCCGATCCCAGATGGTGCAATTCGGTGTGCGTCCTCCACTGCTGCGACGCCCACTCGGGTTCGTTGTGGGCGGCGTCGATCCCGGCCATCGCGCTACCTCGCAGTTCGAAGTCCAGGTCCCGTCGAAGCTCCGAAAGCTCCGACCAATTCGCCTGTGGTGCATAGTGCCTCGCGCGAAGTTCGGTCAGCAGCTTGAACAGGACGCTACTCGCCCGTTCGTCGACCCAGATCAGAGTGCGTCGATGCGCACCGCGCCCCACCGTCCACAGGACCACCAACGCCACGACGACGCCGATTGCCGTCTCGAGCATGCGGCTGAGGATCAGATGTCGGACGGTCCCGTGCGCACCACCGGCCGCGCCGAGGAGAATCGCGAGGGCGGTGATGAAGATGACGGCTATCCCGTAATTCCGCACCAGGAACAGCTCGATCCCCGCCATCAGGACTGCAAGTACCGCCACCAACCACAGACCGGTCGGACTCCAGGAGTAGATGGCACCCAACAGAATCAACCCGAGGACGGTCCCACCGATGCGGTGGATTCCGCGATAGGTGCCCAGTATTCGATCCGGTCCTTGATGAAGGACCATCGCCGCGGCGATCACCGCCCAGTCCGGGCGATCGATGCCGAGCAGGACGGTGAGGGTTCCCGCCGCCATACAGGCAATGGACAGCCGAAGTGCCGTCACCGACGCTCGGCTGGACGGATTGCAGGCGCGGAGGAACCGATATCGGATCGTCGGGTCGGGCAGAGGCGGGTGGGCCCCGACCTCGTCGACGTCGAACGCGGGGTCCGCCATGAGCTCCGGATCGTGGTCGTCGGAGATCGCTCTGGCCATCGAGATCTGCGCTCGTTCGAGTTCACGGGTCAACGGGTGGTCTTTCCCGACGATTGCGCCGCGGTAAAGGCACTGCCACGCGTCGTGCAGCCGAAGTGCTGCAGCGTGGCGTTTGTCTCGCGTGAGTTCGGGTGGGGCGTACCTCGCCTGAGCGTCCGTGTACTCCGCAACGGCCGAGACGGCTGCCTGTACAGCGCTGCGTTCGACAGCTCTCGGTGCCCACAGGATTCCCGTCATCGAGACGACCACCGCGCTGATCCCACCGATTGCCGTCCACATCGCGACCTCGACCGGCGGCTGACCGGGAGTGGCGATCACGGAACTGATCTCGGTGGTGAGCAACAGAAAGAACGCGCCCGGTGGACCCAATCGAAGCGCGTCGACGGTGAAGGCGCAGGTCGACACCACGACGGCCATGATCAGCACGACAAAGACCAGCAGCACCGTCGGCGCTCCCTCAGCGATGGCTCGGTGGACGGGCTCACCAACCGATGCCCCGACGAAGGACAGGATCGTCAGCGCCGTCGCAGCGATACCGACTGCCTTCCACCTGCTCCGGTACGGACGACCCTCACCGTAGATCGATGCAAATGCACCGAGGCCGACCAGGAGCGAAGCAGACCCGAATCCGAGCAGTGTGGCGATGGCCGCCGGAATCGCCAGGGCTAGGGCGACGCGAACCGCTCCGGGGTACCTGTTTCCCACCGGCGGCAATCCGAACAGGACGCTGCGCGCCGGCCGCGGAGCCGGGAGGTTGGACTCGTGACCCGCTGATGTTTCTTCGGGGTCCACTGCCCATCCTTCGCGCCGGCCTGTTCGTGTCTGTGTCCTCCCATTCTTGCGGGCGGCCGACGTGGAATTCGAGGCGGGTCCGGAGGTCGATTCGACCACCCCTTTATTGACACTATGTCAACAGTGTGGATGATAGGTGGAGTCGGATCCGCTCGCGGGTCGCACTTCATCGATCGGGAGAATCACGATGACGCAAGGATCTACCGCAACCCGGACCGCAGAACGACGGTCCCCGTGGATGGACGACGAATTGGAGGCCGTGGCCGACCTGGCAAGGAACTTCTTCGCCAAACACGTCACACCGCATCAGAAACGCTTCGCGTCCCAAGGTTTTCCCGACAAATCCGCATATCGAGAACTCGGGGCGCTCGGGCTCGCCGGCATGTCGATCCCCACCGAGTACGGCGGCGGAGGAGGAACTTTCGCGCACGACGCCGTGCTGTTCCACGAGCAGGTCATGGCGGGTGATCATTCACTCCAACTCGGCGTGCACTCGGGAATCGTGCCGCACTACCTCAATGCCTACGCCGATCACGAGCACAAACTGCGCTGGCTACCGAAGCTGGTGAGTGGCGAGTGGGTGGGCGCAATCGCCATGACCGAGCCCGGCACCGGATCCGACTTGCAGAACATCACCACCCGAGCCGTCCGCGACGGTGACGACTATCTGATCAGCGGCGCAAAGACCTTCATCTCCAACGGTCGCAATTGTGATCTGGTGATCATTGCCGCCAAGACCGATCCCAGCCTCGGAGCGCGTGGAGTGTCGCTCATCGTGGCCGAGGTCGATGACAACACACCGGGTTTCGAGCGCGGGCGAATACTCGAGAAGGTCGGACAGAAGGGCCAGGACACCACCGAGCTGTTCTTCGACCGCTTGCGGGTGCCTGCAACAAACCTGCTCGGGGACCGCGAAGGCACAGGGTTTGCCCAGCTGATGCAGCAGCTACTGCCCGAACGATTGATCTGCGGAGTTGCAGCCACTGCGGCAATGGAGCGTGCAGTCGCCCTCACCGTCGAGTACACCAAATCCCGAAACATGTTCGGGCAAAAGCTCTTCGATCTGCAGAACACGCGCTTCGAACTTGCCGAGTGCGCGTCCATCGCTCGTATCTCACGAACGTTCATCGACGACTGCATCGTCAAATACCTTGCCGGGCAGCTCGATGCGACTACCGCCGCGATGGCCAAGTACTGGCTCACCGATCAGCAGTGCGCCGTGATCGACCGCTGCGTGCAACTACACGGCGGGTACGGCTACATACTCGAATATCCCATCGCTCAGATGTATGCCGACGCTCGTATTCAGCGAATCTACGCCGGATCGAACGAAGTCATGAAGGACCTCGTGGCGAGATCACTCTGAGCAATCAGGAATCCGCCTCGCACGCCGGCAGAACGTCACGCACGATGGCGAACAAACTGCGTACCAGCAGAAGGTGCACCTGTTCGCGGTCGAGCGCTCCCGTCACCAACCACTGCTTACTGGCAGCCTTCGCCAAGCCTCCGTACGCCACGATCATCGAATGAACAGCAGCCTCGCTGCCTTCACTCGGTCGAATCTCGAGCGCATCCATCATGCGTCGCGCAGCAACGTCGTCAGCATCCTGCAGGATCCGATCCATCTCGGGATCACGGCGGAGGTCGTCGGACATGACTGTCGAGATCCACATGTCGCGATGACGCCAGGCGACGTCGAGCCACCGATCGATCACGGCGCCGATCCGCTTCTCCTGGCTCGCCGATCGCGGAATGCGGTCCACCGCCACTTCGGGAATGAAGACGAACCGCCGCACGACGTCGAGATACAACTCCCGCTTGGAGCCGAAGTAATGATTGAGCAGCGGACGTCCGACCCCAGCCGCCTTGGCCAACTCGGTCATCGAGACGTCGGCAAAAGACTTCTCCTCGAAAACCTTTGCCGCGCTGACAATGATCTGCTCACGCCGGTCTTCGGGACCGAGACGCCTTCCGCCTGTGGCCGACGCGGACGTCATTCTTTTCTCGCGGGCGTGCTGTTGACCGTCGCCTGCGCCTCGACCATGAGCGAAATGTGCTCCACCAAACGCTTTCGAGAGATCTTGGAGGACGGGGTGTGCGCCTGATAGATGAACGCGAGGGCACCGAACAGCCCCACCGAATTGAGTTCGGAGTTCGCGGAGTCGGTTGCCTCGCCGCCGTACATCAGCTCGAGCGACGCGGAAATCGGATTCGTGAACTCCGCCATCAATTCTCGCCCTCGATCCCACAGCGCAGGTTCCGCCTGGGATTCGACGAACATGATGCGTCCACGTCGAGGATCTTTGAATACGTAGTTGGTGAAGGCCTTCACCACGTGGCGGATCAGGGCCGACGGTTCGGAAGGCGCCGCCTCGAGAGCGTCCAGAATAGTGTCACGCGCACCGAGAACGACCTCGTCGAGCACGGCGACCAGCAGTTCGTCACGGTTGGCGAAGCTCTCGTAGAAGTACCGTTCGGTCAGCGCGGCCTCGCGGCAGGTCGCACGCATGGTCGCGGCGGCCGCTCCCTCGGTACCCATGATCTGCAACCCGGCTTCGATCAGCTGTGTCCGGCGCGCGGCGCGGCGATCTTCCGGTTCCTGCCCACGCCACCTGCGCGGGCCGGTGCGCCGAGCCTCGGTATCCGTCATGTCCCCATGTTCTCACTGACCGGCAGCGCTCTCGACCTCAGGTTATCGCGGCGACCTCCGCAAGCGAACTGACATCGCCCGATGTCAATCAGTTGAATTCTGACATCAACCGCTGTTGACATCACTTGATGTCAGACTTACTCTTCGTTCAGTTGTTCACGCACCAATCAGGAGGCGTCACACATGGTCGACATCGACCCAACCTCGGGGCCATCGGCCGGTGACGAGGAAACTCGAGCTCGCCGAACACGAGTCGTCGTCATCGGAGCCGGTTTCGGCGGCATCGGAACGGCTGTCCGCTTGAAGCAGTCCGGGATCGACGACTTCGTCGTTCTGGAACGTGCCGCGGAGCCCGGGGGAACCTGGCAGGTCAATACCTACCCCGGTGCACAGTGCGACATCCCGTCGATTCTGTACTCGTTCTCGTTTGCGCCAAATCCGAACTGGACGCGGCTGTATCCGCTACAGCCCGAGATCTACGACTATCTCCGGGATTGCGTCCATCGCTTCGGACTGGCCGGTCATTTCCACTGCAACCAGGACGTGACAGAAGCTTCGTGGGACGAGCAAGCCCAGATCTGGCGGGTACACACTGCGGAAACCATGTGGGAGGCACAGTTCCTGGTCGCGGCCACCGGCCCGTTCAGTGCCCCCGCCACACCCGACCTTCCCGGGCTCGAATCGTTTCGTGGTCAGATGTTCCACACCGCGGACTGGAACCACGACCACGACCTTCGCGGTGAGCGGATAGCCGTGGTCGGCACCGGCGCCTCTGCGGTGCAGATCATCCCCAGACTGCAACCGCTCGCGGACACGTTGACCGTGTTCCAGCGGACACCGACGTGGATCCTGCCGCACCCGGATCAGCCGATGACCGGCTGGCCGAGCGCTCTCTTCGAGCGGGTGCCGCTCACCCAACGACTGGCACGCAAGGGACTTGACCTGCTCCAAGAAGCCCTGGTACCCGGATTCGTGTACAAGCCGTCACTGCTCAAAGGGCTGGCCGCACTCGGCCGAGCACACCTTCGCCGGCAGGTGCGGGACCCGGAGCTTCGCGCAAAGCTGCTCCCCCACTACGCATTCGGATGCAAGCGTCCGACGTTCTCGAACACCTACTATCCCGCGCTGGCGTCACCCAATGTGGAGGTGGTGACGGACGGAATCGTCGAGGTGCAGGAGCGCGGAGTCCTCACCGCGGACGGCGCCTTCCGGGAAGTCGACACCATAGTCATGGGAACCGGCTTTCGTATGGGAGACAACCCGTCGTTCGACATCATCCGGGGCAAGGACGGCCGCAGCCTCGCGCAGACGTGGAACGGCAGTGCCGAGGCCTTCCTCGGCACCACCATCAGCGGGTTTCCGAACTTCTTCATGATCCTCGGCCCCAATTCCGTGGTCTACACCTCGCAGGTCGTCACGATCGAAGCGCAGGTCGAGTACATCGTGAGCTGCATTCTTCAAATGGACGAGGGCGGCATCGGCAGTATCGACGTCCGGGCAGACGTGCAGAGAGAGTTCGTGCGCGCGACCGACCGCCGACTCGCCACCAGCGTGTGGAACGCCGGCGGGTGCAGTAGTTACTACCTCGTCGACGGCGGCCGCAATTACACCTTCTATCCCGGATTCAACCGATCCTTCCGCACCAGGACCAAACGAGCCGACCTCGCTCACTACGCGCAAGTACAACCCGTCTCGTCCGAATCACTCACCACTGCCCGAGAAACCGTGAGGAGCCGATAATGCTCGGCATCAACGCCTTCCGAGGCACACCCGTCGTCGCACCGTCCGGCGCGCGCCGCTACACCGACGAAGCACATGCGATCGCCGCCCGTGACGTCGAATTCGACTGGGACGGCGTACCACTGCATTACGTGCCGAACGAACCGATGGTCACCCACGTCATCAACTTCATGCATCTCGTGTTGCCCGAGGGAGAGCGGGCCATGTCCGCAACGCTCGCCGAAGCGCTCCCGCTCATCGAGGACCCCCGCCTGCACGAAGAGGTGGTGGGATTCGTCGGCCAGGAAGCAACACACGCGTCGTCGCACAAAGGTGCACGCGAGCATCTTGCGGACCTCGGCATGGACATGAAACCGATGTCACGCCGGATGGACTGGCTCGTGGACAAGATATTGGGCGACAAAGGATTGACCGGAAAAGCCAAGCACGCCTGGCTCTGTGAACGTCTCGGCTTGTTTGCCGCGATGGAGCACTACACGGCGGTGGTCGGGGAATGGCTGCTCACCGATCCCGCCCTCGAAGATGCCGGCATGCACCCGACGATGCTCGACATGGTCAAGTGGCACGGCGCCGAGGAAGTCGAGCACCGCAACGTGGCCTTCGACGCCTACATGTACGTGGACGGTAGCTACGCCCGCCGCGTTCGCACGGCGCTGCTCGCCAGCTTCACGTTGTTCGTGTTGTTCATCGCCTCGATGAACTACCTCTTCCGGCAGGACCCGTCGAAGGCGAAGGGCCGCCTGTGGCCTCTGCAACTGATCAGCGCCACTCGCCGCGGCCTGGTCCCGAACATGAAATTCCTGATCACCGAGATTCCTCCGTATCTGCGGCCGAGCTTCCATCCGTCCCAGATCGGGGACATGGACGTAGCCATGCGCTACCTCGCTCGCTCACCTGCCGCCAATCGTTCTTCCGAAAAGAGTGAAGGATGAACAAGACGACTGCCGACCGTCCTCACGACGCACAAGACTTCACACCGACCCGGTCGTTGAGGATTGCCGCACAGGCGACGAGCGCATACCGTCGAATCTTTGCGTCAAGTCCTGCAGCGCAGATACTTTCGCGTCCCAACCCGGTCCGCTACAGCGGATTCGACATGACGCTGGACGTGAAGTCCGTCCGGTTCGAGTGCGCAGACGTCCTGAGTGTCACCTTGACCCCGAGGGAAGGAATCACCCTGCCGTCGTGGATTCCCGGCGCTCACCTAGACGTCATTCTCCCCTCGGGAAGGCAACGACAGTATTCGTTGTGCGGAGACCCCGACGACTTGACCTCGTATCGGATCGCCGTCCGGCGGATCGACGAAGGCGGGGGCGGCTCCCGCGAGATACACGAGTCGCTGAAACCCGGAATGGTTGTCGACGTACGAGGGCCGCGGAATGCATTTCCTTTTGTCACTGCTCCGTCGTACCTCTTTGTTGCGGGCGGAATCGGGATCACTCCGATACTTCCCATGGTGCAACGCTGTCACCGCCGCGGAGTCCCGTGGCGATTGGACTATCTCGGACGAACTCGGGCAGCTATGCCATTCCTGAACGAGATCGAGGAGTATTCCAGCGGCCGGGTAACCATCCGACCCGACGACGAGCTGGGTCCGACGGATATCGGAACACTCGTCGCTGCTGCGGATCCCGGTGCCGCGGTGTACACGTGCGGACCGGTTCCGCTGATGAACACGGTGCGTGCGGCAACTTTCGCCGCCAACCCGACCGGATCGGTGCACAGCGAGAGGTTCTCCCCACTCCCGGTAGTCGACGGCAAGGAGTTCACGGTGCATCTGGCGCGCACCGGTCTCACCGTCGATGTGGGCGAGTCCGAAAGCGCCTTGGCTGCAATACGACGCGTACTTCCCGGAGTAGCGTATTCATGCCAACAGGGCTTCTGCGGTACATGCAAGGTCCGGGTGCTCTCCGGGACCGTCGAGCATCGAGACACCCTCCTCACCGAATCCGAACGTACTGGTTCGATGTTGACCTGTCGATCACGTTCCACCGGTGGGTCTTTGGTGGTGGACCTGTGAAGGGAAAATTCTCTCTTTCTGCGGCCGACGCAGCCTTCATCCGCTCCGCTCCGCTGGTGATCACTCACCGGATCGAATCCGAAGCGACATGTGAAAGCTTGTGGCAGACGTTGACCTCGGACGGAGCGCTCACGTCGTGGGCGCACGGGATCACCGGAGCCGACTGGACCTCGGACAGACCATTCGGCGTCGGGACTACGCGAACCGTGCGAGCCGGCGCTTTTGCTGCACTGAACGAGCGATTCTTCCGCTGGGACGAGGGGCGCCGGATGTCGTTCTACGTGGAGTCGGCGTCACTTCCGGGGTTCAAACGCTTCGCTGAAGATCTGGTGTTGGAACCGACTTCGACTGGCAGCCGCCTCACCTGGACGTTCGCTGTGCAAGCGCAGCCGTGGTTCGCCCCCATTCTGACTCTGTCCCGACCGATCCTCCAACGCGTCACCCGCGGCTGGGCCGACGGCGCCGTCCACCACACACTTCAAGGAACTCCACGATGACGGCGACCGAGATCGACACGACCACACAGGCGTCCGACGACACGGTGACACAGGCAGTGCGCGACGCCCGTACTGCTTCCGAGTGGTGGGCAGAACTGACATTCGAGCAACGTGCTCGTCGACTGGATCGGTGGCGAGGAATCATCGCTCGTCGCGCATCCGAACTCGCCGACGTCGTGCACCGGGACATGGGCAAGCCGCACCCTGACGCGATGCTCGAAATCGCCATGGCACTAGAACATCTCGCGTGGGCGTCGAAGAATGCCCGAAAGGTATTGGGCAGGCGCAGCGTCCGCTCCAGTTTGTTGACGGTCAATCAGGCCGCCTCGGTGGAGTATCGACCTCTCGGGGTGATCGGTGTGATCGGTCCGTGGAACTATCCGGTCTTCACCCCACTCGGTTCGCTCTCGTTCTCGCTGGCTGCAGGCAACGCCGTGGTCTACAAGCCGAGTGAGTTCGCACCGGCAGTCGGGCAATGGTTGGGCCGCGCCTTCGCCGAGGTCGTCCCTGAACATCCTGTGCTGCAGGTCGTCACGGGCGATGGTTCGGTCGGCGCGGCACTGTGCCTGGCCGGTGTCGACAAGATCGGGTTCACCGGATCGACCGCGACGGGCAAGAAAGTCATGGCAGCGTGCGCCGAGACCCTCACACCGGTGTTGATGGAATGTGGTGGTAAGGACGCGCTCATCCTTGATGCCGACGGAAATGTCGGTGCCGCCGCGGATGCTGCGGTGTGGGGAGCATTGTCCAACTCCGGTCAAACCTGTCTGGGCGTCGAGCGTGTATACGTGCACGAACATGTCTACGGCGAGTTTATCGACAAGACAATCACTTTGGCTGCCCGAGTTCATGCGGGTCCGGGTGCCGAAGACAAGATCGGTCCGATCACCATGCCCTCGCAAGTGGCTGTAATCCGGCGCCACATCGACGACGCGATGTCGCGGGGTGGACGTGTCGTTCTCGGAGGGCTCGGCTCGATCTCCGGCCAGTACGTGCAACCGACCATCATGGTCGACGTCCCCGAAGACAGCCTCGCCGTCACGGAGGAAACTTTCGGCCCGACGATGACGATCACCAAGGTCGCCTCGATGGACGAGGCGGTGGAGTTGGTCAATGCGTCGCCATACGCATTGGGAGCAAGCGTGTTCGGCAAGGACGGAGCGGCTGTTGCCGATCGGCTCCGATCCGGAGGAGCGTCGGTGAACTCTTACGTGATGTATGCCGCGGTTCCCAACCTGCCACTGGGTGGGGTCGGAGCATCTGGTTTCGGACGCGTTCACGGCCCAGATGGTCTGAAGGAGTTCACCTACGCTCGTTCGACGACTCGGCAACGATTCCGTTCGCCCTTACCACTGACGACGTTTCGAAGGACCGCCCGAATCGACTGGCTGGTCAAGGTTCTCATCCGCGCACTACACGGAAGGCACTGAAGCAATGACGGGACGCTTGTCCGCAATTGCGGGAACAGTCCGCGATCTGGGCATTCCACTGCCCGGACGCCGACTCGACTACGACGTCGCCGGGAAGGTCGTACTGATCACCGGTGGAGGCGACGGTATCGGTGCAGCGCTGGCGCGCACTCTCCACCGGCGTGGGGCCACCGTGGCACTGGTCGACGTCAACGAGAGTTCATTGGCAACGGCCGAGCGCTCATTCGAGTCACAGCGAGTCGTGACGGTGACGGCCGATGTCCGAGATCGGGACGGCATGACCGCAGCCGTGCAAACGATCATCGAGCAGCTGGGCAGAATCGACGTCGTGGTGGCCAACGCCGGAATCACCCCTCCCCCGGCAACATTGCGCCAGATCGATCCCGACGCCTTCGATCGTGTGCTCGACGTCAATCTCACCGGCGTCTTCAACACCGTGCATCCGACCATCGACGAGGTGATCCGCAACAGTGGGCACATCGTCGTCGTGTCATCGGCGGCGTCGTTCGCCCCCGGTTTGGGCGGCGCTTCGTACATGATCAGCAAGGCTGGGGTCGAAGCGCTCGGCCGGGCGCTGCGTCTCGAGGTTGCCGGCTACGGCGCTACTGCCGGCATCGCGTACTTCGGGATGGTGGATACACAACTTGCACGCGCAACACTCGACGACGACGAGATCGGGCGCAAACTCGACGCTCGACTACCTGGTCCCCTCCGTCATCGAATCTCCCCGGACCGTGCCGCCACCGTGATCGCCGATGCGATCGCGCGCCGCGCCGCCCGGACCCTTGCCCCCGCTGCCTGGGAACCCTGGGCGTGGGGACGCGGATTCATCAATGTCCTTGCCGACGGTTACCTGGCAAAAGACAAACAGGCACACGACCTGATCCGCGAACTCGAAGACAGAACCACCGCTGCGGCCCCGACGAGTGCGTCAGCCCTGACAAAGGCATCCAGGAGAACATCATGACTACGTTGTGTGCAGCCTTCCAGCGAGTGTCGGCGGTGGCGCCCGACGCGG
The DNA here is from genome assembly GCF_027583855.1 of Rhodococcus sp. BH5. NCBI lineage: Bacteria > Bacillati > Actinomycetota > Actinomycetes > Mycobacteriales > Nocardiaceae > Rhodococcus > Rhodococcus sp. BH5. The sequence goes on from NZ_JAJHVW010000002.1 coordinate 477,408, forward strand.
TGGCTTTGCGAGACATCGGCGATGCGCGAACACTGACGTGGCGCGCGTACGGCGAACAGGTTCGCGATGTTGCCGCGGGATTGGCCGGAATCGGCGTGGGACATGGCGATACGGTTGCATTGATGATGAGTAACCGCATCGAGTTCTACCCGATCGACGTCGGCGCCCAACACCTCGGCGCGACGTCCTTCTCCATCTACAACACGTCGGCACCCGAAGCCATCCAGTACATCCTCGCCAATTCCGGTGCGCGAGTGCTCGTCTGCGAGGCCCAGTACATGGATACCGTTCGCCGATCCGGTGCCACACTCGACACGATCGTGGTCGTCGACGCGCAACCGTCTGCCCAGCAGTCCGGCACCCTGACGCTGGAGCAGATCAAGTCCTCTGCTGCCGCCGATTTCGATTTCGAGAGCACCTGGCGTGCGGTGAAACCGAACGACGTAGCCACGTTGATCTACACCTCCGGCACGACCGGCAACCCCAAGGGCGTCGAGACGACTCATGCCTGTCTGTTGTTCGAAACCACCGCCGTCAGTGCTGTACTCCCCGTCGAGTTCGGTGACCGCATCACCTCGTACATGCCGTCGGCGCACATCGCCGATCGGCTCACCTGCCTGTACATGCAAATGGTGTTCGGCACCCAGATCACTGTCGTGCCGGATCCGAGCCAGGTAGCGGGTGCGCTTCCGGACTGTCGCCCCACGATCTGGGGCAGCGTCCCCCGTGTGTGGGAAAAGCTGAAGGTTGCAGTCGAATCGGCCGTCGCCAACGAACCGGACGACGCGCGGCGAGCGGCATTGCAGTGGGCACTCGACGTCGGTCGCACTCGGCTCGCACACTTGCGAGCCGGTGAAACAGTCCCCGCCGAACTGGAAGCGGACTACGCCCGAGCCGATGCAATGGTCCTCTCCGCTCTGCGTGCGAAACTCGGTTTTGCCGAACTGAAGTGGGCCATCTCTGGCGCCGCACCGATTCCGCCGGACACCTTGGCATTCTTTGCAGCCCTGGGAGTTCCGATCTCGGAGATCTGGGGAATGTCCGAGCTGACATGCATTGCGAGCACCGCACCGGCCGAGCCGACCAAGCTGGGAACGGTCGGAAAGTTGCTTCCAGGCATGGAAATGCGCATCGAGGCGGACGGTGAGCTACTGGTTCGAGGACCGTTGGTCATGAAGGGGTACCGCGGCGAACCGGCAAAAACGGCCGAAGCGATCAGTGCAGACGGTTGGCTTTCGACCGGAGACATCGTCACGGCCGACGCAGACGGATACCTCACGGTGATCGATCGCAAGAAGGAGCTGATCATCAATGCGTCGGGAAAGAACATGTCCCCCGCTGCCATCGAGACCGCAGTGAAGACGTCGTCGTCGTTGATCGGTGAGGTCGTGGCGATCGGAGACGGCCGAAAGTTCAACACAGCGTTGATCACTCTCAGCGCCGACGCCGCGGTCGGAGCGGCACGCTCACTGGGACTTGCGGCCGAGGCCGCGGTACTCGCCAAGGACGCTCGGATCGTCGACATCGTTGCAACTGCTGTCGCCGAGGGAAACTCGCGTCTGTCGAGGGCCGAGCAGATCAAGCGGTTTCACGTACTCACCACGTTCTGGGAGCCAGGCGGCGACGAGCTGACACCGACGATGAAGCTCAGGCGCAAGCCGATAGCCGAGAAGTACGCGTCCGAAATTGCAGCCCTCTATGCGGATTCGGTCGTAGAGGACGTCTACGAGCCTGCGCCCTGCGCATAGATCAGCGTCTCGGTGGCCTTGACCACAAACGTAGCGGCCGATCCCGGAACCAGATCGAGCTCGGCCGCTGCGCTCGCCGTGATGTCGGCAGACAAGCCCGGCTGGCCGGCTTCGTCCTCGGCTCGGACTCGGACGACATCGCCTCGATTTTCGATCTCCGCGATCGTGACCGCAAACGCGTTTCGTGGGCTCCCGTGAGGCGGATCCAGGTAGACCGACACTGCTCGCGGCTCGAAGACTGCCACGGCGGCACTGCCGGCCGGTAGGTCGGTCTCCGTCTGGCCCGCGATATCCACCCCGACCGGACTTCTGAGCATTCCGTCTCCGGCCATCGTGCCGCTGCGCAAGTTGATCCCTGCGATGCGTGCTGCAAATGCACTACGCGGGCGAGTCAGAACTGTTCGTACGTCACCACGTTCGACGACCCGGCCGCCGTCCAGCACGACAACGGTGTCGGCAAGGGCCAGCGCATCCAGAGCGTCGTGCGTGACGAGCACGGCCGTGCGATCTCCTGTTCGGAGCACTCTACGCAGCAACGACCGCAATGCCGGGGCGGAGGCGACGTCGAGCGCAGACATCGGTTCGTCGAGCAGGAGTAGTTCGGGTTCAGCAGCCAATGCCCTCGCCACTGCGACTCGTTGCGCTTGACCGCCGGAGAGCTGTGACGGCTTGCGGTCAGCCAATTCGGCGGCGTCGACTGCGTCGAGCCAGTGGCGCGCGGAATCGGCGGAATCGCGACGCGACCGCCCTGCACTGCGCGGCGCGAACGCCACGTTCGCGGCCGCACTGAGGTGGGGAAAGAGAAGTGCCTCTTGCGCGAGTAGAACAGTGCCGCGCCGATGCGGCGCCAACGCGACTCCCCTACCTGTATCGGTGAGAACGCGAGAATTCAGTTCGATCAACCCACGCCGCGGGTGATGTAGTCCGGCAACCGCCGCCAGTACCGTCGACTTGCCTGCGCCGTTCGGTCCGAGGACAGCGGTCACCTCACCGGCCGCGACGTCGAACGTCGCAACGACGTCGCGCTCCGGAATCTCGATGTCGACGTGGAGGCCACTCACAACGAACCCGCCGATCCGCGTCCACGCACCGCAACCACGATGACCACCGCGACTACGACCAACACCAGCGAAAGCGCTACCGCTGCATCCGGATCGGTCTCACGCTGGAGATAGATTTCCAACGGCAGGGTACGCGTGACCCCTTGCAGACTTCCCGCGAACGTCAGCGTTGCACCGAACTCCCCCAGTGCGCGAGCGAAAGCCAGCACTGCCCCTGACACCAGACCGGGAAGCACCAGCGGCAAAGTCACCCGGCGAAGCACGGTGGTCGGGCGGGCTCCGAGCGTCGAGGCTACGGCCTCGTATCGTGTGCCCGCAGTGCGTAGTGCACCTTCGAGGCTGACGACGAGGAACGGTAGCGCGACAAACGTCTGCGCCAGGACCACCGCGGTTGTCGAGAATGCTATCTGGATGCCGAGCACTTCCAGCTGCTCACCGATCAACCCTTTGCGCCCGAACGTGTACAGCAACGCGATACCGCCCACCACGGGCGGCAGAACCAGCGGGAGCAGGATCAACGATCGAAGAACGGACAGTCCCCGAAAATGACTGCGCGCCAACACCGCGGCCATCGGTACGCCGAACAGGATGCATAGCAGCGTGCTCATCGCTGCTGTCTTCAAACTCAGTTTCAACGCGGCAACCGACGATTCGGAAGTCACGAGTTCCCAGAACTGCGACCACTGCACGGTGGCCAGCATCGCCGCCAAGGGCGCGATGACAAACGCTCCGCCGATCAGCGCCGGAAGGTAAATCCATACCGGCAACCCGAGCGGAGCCCGGACCGCCGGTCTTAGGTGTGTCACGGGGCAGCGAATCCCGCGTCACTCAGAACTGCCAGGCCCTTGGGCCCCTTCACGAGATCGACGAATTTGGTTGCCGTTCCCGAATTCTTCGAATCCTTCAGCACCGCAATCTGGTACAGGTTGACCACCGTGGTGGCTTCCGGGAACGCGACGGTCTGAACCTTGTCACCAGCGGACTTCGCGTCGGTGACGTAAACGATGCCGGCATCGGCCTGCCCGGACGTCACCTTGTTGAGAACGTCGGTCACCGACGATTCTTCGCTGACGGGCGAGAGGGTCTCGCCTGTGGCCGTCTCGACCTTCTTCGTAGCCGCGCCACAAGGGACCTGCGGAGCGCAGATCACCAGTTGCGTCCCCTCCTTTGCCAGATCGGCGAACGACGCGATTCCCTTCGGATTGCCCGGCGGCACAACAATCGTCAAGGTGTTGCTCGCGAGGTCCGAGGGCGACCCCGCGACGACGCCGGCGTCGGTGGCCTTGGTCATGTTGGCGGCGTCAGCCGAGGCGAACACGTCAGCCGGTGCGCCCTGAGTGATCTGAGCGACGAGGTCCGAGGACCCGGCAAAGCTGAAAGTGACCGATGAACCGGGGTTCTCGGACTCGAATTCCTTGCCGAGTTCGGTGAAGCTGTTCTTGAGTGACGCCGCCGCGAAGACGGTGATACTTCCCGTGGCACTCTCACTCGAAGTGGTTGTGGTCGGAGCGGCCGACGACGTCTCCGACGAAGAATTGTCGGAGGAACTACAACCGGTCACCAGGGCAAGCGAAAAGGCACCTGCTGCAACAAGTCCGACTACACGCTTCACGAATTTCCTCCAGTATGTTCAAAAACTACGGCGTTTCCACGATGACCGTGGTGGCCTTCACGATTGCGACTCCGATACTCCCGACCTCGAGTCCGAGCTCCCGAACCGCGTCGGTACTCATCAACGAGACGACAGTGAAGGGCCCACACTGCATTTCGACCTGAGCCATCACCTTGTCGGTGACGACCTTGGTGACGAGGCCGGCGAACCGGTTGCGGGCCGAACTCGCACCCGTGAGCGGATCGGCCGGTGCGGGTCCGGCGTTGGACCGGGCGAAGCCCGCCAACTCGGCACCGTCGATGACCTTGCGGCCGGAGTCGTCCGTCGTCGCGGTGAGAAGCCCACCGTCGACCCACCGCCGGACGGTGTCGTCACTGACACCGAGCAGGCCGGCAGCTTCGCGGATTCGAATGTTGGGCACCAGGTGATCGTAGGTCGCAAGTGCGGACCTAACAAGCCGAAATGCTCCGCAGATGCGTGAACTAGTCAATCATGATCACGTATCTGCGGAGCATTGTCGATAGTTGCCGTAGACGAATCAGCGCATCATTCTTCTGCCCAGGGCACACGGCAGGAGTCGGTGCTGAACCCCTGCTCGGTAATCCCCAACGCCGAATACATCCGGGCGCGCATGTTTTCGAGCCCGATCTGATAGGTCAGTTCCACGACGCCCGCTCGCCCGAACCTGCGCTCGAGATCCGCGACCTGTTCGTCCGTCACCCCGTTCTCCCCATGGGGGTCACCGGTCATGGCGTCGGCGTAGGCGATCGCGGCCCGCTCGTCTTCGCTGTACTTCGATGAATCCCGGTAGTTCGCGATCTCTTTCAACTTGTCGATGTCCAAACCGTCCAAGCGCGAGAGCATCGTCCCGAAGTCGACACACCACGAGCAGCCGACAGTCCAGGCGACGCGATAGACGGCCAGTTCACGAATGTTCGACGGCAGCACCTTCGACGCCTTCTGCACAGCCATTTCGTGGCGGGCAGCCGCTACGAACAATTTCCGATGGTTGGCCAGGACGGCAAAGGGCTCGGGGACTTCGTCGTACTGCCTGGCGGCGAATTTGTATGCCACTTTGATCAACGGACTGGCTTCTGACGGTGTCACTGCGGGAATGCGAGTCATGGCAAGCCTCCGTATGTTCTGGGGCACCGGATTCGATGCTCTCTACAGAGTTGGACGATGGCGGCGATTCAAACGTGACAAGCACCGCGTCCGAGCGGATGTGAGGATGCGGTGTCAGCCGACTAAGCTGCAAAGATGCCTTCGACGCCCCGCAACCGCACCGTCTCGCGTCTGCAGCCGTTCGCATCCACGATCTTCGCCGAGATGACAGCGTTGGCCACACTTCACGACGCGGTCAACCTCGGTCAGGGCTTTCCGGATACCGACGGCCCTGCTGCCATGCTCGAGGTAGCGCGCCGAGCCATCGCCGAGGGCGTCAATCAATACCCGCCCGGTCCGGGCATGCCCGTCTTGCGTCAGGCCATCGCGGAGGATCGGCGCATCCGCTACGGACTCGACAGTGATCCCGACTCCGAAGTTCTGGTCACCGTCGGCGCCACCGAGGCGATCAGTGCTGCGATTCTCGGACTGGTCGAGCCCGGCGAAGAAGTAGTGCTGATCGAGCCGTACTACGACTCCTACGCTGCATCCGTCGCGTTGGCAGGCGCTGTACGTCGCACAGTTCCGTTGGTAACCGCGGGAGACGGATTTGCGGTCGATCTCGATGCATTGCGCGGCGCGATCACCGCCAAGACGAAGATGCTGATCGTCAACAGTCCTCACAACCCCACCGGCACCGTATTCACCGATCACGAACTTCGAGCGATCGCCGAACTCGCGTGCGAACGCGACCTGATCGTGTTGAGCGACGAGGTCTACGAGCACTTGGTCTTCGACGGCCTCACCCACACACCGATGGCGTCGCTCCCGGGCATGCGTGAGCGCACCGTCACGGTGTCCAGTGCCGCAAAGACTTTCAATGTCACCGGCTGGAAAACCGGCTGGGCGATCGGCCCGCGCGAACTCATCGACGGAGTCCGTGCCGCCAAGCAGTTCATGTCATTTGTTGCCGGTGCACCGTTCCAACCGGCCGTTGCCTACGCGCTCACCAACGAACAGCCGTGGGTCGTCGAACTTCGACAGAGCTTGCAAGGCAAACGCGACGTGCTCGGTAAAGCTCTGACCGAGGCCGGTTTCACGGTGCATTCCGGTGGCGGCACGTACTTCCTCCTTGCCGACATCAGACCGTTGGGCGAAACCGATGCGGGAGATTTCTGCCGCGCACTGCCCGAGCGGATCGGCGTCGCGGCCGTTCCGGTCGACGTGTTCGCGGACAACCGCGACGATTGGAAGCACCTGGTGCGCTTCGCCTTCTGCAAGCAGGACCACATTCTGTCCGAAGCTGCACGCCGTCTCCACCTGCTCCAAGGAGCAGCGCACCCATGACAGCGCGGACCATCCCGACCGCATTCGTCCACCGCTATCTCGCGTTCTCGCCGGACAACGACGTCGATTTGTCGGGTGCACTGCGCGCTGCCGGGATCGACCTCGAGACACTGTCCGACCCGCGCGCCCGGCTGACCCCGACTCAGGTCACCACGTTCATCCAATCCACGTGGCAGATCACCGACGACGAATTGTTCGGCCTCGGATCCGCCCCGGTCCCCCGTGGCACTTTCCGATTGATCTGCCTGACGTTGATCCATTGCCCTGATCTCGGATCGGCCTTCGCTCGAATGTCCGACGTGATCCGTGCGCTACCGGCTCTGGCCCCACTGTCGATCGAAAAGGGCGAGGAAAGCACTCGGGTGAGTTTCGCTGTCCGAGTTCGCGAAGGCGTCGCCGAACCTGATGTCGCAGAACGTGTCACAACCGATTTCGTCCTGATCTTGCTGCACCGATTTTCCGCATGGTTGATCGGAAAGCGCGTCCGACTTCGGGCGGTCGAATTTCCGTACTCGGCACCGGATGCACGGTTGGCGCAGGACTACGACTACATCTTCGGAGCGCCGGTCACCTTCGGCGCGAAGCGCGCGGCACTGGAATTCGACAACTCGGCCATGCGTGCACCGATCATCCAAACCGAGGAGACGTTGGAGGAGTACCTCCGAGAATCTCCGATTCAGCTCATGTCCGAACGCGATTACGACAGCACTGCGTCGGCGCAGGTGCGACGGGTCCTGGAACTCGGGGTGAAGGGGCGAACCTCCACGGCCGAGGAGATCGCGGAGATGCTCTCGATCAGCGTTCCCCATCTGCGTCGACTGCTGCGGCGTGACGGAACATCACTGAATCAACTGCGAGAGGAAGTGCTCCGCGACGTAGCCATCGCTGGTTTGCGGCGCGGAGAATCCGTCGAAGTACTCTCGGCGCGATTGGGGTTCTCCGAGCCCAGCGCCTTCCGTCGGGCCTTCAAACGATGGACCGGCGACACTCCGAGTTCGTACCGCTAGCTGACGCAGAACTCGTTTCCTTCGGGATCGGTCATCGTGATCCACACGCTCGGCCCCTGCGCTCCCCGGTGCAGGATCGTCGCCCCCACCGTCTCGAGGTGCGCTGCGACATCCTCGCGCTTGTCGCCCACTCGTATGTCGAAATGGAGCCGGTTCTTCACCGTCTTCGATTCCGGAACCAGTTGGAACAGAACGCGGGGACGTTCGGGATGCTCCGGATCGCTGATGGCCGCACCTTCGCGCCAGACGAGGACTCCCTCGAATGTCGTGGTGTCGGATTCCTTGGCGTGACCAGCGGCGACGAGGCCCCTGATGAAGTCTTCGTCGCTGGGCTCCGCTGCCCACCCGAGTGCTGCGGCCCACCACTTCGCCTGTTCGTGCGGATGTGCCGAATCTACTGTGACTTGAAATTCGTATCCCATGTTCCGACGTTAACGCCGACCACCGACACCTAGTGAAGGTTCAGCCGAGCCCGGGCATCAGTCGACACTCTTGATGGTCTTCATGGTGATCAGCGATGTCACCCGCGAGACAGCCGGAAGCCCGCTGAGCTTGGTGACCATGAAGTTCTCGTACGTCGCGAGATCTTTCACCGCGACCCGAATGAAGTAGTCGGGAATTCCGAACAACCGCCGACATTCGATCACTTCGTCGAAGGCGGCGACCTGGGATTCGAAGTCCTCGATGGTGGCCTGGTCGTTGACTCCGATCTCGGCGGTGACGATCACCTGAAATCCTCGACCGAGCGCTTCCTGACTGACGATCGCCCGGTACCCGGTAATGATTCCGTCGGCTTCGAGCTTCTTCACCCGACGCAGGCAAGGGGACGGTGTCAGACCCACCAGATCCGCCAACTCGGTATTGGTCAAACTCGAGTCCTGGCGTAGGTGAAACAAAATTGCGTCATCCATGGCATCCATCGCACTATTATTGCGCACTGTTCAATATGTGGGCATTCTGAGCAATCGATCACCTCGATCTTTGTTATAGATTTGCGTCGTGATCGAACCAGCATCGTCGACGGCCGCACCAGCCGTCGAACTCCCACCGCGAACCCCGGCGTGGCGGCACGCCTTCCAGCTGTCGCTACCGGTTGGATTCGGCCTGCTCCCACTCGGGATCGCACTTGGTGTTCTTGTGGTCCAACAAGGGCTCAGCCCTTGGTGGGCAGTCGCTTTCACCTCGCTGATCTACGCAGGATCGCTGGAGTTTCTCGCGGTCGGAATGGTCGCGGCCATGACACCGCTGCCGTACGTCGCTCTGACCGCACTGCTGGTCAACTTTCGACATGTGTTCTACGCCTTGAGTTTTCCGCTGGAAAAGATTCGCAACCCCTTCGCCCGCTTCTACAGCATGTTCGCGCTGACCGACGAGGCCTATGCGATGTCGGTAACTGCCGATCCCAAGGCACTCACCGGACGCGTCATCGTCTACTCCCAGCTGTACCTGCACGGCTACTGGATCGGTGGCGCGATTCTGGGCGCGACAGCAGGACAGTGGATTCCGGACTCGATCGTCGGCCTCGACTTCGCCCTGACGGCGTTGTTCGTCGTCCTCTCGATCGAAGCGATTCGCGCACAAAACGGATTCGCGGTGCCGGTCGCCGCGGTCACCTGCGCTCTGGTCGCCCGGCTCGCAGCGCCGGACCACATGCTGCCAATTGCGATGGGCGCCTTCGTGCTCTTCCTGATCGGGCGCTTTGTCTACGACTCACGAAAGGCGAAGATCGATGCCTGACACCTCGTACATCTTTGCGGCGGTCGCAGTCATGGCCGTGGTCACCTTCGCGCTGCGCGCAATCCCCTTCGCCGCGCTCATGCCGCTGCGCTCCTCCGCCCTGGTCGGCTACCTCGGCATCTACATGCCGGCAGGCGTCATGTTGATTCTCGTCATGTATTCACTCAAAGGGGTGTCGATCACCGCCCCTTCTCATGGCCTACCCGAACTGATTGCAGTGTGCGCCACGATCGCCGCGCACCTCTGGCGAAAGAATGCCGTCCTGAGCATCGTCGTCGGAACGACGATCTACGTCGCGCTGGTCAATACCGTGTTCGCCTGAGCATTTCCCATCGACGAGCAAAATATCTTTACTCCCGAATGGGCAATTTGTAACCTCCAGGCGCTTATCTGAACAGTTGAACACTTATACGATTTCAGTAGCGTGGCCGCCGGCCGCGACTGAAGGATCGGTGAGGTTCGATGTCCACGACAATGACCACGACAGGCACTCGAATCGCCGGTGCTTGGCACAGTCTGGATCGAGGCCAGCGTCGAAGCATCATCGGGATGACCGTCACCGTCGTAGCGCTCAACGTCGTCGGGTGGGCAGTTCTTCTCGGCCTGGTTGTCCCCGGCCACTACACGATCGAAGGCAGTGTCTTCGGCGTCGGACTCGGCGTAACGGCGTACACGCTCGGCATGCGCCATGCTTTCGACGCCGATCACATCGCCGCTATCGACAACACCACTCGGAAGTTGGTAGCGGACGGCAAGAAACCGATGTCCGTCGGGTTCTGGTTTTCGCTCGGACACTCGACCATCGTCTTCGTACTCGTCGCCCTCTTGGCTTTGGGTGTGCGGCAACTGGCCACCAGCCTTTCCGACGACAACTCCGATCTGGAGAAGTGGACCGGCTTGTTCGGCACCACCATTTCCGGCACGTTCCTGATTTTGATCGGAATCTTGAACCTTGTCTCTCTCATCGGGATTCATCGGGTGTACACGAAGTACAAGGCCGGAACCTTCGACGAGGAACAACTCGAGAAGGAACTCGACAGCCGCGGCGCCTTGAACAAGATTCTGGGCCCGGTGATGAAGATGGTTCGCAAGCCCTGGCACATGTACCCGGTCGGCCTACTGTTCGGATTGGGATTCGACACCGTCACCGAAGTCGGGCTGTTGGTGATCGCCGGCGGCGCGGCGGCGACAGGGCTCCCGTGGTATTCGATCCTCGTTCTGCCGATCCTCTTCTGCGCCGGGATGTCGCTTTTCGACTCGATCGACGGATCGTTCATGAACTTCGCCTACGGTTGGGCATTTGCTCAGCCGGTCCGAAAGATCTACTACAACATGGTGATCACCGGACTCTCGGTGGCAGTGGCACTGCTGATCGGGACCCAGGAAATCATCTCGATTTTCACCGACAAACTCGACATTCACGACGGGTTTATCGGCGCCATCGGGAACTTGGATCTCGGCGCGGTGGGCTTCATCATCGTCGGACTCTTTGTCGCCACCTGGCTGATTGCTCTACTCGTGTGGCGGTACGGCCGCATCGAAGAACGGTGGCAGGCTCAGTCCGGTGCAGCAGTAGCGCGACGAGCGACAGCAGACGAAGCGATGTGAGTTCGACTCGGTCTACGCAGAATCATGGGCCACCCGAAAGCGAATAGCTGATGTACGTCTCGCCCCATTTCAGGTACGCGCTCGACGTCGCCTGGCCGCGGATCTGGTCGTTCTGCCACTGGTAGACAGCGCGCCACGGAAATACGGAACTCACTTGTTCCAAGGTGTACTGCTCACGATGGCCCTGCGCGAATCGCTGTTCGAGATCTTCACGAGTGCGCGGCGGGAAATTGCTGATCAGGTAGGTCCGGCCGAGAGACTCGATGCGCCCTGGCGGCGCAAAGACATCAGCGCTGCGATAAGTGAAGGCCAGATACAGGTAGGCCGCCACCACAATCGTTGCCAGCGCTACCGCGCCGATCTTGAATGCACGTCGAAGCAGGGTCGGCATGGCTCACAGTACAATCCAATTCTCCTGTCGAGCACATTCAGTGCGTTTCCCACATTTATCGAAAGACGCATCCCGCGGAGTTGGCGAGATGCAATAGTGGAGTTCGAACGGGGTGAGCCCCGGCTAGGAGAAAACGGTGCGGATACGTCATGCGGTAGTGGGTGTGGCAATCACGGGACTTGTTCTTGCAGTGGCAGGCTGCGGTAGCGGCGACGGCGAAGCTGCCGAAGGACCAGGCATTGCCGTGGCGGCGGAAACCAAGCAAGTTCCAGACCGGGTGACCGTGCATCGACCTGGCCTCATCGACACCAGCATTTCCCCGTTCGACGTGCCTGCATGGCCAGGGCCGCACCCCTCCGAATTCCTCGAGCCCAACCCGCCGTCGGGTGAGAGCGGTGAGATCGCCGGCGACCAAGCTGCGGCAACGTACGCGGCCTCGCTCGACAACCCCGATGCACTATGGAATGTCGGTGGCACGGTGCAGTGGCTGGTTGTCGAGCCGATTCCCTGAAGGTCTTCCATCTAGGTCTCCGCTCTGACCGACTCCAGACGATCTTTGCGAGTTCAGTCCCGCGACAACGCTGCACAGAATTCACCGGGTTGATCGACATGCAACCGCAACCCACCGATCATGGTGGAGCTAGATCCCTTCGACAGCCGTTTCGGGAGCGTGACCGAGACGGGTCGGTCGAAGCCGACATCCACGACAGTGCCGTCGGGCCCCGGTAGAACCAGGCAGTCGCCGACAATCGAGTTTGCGGTCTCACCGAATCTTCGGACCATGCTCACCCGCGAAATCCGTGATCGGTCCACCTCGACACGAACGCCCGTGCCGGAACGAAACACCACCGTTCGAGCGGACACGAGATGCGGGTGCACGACGCGTCCGGCAAGCCAACCGCCAATCGCAATCAGCGACAACACCGTTGCAACGAGCAGCACGACGCGAAGCCACTGCCACGGCACCAGGAAGTGAATCGCCACGGCCTCGATCACACTCGCCGCGACAAATGCCACCGGTATCGACATGGTCCCCTTCGCGTATCCGAAAGTCGCTGTATCACTGGAACCTCCGTCTCTCCTGCCCGTCGAGAGCAACCACAGTGATCGGATCACGCCGTACCGCCTGACATGAGACGTGTTGCGACGCGCGCAACCACTTCACGTTGCGCTGGATCAGGCACCAGATCCGCGATCGCGACCGAAAGGCCGACACCTGCAGAGTCTCCGTCTGAGCACACGTCGCCGAGCACCCCGGCCAGTGATTCCTCCAACTCGCAGGACAGACACGCGATCTCGTCTGCAACGTCGACTACCTCACGCCCAGCCAATGCAGCGAAACGACGGTACAGATCGACAATTCGATTCCGGTCGCCCTCGTCGGACAGCAATCGTGTAGCCGTGGAGAACAGTTCGTGCGGCGCTGCGCCCGAGATCGCCACCAATTCCCACATGTCGCGTTCGCGCTCGAACAAGCGTCGCACCGAACCCGTGGGGGACGACGCGATCAACTCGTCGAACGCCGACAGCAGCTCCATCGGAAGCGGCGAGACCACCCTCCCAGCACCTCGCGCCGACAGCATTTCCTCGAGGCGCACTCGCTGGTCTGCGAGGACGCGCTGCTTCCGGTCTATCTCCGCGATCAGGGAGGAAAGATCTTCGGCGAAGTCGTCCGGTTCTCGTACATCGATCGGCGTCGGTTCGATCATCGCGGCAATGGATCCGAGTGGAATGCCGGCGGCGGAGAGCCATCGAATGCGCATCAGCCTGACCAGATCGGGAAGTTCGTAAGTTCTGTAACCGTTGGACAGTCGTCTCGGCTCGGCCAGCAACCCCAGTCGGTGATAGTGCCGAACGGTCCGCGGAGTGGTGCCTGCCGCACTGGCCACGTCGCTGATTCGCATACGAACAGCATTAACTATGACGCTACGTCATAGTCAAGGCCCGGCATGTCGGGCCTTGAGACATAAGGCCCTGTTCTTCCGTGAGGAGTTTCGCAGACGAATTTCGCGGGTATTGATCACTTGCGGCGGCGATTTCCAGAGCGAGGGGTCAGCCGCGCAAGGTCTGCCCCCGGCTGTCACTCGCCGGGCGGCGGGCCGCCAAAACCAGCGGGCCGCCAGAAACTATCTGTGCCAGGCGATGATTTCGATGCAAACGACACGACTCGACACCATCCTGATTCTGATCGTCGGGACGGCAATCGGACTGAGCGTCTGGCTGGCTACGCAGGAACCATTCGCGTCGATCGGACTCGGAATCGCAACGGTAGTGATCTGCTGGATCTCTTGCTCGATGATCCATGGCTTCCCACACCGATCGACGAAGGACACGCGTCCGCGCGAGAACCAGGATCGCGAGTCACCGAAACGGCGCTGACGCCGCGTAGGGATGAGGCCAACCGTGGAGGCCCGGACACAGCGAAGTGAGTGGTTCACCTACCGCAGGTGAACCACTCACTTCGGTCAGAGGATCACACCTCGTCAGGTCGCCAGGTCGCGACGGCCCAGATCACAGCGACGTCGAGGGCGATGATCACGATCGACCACAGCGGGTAGTACGGCATCCACAGGAAATTCGCCACGATCGAAAGTGCCGCGATGACGAATGCCATCCCGCGGGCCCACGCCATGCCGACGAACAATCCCAGCGACACCGCTATGCCGATGATTCCGAGCACGATGTGGATCCAACCCCATGTCGTGACATCGAATTCGAAGGTGTAATTGACTCCGACGATCAGCAAATCGTTGTCCGCGAGAGCCGCGATGCCCTGCAGCAACGCGACGATTCCCGCGACGAAGAGCAGGCATGCTGCCGCCACCGTGGTCCCGATGGCAAAGCCTTGTCGGACAGGGTGGTTCGCATGAGATTGGTGCGGAGCAGTCATGACATCCCCTTCTTCGGCGAAATAGCGTGAGAACAGTATTCAAAGGTTCACGCCGCCGGACATCACCCAGCAAGGATGAACAGCCGTCCAGCACTGCAATCAAATTTCATGGGAACATATGTTCGATTTCGGTGTACGGTGGAGTCTATGACCGCCACGATGCAACCGTCTCTGTTCGACAACGGTGACCTGGGCGTCTCTTTGGGCGATCTCGAGGGCACGGTGCAGAGACGTATCCTCACAGCCGGCGCATGGGTCGACCATCGCCCGGCCTGGCTGACCGGATCGGAGGCCGTGTTCGACAATCTGGAAGCTACGGTGCCGTGGCGTTCCGAACGGCGTCAGATGTACGACCGCGTTGTCGACGTCCCTCGTCTGGTGTGTTTCTACGCAGAGAATCAACCACTGCCGGACGCACTTCTCACCGAAGCCAAAGACGCGCTGAGCAGTCACTACTTCGACGAACTCGGCGAACCATTCGCCACGTCGGGTCTCTGTTTCTATCGCGACGGTTCCGACAGCGTTGCCTGGCACGGGGACGATACGGGACGAAGTCGCACCGAGGACACGATGGTGGCCATCCTGTCTCTCGGTGCGGCTCGCCCGCTCCTATTGCGCCCTCGTGGGGGCGGCGAATCCATCCGCTTCAATCTCGGACACGGAGATCTACTCGTCATGGGCGGATCCTGCCAACGCACGTGGGAACACTGTGTCCCGAAGAGTGCGCGGGCCCTCGGGCCGAGAATCAGCGTTCAATTCCGCACTCGCGGAGTTAGATAGCGTCGCGGAGTTCGTCTCGCAGCGCCTTCCGATTGAGCTTGCCGACGGCCGTCTTCGGTATGGATTCTGCGAAAACAACCCGACGCGGCTTCTTGTACGACGCCAGTCGATCGCCGACGTGCGCGACCAATGATGCTTGCAGTACGTCGTTTTCGACGGTCCCGTCCTCGAGTACCACCACAGCCGTGACCGCCTCCACCCACTTGGCGTCGGCGGTACCCACCACGGCGACCTCACGGACAGACGGATGCGTCAGGAGTGCATCCTCAACTTCACGGGGGTAGACGTTGTATCCGCCGCTGATGATCATGTCCGAAGCTCGGTCCTTCAAGAACAAGAATCCTTCGGCGTCGAACTGACCGATGTCACGGGTGTGAACCCAGCCGTCTTCGGTGAAGGTGTCCGCATTCAGTTCCGGCGCATTGAAGTATCCGGCGATCGCCGATGGCGAGCGGATCACGATTTCACCCGGTTCTCCCTGGGGCACTTCGTTTCCCTCACCGTCGAGCAGCCTGATCTCGACGTCGATGGCCGGCTGACCACAGGACAGCAGGCGATCTTCCGTGTGATCTTCGGGCCGTAAGACTGCAATACACAGCGGTGCCTCGGTCTGCCCGTAGTACTGGAGAAAACGGTGTTGCCCCCACGCCTGCATTGCACGTTCGATGGTGGCCAGCGGCATCGGCGACGCACCGTAGATCACGGATTTCAGACTCGAGATGTCTGCGCTCGCAAAATCAGGGCGTTCGAGGAGCATCTGAATCATCGTCGGCACCAGATTGATTGCCGTAGCCCGATGCTCGGTTATCGAGTCCAAGAAGGTCGACGGGTCGAAACCGGGGAGGATGACGGTCTTACCGCCACGTAGCCAGAACGGAAGCACGAAGACACCGCTGGCGTGAATCAGTGATGCTGCGTGCAACATCGTGTCGTCCTGAGTCGCCGGAAGCAGATTGAGCAGAACATTGCGGCAGATTCCGGCGTAGCTGCGCTGAGTGTGCTGCGCGGCCTTCAGCGTTCCCGTGGTCCCGGAAGTGAACAGCGTCAGGATCACGTCGTCGGGATCTACCTCGACGTCCGGAGTGGCCGAAGACATGCCCTGTGCTCGATCCAACAGCGAAAGCTGCCCCTCCGCACCTGTTTCCAGCCCGACGAACATCCGATCCGGGAACCTGGCGGACAGTTCAGCAGCTCGGCCGGCAAGGTCAGTACCGAAAACGACGTGCGAGGTGTCGGTGTCCTCGAGCATTCTCGCGTGCTCGTCGAGCGAGAGACGCGAGTTGAGCGGAACCCTGTTGATGCCGGCTTTGACACACGCAAAATCGACAGGCACGCTGGCAAGAGAGTTGTTGACCAGCAACGCAACCCGTGCGCCACGCCCGATACCGAGCGCGATGAATGTATGCGCCAATCGGCTGCTGAGTTCGTCCACTTCCGTGAACGTCATCGATCGATCGCCGAAAACGACGGCTGTTCGCGATCCGTGCTGTCGCGCACCACGGGCGATCAGGTCTCTGGTTATGGGCATCATGGTTCAGTTTCCTCGTTCGAATTCAGGTTGTTCTCGAACCGGCCGTGCCGGCCGGCGCCCGCGGCGAACGCAGCAGCGCCGCGCACACCCTCAGCGATGACAATGGGATTTCCCGCGACGCCCTCGGCCCGCAGTGCTTCGGCAAGTGGTAGATCAAAAGATCGGTAGGCCGACGCGCGATCCGCGAGCATGCAGAGTTGAGGGAAAGCGGACAACTGGTGCGCAAGTTCCTTGGCTGCCTGGAGTGACTGCCCCACTGGAACAACACGATTGGCCAATCCGAAGGCCAGCGCCTCCGGAGCGTCGACCGGGCGACCGGTCAAGATCATGTCGAGCGCTCGCCCCTGCCCGACGATTCGCGGCAGTCGCACGGTCCCACCATCGATGAGAGGAACTCCCCAGCGCCGGCAGAAGACTCCGAACACGGAATCCTCCTCGCAGATCCTCAGGTCCGCGAGCAATGAAAGCTCGAGCCCTCCTGCAACCGCGTATCCGCTGATGGCGGCGATCAATGGCTTGGACAACACCAACCGACTCGGCCCCATCGGGCCGGTGCCGCCGCCTTCCGGATGCAACTCATGCACGCGGGCGGGGTCGGAGACTGCGGTCAAATCCGCACCGGCACAAAATGTGCCGCCCGCGCCCCACAGAATCGCCACCTTCTGACTCTCGTCCGATTCGAACTCCAGGAAGGCATCACGCAACTGCGCCGCCATCGGCCCGTCCACCGCATTCTTGCGATCAGGGCGATTCATCACGATGACGGTGACGCCACCGTCACGCTCCACATAGACATCGCCACCTGGTCGATCGGAGTCGGTCACGATATTTCCTCACTGCTCGCGGATAAGGTTTCCCGGTACCCACCATGCCACTTGTAACAGAATTTGTCAGGAGTTGTTCAAAAGTTGTTACAAACTGATCGAGGAATGTCCGCAACCCGAGTTGTGCTGGACCTCGCAACAGCGAGCCCGGACACCGAGTTCAGCACCGCTGTGCTGACCCGGGCCGGCGAGATCGTCGGCGTCAGCGCATCGAGCATTCGCGTGGCAGCGGGCCGCCTGTGCCGAGAGAACAAACTGCGTCGTACCGCTCGTGGAACGTACGTCCTCAACCCGGACGGTATCCCCACCTACAGCGAAGTGGAGGGGTGGCGAACTCGTACCGATCGCATACGCCCCTGGGACGGCACCTGGATCGCCGTCGAGCACTCGGGGCTCAAACGAAGCGACCGCACTGCCGCCCGCCGGCACGATCAAGCGCTGCGACTGGCGGGTTACGAGGAGTGGAAGCCCACACTCGCAGTCCGCCCGAACAATCTGCTCGGCGGCACGGACAGCGCCCGCCGCACTCTCCACCGACTCGGCGCCGCCCCCGAATCGGCCGTCATGGAAATCGCTCACCTTGCCCCCGAGGATGATTCGACAATCCGCACACTCTGGAACTCGGAAGCACTGTTGGCCGACATCGCGGAGGCCCGTGAAGCACTCACACAGGCGCAAACACGCCTGGCGACAATCAGTCGCGAGGAGGCGGCCCGCGAATCACTTGCTCTGGGCAGCGCGGTGATCGCGGTCATCGTGCGCAATCCGCTCCTTCCGGAAGAACTCGAACCGACGCAGCCACTGCGTGAACTGATCTCGCACATGCTCGAGTACCAGGACGCATCTCGCGAACTGTGGCAGTCACTGCTCCAGTTCTGATCGATTTCTCCCAGAAGGTAATTCAGTATGTTGCGCGGCCGCCGCTGGCGTCGTACACGGCGCCGGTCGAGTAACTCACCGCCGACGACGACAGCCAGGAGATCAGTTCGGCGATTTCGTCCGCCTTCCCCATCCGTGCCATCGGCGTCAAAGACTGCGAACGGGCGAGGATGGCCGGATCGGTGCCGGCATTCATAGGACTTTCCACGGCCGCCGGAGCTATCGCGTTGACCAGCACACCGGTGGTGGCGACCTCTTTGCCGAGTGATTTCGTCAGCGCGACGACGGCCGCTTTGGACGCGGAATATGCACTCTGATTCGGGTTTCCGTCCTTGGCCGCAATACTTGCGAGGTTGACAACCCTCCCCCACCCCGACGCAACCATCCCCGGCACGAACGCCCGGCACATCAGGAATGTCCCTTCGACGTTGATGCGGAACGTACGCTGCCAAGCCGCGAGGTCGACGTCGACGAGTGGCGCTGATGGTCCTACGATTCCCGCACTGTTGATCAAGATGTCGACTCTGCCGAGCCTGGTTCGAAGCGCATCGACTGCTGTCGGATCACTCACGTCGAGTTGTTCGTCCGCACCCTCGGCAAGATCTGCCGTTACCACCCGAACTCCCTTCTCCGTCAGCAGCTTTGCACTTGCGGCGCCGATTCCGCTCGCACCGCCCGTAACGAGCGCGGTGACACCCTCTGGGTAACCCTGCATCGCATTCACTCCTGAGTTTCTGTGCGCTTCGCACTCAATTTATGTTGCAAACAGGCATAATTGCCGTCACACTGTGTAGAAATTCTGAATATATGGCGTTTGTTGTCAACGTCAAATACCTGGAGGCCTTGCCGATGGAAACCCGCTGGTTGCACGCGTTTGTCGCGGTTGCGGAAGAACTTCACTTCGGGCGGGCCGCATCACGGCTCCAGATGGCCCAGTCGCCGCTCAGCCAGATGATCCGAAAGCTCGAAAAGGACATCGGCGTCAAGTTGTTCGAACGAAGCACTCGCAGCGTCGCACTCACATCCGGCGGACATGCCTTTCTCCCCCACGCCTATCGCGTCATCGAGAACATGGAGACGGCACGACACGCTACGCGCGCGTCGTCGGGAGGCGTCTACGGACGAGTCACAATCGGGTTCACCGGAGTGCTCAACTATCAAGCACTTCCGCCACTGACACGCGCGTTGCGTCAGCGTTATCCGGAAGTCGAACTGACACTCCTCGGCCGGATCATGACGCGCGACGCGGTCATCCAACTCGAGAGCGGCGCCCTCGATCTCGCCTTCGTCGGACTACCCGTGGAATCCGCATCACTGTCTACCCGGCTGATCCGACGGGAGGCATTCGGCGCTGTGCTTCCGATCGACCATCCCCTCGCAGAGAGAGACGCGATCGACCTCCGCGAATTGGCCGACGACGGATTCGTGACCACCCCGCTCTCGGCCGGCTCGGCCCTCCAGGAAACCGCGATGCGCGCCTGCATGAACGCAGACTTCAGGCCTCGCGTCGTCCAGGAGATCACCGATCCGTACATGATCCTGATGCTCGTTGCCGCCGGCGTTGGTGTAGCGCTGATGACGTCCGGCATGGCTGCTATCACCCCACCTGGCAGTGTGTTCGTCCCACTCACCGGCGAGCCGACGTTCATGAATCACGGAATTGCCTGGTCACCGCGGCACATGTCCGATGCGCTCGCCGTCGCATTGGAGACATCCGAGGAAATTCTGCCGACGCCGGAGATTGAGACCAAAAACGTCATTATCTGAGACTCATTTAGTGTTGGACGCGCCATAGTCCTTCGTGGCACTGTCGTCTCAGCCGCCGAAAGGTGAGGGACGTCACCGATGCGTGGTGCATCTCCAAACGTGCCGCCACGGCCGGCCCATCGGGACGAAAGGACTTCACATGGCACCTCCGATCACCTCCACCGGATCCACGAACTCGACCGAGGAACATCCGAATGCGAACGCGCACCGCGCCGCCGTTTCGGGCTTCCTCGGCAGCACCCTCGAGTACTACGACTTCTTCATCTACGGCTCCGCGGCCGCGCTGGTGTTCCCCAAGATCTTCTTCCCCGGCGGCGGATCAACGGCAACCCTGCTCTCGATCAGCACCTTAGGTGTCGCCTACGTCGCCCGCCCGCTCGGCGCGGTGCTGTGGGGTCACCTCGGCGATCGGTACGGACGCAAGAACGCGCTTCTCGCCTGCCTGCTCCTCATGGGTGTTGCGACGGTCATCGTCGGTTGCCTGCCGACCTACGACCAGATCGGCATCGCCGCGCCGATCATTCTCGTCTTGCTTCGCCTACTTCAAGGGCTCTCTGCCGGCGGTGAATCACCCGGATCTTCCGCACTGACGCTCGAACACGCGCCGGATCACCGTCGTTCGTTCTTCACCTCGTTCACCATGAGCGGGATCATGTTCGGCATCGTCGTCTCCAGCCTGGTATTCATCCCAGTGGCGAGCCTGCCCGACGAAGACCTCTACTCGTGGGGTTGGCGAGTTCCCTTCTGGCTCAGCATCATCGTGACCGTCGTCGCGCTGTGGCTACGTCGCGCCCTCGATGAACCCGAGGTATTCGAAGAACTCAAGGAACAGGACGAGACGGCCGGAATTCCCGTCGTCGAGATGTTCCGCTCGCACTGGCGCACTGTGATCCGTATCAGCATGAGCTCGACCTTCGCGATGATCAACACCATCGTCAACGTCTTCGCTCTGGCGTACGCCGTCGAATCCGGCTTCGAACGCTCCACGATGCTGTGGGCAATCGCGACCGCTAATTTTGTTGCCGTACTGACTCAGCCGCTGTTCGGCATCCTCTCGGATCGCTACGGACGCAAGCCCATCTTCGTCGTCGGCGCGATCGGAGCCGGCCTGATGATCTTCGTCTTCTTCCATTCGATCGGAACCCAAAGCGTCCCCATGGTCTTCGCTTCGGGAATCGTCATGATCGGCATCTTCTACGCCATGCCCAACGGCACGTACCCGGCGTACTTCCCGGAGCAGTTCCCCGCGAAGGTCCGATACACCGGAATGGCCGTCAGCCTCATGCTCGGACTCCTTGTTGCCGGCTTCACACCGGCTATCGCTCAGGCGATTTCAGCCGGAGACAAGAGCAACTGGACACCGGTTGCCTGGATGTGCCTGGGCTTCGCCGTCGTCTCCGCCATCGCGGCAATGACCGGACCGGAAACGTACCGCACGCCCACAGCTGAACTGGGCCAACCGAAGCCGAGCCTGCCAACCAAGCAGGACTCGGAGCTCACCAGCAACAACGCTTGACCGGACCGGCCCCTCGCGCTGAATTGCCGCGAGGGGCCGTCCCCACTTATGCAGGAGAATGTCATGACTACCGAATTCACACGTCACCGAATCGGCCTTGTCGGAGCCGGGATCTCGACTTCCCTCTCGCCGGCGCTGCATTCGCACGAAGCATCAGCACTCGGACTCGACGATTACAGCTACGAACTGGTAGACCTCGAGAACCTGACGGTCTCGGTCGAAAAGACCGGCGAGGTGGTGCGGAGCGCCGTCGCAGCCGGCTTCACCGGACTGAACATCACCCATCCGTGCAAGCAGGTTGTCGTGGACGCACTCGACGAACTGTCCGACAATGCCCGACTGCTCGGTGCCGTCAACACGATTGTCGTCCACAACGGCCTTCTGATCGGCCACAACACCGATCACAGTGGATTCCTCACCGCACTGCGACGCGGTTTACCCGACGCCACCTTGGACCGAGTGGTACTCGCAGGCGCTGGCGGGGCGGGTTCCGCCGTGGCGTACGCACTCGCCGCCGCCGGTACGACGGATCTTCGCATCGCAGATATTGATCCCGATCGCGCTGCCGATGTGTGTTCTCGCGTCGCCTCGGCCTTTCCTGTCACGCGCACAACGGCTTTGGCGATCGATGAGATCGCCGTCAACCTGACGACGTGCGACGGCGTCGTCAACGCATCTCCGATCGGCATGGTGGGTCACCCCGGAACTCCCTTCGACCCTGCGGCGTTGCATTCCGGATTGTGGGTCGCTGACATCGTTTATCGACCGATGCGCACCGAATTGCTCGACGCTGCAGCTACTCTCGGATGCGCAGTTCTCGACGGTGGGCAGATGCTGGTGGCTCAAGCCTCTGACACCTTCACACTCCTGACTGGTGTCGAAGCCGATACGGATCGCATGCGCAGCCATCTGAGCGAGCTGCTCTCCGAGACGGCATGCGCATGAGCACAACCGAACACCTACTTTCTCGCGAAGTACCAGGAGCACTGATGAATGTGACTGCGCCGTTCGCCGAACCTCTCGACATGGGCAGCGTCCGCCTCCGGAACGGGTTCGTGTCCGCCCCGATGGAACGCAACTACTGCGAAGTCGACGGCACTATGACGGACGAGTACATCGCGTACCTCGCTCGCCGCGCCGAAGGTGGTGCTGCACTGATCTTCACCGAAGCAAGCTACGTGCGCGCCGACGGCAAGGGTCGCATCCGGCAGATGGGCGTCGACGTCGACGAACGGATTCCCGGCATCAAGAAGATGGCCGACGCGATCCACGCTCACGGCGCCCTCGTCGGAGTCGAACTCAACCACGGTGGACGTACGGCGCAAGGTTCTGTCAGCGGGTTTGTTCCCGTTGCCCCGACACCGATTCCGTGTTTGGTTGTCGGCGGCGAGATGCCAGAACAACTCGACGGCGACGACATCGAGCACATCATCGAATGTTTCGGTGAAGCCGCGGCACGCTGCCAGCAGGCCGGCGTCGACGTCATCTCCCTGCACGGTGGCCACGGGTATCTGATCCACCAGTTCCTCTCCCCTGCTTACAATCACCGCGACGACGAGTGGGCCGACCCCACCTTGTTCGTCAACAAGGTCATCGCCTCCGTCCACGAGCACGCACCGGGAATCACTCTGGGACTCCGATTCTCAGCCTTCGAAGGCATCGACGGCGGACTCGACGCCGAGATGACTCGCGCTCGCATCGGCGCCATCGACACCGACCGACTCGATTTCCTCGACGTCTCGGCCGGCAACTACGAAGCGGGACAGTGGATCATCCAGCCCGGTGAATGGTCGCGCGGTCTCCTCGCGCCGTACTCCGAGCAGTACCAGCGCGACTTCGACATCCCGGTGGGAGTGGCCGGACGCATCACGTCGCCGGAGATCGCTGCGCGGATCATCGAATCCGGGCAGGCGAACTTCGTCAGCATGGCTCGTACGCTGCACGCAGATCCGGACTTCCCGAATCGTGCCATCGACGGTGGCCGGTACCGCCCTTGCATTGCCTGCAACTACTGCATCGACAGCCTGGCCGCCGGCCCCATTCCCTGCTCCGTCAACCCGTGGGTCGGCCGCGAATTGGATCAGCCTACAAAGCCGGCTGATGCCACCGTGCGGGTCGCCGTCATCGGTGCCGGGCCGTCGGGAATGGCCGCTGCCCGCGACCTCGCACTTGCCGGTCACCGCGTCGACCTGTACGACGAGCGACCCAGCCTCGGTGGCGACTTCGCTCTGGCATCGAAGCTTCACGAGTATCCCGAATATGGACGGATCGTGGACTGGTACGCCGCGGAACTGGCTGAACTCGGGGTCCACTGCCACACCTCGACCCGGGTAGATGCTGCTTTGCTCTCCGGTGTCGATTTCGACGCCATAGTTCTTGCCGCCGGCGGCGTCGGCCCCGTGGTCGATCTCCCCGGAGCAGCAACCCGTACCGTTCGCGACGTCCGCGAATTCCTCGTCTCCGGCGATCCAGCTCCTGCCGCTGTCACCATCTTCGGCGCCGACCGTGAGGCTGCGGCCGTCGCCGACGATCTCCTTCAGAAGGGCACCCAGGTCGTGATGATCGGCCCGCAGGAAACCATCGCGCACGACGTCGGACGCCGCGGAAAGATCGTGCTGCTGCCGCGCCTGGCTGCAAGTGAGAACCTCACGACCTACCTCAGCTCGATCGTCACCACAGTCGCCGCTGACCGCGTCACGATTTCGACGGCCGGTGTGCTGAGCGAGGTCGATGCTCCGGGCGAACTGCTGATCTCGCAAGGCGTCGAGCCGCGTTCGGAACTTCTTGCCGAACTCCGTTCACTGGCACCACGACTCGGAGTACATACCGTCGGCGACGCGAGCGGTGACGGCGGGTCCATCCATGCCGCACTCGTGACCGCAGCCGACGTTGCCGTCGCGATCACCGCCGCCGCTGCGGCACGTCAGGAGGTTCACGCATGACCACACAGGCAGCCACACCCGTGGCAACTGCATTGCCGCCCATTGGACTCGGAACCTGGCCCCTGGTCGGTACCGACGCCACGAACTCGGTTCTCTCCGGCATCGAGGCCGGGTACCGCCTCATCGACACCGCCGCGATCTACGGCAACGAGGGCGCCGTCGGTGTGGCGCTGGCGGAATCAGGTGTGCCGCGAGAAGAACTGTTCGTCACCACCAAACTTCGTGGCAACGACCAGGTTTCCGGCGACATTCGGGGCGCCCTCGAGCAGAGTCTGGAACTACTGGGACTCGACCAGCTGGATCTGTTCCTGATCCACTGGCCACTCCCGCGAATCGATCGCTATGTCGCGTCGTTCGAGTCGATGCTGGCCTGCCGCGACGCCGGACTGGTTCGGTACGTGGGTGTGTCGAACTTCCTGGAGCTCCACCTGCGCCGCGTCGTCGCCGAAACCGGCGAGGCACCGGCAGTCAACCAGATTCAGATGGACCCGTCGCTCGCTCGGATCCCGGTTCGCCGCGCAAACGACGAACTTGGCATCTTCACTCAGTCGTGGAGTCCGCTCGGCCGGGGTGACGTGCTCGACAACGCCGTTGTGAGCGAGATCGCCGGTCGAATCGGTTGCACACCAGCTCAAGTGGTCCTCGCTTGGCACGTCGCGCAGGGTGTGGTTCCGGTCGCGCGATCAGCGAACCCGACGCGTCAGGCCGAGAACCTGGCAGCACTCGACGTCACCCTCACCAGCGAGGACATCGAAGCACTGAACAGTCTCGACCGCGGCGAATCTGCGGCGCGGGACGTCGAAGCAGAGGAACATTTCTGATGACGTTGAAAGTCGGAATCGTCGGCTGCGGCAAGATCGCCGGCAACCATGCCCGCGCGCTGCAACAAGTCCCCGGTGTCGAGGTGATCGGCTGCTGCGATCCCGATCTCGGACGCGCCCAGGAGTTCGCGGCAGCGCACGGCATTCCCGCAGCCGTGAGTTCAGTGGAGCAACTTCTCGCCCTCGGACTCGACGCCTGCACCGTTTGCACGCCGCACCCGGTACATGAAGAGGTAGTCGTGGCCGCTGCCGAAGCGGGTGTACATGTTTTGTGCGAGAAGCCCATCGCAGTCGATGTTGCTGCCGCCGACCGCATGATCGAGGCCGCCGACCGCGCCGGTATCACGTTCGGGGTGCTCTTCCAACGCCGATTCTGGCCGGCAGCACGTCGGATCCGCGACGCCATCGACGACGGGCGGATCGGACTACCCATGCTCGGTGAGGCGTCGGTGATCCTGCACCGCCCGTCTAGTTACTACTCGGCCGATGCGTGGCGCGGACGCTGGGACACCGACGGCGGTGGCGTGCTCATGACACAGGCCGTGCACCAGATCGACATGCTGGCCTGGTTCATGGGCGAGGCCGTCTCGGTCAGCGGCTTCATCCGCACCCACACCCACGGTGAGCACATCGAGACCGAAGACAGCGCGTCAGCTGTGATCTCCTTTGCCTCGGGCGGCACCGCCACCGTCACCGCGACTACCGGTGCCAATCACAATCTGGGTAACCGCGTGACGGTGATCGGGCGCACCGGCGCCATTGCCAGCGTCCTCGAATTTCCTGAAGGGCACGAGGGTGTCAACGAAATCTGGACGGTGCCGGGCGAAGTGGAGTTCCGGTCGCCGTACTCCGCCGACATCGACGCCAATCTCGATGTGGGAGCGGTCAATGCGGCACTGACCGACTTCCACACCCTGCAGGTTCAGGACTTCGCCGACGCGGTCCTGACCGGGCGCGAACCCGCCGTCACCGGTCGAGACGCGCGCGCGTCACTTGCCATCATCGCCGCAATCTACGAATCGTCACGAACGGGCAAGGTTGTCGAGCTGACATCGACACCGACCCTCGCAACAACTGCCAAGGAGCAGAAATGAGTAGCAGTACCCCCCTCACCTACGACGTGGTTGTCGTGGGCTCCGGCGCAGGCGGGCTTTCCACAGCAATTGCCGCAGCA
Organism: Rhodococcus sp. BH5; assembly: GCF_027583855.1. NCBI lineage: Bacteria > Bacillati > Actinomycetota > Actinomycetes > Mycobacteriales > Nocardiaceae > Rhodococcus > Rhodococcus sp. BH5. Next base: position 504,147 of record NZ_JAJHVW010000002.1, read on the forward strand.
CATGGCGGCGCGTCGGTACTCGTTGTCGAGAAGGCCGACACCTGCGGCGGCGCAACGGCCTGGTCGGGCGGGTGGATGTGGACCCCACGCAACATGTTTGCCATCGCCGACGGGGTTGTCGAGGATCGTTCGGCGCCGCGGACGTATCTGGAAAACCGACTCGGCGACAACTTCGACGCCGCCAAGGTCGATGCACTCCTCGACGGCGCCCCGGAGATGGTCGAGTTCTTCGAACGCACGACTGCTCTGAAGTTCGTGCCCGGAGCCAAGATCGCCGATATTCACGGTGACACACCGGGCGCCGGCACGGGTCACCGTTCCGTCGGACCGAAACCGGTGAGTCTGCGAAAGCTCGGACCAGATGTCGCGGCGCTACTGCGTCGGCAGCTGTACGAAACGTCGTTCCTCGGTATGGGCATCATGGCCGGGCCCGACCTGCAGGCTTTCCTGCACTCGACCCGCTCACCAAAAGCCTTTGTGCACTGTGGTGTTCGGGTGACTAAGCACATGTTCGATCTCGCCACCAAGCGTCGTGGCCAGCAACTCGTCAACGGCACCGCGCTTGTCGGCATGATGCTGCGCTCGGCACTCGATCTGGGCGTCGAGTTTCGGGTGAAGACGTCCGCGACCGCGTTGCAGACCGATGACGACGGCCGCGTTGTCGGCGTCCGCCTCGAAGGTCCGGATGGCGCGTACTCGGTAACTGCCACGCGCGGCGTCGTACTAGCCACCGGCGGCTTCGCCCAGGACATCGACCGCCGACGTGAACTGTTCCCCCGTACCCCCACCGGAAACGAGCACTGGTCACTCACTCCGAAGACAACCACCGGCGACGGCATCACCCTCGGCGAATCCGTGGGCGGCCGACTCGACCGCACCCTCGCCTCCCCCGTCGCGTACTGCCCCGTCTCCATCGTTCGCTACCGCAACGGCAAGGAAGGTGTGTTCCCGCACATCCTCGATCGCGGAAAGCCCGGTGTCATCGGAGTTCTCGCGAACGGCAAGCGGTTTGTCAACGAAGCACTCGGCTATCACGACTACACACTCGCGATGGTCGAGCAGGTTCCCGAGGGCGAAGAGGTGTGCTCGTGGTTGATTGCCGATCAACAGTATGTGCGATACCTCCCGCTGGGCATGGCGAAGCCCTTGCCGATCCCGATCCAGCCGTACCTGCGCTCGGGGTACCTCACGCGTGGGCGCACTCTTCGGGACTTGGCCGAGAAGATCGGCGTCGACCCCGTGCAGTTGGAGAAAACCGTCGCAGCTTTCAATATCGGGGCCGTGGCCGGTGAAGACCCCGAGTTCGGTCGCGGTACAACACCGTTCAACCGAGGTTCCGGAGATGCTTCCAATCCGTGGCCGAACCCGTCGCTCGCGCCCTTGCAGAAGGGCCCGTACTACGCGGTGAAAGTCGTGCCAGGGAGTTTCGGCACCTTCGCCGGACTGGTCACGGACTCGTCGTCGCATGTGCTCGACGACAACGACCGCCCCATCGAGGGGTTGCTCGCCGTCGGCGTCGATCAGGCGAGCGTGATGGGCGGGCACTACCCGTCCGGGGGCATCAACCTCGGACCGGCCATGACATTCGGTTACCTGGCCGGCCGGGAACTGGCCGGAGCCGAGACAGTTGGAGCGCACGCATGACACTCTCACTCGGACTGGCAGCCCTCACAGTGCTCGACACCGCACCGATGCAGCACGTCGACTTAGCTGAAAAGCACGGCTTCGACACCATCGGTATCCGTCTGATGCCCGCGGCACCAGGTACGACGGCCTACCCTCTGCACGAGGACAAGCAGTCGTTGGACGAACTGGTGCGTCGACTGGGCGATTCACCGGTCGAGGTATTCGACCTCGAAATCATCCGTCTTGCAGCCGACTTCGACCCCACCGACTACGCTCCGCTGCTCGAAGCCGGAGCACAGCTCGGAGCCAAAGCCGTTCTGGTGGGCGGCGACGACCGCGACCGCGCTCGGCTCACGGACTCCTATGCCCGCCTCGCTGAACTGTGCGCGAACTACGGCATCGTCGCTTCCCTCGAGTTCATGCCGTGGACTGCGGTGCCCGATGCACGTGCGGCCATCGAGATCGTCTCGGCGGCAGACGGTCCGGCTCGTAGTGTCCTGGTCGACGCATTGCACACCGACCGCTCGGCGACAACGCTCGAGGATCTTGCGTCCATCCCGCGCGAGTGGTTGCACTACGCCCAGATGTGCGACGGTTCGACCCCCGCTCCCACTGGGGACGCAGAGCTGATCCGTCAGGCCCGCGAGGAGCGTCTGGTGCCCGGCACCGGCGGCATAGCCCTGGCCGACATCTGGTCGACTTTGCCTGCCGGACTGCCGGTCAGCATCGAACTGCCCAACGAGCCACTGCGCCGCGCCGTCGGCACCGACGCCTGGCTGGAGCACCTGGTCGAGGCCACGCGAGAAGTGTTGGCCTAGCGGCCCTGTGCGTCTTTTTGGTAGTTGGCGCTACCAAAAAGGCGCACGGGGGCGTCAGCCCCTCCGAGCCGCAACGGCCTGCGCCAGACGATCCAACTGCGCTGCGGTGGTGGACCAGTCGATGCACGCGTCGGTGATCGACTGGCCGTAGGTGAGCTCGTCCGCCTTGCCCAAGGTCAGGTCCTGACGGCCGGCCTCGATGAAACTCTCCAACATGACGCCGGCGATTCCCTGCTCGCCCTCGGTCAGACGTCGGGCAATGTCGTCGAGCACGATGACCTGACGCTCATGGTCCTTGCTGCTGTTACCGTGGCTCGCGTCGATGACCACGCGCTCGGGCAGGTTCGACTTACGCAGGCGGGCAAGGGTGTCCGCGACTGTCTCGGCATCGTAGTTCGGTCCGTCGCTACCGCCACGAAGAATGACATGGCAGTCGGGGTTGCCCGCGGTACGGATCAAGGCAGCCTGGCCGTCGAGGTCCGTTCCGGGGAACACGTGGCTCGCTGCCGCGGCGCGGGTGCCGTCGACGGCTACCTGCACGTCACCTTCGGTGGAGTTCTTGATACCGACGGGCATGGACAGCGCGCTGCACAGCTGACGGTGAACCTGACTGGCGGCGGTCCGGGCGCCGATCGCACCGTAGCTGACCAGGTCGGCAATGTACTGAGGCATGATCGGATCAAGGAACTCGCAGCCGACAGGCAGGCCCAGGCTCGACACGTCGAGAAGCAACTTGCGGCCGATACCGAGCCCGGTGTTGATGTCGAACGTGCCGTCGAGGTGGGGGTCGTTGAGCAGGCCCTTCCACCCGAGTGTGGTGCGCGGCTTTTCGAAGTAGACGCGCATGACGATGTGCAGATCGTCCCGCAGTTCTTCGGCCTTGGCGGCCAACCGGCGGGCGTAGTCCATCGCCGCTTCCGGATCGTGCACAGAGCACGGACCGACTACGACGATCAAACGATCGTCGTCACCGTTGAGGATGTTGATGGTGTCGGCCCGACCGGTGCGCACAGTGGCGGCCGCGACCTCGTCCGGAGCGTGCTGAGCACGAACAGTCGCCGGTGACACGAGCGGACTGATACTCACAGTGCGCTGATCGTCGAGGCTGTCCGAAGCTGCGGTGGTATCGATGGTGACAGTCATGGGGTTTTCGGTTTCCTGTTCTCAGGCCGACCCCAGAGATGAAGAGAAACTCCAGCGAGCCGGTCTGTAGTCCGGCTCTTGGGTGGAGGTTGTCAGCGCGTGGTTACGCCGGCAGGCCCACCCGGGGCCGGCCTGCTAAACCAGAAATAGACGCGCTGCATGTCGGCCACGATACCTCGAGTTCGGATCAGATGGGCGCGCCCCTCCACAACGAGCCGAATCCGAGGGGAGAGTCCCGTGGCACGAGCCCGTGACGAATGGCCAAATCCGCTGAGCGATTGGCGCTTTCGAGCAAGGCTGCGGCTACGGAATTCGAATACGTTGGTCAGGCACCTGCCAATGCCCGGAACATCAGATGGAGCTGCGCCTTCTCATGCCTGTGATCGAATCGACCGAAACCTTCCACCCGACGGTGTCCCCTTTTGCGACCGATACCCCCTTGCAGTCGACAAGAGATGTGGACGGCGAGTTCACCCGTCTGATCGATTCCTTGACACGACGCGGATTCCTGGCCGGTGCGGCGGCGCTCGGTGCACTAGGCGCACTCTCTGCATGTTCGAGCGAATCCAGCGGCACCGAAGCCTCCGACGAGTGGGTCGACATCGTCGTCGCGGACCAGGCCTACCGCCTGCCGCGGGCCCCCAAGCGTGTCGTGGTGCTCGAAGCTCGAGGCGCCCTCGATTTTGCACTACTTGCCGAGTACCCGATCGTCGCGACCAATTGGGATCCGAAGTCTCAACTCATGCGCCAGGTACCCGCCGGCGCGGCTCGCCTCGGTGGGACGAACAACGAACCGAATGCCGAATCGATACTGAGCCACGACCCCGATCTTTTGGTCGTCGGGAAAGGCTGGTGGAATTACTACCAGGACAAGGGCCTGCTCGGCACTGACATCGCACCGGTGCTCGTCGTCGACGAGGGCACGACGGGCTCGTCGTGGAAGCAGGCCATGACCGCGCAGTTCACGGCTCTCGATCGCCGCGAAGTCGCCGAACGCGTCATCGCCCGATACAACGCCGAACTTGCACAAGCGCGGGCCAAGATCGGTGGTCTCCTCGAAGGCAAGTCGATTGCGATCGCCGGCGCAGACAGCGGTCAGATCTGGCTGCAGAACAACACGTTCGCCGTCTCGGTTGCGCAGGACCTCGGCTTGAACGTCTTGACCGACGCTGCCCATGCCGCACCTGATCGGAGGGATTCGACTTTCTACAGCCTCGAGGAGCTTGCGATCTTCGACCAGGCCGACTTCGTCTTGCTACAGAACCCCGACGCTGTGGAAGCCGAGTCGCCCACGTGGAAACGAGTCCGCGCTGTCCAGGACGGCCATGTCGGGCATCTGCGATATGACCTCAACAACGGCCTCGCTCTGACTGCGATGGCCCTGGCCGCTGACATCGCCGAGCAGGTACAGGTCATGCGCTGACGTCTTCGGGATCGCCTTCCGAATCAGAAATCGACCGGATTCTCTGTCATACGAACAGTCGATACTGACTCACTCGGAAACGGATTATGTTGTCACCTGCCCGTGCTCTTCGCACGTCAGAGGGTGTTTCTCCGAACGCCCTGTTTCTCCGAACGCTAGGTGACCAATGACGCAGAACCCGTACTACGGCCAGCAACAACCGGTCGGCCCTCCGCCGGACAACAATCTGGTCTGGGCGATTCTCGTGACAGTGTTCTGCTGCCTCCCGCTCGGCATCGTCTCGATCGTCAAATCAAGCCAGGTCAACACTTTGTGGGCGCAAGGTCAGTTCGACGCTGCGCGAAAATCAGCTGACGATGCCAAGAAGTTCGCCTTGTGGTCAGTCGGCGCAGGTGTTGCCGTCGCTGTTCTGTACTTCCTTTTTGTCGTCGTCCTTGCCGGATCGAGTTCCCTGTGACCGCCGACGCCGACCGGCGACACTGATCGACGGCCAAACACCGAACTGCAATGACACCGAATTGTGGTGACACCGAGAACGATGACATATCACGACTCGCCGCACTGAAGGCGCCAGCGGCAGTTGCGTTCACGGCAATTGCGCTGTGCGCCTTCATCTCCTGGAGTGACCCCACCACACCTGGTGGGGTCATTCCCGTTTGTCCGACCAAAGCGCTGTTCAACGTCAATTGTCCCGGTTGCGGTAGCACTCGGATGGTGTACAGCCTCATCCACGGCGATTTCGGTGCAGCGATGCGTTTCAATGCGTTTGGCCTCGTGATGCTGCTTGCACTGGCGTTCACGTACGTCTCGTGGACGACCGCCCGCACCCGTGGAAGACCCGTCGTGCTCTGGCATCAGTTGCGCTGGTCACCGGCTGTGATCTTGACACTCGTGTTGATCTGGACGACGGTCCGCATAGCCCCGATCCCGATATTTGCCGGTCTCCGCGTCTAGGCCGGATCTCCTCACGCGTCCAAACGGAATACACCTCGCACCTGGCGTACGCCGTTGATCTGCACCTCGACGGCATGTTCGCCGGCGTAGTACTTCCGGGTGCTGATCGGTTTGAAGGAATGCCTCTTCGCGATACGGGCCGGCACCCCGGGTTCCAGCGTTCGTGTTGTCAGTTTGAAGACCTTGGGCGTCGTGGTCCCGTTGGCCTTCACGTGGTGGACGATGTAATCGATCACGACGGTGACGGACTCGCTGCCATTGTTCGTGACGGCGAAGTCGAAGGTGAGTTCTCCACCCGCATCAACTGTTTCGCGGTCGATGACGAACCCCTCGACCACGACGTCGGTGGGCGGCGAGAACCCCAAGAGGGACAGAGCATCTGGATCGCCGGCCTTGATCAACGTCCGCAATGCATGTTTGACGATTTTCAGTGTGTTGGCATCCGGTGTCTGCAGCCAACGCTTCGCAGTCGATACTGCGAGCGCAGCGTCAGCACGACTGAGATCGTTGAGATGGTTTGCGACCGAACGTCGTACATAATCCGAATCATCCCGATACAGCTCGTCGAGAATGACGATTGTCGACTCGGGACGCGCCGTCAATTCTTTCACTCGTCTTCCCCAGGGCAAACGAGTACGAGTGCCTTCGGTCGCCAAGCGCCGGACGTGTTCGTCTTCATGGCCGGTCCAGGTGAGTGCGATCGCCAGCGAACGGTCAAGGTTCGTTTCGAGAAATGTGCGAATTGCGAATTCGGCCGTCAGACGCGACGTCAACTCGGCAAGCAGAGCCATTCCCTCGTCGAAATCCGACTCGGAGCCACTTCGTGTCGCCGTGACGGCGACGGCTTCGGTCACCGGCCAGATCATCCAACCGGTGAAGGTCTCTTCTGAAAGCGCACGGCGGATGATCTCGGCGAAGGCCGGAAGATCCTGAGGCAGTTCGGCAGTCATCGCGTCCCGCACAACGCGCGTACGTTCGCCGAGACTCATACCGTCGAATTCGGATGTACTACCCCGAACGAGGGCGAGGCGTGTGTGACCGGAGGCTCGCTCTAGACAGCCTGCCAGATCGGCGACGACGGATTTCCCGAGCAGTTCGTCAGCGGTGGGCATCAGGGGCACACCGTGAGAGCGGAAATCCGATCACCGTCGAGAGTGAAATGGTGATGTAACTGGACGGGGCTTCCGGGAAAATCACCCTCGACCTTCACCGACACGACAACGGCCGAGCCTGGGGTGTTGACCGACTCGATCTTCTGGGTGAAGGTGAACGCCGTCGACACGGCGGACTTCCACGCCACGATTTCTTCGATCCCGACATACGTCCGGCCGTCGTCACGAACCACTGCGTCTTCGGTGAAAACGCCGCGGACGTCGCCGCCGTCGAAATACGCGCGCGCTGCGCCTGGCACCTTCGCTGAGTCGATCATTCGCGAAGAGTACTGCTGGGGTCCGACAGGTTCGGCGAACTCACTGCCCGAGCAGACGCCGCCAACTGAATCTCCATCAACAGCCTGGCCGACGGCTCGGAGAGGTCGGTATCCGTGATCTCCTCGACCCTCTTGATCCGATACCTGAGGGTGTTCGGGTGAATCCGAAGCTGCTCGGATGCACGTCGGACATCGCCCGAATGTGCGAGGTAAACGGAGATGCTTTCGCGCATGTTCGACCCGTTGCGTCTGTCGTAGACGTCCAGGGCGTCGACTCTCGGATCGTGCAGTTGCTCGTCGGCCGCAATGGTGTCCATGATTTCGCCCAGCAGCACCGGTGTGCGCGAGTCCGCGAGGGTGGTCACACGAACATCCCCCGACGTTCCGTCCAAGACCCGATCCACTTCGGCCCGAGCCTGGGCCACCTCCGCAAGCGTCGAAACCGGCGACGAGACCGCGGCCCGTAGCCCCGAAGGCGACACCTTGTCCAAACGCGCGACAACTTCGCGGGTCCACGAGACTGTGGATTTCACGGATTGGGTTCGCGGAAACAGCACATAGATCCGGGTGCCGACGGCACTCACCAGCGATTCACGCTGAAAGGCGCTGGCGTGCAGTCGCAAAGACGACACGAGTTCGCCCGAAGACGGCAGCCCACCGTTTCCGATACTCGCCACTCCGACCACCATCGCCGGTCCGGACATCGGGATGGTCAACGAGGCGGCGAGCGAAGGAACGTCGACACCGCCGCCGCGAACCCCGAGCAACCGCTGAATCTGTATCGCCTCGTTACTCGGCGCGTCTCGGATGCGCGAAATCAGCCGAGCAGCAACGGCCGCGGCACCGCGGAGCACGCTGTCGGCATCGCCGGCAATGGGAACCGGGCCTTCCTGCACCCAGATCGTGCCGAGAAGATCAGAGCTGAAACCGCTCTCCCCCTTGACATTGTCGGATATTCTCCGAATCGGAACCACCAACCGTCGCCTGATCGCAAGGTCGTCGTGAGCGGGCACCTCCACTACGTCGTCGCTTCGCCGCAGGCTCTCGAAGACGCCCCACTCCTGTAGCTTTCGGAGGTATTCGCGAGGTCCTTCGCGGCCGAGGATTGATTGCCGACGTAGCTCGTCCGCAGCATCTCCCGATGCCGAATAGGCCAAGACGTGGGAATGCTCGTCCTCGATGCTGACCATCCCCCGCGTGATTGCGGCGACGTTCTGCGCCAGCTCGAACAAGTCTGTGTCACTACCGAATACGATGTCGTCCGAATCCTGTCGGGACACCGAATGATCGAGCACGCCCCGGATGGTCGTGAACAATCGATCCCAACGAGCATCCGGATGGACCGCTATCAAGGCGATCCCGGCGCGCTGTGCCGCCGCACGCACCGACGTGTCCGAGGCCTCCTTCGACATGACGGCCCGAGGCGCTGATCCCTTCTGATCGAGGCGGTTCAGCCAGGCCGCCAATTCGGCTGCGCCGATACCGACAGCGAGCCAGAGCTCAGAGGATTCGACGGCCGCGGTTCTGGGGCGCGTGAGGTCCCCGACCTCTGCGAACACCACGGAGTCGACGAAGACGTCATCACCTGACGGCGCGAGGACGAGCTCGACAAAAGCTCCGCCCAGCGCCCGAAGGACCGCGTCGAGCCTGACCCCACGGATAGACACGTACCACCCACTCTCCGGACCGTCGCAACGCCTCAACTTCGAGAATAGTGCATTTTCCTGCGAAAACGGTTCAGCCGATCGGACAAACACGGACACCGATGTTTGGCCGCTCAGCGGATTACTCGCCGACGTCTTTCGACTTGACTGGTTCACGACACGACAACTGCCCACTCCTGAGTCTGCCGAAGGATCGTCATGGACGCCGTTACCAATGTCCCCCACCCAGCCAACGAACCGGTGAACAATTACGCGCCGGGAAGCCCGGAACGATCGCGCCTCCGTACGAAACTGACCGAACTGGCCGAATCGCCGACCGACATCAGGCAGGTCATCGGCGGCATCCACCGAACTGCGGAAGGTAAGCGAGAGAGCGTTGTTCAACCACACCGTCACAGTTCGGTGCTCGGATCGTATGCGGGCGCAACCCACTCGGACGTTCGTGATGCCATCGACGCCGCCACACTCGCCGCCCCGGCCTGGCGCGACCTCTCGTTCGACGACCGCGCTGCGGTCTTCCTCCGCGCCGCCGATCTACTTTCCGGCCCGTGGCGCGAAACCATCGCCGCCGCAACAATGCTCGGCCAGTCGAAGACCGCATACCAGGCCGAGATCGACGCGCCCTGCGAACTGATCGACTTCTGGCGTTTCAACGTCGCGTTCGCACGTCAGATACTCGCCGACCAACCCGTTTCCGCTCCGGGAGTGTGGAATCGCGTCGAATATCGTCCACTCGAAGGTTTCGTCTACGCGATCACTCCCTTCAATTTCACCGCCATCGCCGGAAATCTCCCCACAGCACCGGCCCTGATGGGCAACACCGTGATCTGGAAGCCGTCACCCACGCAGGCCGTCGCGGCGTACCTGACAATGCAACTACTCGAAGCTGCCGGCCTCCCGCCCGGGGTGATCAATCTTGTTCTCGGCGACGGCCCCTTGGTGTCCGAGGTCGCGCTTGCCGACCCCCGACTGGCGGGTATCCACTTCACCGGATCCACCGCAACGTTCCAGCGTTTGTGGCGTGAGGTCGGAGCCAACATCTCGAACTACCGGACGTATCCGCGTCTCGTCGGCGAAACCGGCGGCAAGGATTTTGTACTCGCACACAGTTCCGCTGACCCGGACGTACTCACGACGGCATTGATTCGCGGGGCCTTCGACTACCAGGGCCAGAAATGTTCGGCCGCATCACGGGCGTTCATCCCGAAGTCGGTGTGGGCCAAGATGGGCGACACGTTCATCGACACTGTGTCGTCGCTGAAGTACGGAGACGTCACCGACCTGACGAACTTCGGCGGCGCCGTCATCGACCAACGTTCGTTCGACCGAAACGCCGCCGCGATCGTCCGCGCCAAGTCGACCAGCAGCCTCACCATCGCAGCAGGCGGCGACTACGACGACCGCGAAGGATTCTTCATCTCGCCGACGGTCCTGCTCGGTGACGACCCCAGTGACGAGGCCTTCAGCACCGAGTACTTCGGCCCCATCCTTTCGCTTCACGTCTACGACGACTCCGCACCCAATGCCTACGCCGACATCCTCGCTCGTATCGACAGCGGATCCGCTTACGCCCTGACCGGTGCCGTGATCGCCACCGACCGTGCGGCCGTCGATCAAGCTCATCATGGTCTGCGGTTCGCCGCCGGAAACTTCTACGTCAACGACAAGCCGACGGGAGCGGTTGTCGGACAACAACCCTTCGGAGGTGCGCGGGCTTCGGGTACCAACGACAAGGCCGGTTCGCCGCAGAATCTGCTCCGTTGGGCGTCGACACGCACCGTCAAGGAAACCTTCGTTCCTCCCACCGATCATCGTTACCCCCACCAGGACGTCGATCCAGCCGAGAGCGAGAACCGTTGATGAGTGCCGTCTCGCTGAGCAACCCACTGCGCCCGGTGCTCCTCGCGGCGGCACGCTCGTCGCGACTGGAGAAGACAGTCTCCGGGATGACCTTGACCCGCAAGCTTGTAGACAGGTTCGTCGCCGGGGACGCGGAACCCGCAGCGATGTCAGCGGTGCGCGACATCCTCACCAGTGGCCGGTTCGTGACGGTCGACTACCTCGGCGAGGACACCACCGATCCGGCTCAGGCAACAGCTACCGTCGATGCCTATCTCTCCCTTCTCCGCTCGTACGCAACGCTTTCCGAGATTGCCGGGACGCAACACTCCCTGGAGGTTTCGCTCAAGCTCTCCGCGTTGGGGCAGTCACTTCCCGGTGACGGCGAGAAGATCGCCCTGGCGAACGCTCACCGAATCGTCACAGCGGCAGACGAAGTGGGCGCGTGGGTCACCGTCGATGCGGAGGATCACACCACCACCGACTCGACACTGTCCATCGTCGAAGAGTTGCGCCGCGACTTCCCGACGCTCGGCACGGTCCTGCAGGCGTACCTACACCGCACCGAGGCCGACTGCCGGCACTTCTCCGGATCAGGTTCACGAATTCGGCTGTGCAAGGGTGCATACAAGGAACCGGCCGGCGTCGCGTTCCAAAAGGCCGCCGAAGTCGACGCGTCGTACGTGCGTTGCCTGAAGGTCTTGATGGAAGGTGACGGATACCCGATGGTGGCCTCCCACGATCCCACCATGATCGACGCCGCCCTCGGACTCGCCACACTGACCGAGCGGACAGCCGCGGATTTCGAGTTCCAGATGCTCTTCGGCATCCGCGACGGCGAACAACGCAGATTGGTAGCCGAAGGCAATCACCTGCGGGTCTACGTTCCCTACGGCAGCCAGTGGTACGGCTACTTCATGCGTCGCCTGGCGGAAAGACCGGCCAACCTCATGTTCTTCATGCGCTCACTCGCTTCCAACAACTAGACACCGGAAACCGGTGGCAGCGGTGGCAACTCGAGGTTTTCGCGAAAGGTACCGCCGACGTAGTCGGATCCCACGATTCCGCGCTTGCGCAGCTCCGGCAGCAGCCCGTTCGTGACGAAATCGCGTGTACGCGGATCGGCAAGGTCACCGAGCGTGATGACGTCGAGTACGCCCGCGTCGTATCGTTCCTCGATCGCGTCCGCGAGCTGTTCCGGGGTGCCCGCCGCTGCCCAGTGGCCGGTGTCCTTGGACGCGATGATCAACTCACGCAGAGTCTTTCCTTGTGATGCGAGCTTGCCGAAGATCTCGACCCGGCCCCGTCGTCGATTCACCGACGACGGGTCCGGCAACAACGACTCCGGGATCGGCCGATCCAGCGGCAATTCCGAGAAATCCACGTCACCGCCGAACATGTCGGCAAGCCTGGTGCGTCCGGCGTCGAAGTCCGTCGATTCCTCGGCTTCTCTGACCAATCGTTCGACTTCGGCTTCGGTAGCGCCGTACGTTGCGTGGAACGAGCTGAAAATCAGTGGCAGTTCGTCCCCACGCCCCAACTCTGCCGCCCTGGCGCGGATGGTCTTCGTGTAGGTGACCGCGTCCTCGAAGGTTGCGAGAGAAGTGAATACGACCTCGGCGAAGCGAGCACCCAGTTCGATACCTCCGGCAGATTGGCCTGCCTGGAATTGGACCGGACGACGCTGCGGCAGGGATGGAATGTTCAACGGCCCCTGCACGGTGAAGTACTTGCCTCGGTGCTCGATGGGGACCACCCTCGACGGATCTAGCACCGCAGAGCCCTCTCCCCGGATCAAGGCGCCGGGCTTCCAGCTGTCGAAGAGCGCGTTGACCACCTCGAGCGATTCGGCCGCTCGGGCGTACCGCTCCTCCGGACTCGGCAGGTCCAGGTCGCTGTAGTTCTCTTCTCCGAGTGAGGAAGTGACGGCATTCCATGCGGCTCGACCATTGCTGACGTGGTCCAGGGTGCCGAACAACCGTGCCAGGTTGAACGGGTGATGAAACGTCGTCGTGACGGTGGCGATGAGCCCCACATGGGTGGTGACCGCACTCAGCGCGGCAAGGAAGATCAACGGCTCCTGCGCACCGATCGCGCCCTGCGCACCGAAACTCAGCAGGTCGGCGGCAAACAGTCCGTCGATCTTGTTCGCCTCGGCCGTCTTTGCGACGTCGATCGCGGACGCGACCGTCGAAGTCGTCGGATCGATCGCGGCGTCGTAGATACTCACCGCCCCGCTGACACCGGTCACCGTCTTGAGTGGACGCCTACGATCGGCCACCGACCATCCTCCTGGCTTCGCGAAATCTGTTCCGAATTCACAACGCTAGACCGATCCTGGCTCCCGACAAGGTATTCACTCAGCCTGGTTCTATCCCTCCGAACGCCGCTTGGTCACGCCCCGGATTTACGGGCACGATAGGCGGCGACGTGCGCCCTGTTCCCACAGTTCCCGGTGTCGCAGTATCGCTTCGAACGATTGCGCGACAAATCCACGAAGACCGCTTCGCAGTCCGGGGCCTCGCACCATCGCAACCTCGAGAATTCGTCGGTTCGGATCAGATCGAGCACACCCATCGCCGCTTCTGCGGCCATCCGGTCCACCAGTGGCGAATCGTCAGCGGTGACGTGCAGGTGCCAGCCGAGGTCGTCGTGCCTGGTGAGCCGCGGCCTCGCGCCCGATTCGAGTAGCAGTGTGTTCACCACCTCGACGGCGTCGTCCACTCCCGCGGCTTCCCAGAACTTTCGCAGTCGTGGACGCAGCGCACGAACCGCCGTCAATTCCTCCGGTGTGCCGTCCCGCCTGCCGGTCCAGCGATCCGCGTCGAGAAACCGTGTCAGCTCCTCTTGATCCGGAAGCAGTTCGGCCCCGCCGCGGGCCGTGTTGACCAACGACGCGGCGAAGACGAGCGCCGATTCCGTGTCACCAGCAAAATGCACTTTGACTCCTGAGCCGTATCAACCTAATGTCAACATCGTAATCGCTTTTACTCCTGACGGGTGACGACGTGAACTCTCGCAACGGCTTGATCTTCGCTCTGCTGTCCGCGGCAACGTTCGGCGTATCGGGCCCGTTCGCGAAATCTCTCATCGAATCAGGGTGGTCCCCCGGCGGCGCAGTGTTCGCGCGCGTTGCCGGCGGCGCACTGGTGATGATGGTGATCGCCGTAGCCACCCAATGGCCTCGCCTACGACAGGTGAGCACCCACACGCGAACGGTACTGCTGTACGGGGTGTTCGCGATCTCGGGCGTTCAACTGTGCTTCTTCAATGCCGTGCAACATCTTTCGGTCGGCGTCGCATTGCTTCTCGAGTACCTTGCACCGATCATCGTCATCGGGTGGGTGTGGATAACCAAGGGCGCGCGTCCGAGCGTGCAGACGCTTCTCGGTGCGGCGGTGGCCTTGATCGGCGCCGCCGTGGTGATCGACGTCTTCGGATCGGCAGAGATCAGTGCCGTCGGAGTCGCCTGGGGACTGGCCGCCGCGGCATGCCTTGCAGTCTATTTCGTCATTTCCGAACGTGCGGACGGTGATCTCCATCCAGTTGTGCTCGCGGCATCGGGGCTCACGGTCAGTGCGGTGGTCATCGGCGCGCTCGGACTCGTAGGCGTCCTCCCCCTCCAGTTCTCGGCCTCGAACGCAGTCGTGGCAGACCATTCGGTGAACGTGTGGCTGCCGGTGGTGGTCCTGGTCCTGGTCAGCACTGTCATTGCCTATCTCACCGGCATCGCCGCGATCACGCTGCTGGGGCCGACAATCGGGTCTCTGGTAGCGCTGACCGAAGTGCTGTGCGCGGTCGTCGCCGCGTGGATCCTGGTCGGGGAATCCGTCACCGCACTCCAAGCTGTAGGTGGCGCAGCAATCATCGCGGGGTTGGTCCTCGCGCGCCTCGGCCAGGTTGCACCGAAACAGATACCGGCCGACCCGATGACAAATGTCATGGCAGAAGAATGACGGACGGACGAGGGATCACGACCTCGAAGCGAGCAGATTCTATGTATGACCTCAACACAGGCACGGCATTCACCACAGGCACTGCACACACTCACTGAAGGATCGGCACACGACGCCGTCCGGTTGACCGGACTTCGCAAGAGTTTCGGAACCGTCGACGCCGTCAAAGGTATCGACCTGAGCATCCGCCCCGGCGAGATCGTCGCGTTCCTCGGCCCGAACGGCGCAGGCAAGACGACAACCATCGACATGATCCTCGGCCTGTCCCGGCCGACGTCAGGCGAGGTGAGCGTCTTCGGAATGTCACCTCGATCGGCGATTGCCCGCGGACTCGTCTCGGCAGTCATGCAGACCGGCGGACTACTGAAAGAGCTGACGGTTGCCGAGACGGTGCAGCTGACCGCCAGCCTGTACTCCCAATCCCGTCCGGTCGACGAAGTGCTGGGGAGAGCCGGAATCCTCGACATCTCCGATCGCCTGGTCAGCAAATGCTCAGGCGGACAACAACAGCGGTTGCGATTTGCGATGGCGTTGCTGTCGAACCCGCAATTGCTCATTCTCGACGAGCCCACCACCGGTATGGACGTCGAAGGGCGTCGGGACTTTTGGTCCGCCATCCGCGCCGACGCAGATCACGGTCGCACTGTGCTTTTTGCGACGCACTACCTCGAAGAGGCCGATGTCTACGCCGACCGCATCATCCTGGTCAGGCAAGGCACCGTGGTCGCAGACGGGACCACCGCCGAGGTCAAGGCGATGGCGTCCGGGCGCACCCTGCGCGCGACTGTTCCAGGCATCACCGACGAACTCCTGCGAGCCATACCGAACTCCGACGCCGTCGAGGTGCGCGGTGAGTCGCTACTCGTGCACTCGGGCGACACCGATGCCGTTGCACGGTTCCTGTTGACCAATACGCAGGCTCGCGATCTCGAAATCGTCTCGCGTGGCCTCGAAGACGCATTCATCGCACTCACGTCGAACAACTCCGAAGGACAGAAGTGATGACCACTGCAACCGAAGCGAATACCTACGGAGCCGAGCGAACCGTCGTACCTCTCGGCGGATTCAACACGACGCTACTGCGACTGGAATTTCGTCGCCTGACTCGCAACCGGCGCACGATGATCTTCACGCTCGTCATGCCGGTTGTCTTCTTCCTCGTCTTCGGTCTCGGTCAAGGCGACGACGACCACGGGATCGGGCACGGCAATGTCGCCGCGTACATCATGATCAGCATGGCCCTGTACGGCGCGATGCTGGCCACCACCAGCGGCGGCGCGATGGTCTCGATCGAACGAGCGTCCGGGTGGAGCCGACAACTTCGGCTGACTCCCCTGACCCCGGTCGCCTACATCGCCGTCAAACTGATCATGGCGATGCTGCTCGGTCTCGTCTCGATTCTCGTGGTCTACGTCGTCGGCGCGTTCACCTCGGCGCAGATGGACGGATCACTCTGGTTCACAACGGCATTGATCGCCTGGCTGGGATCGTCGATCTTCGCGGCCTTCGGCCTGTTCATGGGGTACCTACTCCCCAGTGAGAACGTCATGCAGTTGCTCGGACCGGGACTGGCTCTGCTCGCATTCGGCGGCGGACTCTTCGTACCACTCACCGACGGTTCCGTATGGGCGACCATCGCACAGTTCACCCCGATGTTCGGCATCAACGCCCTCGCCCACGCACCGTTGACGGGCAATAGCATTCACTGGACCTGGATCGTCAATATCCTGGTGTGGTTCGCCATCTTCGCCGGCGGAGCGATCTGGCGGTTCCAACGAGATACGGAGCGTGTGTAGTTGTCGCAAACGACTGACCGAGAAGATTCCGTCGCGCTCCCGCGGCGGAATCGTTTCGGCGTTCTCTTCGCGGCGGTCTGGATGGTATTTCTCGGCGGGCCGCTGATCGAGGGATGGAATCTGCGCGACGAACTGCGCGGCTGGACAGGGATTCTCGCGACGGTCGCCTTCAGTGCGCTCTATCTCTACACGTTCGCCACAACGCAGCAGCGGCGTCGAATGACAATGACTCGGCCGACGATTCGCGAAGCTGCACTGGCTCTGTCCGCCTTGACCGCGTTGGCCGCCGTGATGATCGTGAGCGTCGGGCCGACAGGTTTGGCAGCAGCACCGTACCTCGCGGTGACAGCGGTGACACTGTTGCCGACCGTCGCCGGCGGCATTCTCGCCTTGGTGTTCGCGGCCTCCGTGGAGATAGTCAGCCTCTCGTCCGGATGGGGGAACTACTCCGGACTCTCACTCGGAGTCTGCGCGGCCGCGTTCGCGACCTGGGGAATCATGTCCCTGATCAGCCGCAACTTCGCCATACTCCATGAACGCGAAGAGCAGGAGCAGCGGGCAATCATGGAGGAGCGAACGAGGATGGCGCGCGATCTGCACGACATCCTCGGGCACTCGCTGACCGTCATCACGATCAAAGCCGAACTGGCCAATCGCCTACTCGATGTCGATATCGAACGTGCGCGCAACGAACTCGACGACCTCGAAAGACTTTCTCGTGACGCGTTGGCAGACGTGCGCTCGGCCGTCGAAGGATTTCGTGGGATTTCGCTACCCGTCGAGATAGCCCGAGCGCGAGAGGCTTTGCGTGCGGCAGGTATCGAAGACGACGTGCCGAGCAGCACCGACATGGTTCCCACGCGTCTTCGGGAACTCTTTGCATGGACGATCCGTGAGGGCGTCACCAACGTCGTTCGACACAGCGGTGCGACCCACTGCCGGATCACGGTCGACGAGAATAGTGCGTCGGTCGTCGACGACGGACGAGGGGCCGAGTCGACGTCTTCCGGAAACGGTCTGATCGGATTGCGCGAGCGCGCCGGAGCGTCGGGCGCACGAGTGATCATCACTCATCCCCAGCCGCAGGGGTTTGCACTTCAGGTAGTCGAACAGGAGACAGAGTGAACAGCCAGGGCGATCGAGCAACCATACGGCTGCTCTTGGCGGACGATCAGGCGCTCGTGCGAGGAGCTTTGGCCGCGCTACTCGATCTGGAATCCGACCTGTCCGTGGTGGCCGAGGTCGGTCGCGGCGACGAGGTGGTGTCCGCCGTTCTCGAACACCGCCCGGACGTCGCGCTTCTGGACGTCGAGATGCCCGGCATGGACGGAATCGCCGCGACGGCGGCCCTTCGCGAGGCAGCACCCGACACCCAGGTTCTGATCGTCACCACGTTCGGCCGTCCCGGATTTCTTCGTAAAGCCCTGCACGCCGGGGCCGGCGGGTTCGTCGTCAAGGACACCCCCGCCAGGCAGCTTGCCGACGCGGTCAGGCGTGTCCACGCCGGACTGCGCGTCGTCGATCCCACCCTTGCGGCCGACAGCCTCGTCAGCGGCGAGTCGCCCCTGACGGAGCGTGAGACCCAAGTACTGCGCGCCGCTCACGACGGCGCACCCGTGGCAGCCGTCGCAGGGGCGCTCTTCCTGTCTGCCGGGACAGTTCGAAATCATCTGTCATCCGCGATGGGTAAGACGGGTGCGTCGACGCGCGCGGAAGCCGTCAGAATCGCCGAGTCGAACGGCTGGCTCTGATCCGCGCGTCTGGAATCGCCTTCCCCGGCAAATAGTTCGCCGTTCGATTCGTGATGGCGATTTGTCCAGATCACTCAAAGTAGGGACCTTCTACCCTAGGGATTTTCCCTGCAAACGACCGCTTCGCGAGAATCCGAAACAGCTAATCGTTCGATACCTGGCTATGATGCAGTTAATTGAACCGACGGAGCCTGTGCGTAGCGGGGGAAGGGACGTCTCATGTCGAACCAGTTCAACGATCGCTTGAACTCGCTGTTCGAGACTGCCGACTTTCACGTCACCAACGCGATGGTCGTTCGCGGCATGACCGAGTTCGGCTGCCGTATCTCCACGCCGTACCTGTCGCAACTGCGCACCGGCGTCCGAACCAATCCGTCACCCGAAGTGGTTGCCGCCCTCGCCCACTTCTTCAAGGTCCATCCGGACTACTTCTACGCCCCGTCCGATCACACTCCGCCCGCGATCTCAGGTGGCGAGGCAGACCTCTCCCTCCTCGAACAGCTGCACAACGTGCGCCTGCGGAACCTCACCTCCCGTGTCGTCGACCTCTCACCGTCTTCACAGGATCTGCTTGTCGAAATGGCGGAGAATCTACGTTCCTCCGAAAATCTTCCGCGTGTACCACCGGACTCGAATTCCTACATGTCACGCGCATAGCGCCCTTCGCCGACTCTCCTTGACTGCTCAGGGAGGGTTGGCCTTATGCTGGTCGATGCAGCTGGTTCGCCCGGCACGGTCATGAGGAGCCCCGAAGACCGGTCCCGGCGTCGAAGCTCCGTCAGCGCAAGCTGTCGGGGTGAGAGGGAACCCGGTGAAAATCCGGGACTGTCCCGCAGCGGTAAGCAGGAACGACCGCCGTTCATGTGCACTGGGCATCCGCCTGGGAAGCGACGGCCAGTAGGTTCGATCCAACTCGATCGAGTGCCCGCGAGTCCGAAGACCTGCCGACTGTGTCGGGCACGCCGTGCCCGACGGTCCACCGCCTCGTGGAATGGGCGTGTAGATCTCCATCGGACCTCGCGTGCGGTGCGGGCAGTGCTGCCCGCTGAAACTCGGGGTCTCGTGAGGTATACCCGTCTGCCGGCAGTGGCCATCAGTGCATTGGCAATCTGGAGAAACTCCGTGACAACAACATTCACTTCGACCGTGCTGGGCTCACCGCGCATCGGTCCTCATCGAGAACTCAAGCGGGCAACCGAAAGCTACTGGGCAGGGCGCATCGACGCCGACGCCCTGCAGGCTGTCGCCCGTGACCTCCGTCGGCAGGGCTTGGCCGACCTCCGTGACCTGGGCCTCGACTCCGTCCCGGTCAATACCTTCTCCTTCTACGACCAGATGCTCGACACCGCAGTTCTTCTCGGCGCGCTGCCCGACCGCGTCGCGTCGGTCGCCGATCCGTTGGACCGCTACTTTGCCGCTGCCCGTGGGACGGACACCATCGCGCCGCTCGAAATGACGAAGTGGTTCGACACCAACTACCACTACCTGGTGCCGGAGATCTCGCCGTCCACCACGTTCGCACTCGACCCGTCCAAGGTCTTGTCCGAACTGGCAGAAGCACTTTCCGACGGCATTGCAGCCCGCCCGGTCGTCATCGGACCGGTCACCTTCCTGCTGCTCTCGAAGGCTGTCGGCACTGACGAGCCGCTGCTCTCGCGACTCGAAGAACTACTCCCCCTCTACGCGGATCTACTCGGTCGGCTCGCGAAGGCCGGTGCGAGCTGGGTTCAGCTCGACGAACCGGCCCTCGTGGGCGATCGCACCGACGAGGAAATCGAAGCGGCACGCGCTGCGTACGAACAGCTTTCAGCGCTGTCCGAGCGGCCGTCGATCCTGTTGGCGTCGTACTTCGGTTCGCTGCGTGAGGCGCTGCCCGCGCTTGCGTCCACCGGCGTCGAAGGATTTGCCGTCGACCTGGTGGCCGGTCAGGATTCGATCGGCTCCGTCCCCGAACTCGCCCGCAAACTGGTCGTCGCCGGCGTGGTCGACGGACGAAACATCTGGCGGTCGGATCTGGATTCGGCACTGAGCACGTTGGGTGCTCTGTTGGGCAGCGTGGATACTCTTGCCGTCTCCACATCGTGCTCCCTGCTGCATGTTCCGTACACTCTCGACGCAGAGGCCGATGTCGACAAGGCCCTGCGCTCGTGGCTCGCGTTCGGCACCGAGAAGGTCAAGGAAGTAGTAACTCTCGCAACCGCTCTCACACAGGGCCGAGAGTCGGTGGAGGACGAGTTCGCTCTGGCACGAGCGGCCGCGTCGACCCGCAAGGACGATCGCAGACTCAATGATGCGAGTGTTCGGGGACGCCTGGCCGCCGTGCTGAACTCGGCGACCGGTCGCGCGCCCGCCGCCGAACGTCGCGCTGCCCAGGACGAACTGCTTTCTCTGCCGCCGCTGCCCACGACGACTATCGGTTCGTACCCGCAAACCTCGAAGATCCGCATCGCTCGCGCAGCACTGCGCAAGGGCGAGATCGACGAAGCCGAGTACGTCAACCGTATGCGCGCCGAAATTGCCGAAGTTGTTGCGCTCCAGGAAAAGCTGGACCTGGACGTTCTTGTTCACGGTGAGCCGGAACGCAACGACATGGTCCAGTACTTCGCGGAGCAGTTGGACGGATTCTTCGCCACCGCCAACGGTTGGGTCCAGTCGTACGGCACCCGCTGCGTGCGTCCGCCGATTCTGTACGGCGACGTCTCCCGCCCGAAACAGATGACCGTCGACTGGATCACGTACGCGCAGTCCCTGACCGACAAGCCGGTCAAGGGCATGCTCACCGGACCCGTCACCATTCTGGCCTGGTCGTTCGTCCGCGACGACCAACCCCTCGCCGACTCGGCAAATCAAGTCGCACTGGCCATTCGAGACGAGACCGTCGACCTGCAGGCCGCCGGAATCGGAATCATCCAGGTTGACGAACCGGCTCTACGAGAACTACTCCCACTGCGTGCCGAGGATCAGCGCGCCTACCTGGACTGGTCGGTCGGCGCCTTCCGGTTGGCGACCTCGGGCGTCGCGGATTCCACCGCGATCCACACGCACCTGTGCTACTCCGAGTTCGGAGCGGTGATCGGCGCCATCGCCGGCCTCGACGCGGACGTCACGTCCATCGAGGCGGCGCGCTCACACATGGAGGTCCTCGACGATCTCAGTTCGGTCGGGTTCGACCTCGGCGTCGGCCCGGGTGTCTACGACATCCACTCGCCGCGGGTGCCGAGCGTCGACGAGATTGCCGAATCCCTGCGTGAGGCACTCAAAGCTGTTCCTGTCGAGCGGTTGTGGGTCAACCCGGACTGCGGTTTGAAGACCCGCGGTTCCGTCGAGGTCGAGGCGTCACTGCGTAACCTCGTCGAAGCCGCGAAGTTGGTACGAGCGGAGCTATAGGGGCAAAGCCCCTGTGCGCCTTTTTGGTAGTGGGCACTACCAAAAAGGCGCACGGGGGTCAGCTCAACCACGTGTTGCCGAAGAGCAGAATCCCGTCCGCACTCGGGGTCACTCCGTGGACGTTCTCGCGCCACGGGATGAAGACCTTGCCGGAGTTGACCACGGCCATCGGCGCCGTCTCGTTGACCACGGTCTGAATATCGTCGATGACGGCTCGCCGCTCATCCTCGCCCGACGCCGTTTGCAGCTTGCCGAGCAACTCGTCCATCCGAGCGTTCTTGTAACCGAGGATGTTCGACGGCGATTCGCTGAACAGGTTGCCGTACATACGCACGAACGGTGACTCTTCCAGCACGTTGAACGCGAAGTAGGACACGTCGTAGTCATGCTTCGCGTACAGCATGGAAATCAGATCGTTGATGCTGGTTGCGTAGGTGATGTCGACCGTGAAACCCACTGCCTGCAAGAGCGACTGAAACGTCAGTGCGCTGCGCTGCGTCGCCGGATCGTTCATCCCGACGTACGTCAGTTTTCCGTCGTAACCGTCCGCCTTCGCCTCGGCGAGATACTTCTTGGCCGCCTCGGGGTCGAAGCCGTTCCCGGCCACCGATCCGTGCCACTGCGACCACGACGCGAACATGTCGGTGCCGGGTTCGCCGAAGCCGCCCTGAACTCGCTCGTTGAACGTATTCGGGTCCACCGCAGCGACAATCGCCTTACGCACGCGCTCGTCCTTCGCTGCCCGATCGTCGCGCTGATTGATTGCCAGAACTCCGGCCATGCTGGCCGAGTACACAAATCCGGGATCACCGGCTTCGAAAGCCTCGTGAATGAAGTCGGGAGACTTCAGATAGGCAACCTGGATTCCGTCGGTGTGCAATCCTTCCAGTTTGCTCTTCTCGTTGACGATTGCGGGAAAGCGCAACTTCTCGAGGTACGGCGCCCCGTCCCAGTACGTCGGACGGGCAGCGAGCACCAATTCGTCCTGGGAGGCGAACTTCTCGACGGTGAACGGGCCTGCCCCGATCGGGGTGAACGTGCCGGTAGCCATCGACGAGGGCGCGACGATCATGCCGGGACCGGTGGTGAACATGATCGGGAACTCGTCCCACGGCTGCGCCAATGTAAAGACGACCGTTCTCGGATCCGGTGAATTCGTCTCGCGCACAGCGGTCTTCCACACCAGCGCGTGAGTTCCCTTCTTCTGCAGATAGTGATCGATGCTCCACAGGACTGCCGCACTGTCCATCGGAGTGCCGTCGCTGAAGGTGACGCCGTCGCGCAATTTCAGTGTCCACACCGTGTTGTCGCCGTTGGCCGACAAGGACTGCGCCAAGTGGGGGACGTATTCGCCCGCCGCCGTATCGAAGCGCATGAGAAGGTCGTAGATGGCTGCCATTTCGCTACCACCGGTAGCGCCGCCGTCCTGACGATCAGCCGGATCGAGACTGCTGATCCCGTTGTAGGTGGCAAACGACACGGTGCCACCCGATCGCGGCTCTCCCCCGTTGTTCTGGTCACCGACAACTCCGACCGTCACGTCCGATGCATCCGTGGTCGTACCTTGGCTGCTACCGGCGCACCCCGTCACCACCAGCGTCGCCGACGCCAGGACAACCATCCAGATTCGAGCGCGGACTCGGTACGAGCGCTTCATTGCGACTCACTTTCACAGTTCACGGATACGTCGATCCCTGGATCGGACACCCGACATATTTGTAAGTGAATTCTAGGTAAGGTCTCGTCCTGCGTCTTCGTTTTCACAAAGCCGAAGCGATAATTCGCATTCATGACAGCAGAAACAAGAACTGAATTCTAGGTTGCAACCGTTCAGCGAATTACCAGTCCGATGACGTCTTCGACGTTCCGCTGGGCCTCTGCGAATCCGATCCGGCCACTGGTCCACAGCGCAAGGGCCGTCAACATCGTGCCGCCTATTGCCACGGCCGCAACCCTCGCCGTCTCGGCCGGGACGCCGTCCATCAACTCGAACAGCATTCTCCGATGTGCCGCTGCGCGCAGATCCAACGACTCGATCACGAACTGATCCGAGGACGAATGGAGTTCGATCTCCAACCGAGCGAAGTAGGGCCTACGCTCGAATGCCTTCATCTCGCGACGATGAAGTGCCAGAACCCGCTCGTACGCGTTGTTCTCACCACCGTCTGCCCGCAACTTCTCAGGACGACGGACCGATTCGAGACCGCTCCACGCCGTCATCGCCGCAGCCAGAAGTTGCTGTTTGGTCGGAAAGTAGCGATACAGCGTTCCGAGTGCGACGCCTGAACGCTCCGAGACGTCTTTCATCTGGATTCGATCCGACGGCATCTCGGCCAGCATCTCGACCACCGCCGTGGTCAGTCGTCCTCTCCGCTCGAGTTGCCCCACCGACATGAGGTCGACGTCCAAGGGAAACTCGTCGCTGCGCGCAGTCACGCGCGTCACGATAGTTCAGAATCCTGACCGCAGTGCCGGGTTGCGAAGTTTCATCGTAACCCCGAGATCTAATACACGGATTAATCAACTGCAGATCGCGCTAGGGTTAGTCCATGACTGACCGGACAACCGATGACCAGCCAACCGTCGGCGTGCTGAACTTCTGGTCGTTCATCGAACTGGCCAACAAGCGACTGGCCACCGAACACGGCTTTCGCGACCAGCTGGCCACCGAGGTACTACTGACACTCAATCGGGCTTCCAACGTGGTCACCTACGATCTCGAGTCGTCGATCCACCGCCCTCGCGGCTGGTCATGGTCCTCCTTCAGGCTGTTGTTCGTCACCTGGCTGGCCGGTCCGATCGAGCCGAAGGCTGCCGCCGAGCTCACCGGCATGAGTAGGGCAGCGGTCTCCAATCTGTCCAAGTCGCTGCTGGCAGACGGATTGATCGATCGTCGGCCCACCGAGAACGACGGCCGTTCCGTCCAGCTGTACCTGACCGCCAAGGGCCGAGAAGCCATGGTCGAAGCCTTTCGCGAGCAGAACGAACGCGAACACGCCTGGGTAAGCGTCCTGAGCGAGGCCGAACAGCGAATTCTTGTCATGCTCCTGGACAAACTGATCACCAACCGCAGCCAGTTCGACGTACGCGGACGTAACTGACATAGACCCGAACCCCTTGGAGGGTTGCGCTCATCACATCATTTTAGTTAATGTGTTTACTATCTGGTGGAGGTGAGCCAGGCAGAACAGCACAGAAGGAGCCCCGTCATGGCGTTCTATCGACAACTCGGCAACATCCCACCGAAGCGTCACACCCAACACCGTGACGAGTCCGGCAACCTCTACTACGAAGAGCTGATGGGAGAGGAAGGTTTCTCCTCGGATTCTTCGTTGCTGTACCACCGCGAGATCCCGTCGGCCATCGTCGACGCAACGGTCTGGGAACTGCGCGATCAGAGCACAACCCCCAACCATCCCCTCAAACCGCGCCATCTGAAACTCCACACGCTGTTTCCCGAAAGCACCTGGAACGAGACCGACGTGGTAACCGGCCGTCGTCTCATCCTCGGAAATGCCGACGTGCGATTGTCCTACGTCGTTGCGGCAGCGCCATCTCCCCTGTATCGCAACGCAATCGGCGACGAGATGGTCTACATCGAATCTGGCGAGGCGACCGTCGAGACCGTCTTCGGTGCACTCGAGGCCAGTGAAGGTGACTACGTCCTGATCCCGATGTCCACAACGCATCGATGGATCCCCAAGGGTGACAAGCCACTTCGTGCCTACGCCATCGAGGCGAACAGTCACATCGTCCCGCCCAAGCGCTATCTTTCCCGCTTCGGCCAGCTGCTCGAGAACGCACCGTTCTGTGAACGAGACCTGCACGGACCGATCGCGCCCATGATCGCCGAAGGAACCGACGTCGAGGTACTGGTCAAGCACCGAACGTCGGCGGGCATCGTCGGCACCCGAATGGTTTATCCCACGCACCCTTTCGATGTCGTCGGCTGGGACGGCTGCCTGTACCCGTACACCTTCAACATCTCCGACTACGAGCCGATCACGGGCCGTGTTCACCAACCGCCGCCGGCGCACCAGGCGTTCGAGGGGAACAACTTCGTGATCTGCAACTTCGTTCCGCGCAAGGTCGACTACCACCCCCTGTCGATCCCGGTGCCGTACTACCACTCGAACGTCGACTCGGACGAGATCATGTTCTACTGCGGCGGTGACTACGAGGCGCGCAAGGGTTCCGGCATCGGACAGGGTTCGATATCGATTCATCCCGGCGGCCACGCCCACGGACCACAACCCGGCGCCTACGAGCGGAGCATCGGCGCCGAGTTCTTCGACGAGCTCGCCGTGATGGTCGATACGTTCCGGCCCCTCGAATTGGGTGAGGGAGCCCTGGCCTGCGAGGACGAAGCGTACGCCTGGAGTTGGGCAGGGCGGGGGCCTCGGCAATGACGATCATCTCCCCACTCCTGCGTGGCCTGTGCGACGACGCAGCACTCTTCCCACCCGGCAATGCTCCTCTCGCCGAGGCAATTCCGGCCCACGCCGCCTACCTGCAGGCAGATTACGACGCACTGGTCGGGCCTTTCGTTTTTCCCGCGCCGCGACTGAGCGAACTGGCTGCGTACGTTTCAGCGGACAGCCCGGTGACGCTGAGTCTGACCGTGCCGGCCGGCCCATCCGAAACGGCGGCCGCACTCTCGAACGCGCTCGCCATCCCTGGTGTTCACGTCGCCGCCGTCGAGGTGGGAATTCCTGACGGGTTGGACGCCGATGCGGCCTTCGAGGAACTCTCTCGTGTCCATGCCGCTCATCCCGACGTCGACATTTTTGTCGAGGTGCCTCGAGGTGATCGGCGCGCGGGCTATCTCACAGCTCTCGAAACTGCCGGGCATTCCGCAAAGTTTCGCACCGGCGGGATTGTCGCCGAGGCGTACCCGAACGAGGAAGAGCTCGCCGATGCGGTGATATCCGTTGTCCGAGCGAATATCCCGTTCAAGGCGACTGCGGGACTGCACCACGGTGTGCGCAACACCGATCCGGAAACAGGCTTCGAGCAACACGGCTTCCTCAACATCATGGTGGCCGTCGACGCGGCGAGGCGGGGCGCCGATCGTTCGGAAATTGTTGCTGCACTGTCTCAGCGCGATGGAAAATCGATCGCGCAAGCCCTGGCCGACCTCACCGAGGACGAGGCCGGCGAGGTGCGTCGCCGATTCCTCTCGTTCGGTACCTGCAGCATCTCGGACCCTCTGACCGAGCTGGAAGGCCTCGGGTTGATCGTCCGCTCCGACAAAACCGAAGGAACTCTCGTATGACTGTCACGACCATCGACATTCCCGCCGACTCACTGTTCGGTCTCGACAATCTGCCGTACGGGGTCTTCTCCCCCGCGGGAGGGTTACCGCGTGTCGGTGTGCGCGTCGCCGAATCGGTGGTCGATCTCGCAGCGACACTGGGTGATTCCGTCTTCTCCGAACCGACTTTGAACGCGTTCATGGCTCAGGGACGAGATCAGTGGGTATCGGTGCGAAACCGGATCACGGAGCTCGTGACTAGCGAAATAGACTCGAATGCAGTGTTTTCCGTTGATTCGGTGACAATGCATTTGCCGATCGCAGTGGCCGATTACGTCGACTTCTACGCCTCGGAGAATCACGCAACCAACCTCGGGCGGTTGTTCCGCCCGGACGCAGCCCCCTTGATGCCGAACTGGAAGCATCTTCCCGTCGGATACCACGGGCGCTCGAGCACCGTCGTCGTCTCCGGCACCGACATCGTTCGTCCCTGCGGACAGCGGAAGGCACCCGATCAGGAAAGCCCGGACTTCGGACCGTCCCGGCGCCTCGACATCGAAGCCGAGATGGGATTCATCGTCGGAACTCCCTCGAAGATGGGCGATTCCATCACCCCGGACGAATTTGCCGAGCACGTCTTCGGCGCCGTCGTCGTGAACGACTGGTCTGCCCGAGACATCCAGGCGTGGGAGTACGTGCCCCTCGGTCCGAACCTGGGGAAGAGTTTCGCGACCTCCATCTCACCGTGGGTCGTACCCTTGCTCGCTCTCGAAGCAGCCCGAATCGACACTCCGGTGCAGGATCCCGAACCGCTTTCCTATCTGCGTGGTGAAGAGAAGTGGGGGCTGGACATCGACCTGGCCGTCGAATGGAACGGTCACGTCGTCTCCCGGCCGCCCTACGCCCAGATGTACTGGTCGCCTGCGCAGATGCTCGCGCACACCACCATCAACGGCGCAGCAGCGAGCACCGGCGATCTCTTCGCGTCCGGAACCATTTCCGGACCGGACAAAGATCAGCGCGGCGCCTTCATCGAGTTGACGTGGGGCGGCATGGAACCCGTAGCTGTGGGCTCCGAGACCCGTACCTTTCTCGAAGACGGCGACACCATCGCCATCTCAGCCACCGCTCCCGGCGTCGGCGGATCACGAATCGGCTTCGGGGATGTTCACGCTCGGATCCTGCCTGCAACGCAAACCGAAAGATAGTGATTGACAACTGTTTGATTCACACTGATCTGATGTCCGGAATTCCTTGCCTCACGATTCTCCGAAGATAAGCTGGACTAACCATCCAGAGCGATCGAGAGTCCTGGCTCCGTGACGTCGCAGCAACCCCCTCTGCTGAGGTGCGGGTGCTTTCTGCCAGGTCCGATGGAGGACTCGTGCCAGGCGATCGACCCCGTACCTCAGTGGGGACAGCAGCTGTCATCGTGATCGTGGGTGGTGGACCCCGCGGGACCGGCGTACTCGAGCGGATCCTCGCTCACGAATCGGTGAACGCCGATCCCACACCGATCGACATTCACGTTGTCGACCCGTATCCGGCAGGCGCCGGCCGTATTTGGCGAGGCAGCCAGGCGCCGCTTCTGTGGATGAATTCGACAACCGCGGACGTCACGATGTTCACCGACGAGACCACCGCCGTGATCGGCCCGGTGCTGCCGGGTCCGACCCTCGCGGAATGGGTCGCCGAGCGCTCGGCTGAGCTTGCCGAATTCCCAGAAATCGCAGCAGAAGTTCCGACGCTCACCCCGTCGTCGTTTGCATCGAGGTCACTGCAGAGCCGATACCTGAACTGGGTGTTCGAGACTGCAGTCGACTCCGCGCCAGCGCACGTCGACGTTCGAGTTCATCGACGATCCGTGGTCGACATCGTGAACGTCGGCGAGACACAGACAGTTCATCTGGACGACGGAGCTGTCATCGACGCGACGACCGTCCTTCTCGCACAGGGGCACCCCGATGCGTTGCCTGCCCCACGCGAAACCGCGCTGACCAGCTTCGCGTCCGATCACGGGTTGACGTATGTGGGTCCGGGCTACACTGCCGATCTCGACGCCGATGTCATTCCCGAAGGCGAACCGGTTCTGATCGCCGGACTCGGGCTGGCTTTCATCGACTGGATGGTTCTCCTCGCCGAGAGCCGTGGCGGCATCTTCGAACGCGGTGAAGACGGCGTCCTCACTTACGCTCCCTCGGGTCGGGAACCCCTGTTGTATGCCGGATCTCGTCGCGGAGTGCCGTATCATTCCAAGATTTCGTACTCGATCGCTGACGCGCGGCCACCGCTACCGCGGTTCTTCACCGCTGATCTCGTTCCCGGCGACGGACCGTTGGATTTCCGAAACGACATCTGGCCCTTGGCGTCGAAAGAACTGGCAGGCGCCCACTATTACGAGCTGTTCGCATCTCACCCGGATCGGACAGTGGGCACCTGGGAGGAGTTCGACGCCGAATTCGCCTCGCTGGCTTGGGGATCGCCTCGATTGCAGGAACTGGTCGAGAACGCAGTCCCGAAGCCGGAAGACCGTATCGATCTCGAGCGGCTGAACCGCCCACTCGGCGGTGAGCGCTACGACGGGCTTGCCGAGGTCCAATCCCGGATCACCGAATACATCTCGGCAGATGTCGCGCGGAGGTCGGACCCGTATTTCAGCGCCGACGCGGCTGTCTTCTCAGCGCTGCTGTCGACGTACATGACCGTCGGAGAATTGTTGCGGCGCGGCAGAATCCCGGCCGAATCCGTCGCCAAGGACGTCGAGGGTTGGCTTCATTCGTTCTTCAGCTTCATCGCCAGTGGTCCGCCGCCCGAGCGTTTGGAACAGTTGATCGCCCTCAACGAGGCGGGCATCGTCCAGTTCCTCGGGCCGGATTCGGTGTTCTCCACCGAGATCGACCCGGCAACGGGGGCTGGGATCTTTGTCGCGCGCAGTGCGTCGCACACCGACATCGTGGCCGCGAACACCCTCGTCGAAGCACGCTTGCCGGTTGCTTCCATCAGCGCGAGCGGTGACTTGCTCCTGCAGACGCTTCACGGTCGGGGCGAGGCAGTCGAACTTCGTGCGACCGTGGACAGTTCGGCGAAGCTCGCCGTCGACGGCACGTCACGAATTCTCGACCGGAACAACA
Source organism: Rhodococcus sp. BH5 (assembly GCF_027583855.1). NCBI lineage: Bacteria > Bacillati > Actinomycetota > Actinomycetes > Mycobacteriales > Nocardiaceae > Rhodococcus > Rhodococcus sp. BH5. Next base: position 534,318 of record NZ_JAJHVW010000002.1, read on the forward strand.
CAGCTCATCCTCGCCGCTTCGCGGCCGGGCCGTGGGTTGCAGGCCACAACTGGTCGGCGGCTTTCCCTCGTCCCCGTACCAATGCGGGGTTTTTCCGGCACAACGACGCCCTGGCGGCGGAGATTTTGGGCGCTGCGCGCCTGTGAGCGATTAGGGAGTCCTGGGACTCCCTAACCGCTCACGGGGGCTGTGCCCCTCCTAGCTGAACACCAACTCACCCTCGTCAACCGCGACGGTGATACTGCCGCCCTCTTCGAGGAGATCGTCGAGCAGCATGTCGGCGATCTTGTCGTCGACCACACGCTGAATCGAACGACGCAACGGGCGAGCCCCGAACTCGGGCTGATGCCCGTGCTCGGCGATCCAGTCCACCGCGTCGGCAGTGAACTCGATCTCGATGCCCTTGGACTGCAGCCGCTTCCGGCTGTCGTCGAGCAGCAGATCAGTAATCCGGTGCAGTTGCTCGGTGTCGAGCTTGCGGAAGATCACGATCTCGTCGATACGGTTGAGGAACTCCGGCCGCATCGATTCGCGCAACCTGGCCATCACGCGGTCGCGCAGTGGCTTCTCCGCCGACTCTGCATCACCCGTGGTGAAGCCGAGTCCACCGGACTTGCTCGAGATGATGTCCGAGCCGAGATTGCTGGTCATGATCACGACGGTGTTCTTGAAGTCCACCGTCCGACCCTGACCGTCGGTCAGACGCCCGTCGTCGAGCACCTGGAGCAAGGTGTTGAACACGTCCGGGTGTGCCTTTTCGATCTCGTCGAGCAGGATCACCGAGTACGGGTTACGACGCACCTGTTCCGTGAGCTGTCCGGCCTCGCCGTAGCCGACGTATCCGGGAGGAGCACCGACCAATCGGCTGACCGTGTGCCTCTCACCGAACTCACTCATGTCGAAGCGCAGCATCTTGTTCTCGTCTCCGAAGAGTGTGGCAGCCAGAGCTTTTGCGAGCTCCGTCTTGCCGACGCCAGTGGGTCCGAGGAACAGGAAGCTACCGACGGGACGATCCGGATCGCTCATACCGGTACGGCTACGACGCACGGCACGCGCGATTGCGCGAACGGCGTCATCTTGCCCGATGACACGACCGTGCAGTTCCTCTTCCAGACGGCGCAGGCGATCTTTCTCTGCCTGAGTCATCTGGCTTGCCGGAATACCCGTTGCGCGAGCGACAACTTCGGCGATTTGTTCAGCGGTCACGTCCGGCGTTTCCTCGGAAGGAACCGAGGATCCTGCCTTCTCGAGACGCTTTGCGACGCCGTTGATCTCGTCACGCAGGGTCGACGCCTTCTCGTACAACTCGTCGGCGACGGCTTTTTCCTTGTCGCTCTCGAGCTGCTCGAGACGCTGCTGCAGCGCAGCGGTGTCTACCGTGGTCGTCTTCAAGCGAAGCCTGGCGCCGGCCTGGTCGATCAGGTCGATTGCCTTGTCCGGCAAGAACCTGTCGCCGATGTAACGTGCCGACAGCTCCACCGCAGCGGTGATCGCCTCGTCGGTGTAGTGCACCTTGTGGTGATCCTCGTACCGACTGCGCAGTCCGCTCAAGATCGCGATTGCGTCCTCGATCGACGGCTCTCCGACCTGTACGGGCTGGAAGCGCCGCTCGAGCGCGGGATCCTTCTCGATGTTCTTGCGGTATTCGTCGAGCGTGGTGGCGCCGACGATGTGCAGTTCACCGCGAGCGAGCTTGGGCTTGAGGATGTTTCCGGCGTCCATCGCACCGTCTGCGCCGCCTCCGGCACCGGCGATGGTGTGCATCTCGTCGATGAAGACGATCAGCTCGTCCTTGTGTGCGGTGATCTCGTCGATCACCTTGGTCAGCCGTTCCTCGAAGTCACCGCGGTAACGGGTACCCGAGACCATGCTCGAGAGTTCGAGCTGGACGATCTTCTTGCCCACCAACGATTCCGGGACATCCCCGTCGACGATGCGCTGGGCGAGACCTTCGACGATGGCAGTCTTGCCGACGCCGGCCTCACCCACCAGGACCGGGTTGTTCTTGGTGCGGCGGGAGAGGATCTCGATGGTCTGTTCGATCTCGTCGGCGCGGCCGATCACCGGATCGACGCCGCCGTTGCGGGCGCGATCGGTGAGATCGATGCCGTACTTGTCGAGCGTCGGTGTGGTGGACTCGTCTTCGACTGGACCGGCTGCGGGATTCTGAACCGCTGCCTGCAGCTTCTCCGGCGTGATGCCGGCCGAAGCGAGCAGACGACCCGGAACATGATCGGGGTCACCGGCCAGAGCGATGAAGAGATGTTCGGGGTCGATGTACGTCGATCCCAGGGCTCGGGCCAGTTGATGAGCCTCGAGTAGAGCGGTTTTCACGGCACTGCTGAGCGCAGGAGCAGAGTAGGCCCCCTGCTCACGGCCTTGTGGCAGCCGCAGGTCGACGGCGTCGACCACGGATTTCGGGTCGGCTCCGGCGCGCTGCATGAGCGTGCGGACCGGATCCTGCTCCGCCATGACGCGGAGAACGTGCAGTGCATCGAGATCCGAATCACCGCGAGCAGCCGCTACACGTGCAGCGTCAGCCATGAGTTGCTGGGTGGCCCTGCTCATGAGCCGGGAAATATCGATGCGACCGGGACCCTCGGGCCCGAAGAATGCTGGCATTCCGAAGCCTCCTTGCAGAAAGTTGAGCGTTACTGACTCAATTAACGTGCATGGGGCTCGATCAATTCCCGCGGCCTCAGATTTGTTTCAACACCATCCAGTCGCCGATCGTTCTCAACTACCGAAAGATCCGGTAGACCGACCGACCGGGTACGCCTCGACGCGCATGATCACCGATCCCGCGCAGGGACCACTCTTGATGTCGGTACGCCACGAACCTTTCAGACTGCCATCGGGCTGAGGTGTGTAATACGCCTCGGAGTGCGCCGGTGCCCACACCTTGGGCACGCCTTCCCCCTGGTAGCAATCCCACTCCCAGTCATAGGGGTGCACCCAACTGGTTCCGTCCCAGGTGTATCGCGCAGGCTGCGGCAACGTCGGATTGGCGGGAGCCGGACCGCCGACCACTGTGGCGATACAGACTCCGCTCGAGCAGTCCGTCTCGAACGTGTATGTATCGGAGAAATCCGGCTCCCACTGGCTGGCGGCCAGACTTGTGCCCGTCTTGGTCGCGGCGAAACGCTTGAGCGAGTAATCACCGGACCAATTCGCATCCGCAGCCCCCGCGGGCATCGCTCCGGCGACAAACCACGTAGCAACGAGCGCAACCACCAGCAATGACTTTCGCATGCGTGAAGTGAATCACAAGCTATGTCCGAATTGTCGGATACTGGCCACAAGAACACCGACGACGATCAGCACCAGCGAAACCAACGGCAACGCTCCCGCACCCCTGTCCGCCAAGATCAGCCCGCCCACGACGCCGCCCGCTGCGATCGCCGCATTGAAGATCGTCACGAAAACCGATTGCGCAGTGTCCACAGCGTCGCCCGTCGTATCCGCGAGCGCAGTCTGAAGGAGAGTGGGAGCGCCTCCAAATGCCACGCCCCATGCCGCAACGCTGAGTGCGATCACTGCGAAGCTGTCACCGCCGACGCCCAACGCCGTCAAAGCTGCGGCAAAGACCACCAAGCTCAGCACGGTGAGACTTCGAAGGGCCCGGTCGACAAACACCCCGACCACACCGATGCCCACGAAGGCGAAAAGTCCGAACACGAACAAGACGATTCCCAACCGATCGCCGAAACCGATGCGATCCAGAAACGCCGCCAGATACGTGTACACGATGTTGTGCGCGAGGATCCACAAGAACGCGACAAACAGAATCGGTCGTACGCCCGGCAGGACCAGGACTTTCCGCACCGGCAGCTGCCGATCCGCTTGTTGCCCGGGAAAGTCCGGCATCACCGTGAGTATCCACGCGACCAGAAGTAGCGCAGCAACCGACATCACGGCGAAGACGACGCGCCAATCGGCCAGGGTCCCGAGCCACGCCCCCATCGGAACGCCGATTGCCAACGCGATCGGCTGTCCGACGGAGGCAACCGCAACGGCCCGCCCCTGCAGGTGAGGGGGCGACATCCTGCGTGCGTACCCGGCAAGCAACCCCCACACCACACCTGCCGCCATACCGGCCAGAAACCGAACACCCAAGGTGAGAACAAGATTCGACGAAAGCGCTGTCACCAGATTGAAGACACCGAACCCCAGAATCGCCGACACCAGGACAGCACGCCGTCGCAACCCTCGGGTCAATGCGATCAGTGGTACCGCCCCGACGACGGAACCCAATGCGTATGCGGTAACCAATTGCCCTGCGCCGGAGACTGATACGGACAACCCTGACCCGATCTGCACCAGTAGTCCGGCCGGCATGGTTTCGGTTGTGATCGCTATGAAGCCTGCCATTGCGAGTGCCGACAACCCGGCCAGCGGTAGTGTCCGGACGGAATCGGTCTCCGCCAGTGCCGAAGTCGCCGTCCCGTCCGAGTTCGAGCTCACCTCGTCGGTGTTTCGGGACTGCCTTCACCCGACTGGCCGGAACGGACCAGTTCTGCAATAGACGCCCAGTCCATCTCGCCCTGACCGTTCGCCAGAGCCTGAGCGAGCACGCCTCGAAGTACGCCACCGAACGGCAAATCCAGATCGACGCTGTCGGCGGCGTCGAGCGCAAGCCTCAAATCCTTGAGGCCCAGAGCTGTGGTGAATCCTGCAGGCTCGTACTGACGCGTCGCGACGAGGTTTCCGTAGCTGGAGTAGACCGGCCCCGGGAAGATCGTCGAGGTCAGCAGTTCTACGAGTTGGCTTCCGTCCACACCTGACCTCTCCCCCAATGTGATTGCCTCGCCCAAGGATTGAATCGCGGCGAGGATGAGGTAATTGCCGATGATCTTGACGATGTTGGCCTGCTCCGGACGCTCACCTTGTGGCCACGTGCGAGCACCGATGACGTCGAGGAAGGGTTGCACTCGCTCGAGGAGGGAACTGTCGCCGGCGGCGATGATGTTCAACTGACCAGCCTGAGCAACAGAAACGCGTCCGAACACCGGCGCCGCGATGTACCCGATACCGTACTCGGCGTGCAGTGCGGCGGCGCGCTTGGCAAGGTCGACGCTGACGGTGGCCATGTTGACGTGCACGGTTCCACTCGGAACGGATGCGAGGACGGCGGGATCCAGAATGGCCGAAGACACGGCCGAATCATCTGCCAACATCGACAGCACAACACCGGACTGGAATGCCTCGGCAACGGTTTTCGCGCCGCTCGCCCCTTCCTCGACCAGTTCGGCTACCGCTTCAGGGCTGCGATTCCACACCGTCACGTCGAAGCCTGCGCCCAGTAGATTTCGAGCGATGGGACGACCCATCGCGCCCAAGCCGACCACGGAAACAGAAGTCATGGATTTCCCTCTCGAAAGTGCTGAACCATCTAAGACGGTTCAAGACTCTCACACGGGTACAGTTGCTGTCGAACCGGTTGAGATGGTTCGCCACGAAGGAGGACGAAAGTGAACGAAGCAGGAGCTGATCAATCCGCTCGGGACGTGTTTCGACTCGACAACGACACGCTCGCCTTCCGCTTCACCGCCACCCTCACCAATCGGAACGGCTCGAGGTTCGAACGACTCACGAGCCCGCAGCGACTCGAATTATGGTTACGCGCCAACGATCTGATGGACGCCCCCGCAACCGCGACAGAAGACGACCTCCGCGGCGCGCAGGATTTACGTGAGGCCATTCATCGCATCGGAACCGCCGTGTGCGAGAACCGCCGCGCCTCACGCACCGATGTCGGGATCGTCAACACCGCATCCGAGCTCGGTGATGCCCACCTCGTCCTCGAGAGTGGCCGGGCCCTCTGGAAATCAGCCGGAGACAATCCGATCCGCGACGCTTTGTCGATAGTGGCTGCCGACGCGATCGCGGTGCTCGGTGGACCCGACCACGACCGCGTCAAAGCCTGCCAGGGCGACGGGTGCACCGGCCTCTACGTCGACACCAGTCGCGGCAACAACCGACGCTGGTGCTCGATGAACATCTGCGGAAACAAAGCCAAGAAATCCGCGATGACCGCTCGCGCCGACTAGCTCATCTCACCTTCACCGCGACTCCATTTCGCCGCCACTCGGTTCCACAGCTTCTCGATCGGCGTCGACAGCAGGAGAAGAAACAGCGGGAAGTACGACGTCACCGGAACGAGCACACTGACGAGCAGCGCCACCACCATGATCAGGAAAGTGACGATTTCAGCGGTGAAATGCGGCTTCGCATTCTCTTCGCTCAACGACGGGTTGCGAACCAGACCCCACGCGACCACCGCCAGGCACGCAGCACTGGCTGCCATTGTCCCGATGTAGAGAGCCCTGGTCCCGAGATCCTGCGACGGCGCTGCAACGAGCGCAGTCGGAAATGGCAAGAACACGATGGTCATCACCCACAACCCCAGCCCGCGCACAACCACCTTGTCTCCGTCGACCACAAAACGAAGCAGCCGATGCTGCGACCACCACAGACGGAAGATCACCAGAAAGCTCAGGGCGAACGAATAGAACTGCGCAGCATGATCGCGCAGGAGTTCCGACGTGGTGCCGTGGTGGTCACTGGTGAGTTCGACCAGCGGCAGGACGAGCAGCGTGATCGCAATGGCGACAATCGCGTCGATGAAAGTGACGTAGCGCTCGAAGTAGCGGGTGCGTTCCGCAATCTCAGCCATTGCGGAAGCATAAGCCTCACAACAGGAAACAGACCGGCGACGCCACTTTACGGAAGCACGTATCCGGAAACATACAATTAACGAATCAAATTCGTTAGATCTCTTGACCGTGACGGAGCCCATCCCCATACTTAACGAATCACATTCATTAAGTGACTCGCATCACGCCACCAGGGGTCGGTTCAGCCACCCCCTTCAGGACATGGGGTTGCCCTAGTGCCGATCAACGCTTCGACGAATACGCAGTCCGACCGGGTTCCACTCACCGCCAACCGCGGTATTGCCGTCTTCAGTATCGGCGTCATGGGGTTCATCACCGCGAACCTCATCCCCCTGATGATCGTGGCAATGGTCGAGGACCTCGGTGTCACCGAATCCGCTGCCGGTGCCGTTCTGACCGCATCGCTGCTGGTCTGCGCCGTCACCTGCCTCGCCACCACCCGAATCGCCTCGGGCCGGCATCGCCATCTCCTCGGCCGCGTCAGCCTGATCGCGATGGCAGCCGCATTCGGCGTTGCGGCCATCGCACCGTCCACGACGATCGCATGCGCCGCGATCATCGTCGGCGGTATCGGCGCTGGTGGATCCGCATCCGTTGGCGGAGCGGCACTGGCCGCGCTCACGAACCCGGACCGGGCGTCAAGCATCAGCGGCCTCGTGAACCGTGTCGTCGTCACAGCCGTCCTCGCTCTCATACCCATCCTCGGCACACACATGACCAACGCATTCGGCATCGTCGCAGTCCTGGCACTGGCTACCGCAGCAACGGTCACCTGGTTGCCGTCGTCCCCGGTGAAAGAGTCGCCGGAGATGGCGAAGTCCGCCAATACGACCACAGCTCTCCCCGCCGGGGTCAGCGCGAAACGTCTCACTTTTGCCGGAACCGCATTTCTCGCGATGCTTGCAGTCTGGGCGATCAGCGAGGACTCGTTGTGGGCAGTACTCGGCATCATGGGTTCCGAGCACGCCGGGCTCTCGGATCAACAAATGAGTCTCGCACTGAGCGCATCAACGGCGGGTGGTGTGCTCGCGGCTGTTACCTTGACCGCGTTGGGTTCTCGGGTCAGTCGGACAGTATCGATCTCCGTGCTACTGATACTCGGGGCAATTCTGAAGCTGTCTGCCGGCCTCACCACCGATCCCACGATCTACCTGGTAGTGGTCATCGCTTGGAACACGATCTACGCGGCCACGTTCATCGTCCTGGTTGCCATCTCGGCCGCGCTCGACGCGGCCGGCCGATGGTCGGCGCCACTACTGGGCACCTACCTCATCGGCTCCGCGTTCGCGCCGCTGTTCGGAACTTCGGTGACGGCCGGCCTCGGGTATCCGACCTTCGGAGTCATCATCTCGGGGATCAGCTTCGTTCTACTGGTCCCGTTCGCCTTGGTTTCCCGACTCTCTGCACATACCGAAGGTGCGTATCGTCACCACAGCGCCGCCATCACTACTACCGTCATCGCGTAAGGATCACGTAGAAGTCATGAATGACAGCATCACTCACTACCGCAACGGAAAGATCTTCACGGCTGCCGACGACGGATGGGCCGAGTCCATAGTCGTCGAGGACCACAAGCTCAGATTCGTGGGCGAAACCGTCTATGCCGATATCCTGGCACCCGACGCCGAGGTGATCGATCTCCAAGGCGCCGTCGTGCTACCCGGTTTCGTCGACGCACATACACATTTGGTCATGATGGGATTCGCGCTGCAGAAGTTGGATCTGCGTGATGCCACCGATCTCGCCGACATTCAGTCCAGCATCAAGCAATTCGCGGAATCGAACCCGGATGCACCACGTCTGCTGGGTCGCAGTTGGTTGTTCTCCGCGCTGGATGGAGAGCACCCGACGCGAGAGATGATCGACGCCGTCGTGCCCGATCGCCCGGTGTACCTCGACGCCAACGACGTACATTCGGTCTGGGTGAACACTGCAGCACTGCGAGAACTCGGCATCGACGCGGACACTCCCGATCCGATCGGCGGTCGTATCGGCCGGGATCCGGACACCGGAGAAGCCACCGGAATGCTGTACGAGACCGCCATGATGCTCTACGTCTGGCCGAAACTGGCGGAGCTCGCATCCGACGAAGACCGGGACGCCGCCCTCGCTCTCGCGTTCCGCCACTACCTCGAGGACGGCGTGACCGGTGCGGTCGACATGGCTCTCGGCGCGGACGAATTAGCCTCGCTGGAAAGAGCATTGGACGCAGGAGACGGAACACTGCCGCTGCGTGTCGCGGCTCACTGGCTGATGACCCGCGAGGACAATGAGGCCGACAACGTCCGACAAGTTCACCACGCGATCGAACTCCACGAGCGCGTCCAAGGTCCGTGGCTCCGTATCGCCGGAATCAAGATCATCATCGACGGTGTGATCGACAGCTGCACTGCCGCAATGAAAGAACCGTACTCGGACGGCACCAACGCCGAGCCCATCTGGGATCTCGAATCCTTGATCCCCGTCGTGACAGCCGCCGACGCCGCAGGCCTGCAGATCGCGATGCACGCGATCGGCGACGAGGCGTCGGAGATCGGACTGACTGCACTCGAGTACGCGATCGCCGCCAACGGAGACATTCCCCGCAGGCACCGAATGGAACACTTGGAGTCCATCACCCGGGACAACGTCGAAAGGCTTGCCCGCCTGGGAATCATCGCCTCGATGCAACCGGTTCACGCTGACCCTGCAATCCAGGAGAACTGGCAGGCGATGCTCGGCGACTACCGGGTCAATCGCGCGTACCCCTGGCCCGAATTCACCGAGGCCGGAGCGGTTCTGGCGTTGGGTTCGGACGCTCCGACCGCTCCCCACCCGCCGCTGCCGAACATGTTCATCGCCACCACCCGTCGATCCGCAATCGATCCGTCGCTGGCACCCAATCTGCCGAAGTACGCACTCCCCCTCGCGGACGCGCTGGCTCACACAACTCGCGACGCTGCCTACTCGTGCCGGTGGGAAGATGTGACCGGCCAGCTGGTTCGGGGTAAAGCAGCCGATTTTGTCGTACTGAAACAAGATCCGTTCACCGAAGGGGTCGATTCTCTCCTGACCACAGAGATTGCGATGACCGTCGTTGCTGGATCCGTGCGATACGACGCGGCCGGGGCCAAGAGCACCGAAGCACGGAACACCGAGTCCGATAGCTGATCGTTACCGGTTGTTCGATAACGCACGCATGCGGCCCGGCGACAGAACGAAGGAGGGACTTGAACACGTGAACCCATACACTCTGGAGGACGCATGCGCAGGAAAGCTCCGATTTCGGCCGCCGTCGCAGCCGCTGCACTGGTGACGGCCACTGCCCTGACGGTCGCCGGTTGTGGGTCGACCGAAGGAACACCTGAAGCGGCGGCGAGTTCCACGGCAGCCAGTTCAACGGCGTCGGCGACATCGACGGCAAACGAAACCGAGACGACGGTAGCGAGCTCTCCCCCGCCACAATCGAACACCCGCACAAATGCATCCACGACGGCGACTACGACAGCAATCCCCGCTTCGGGTCCCTGTCTCGACGTCGGCTCCTCGCTCGTCACCGACGCCATCGGCACGCTGGGCACCGACATCAACGGGGGCAATTGGATACCGAGATCCGCGAGCGAAGAACAGATCGGGAATTGTCCTGACCTGCTCTGGGTTTCGGTGGACGGCGACGGCGTCGGCGATGCGACTTACCAGTCACACGTCCTGTTCTTCCACGACGGAACATACCTGGGCACGGCTACCAGTGAGCCGTACTCGTACACACACGTCATCGACAGCAACAAGGATTCGGCATCCGTCCAATACCGTTGGCTGCTGGACGACGATGCATTCTGCTGTCCCCAAGGCGGACCGAACATAGTGAACTTCACGTGGAACGGCAGCGCCGTGGTTGCCGACGGCCAGTTCCCACCCTCCTGAACCTGCCTGGGTCCGAGTAGGACCTGAATTCAACTGTGCCCCAGCGACGACGGTCACTGGGGCACAGTCTTGTTCGATCTACTCGCCGGCGCTCCTACTCACCGACACCGAGTTCGCGCAGGCGAGTCTTGTACAGCTCGATGTTGCCGAGCTTGATGTCTTCGTAACCGCGAACCACGTCCGGCAGTGCCGCGATCTCGACGGCGCGATCGTATCCGTCGGTTGCGAGAGTACGAGAGAGGTCAGCGATCATGGCCTCGTACTCGGCGAGCAGTTCACGCTCGACCTTGCGGACGTGCATGTAGCCGAAGGGGTCGAGCTTGGTACCGCGAAGCTTCTTACCCTTGGCCAGAACCTTCAGTGCAACATGCGACTTGGGTCCGAGACCGATCTTCTTCTTGCGGCCCATCACTCGAAGGATCGGCGGGTGGAGCTTGTAGGTCAGGTTCTCCCCGGCCGGCACCTGAGACTTGACGTCCTCGATGAATGCGGGGTCGACCAGCATACGAGCAACTTCGTACTCGTCCTTGTACGCGGTGAACTTGAAGAGGCCGCGGGCAACAGCCTCGCTGAAATCGGTCCGCTCGGTTGCGGCACGTTCGGCGGTCCAGACTGCCTGAACCTGATCGATGTAGCGCTGGGCGATCTTGACGGACTGGAACTCGATGAGCTGCGCCGCACGCAGTTCCACCAGTCGCAGGGTTTCACCGGTGAAGGTGGTTCCGGCGAACATGTGAGCCGGTGCGACAACGGGTTCGCGGACGGACTTGGCCGGCGTGGTGACGGCCGAGAACGCTGCGGTGTCGGCAATTGCTGCACGACCCCAACGGAATGCCGCGATGTTCGCGTCCACGGCAACGCCGTTGATGCCGATCGCTTCTTCGATGGCCTCTGCCGGCAGACGAAGTCCGCCGCTCTGGTAGGCCGCACCGATCAGCAGGAAGTTGGCTGCTGCGGTGTTACCGAACAACTCCTGCGCCGCGGCGAGTGCGTCGAACGAACGCAGGGTGCGCGACACCTTGTCGAGACGGGCGAGGAGTGACGTCTCCTCGGGGTAGCGAACAGCCTTGTCGTAGACCATGTCTCCGGTCGGCGTCTGCGACGTCGAGGCGATGGAGACCGTCTTCTCGGCGTTGCCGTAGTCGAGGTTCTTGTTGTCCGTCGCGGTCAGCAGGTCGAAGGCGACGATGCAATCCGCACTGCCCGGAGTGAGGCGGTTGGACGGCTCGAGCGCGCTGGAGCTGAAACGCAGGTGCGAGACAACCGGTCCGGCCTTCTGGCTCAGTCCAATCTGGTCAAGGCTCTCCACCTCGAGGCCGGCGCGCAGTGCAGCCGTTGCGAGCACCTGGTTGACGGTCACGATGCCGGTGCCGCCGATGCCCGCGAGGAAAACGTTCTGCGTGCTGGTGAGCGGTCCGAAATCGGGGTCTGCGACGACGGGCGGGACGGGACGTGCGGCCTTGGGAGCCTTCTTGCCCGGTACCAATTCGACGGTCACGAACGACGGGCAATCGCCGTCCATGCAGGTGTAATCGGTGTTGCAGGACGTCTGGTCGATCTTCGTCTTGCGGCCGTACTCGGTGTCCACGGGCTGGACCGAGAGGCAGTTCGACTTCACACCGCAGTCACCGCAGCCTTCGCACACTGCCTCGTTGATGACGACGCGAGTGTTGCGAGTGGGCAGCGTGCCACGCTTGCGCTGGCGACGAGCGTCGGCCGCACAGTGCTGGTCGTAGATCAACACTGTGACGCCCTTGATCTCGCGAAGCTCCTTCTGGGCCTCGTCGAGGCGATCGCGGTGCCAGAGCTTGGTGCCCTTGGCCAGAGCGCGCTTGTTGTGACGCGAAGGCTCGTCGGCGCAGATGATGATCTGCTTGACGCCCTCGGTGGTCAGCTTGTGGCTGAGCTGAGCAACGGAGAGGGCACCTTCCGCGTCCTGTGCACCGGTCATCGCCACTACTTCGTTGTAGAGCAACTTGTAGGTGATGTTCACGCCTGCGGCGATGCATGCCTGGACAGCCAACTGACCGGAGTGGAAGAAGGTGCCGTCGCCGATGTTCTGGAACAGGTGAGGCACGTCGGTGAACGGTGCCTGCCCGATCCACTGGCTGCCCTCGCCGCCCATTTGCGTCAGGCCGGTGACAGCGCTGTCCTCACGGCCGGACATGGTGACGAGTGTGTGGCAACCGATTCCGCCGCCGCCGATGGAACCCTCGGGAATAGCGGTGGAACGGTTGTGGGGGCACCCGCTGCAGAAGTACGCGGTTCGCTTGGCGGAGAGCACGTTGAGCGACAGCGGGGCCGGGAGGGTGCGCTTGAGCTCGACGTGCGGCTTCAGTACGCGGCGCAACGGGGCGAGCAGCCGGCCTGCGGTCAGTTCACCACTGGCAGGCATGAGCAGACGGCCCTGGCCGTCACGCTTGCCGATGATGCGAGGGGCATCGTCGGTGCCGTACAGGACTTCCCGGATCTGAGCTTCGATGAAGGCGGTCTTGTCCTCGACCACGACGATCTGCTCGAGACCTTCGGCGAACTCCTTGATCTTCTCGCCCACGACGGGGTAGCACATTCCGATGCGAAGGAGACGGATCCCGGCGCGGTGCAGCGCGGCATCATCGACGCCGAGGTCTGCCAGAGCTTGACGGACGGAGTCGAAAGTTGTACCGGTGGCGGCTATACCGATCTTCGCACCGGAGGGGTTGACCTCGATCACATCGAGGTTGTTGGCAGTTCCGTACGCGTGCACAAGATCCCATCGCGGGCCGTACAGATCGGCCTCGGCGATGACACTGTCCGGCGGCGCGGCCATCTGACGCTGCTTGTAGACGAAGGGCTTGCCCTCGAACTGCACTTCCGGAACCACGATGTCGAAGTCCGCGATGCTGCCGTCGATCGTCCAGGCACCGTCTGCGACGTCGGCGACGATCTTCAGCGCTACGACGCAACCGGATACACGCGAGAGTGCAACGGCGTGCATACCCATCGTGATGATCTCTTCGGCATTGCGTGGGAAGAGAACCGGCACGCCCATCGCGGCAAGCGAGCGCTCGCTGACGGCCGGAACCGTGGAGGACTTCGATGCGGGGTCGTCGCCCACCAGGAGGACGACGCCGCCCTTGGGGTTCACGCCGTACATGTTGGCGTGGCGAATGGTGTCGGTAGCGCGGTCGACGCCGGGGCCCTTGCCGTACCAGACGCCGGTCACGCCGTCGTGGGTCGCGGTTCCGGCGGGGAGATCCGTCTGGCTTCCCCATACCGCCGTGGCGGCGAGCTCCTCGTTGAAGCCAGGGATGAAGGTGATGTCGTGCTCGGCGAGAACCTTGGGCATGCCGTGAAGCATCTTGTCGACGCCGCCGAGGGGGCTGCCCTGGTAACCGGAGACGAAGGTGGCAATACGCTTACCTGCCCGAATGTCGCGAACGTGCTGCTCGACGAAGCCGCGTGCAATTGCCTGAACACCGGTCAGCAACACCGGTCCCGATCCCGACCGGTACCGATCATCGAGGTCATAGGGCTTGGCCTGGGCTACGCCCGACACCAGTTCAGTCATCGTGGACCACCGTTCCGTCTGCAGTGCATTTCAACTACCGTGCATTTTCAACAACCGCGTAACTCGATCTGTTCAGATGATCGTGGTCGAGGTATGTGAAAGCGTCAACAGAGGCTTGTTCAACTATTCAAATTGACAATTTGTGAGCCAAATCACGTGACCTAGGTCATCGAATCAATCAGTTGGAGACCCGTTCGTGGCGATACGGCGAAACGGACATAAAACGTTCCCGACAATGCACACCGAGAACTTTCTTGACATTGACGCAACGTCAACTTGCATGCTGAATGAGCACAACCGATCCGAGAGTAGGAACTCCACGTGAGCGAATGGTCCATCCAAGAACTCGCCAAATCCGCAGGTACCACCAGCAGAACGCTGCGTCACTACGGCGATTTGGGACTCCTGGAACCGAGTCGCATCGGCGCCAACGGCTACCGCTTCTACGACGAAGACGCCCTGGTGCGACTGCAACGCATCCTTCTACTTCGGGAACTCGGACTCGGATTGCCGGCCATCGCCGAAGTCCTCACCGGCGAACGCGATACGGCCGCCGCACTGCGTACGCACCTCGAACTCCTCGAGCAAGAGCGCACGCGGATCTCGAGACAGATCGAATCGGTCAACAGGACCTTGAACAAGACGAAGAATGGTGAATCACTCATGCCGGAAGATGTTTTCGACGGGTTCGACCACACCCGATACAAGGACGAGGTCATCGAGCGCTGGGGCAAGGACGCCTACACCAGCGGCGACAACTGGTGGCGGTCGATGTCGGAGCAGGACCGTAAAGCTCATCTGCAAGCTCAAGCCGACATCGCAGCGGCATTCGGAAAAGCACTGACAGCGGGGCTGTCCGCGGAAAGCGACGACGTCCAGACGATTACCCGAAGACAGTTCGAGTGGATAAAGATCGGTTGGCAGGGAAGGACTCCCAGCGCCGACGCCTTCACCGGACTCGGCCAGATGTACGTCGACGATCCCCGCTTCACTGCAAACTACGACAAGTACGGAGAAGGCACCGCTTCGCTGGTCCGTGACGCGATGAAGGTCTACGCCGAGCGCAATCTGCACTGACGCCGATCAGTCCTGCCCACTGCCGAGGAGGTTGTGTCGGTGCGCTGCCGCGACAGCCTCTTCCCGGGAATGCGCACCGAGTTTGCGATACAAGGCTCGGAGGTGACTCTTCAGCGTGTTGTTGGATACGAACAACCGCCGCGCGATCTCACCGATCGGAATGCCGAGACCCAGTTCCACGAGAACGTCCATCTCCCGTTTCGTCAATTGGACCCGAACGATGGCCGCCGGATATATCTGCGCCGCTTCGGATTCGAGAAAGGTCGCGACGGCACTGCTCGAGCCCTCGGCCCGATCTTCGAGTTGCCTGATCAGATCACGCGGTATCGTCGCCAGGGCCGACAGGACACCGGAGGTTTCGAGCAGTCCGCGAGCTTCCTCCCATGTACTCGCGGCAGCGGGGATCCTGCCCAGTTCACACAGAGCAGCGCATTCGATCAGCAGAGATTCGAGCCGAAACCTCGTGAGATACTGCCCGCTCCAGTCGATTTCGCGGCACAATTCCAATGCCTGGGACGGCGACCCGGTCAGGAGATGCGTCCGCGCCACGGAGACCGTGACAACTGCAAACGTATGTGGCGCAGCGACTGATTCTTCCAGCGCCTTGGTACCCTCCCCGGACGCCAACAGAAGATCGATACGTGCCGCGGTGAGAAGCGCGTCACCGAGCGATCGTTCACACGGATTCACGTGCCCGTGCGTTGCCACTGCGCGCTGGAGGGAAATCAGCCCCGAGAACGGGTCCGATTGCAGCAGTGCAAATCTGGTGTAAGTGTAGGCCGCAACCGCCCACAGGTCGCCCGGCGGTGTAACCTCGGCGAGTGCGTCCATCGCGGCAGCTCCGGCGTGCAGGTCCACGCTGTCGCACGCCACCAGTGCCCGCGCGATCGCTCCCCCCATGTGCGAGGGCGGTCCCAACCATCCCGAAACGTCCGGGTGTGTGCTTTCCAGGTGCAGCCAGTCCGTCGCGTGCGCGACGTCCCCGATCAGCGCGGAGTTGAGCGCGGCATTGCCTGCGGCGTGACGCAGGACGAACTCCGGACCATGTTGCACCGCACCTTGATAGGCGAGTCGCAATTCCACCGCGGCATCACCGAGGTCACCGGTCAATTGATGCGAGACCCCCCAGATCAGCCGCAGGGCGGGCAGTTGAGACCCCAACGCGCCCAACGACTCGTCGCCGAGGCCGTACACGACGTGCGCCAATTTGCGCGTGATCTCGGTAGAGCGTTGGTACTTACCGGATGTTCTCAGCACCACCGATTGGACAGTTCCGACGTTCAACAAGCTGTGCGCATGCGGACTACCACCTATCGCACGCAATTCCGCCGGTTCCGTCGGTAATGAATCGCCGTTGATCAACTGCGGCCGCAGACGTGATTCGAGCAGGTCACGACCCACCAGAATCGAAGGGTTCGAACTGAGTACGTCACCGGGTATGGATTGCAACGCAGTCCGGACCAATCCGGTGTGATCGACCAGAAGATCAGCCCAGTGGCGCTCGAGTATGTCGAGCTCCCTGGTCCACTTGCGTCCGTCCAAGGCGTAGTGAACGGCACCGGCTATATCCGAAGTCCCGAGAGCGTGATCGACGAGAACCTGGAAGGGATCTTCGAATCCATCCCCTTGTTCGGCCCGTATCTGTATGAATGCCAGTCGAACTGACGGCGCGAAGTACCAGGACGGTTCTCCCTCGAAACCATTCCGGAAGATCAGACCGAAAGACTCGAGCAAGTCCAGTTTGCCCTCCACGTCAAGATCGTCGGACAAGACACGAGCGATCTCTGGTGTCACCGTGCGGGCAGCGGCGATCGTAGTCGCGAAGTCGAACAACTCGAGCGACTTGCCCGACCGAGGAGCGGTCCGACTGACGTACGCGTGGATCGCCTGGTCCACTCGCTGCTGAACGCGTTCGCGTCCACGGCTCGGTTCACTCAGCCCCGCAACCGCACTCAGAGCAACCTTCATCAGCACGGGAACGCCGGCGACGCGTTCACAGATCGAATGGACGATGCCCGAGGGAAGGTGAATCCCTGCCTCCGCGAACAGAACGGTGGACTCGTCGAGCGTGTATCTGAGGTCGTTCGCGCACAGGTACTCGTCCACGCGGACGTCTTCGAGCAAGTCCGTCGCAGACCGATCCTGCAGCGTGACGATTACTTTCAATCCGGGAAGCCGCACGATCAGATCCACGATTCGGCGTCCCACCTCGTCACCCTCAACCAGGTCGATGCGGTTGAACACCAACACGAATGGTGCGGGCGACGAGTCGAGGAGTGATTCGATCGCGCCCACTGGATCCTCGCGCATTCGTGGCGGGGCCTCGAGTGATTCCAGCGAATCCTGAATTACTGCGAGCGCGGTGTTCCAGTACTCGAGGGGGGTCATCCGATGCGATGGCGCCGGCACCCAGACTACCGGTCTGCTCGGCACCTGCCCGAGAGTCGTGAGCCACAACGCGGCGAGTTCCGTCTTGCCGAACCCAAGCGGCGAATCGATGACAGTCAATCCCGCCGAGCGTTCCATCAATCCGAGGAGGCGGGGACGAATCGCCGTGGCTCCACGCCCGGCAAGCCGCCTTTGCAGCGTGCCCCTTCCTCGAGGATTTCGCTTTGCTCGAGATAGCTGCGATCGATTCGAAGTGGACCTCATGATGGCCGACAAACGAGCAGTCGATCCCCGCCGAACTCGAGATTTCGTTCGAGCATCGAACTCCCAACCTGTCCACCCATAACGAACAACATAGACAGCTTCGCCGCGACACGCGAGCACTGGCCGTCTCACAAATACGCCCGATTTGTCTCATCATGTGGGCTCGGTCACTATTGACGTTTATTTGCGGGAGAGTGACTGCGACCTGCGGGATCTGACATATCATGCCCGCGTGTCGATGAATTCCGCCCGCATCCGCGTGTCGACCCGATCGGTCGATCCTGCGGACGCCGACGACTTCTGGCGCAGTGTCACACGTCCGTTCTTCGTCACCGACCGAATTGACCCTGACACATCTCTCGAAGGCTCGATCACAGCGCTTTCCATCGGAACCTCGTTGATCGGTCAAACTACCTTCAACGCACAGAAGTACACCCGAAACAATCGGTTGATCGCCGAGAGCGGACTCGACGATGAATACATGGTCCAGGTCGTCCTCGACGGGCAGTTGAGCGGCAACGCCGACGGAGTCGATTTCGTCGCACGTCCAGGCGATGTCACATTCTTCGACCTCGGGCGTACCTGGACCGCCGACGCGGAGGCGGAATCGACAGGGCGCACCATCACGCTCCTCGCACCGCGTTCCCTCGTCGAGGCCGAGTCAAAAGGTCGTTCTCTACACGGGACGGTACTGCGCGGAGTTCCTGCCGTCGTGCTCGCTCAGTGCATGCAATCGGTCGTACTCGCGCTACCGCATCTCGATCCCGATGCTGCGGCCGGCTACGAGGACGTCGTCGCTTCCCTCCTTCGTGTCAGCTTGGGTATCGCCGAACCTCATCTGTCGCCGCGGCCCGATCACTCTCTCCGCGATCGTGCGTACGCCTACATCGCCGAGCATCTCTCGGAGACCTGGCTCGGCCCGACGAGCATGTGCGCAGCATTGTCCGTCTCCCGGGCACAGCTCTATCGCGCATTCGCATCCGACGGCGGAATAGCTCTTGTCATTCGGCGGAAGCGTCTCGAACTCGTCTACCGCGAATTGACCAGAACCGAGATGCCGAACGAAACGATCGAAGCGTTGGCCCTGCGATGCGGCTTCACCTCGAAATCCCAGTTGGCGCGAGCGTTCAAGGACTTCTACGGGATGACCCCGAGCCAAGCCCGAACCGACGGCAGACGCACGATCGGGGACCCGTCGATCGCACGCCTGCACCGCCGACTCGAGTTCTTCAGCCCCTGAATCCGAGATACTCCACAGCCTCGCGAGCGTGCCTGTGTTCTAGTTGATCCATGAGCTGGGTCGACAAGGAACTGAGTCTGGCTGCGCTCACAGGTGCGGTCACAGGTGTCGCCGTGATGATCCCGATAGTCGGCGATGGAGCCTGGTCCTGGGTAGGACTGTTCATGGCGGCTGTCGTCGCTACTGGTGACCCGGTGCGAGATGCCGGAGGATTCCCGACCTCCTTGATCGTACTGGCGGTCATCGCCGCAGTTACGTACGTGTTCTCCTACCTGCTCGCCCCCGCCCAGGCCTCCGAAACCCCGTAAGAACCTCTGCTTCATCACGATTCGTCCTCCGAACCGCGGTGGAGATCAATAATTCCATGACAGGCAGCGAGCTCAGATCACTTCAGCTGGAAATGAACCGGAGAACAAACTGCTCGATGCCTTCCGATATGACCTTGGTCAGCGCGGTGAAGTCGTTCGACCAGCGTTGAATATCCAAGCTGCTCATCACTTTCCTCCGTTCTTCGTCCCGCTGCCCGTGACCGCACAACGTATGCGGGACGTTGGGGCGCACTGGAACTATCTGCGAGAACGCGGTTTCCGTTACCAATTGACCGGTCGAACAGCACAGCTTTTCGCTACCGCATCAGACGGTCACTTCTTCGACCGGTTTCTCCTCGTGGCTCGCCGCGCCGAAGACGGCCACGGCGACGGCACCCGCGATTGCCCCGACGAAGCCGACGACGGCAAGCCATTCCAGGCCCGGTCTCGACGCGTCGCCGAGCACCACGACGCCAACGATTCCCGGAACCACCGTCTCGCCGACAACCAGAGCCGCTGTCGCTCCGTTGACGGATCCCAGTTGCAGCGCCACCGTATGCAGATAGAAGCCGCCCAGGCCCGAGACGAGGATCGCCCAGCCTGCCGGATCGCGGAGCATGGTGCCGATTTCGAACGGATCGATTCCGTAGACCACGCGTACGGCAATGGCCAGACAGCCGAACAGCACACCCGAGATCAACCCGGCGACAACTGCTGCGCGTGAGCCCAACCATCGGATCAAACCGATGCCGATCAGCAAGATCAACGCCGAGCCCACGAGGACACCCCAATGGACGACGTCGTTGGAACTCCCACCGCCCGCGTGACCTGACGACAATCCGAGCAGCAGGAGCGATCCGATCACCGCAGCGATCGCGAACCAGTCGCGACGATGCAACTGGATGCCGAGGACCACGGTCCCCAGCACTGCCGTGATGACGAGATTGGCACTGACCACTGTCTGCGACAAGAACAGTGGAATGAGCCGCGCGGAGATGGCACTACCGGCGAATCCGACCGCATCGAGCACGGTGCCCAGGATGAACGACGCCGTCAGCGCGGCCGCGAACGTCGAACGCAAGGTCGGGCCACCCGACGCCGTCACGTGTCCGGCCTCGCCACGCTGCTCGGCGGCAGCTGCCGACTTGCGCGCGCCGTAGGCTTGCAGCACGGATGCAACGCCGTACCCGACGCATGCCACGATCGCGGCAATCAGTCCGATCAGCATCGAAATTCCACACGAAGTTCCTGGGCAATGGTCATGGAAATAGACCCTGCCCTATTTCCCCAGGCCTGACATCACCCTCAGGTATTCGAACAAGTGCTACCCGAGAAGTACACCGACCGACGCTGACCGGTACCTGGGGACACCCCGACCCCTAGTGGAATTGCTTGAGAGCCCTGATCTTGTTCATGACGTCGAGCGCCGCCACCTTGTACGCCTCGGACAGTGTCGGATAGTTGAAGACAGCGTCGACAAGGTATTCGACGGTCCCGCCGCACCCCATCACCGCTTGGCCGATATGCACGAGATCCGTTGCACCCGAGCCGAAGATATGAACACCGAGCAGTTTCAGGTCATCCGTCGACACCAAGATCTTGAGCATCCCGTAGGTGTCGCCTGCGATCTGCCCGCGCGCGAGTTCGCGGTATCGGGAAACGCCAACCTCGTACGGCACCGATTCCTTGGTCAAATCGACCTCGGTGGCGCCCACGTACGACACCTCGGGAATCGAGTAGATGCCGATCGGCTGCAGATCCATCAGCTTCGCGCCTGGTTCGTCGAAGGCATGATAGGCCGCGAGTCGACCTTGATCCATCGACGTCGCCGCCAACGCCGGGAATCCGATGACGTCACCGACGGCGTAGATGTGTTCGACCTTGGTGCGGAAATTGTCGTCGACGTAGATACGGCCACGTTCGTCGGCTTCGAGCCCGGCGTTCTCCAGCGCGAGTGGCGCCGTGAGGCCTTGCCGTCCAGCCGAGTACATCACGGTCTCGGCGGGAATCTGCTTGCCGCTGCGCAGCGTCGTAAGCGTTCCGTTCGCTCCGACGTCGACGGCCGTCACTTCTTCACCGAATCGGAAAGTGACCGCCAGATCGCGTAGATGGAATCGAAGCGATTCGATGACCTCGGGGTCGCAGAAGTCCAGCATCGACGTCCTCTTCTCGACGACGGTGACCTTGGTGCCGAGTGCCGCGAACATCGATGCGTACTCGATACCGATCACTCCCGCGCCCACGACGACCATGGTGGTCGGGATGGAGGTCAGATCGAGGATCCCGTCGGAGTCGAGCACCCGGTGACTGTCGAAGGACACCCCCGCCGGGCGAGCAGGCAACGTTCCGGTCGCGATCACGACGAACCTCGCCGTGATCGTCATCTTGTCTCCGCGCGAGGAGTCCTCGACGAGGATGGTGTGCTCGTCGACGAACGAGCCGACCCCTACCAACAATTCGACGCGGTTGCGCAGAAGCTGAGATCGAACGACTTCGATTTCTTTGGTGATGACATGCTGGGTTCGCGCCAGCAGGTCGGCCGGAGTGATGTTCTCCTTGACGCGGTAACTCGCGCCGTACAGTTCGCGTTGGTTCATCCCGGTGAGGTAGAGAACCGCCTCACGCAACGTCTTCGACGGAATGGTGCCGGTGTTGACGCACACTCCCCCGAGCATGTTGCCCTTCTCGACCATCGCTACCCGTTTACCCAGCTTGGCCGCCGCGATGGCAGCCTTCTGCCCACCCGGGCCGGAGCCGATCACAACCAGGTCGTATTCCATCGGATCAGTCATCGCTTAGAAATACCGTCTGCATACGACCGACAGATGCCGAGCATGTCAATACTCGGTGAACAATCCGCGCGCCGAAACGACACGACGGCGGTACACGAACCCTGTTGCAATTAAAAGAGATACAGCCGAACCCATACGAAACTTGCTACACATAAACATATTCCGACGTTCGCATGCACACATGCTTCGTCGCCGACGGAATTCACAACGGTCTGTTGAAATTTGTTTCACCACAGAGTGATTGATCGATCAACTGACAGGTGACCAGGGCCGTAAACCGGATGTCCAGTATTCGAATTGTCCGAAAAAACGAGCGGAATGTTCCTCGTCACATCCCGCACCGAAGCAGTTGCGCGGAGCCTCGGGCCGCGTTCTACTTGCCTTGACTAATCATCTGTCACTCTCGGTTACAAACATCCGCCCCGTTCACGATCCCCACCTTTCGCCATCTCGAGAGATCAGGTTTCCCAATGGAATTCACGGAACTTGCCGACTATCCCCTACCTCCAGGGACCGTCACAGAGTGGACTCCCGCCGCGGTGAATCCGCCCGAGCTGTGGCCTGTCGACCAGCGTCCCGCCAGCTACATACACGAGGCACACTTGAAACATGCCGAGCAGGCGAAACGGCAGGTGCACCATCAGACCGACGTGTGCACTCCGTCGTGGCTGGGTACCTCGTTTCGCATCCACGACCGACTCGACCGAAGGATCTGGGCGGCCGCTCTCGATCACTGGATCGATCGCCACGAAGTGCTCCGAACACACGTCGCCGTGGAGGGCGAAACGATAGTCCGACGCACCGCGGCGTCTGGAGACGTCCGGATTCTGGGCACCGAGGTCGGACACCTTGCGTCCTCGATGTCTGTCTTCACGCATCTGCAGCAACTGCTCGACCGATCGACCGATCCACTTGTCTGGCCTGCGTATCAGTTCGCGACGATCGAAGGCCCCAACCACTTCACCGTGGTTTTTGCCGCTGATCATGCTCTGCTGGACGGATATTCGGTGGCGTTGACCGCGCACGAACTGCAGACGATCTACCGATCGTTGAGCGAGGGAAGCCCTCCCTCGCCGCCGGAGACCGGAAGCTACATCGACTTCGGCACCAAGGAACGAGATCTCGTGGGACACGCGGACCGCTCTCACCCGGCAGTGCAGACGTGGCGCGAGTTCTACGCGCAGGGCGAGGCTCCGTACTTTCCAGCGCTACCCGAACCGGTCACCGGACGCCGAGTCCCTCAGCAGAGCCTGTCTGCCTGGCTTCTGAGCGCCCGGGGAGCCGAACGCCTGGCAGAAGCGAGCAAGCGCAGCAACCAAGGATTCCTGGCCGCGATACTCGCGTGCGCGGCCAAGGTGACCGGCGATCTCACCGGTGCAGACGAATTCCGCGTCGTCGTGCCGCAACACACCCGTTCGGAGCTTCGATGGGCCGCGTCGCTGGGATGGTTCATCGGTGTTGTGCCGGTGAGGATTCCGATTGCCCCCGCCGCAACCGTGAGCGATCTGGCCAAGGTTGCCGGCACGGAGATACGGCGCGTCCACCCCGCCGCGGCACTGCCGTATTCGAAAGTGTGCGAGCTGATCGACTCCCCGCAGCACCTGCCGTTCGTGCTCTCGTACATGGACGTTCGTCACGTTCCTGGTGCCGAGCAATGGACGAGCTGGCAGACCAGGGGCCTTCGTAGTCGAGATCATTCGGGAACCGACGTCTACATCTGGCTCACGCGGACTCCCGAAGGGCTCAATCTGGCCATACGCCACCCGGGCAACGCGCGCACGAGCCGCCACATCCATCAGTTCGCGGGACTCCTACGCCGCGAAATGGAGGACTTTGCCTTCTCGACCGACACTTTCGCACCTCCGACCAACACCGCCGTACCGATCAATACCGCTGTACCGATCGAGGAGAACTCTCATGGAAATGACACCCATCGATCTCTGGGCACCGAAAGCCGGGACGCTCACCGAGTTCAGGCCTACTGAACAATCCCTGGCGGCGGCATCCGGGGCACCGCGGAGCGACCAACCGCTCTCGTTCCTACAGGAAGGACACATTCGTACCGCCGATCACAAGCGCGCACAAGGCGTCGACTGGTCACCGTGGATCGGATTCACGTTCACTCTGCCCGGTGATCTCGATCGGGAGGCACTGCGTCGGGCGGTCCAGGCGTTTGTCCTGCGGCACAACACACTGCACAGTTGGTTCGAGGTGAGATCATCCGAAGATCCCGACGGTAGCGGGGTCATCGACCGTCACGTGGTGGATGCGTCGACGATCGAACTCACGCCGCACAGCGTCGGTTCTCTGAACACGACAGATGCGGTTCGCGAGCATGTGAGCCGAAGTTTCGCCGGCGATACCAGCCCATTGCAATGGCCCTCGTTCATCAGTGGCGTCGTCGAGCACGGCGCCGGCTTCACCGTCTACTACGGCGTCGATCACTCGCACACCGACGGCCTGTCGTTGATGCTGGGCGTCGAAGAACTTCGTGCGCTGTACATCGCCGAAAGCGCCGGCATCGAGGCTCAACTTCCCTCTCCCGGCAGCTACGTCGAGTACAGCGGCGAGGAACGGACATCCGCGGGGAACCTCGACCTGGCCGCAGCGCCTGTGCAGCAGTGGATTTCGATTCTCGCCGCCAACGCCGGCCAACTCCCGACGTTCCCCCTCGACCTCGGTGTCGCGCGGGGCGAACAGGCCCGGTCGACCCGCACACACATCGACGTTCTCGACAGCGACGAGTCAGCCGCGTTCGCAGCGCTGTGCAAGTCCAATGGCGTCGGCTTCTCCACGGGGATCTTCGCAGCCCTCGCCCTCACCGAGATCGAAGTTGCGGATCGAGCGAACTACTTCGCGCTCAACGCAGTCGGCACTCGCTCCGATCCGAGATACCTCTATTCCCAAGGCTGGTTCATCAATCTCGTCCCGGTCTCGTTCACGCTGAGCGGTGTCACGAACTTTACCGATGCACTCCCCCTTGCCCACGCTGCTCGCGCTGCGGTGAAGGGACTCGCGGACGTGTCCATTCACTCGGTGATCGCCCAGGTGTCGAAGTTGACCGGATCCGACATCGGTGGAACCTCGGTCCCGCCGATGGTGTCGTACATCGACATGCGCCTGATTCCAGGTGCCGAGCACCATGACGAACTCGAGGCGCGGGCACTGGGTGGGCCAGGAACGACGGGTGATCTGTCGATGTGGATCAACCGGAAGGAAGACCGTACGT
The DNA here is from genome assembly GCF_027583855.1 of Rhodococcus sp. BH5. Lineage (NCBI taxonomy): Bacteria > Bacillati > Actinomycetota > Actinomycetes > Mycobacteriales > Nocardiaceae > Rhodococcus > Rhodococcus sp. BH5. The sequence continues at coordinate 559,746 of NZ_JAJHVW010000002.1, forward strand.
ACGTGATGGTCAGTTTTCCGGACACCGAGCAGGCGCACACATCGGTGAATCGGTACCTACGACACCTTCGCAACGTCCTGAGAACGGTCGCTGATACCGGCGACTACCGTGTCGTGCGTCAGGCGGATGCACGTCAGGAAGTGGAGACCGCCTGATGCACATCACGTTTCTCGACAGGTTCGAGGCACGGCCGGGCCGCATTCTGCAGTGGACGCCGAGCGAAATCTCCACCGGAACGACGTATCCGGTTCCCCCGACCTCCAATCAGCAGCTGCATCTTGCCGGCAGCCGCGGCGATACGACTTGGCTCGCTGCCACTTTCGACGTTCCCGGCCCCATCGACACGGACGCACTCAAGGCCAGCTTCGAGGAATGGACGTCCCGTCACGACGCCCTGTCGTGCTCGTTCTCCCAGGCCGAAGAATCGGGTGAATCCTCGGCACTGTTCGTCGACGTCGCCGACGTCGGCGATCTGCGCCTGCGTGAGGAAACAGTGGCTGACGCGAGAACACCGGAGCAGGTGCGAGAACTCTTGGGCGAGCGCTTGGATCGATGGTGCAATCCTTTCGCGTTTCCCGCGTACTTTCTCGGTGCCATCACCCGCGAGGACCAGTCGACAGTGGTCTGCGGGTTCGACCATGCCATCTGCGACGGCTGGTCCATGAGCATCGCAATTACCGAGATCAGCACTCTGTATCGCGAATACACGCGGGCGGACCGTGATCCGATCGCGTCTGATCTCCTTCCGGAGCCCGGGAGTTTCCTCAACTACTGCTTCCGGGAATCGGCAACCGCGGATCCAGAGCCCGGCGACCACCGGATTGCGGGTTGGCGGTCCTTCCTCCGAGCATGCGGGGGTGACACTCCCCATTTTCCCGTAGATCTGGGACTGCCCGCCGGGGCGATGTCGCCCCAGGGCACAGACACCCGAATGCTCCTCGACGCCGACGAAGCAGAGCTGTTCGACCAGAACTGCGCCGATCATCGACACTCCTCGTTCGGTGCAATTCTTGCGTCGATCGGTTTGGCCACAACACAATTGACCGGCAAGAGGGACACGCACCTACTGTTCCCTGTTCACACGCGTCGGGAACCGCGACACAACCACACCTTCGGATGGCTGGTAGCCAATGCGCCCATCACCGTGACGAGCATGGACAATCTTCACAGCACTGCCCGGGCAGTCAATCTCGCTTTCCACGAGTCACTTTCACTGTCGTCCGTGTCGTCGAGGCAGGTTTTGCGGAGCTTGGGGCCCGCGGTTTCGCCCACTCGCAGAGACATCTTCTCGGTGTCCTACGCCGACTACCGAACCATGCCCGGTGGATCTCGCCCCCGTAAATCAAAGTCCAGCGAATCACAGCCTGCGCCGATCAATCCGCAGCAACTCAGTCGCGTCTCGAACGCCGACGACGTTCAGTTCTGGTTCTCACGAACTCACGACGGATTGGCAGTGCGGACCAGGTTTCCTGCGCCCGCTACCCGGACAGTGCACACCTTCCTCTCGCATGTCTCCGAGATCCTGTCGACGCCGTAGACGAACGGCCGCCTATCCGTAGATCTATTTGACACTTCTTTGTTGTGCACAACTTAACTGTGCGCTACAGTTGTTCTCGTGACCAACCCACTCGCCCTCGAACGCCAGGTCTGCTTCGCCCTCTATTCGGCGTCGCGGGCCACGACGGCCGCGTACCGGGCGATGCTCGACGACCTGGGAATCACGTATCCCCAGTACCTCGTCCTGTTGACACTCTGGGAACGAGACGGCCGGGGCGTGCGTGAGATCTGTGAGGCACTCGATCTCGATACCGGAACTCTCTCGCCGCTGCTCAAGAGGCTGGAGGGTCTGGGATTCATCGAGCGCCGACGCCTCACCACGGACGAGCGTCGCGTCGAGATTCACCTGACCGAGGCGGGTTCCACCTTGCGTAGCAAGGCCGAGGACATCCCGGCCAAGCTCGCAGGCGCCACTGGTCTGAGTAACGACGAACTCACCGAACTCCGAGACGTTCTCACTCGTCTCGGTGAGTCACTTCAAGCATCCAACGCCCACTCCGACGGAAAGAAGAAGTCATGAACATCGTCTACACCGCAGAAGCACTTGCCACCGGCGAAGGCCGCAACGGTCACGCTCGCACCTCGGACGGACGCCTCGATCTCGGCCTCGCCATTCCCAAGGAAATGGGTGGCAGCGGCGAAGGCACCAACCCCGAGCAACTCTTTGCCGCCGGATACGCAGCATGCTTCCACTCCGCTCTGCAGATGGTCGCCCGTGCCGAGAAGGCCAACGTGGCTGATTCCGCAGTCGGCGCGCGGGTCGGCATCGGCCCCAACGGTGCAGGAGGCTTCGGACTCGCTGTGACGCTGGAGGTTTCACTCCCCCATCTACCCCATGATCAGGCCGTCGAGCTGACGGAGAAGGCACACCAGGTGTGCCCGTACTCCAATGCAACTCGCGGCAACATCGAGGTCACCCTCGAAGTAAGTAAGGACGACGAATGAGCACTACCACTGTCAGCCGGGAAATCCGTCTCGCTTCACGCCCGAACGGTTGGCCCACGTCGGAGAACTTCGCCACCGCCGAAGTAGAACTCCCCGAACTCGAAGACGGCCAGATCCTGGTCCGCAACATCGCCATCTCCGTCGACCCGTACATGCGCGGCCGAATGAACGACGTGAAGTCCTACCTTCCGCCGTTCCAGGTCGGTGCGCCGCTCGACGGTGGTGCCGTCGGCGAGGTCGTCGAATCCAAGTCGACTGATCGCGCCGTGGGCGACGTCGTCGTCCACGGCCTCGGATGGCGTGAATACGCCATCCTCGACGGATCCGCAGTGACTCCGGCCGACACGTCCATCGCGCCGGCGACGGCCTACCTGGGTGCCCTCGGCATGACTGGCCTCACCGCGTATGCCGGCCTCACCGCGGTTGCGGAGTTCAAGGAAGGCGATACCGTATTCGTCTCCGGCGCAGCAGGTGCCGTCGGATCGCTCGTCGGTCAGATCGCCAAGTTGCTCGGAGCGAAGCGAGTAATCGGTAGCGCCGGTTCACCGGCGAAGGTTGCCCGACTTCTCGAACTCGGATTCGATGCGGCATTCGACTATCACGACGGCCCGATCACCGAACTACTCGCCGCTGCCGCCCCTGACGGCATCGACGTGTACTTCGACAACGTCGGTGGCGAGCATCTCGAAGCCGCAATCGATGCCATGAACCAGGGTGGCCGGATTGCCCTGTGCGGAGCCATCGCTCAGTACAACACCACCGAGAAGCCCACCGCTCCCCACAACCTGGCACTGGTGATCGGCAAGCAGCTCACACTGCGCGGATTCCTCGTGGGCGGCTACCGTCACCTCGGTGGCGAATTCCGCACCCACATGGCAGGGTGGCTCGCCGACAACAAGATTCAGTGGGACGAGACCATCGTCGAAGGCCTGGAGAATGCACCGCAAGCGTTCATCGACCTGATGCGCGGCGCGAACACCGGCAAGATGGTTGTCACGCTGTAACCCGAACAACATCTAGCTCGAACGGATATGAAAGTGGCCGCGAACTTCTCGAAGTTCGCGGCCACCTTCATATCTGAATCAAATCCCGAACGAGACTCCGGTCAACTTCTCCGACAGTGTCCACAAACCCGAGGCTGTCTTCGTATCGTGTGACTTCTTGTTCGACCCCACGACCTTCGGATACCCTCGCTGCTCGAACGGACCGTCCGGTCCGATGTAACTGCCGCCGAAGGCATCCGGCGCGGTTGCCGCCCACAGTTCGGGAAGGGCGCCCATCTCCGCGGACTGCGCGAAGATCGAATTGCCGATTCCCATCAGCTTGTCCTGGATCGACTCGGTGTGCCCCTGCAGGTTCGTCGACGCGTATCCCGGATGCGAAGCGAGCGCTTTGAGCGAAGATCCCGACGCCGCGAACCTGCGTTGAAGTTCGTACGTGAACAACAGATTGGCAAGCTTGGACTGCCCGTAGGCCAACCATCGGTTGTACTTCCGACGCTCGAAATTGAGATCGTCCAGATCGACAGTTCCGAGCTGATGCAGGGCACTGGACATCGTCACGACACGATCGGTGAGCTTGTCCTTCAGCAATCCGGTCAATGCGAAGTGTCCGAGATGGTTTGTGCCGATCTGCATTTCGAATCCGTCGACCGTCCGGCGGAACGGAACCGCCATCACGCCGGCGTTGTTCACCAGGACGTCGACCTTCTCCGTTGCGTCGGCGAAGGCTCGTACCGACGACAGATCCGAGAGGTCCAATTTGCGGACAACCGCGTTGGGCCCGATCTCGGCGGCTACGGCGTCGGCCTTCGTGGTGTCACGACAGGCGAGGACGACGTCGGCCCCGGCTTTGCCCAGCGCTCGTGCGACTACCTCACCCAGTCCGCTGTTCGCCCCCGTGACGACAAATGTGCGGCCGGTCTGATCGACTACGTCTTCTGCGGTCCATTTGGTCATGCTTTCCAGCGTACGTGCCTTACTCGCCGGTAGGGAGGGGTCGCTTTCCGTCATCGCCTGCGCTTGGCGCGGATGGGCTTGGCGCCCGGCAGCGGCGGTGCAGCCACTCTGGGCGACGGGGGCGCGGTCATTCCGGGAGTCGGCGACGATTCGGCTTCCTTCTGCTCCGCAGCGATGCGTCCGTACACAAAATGCTGTTGTCCCAGCGTCCAGCAGTTGTTACTCACGAAATACAGCAGGATCGCCACGGGCGCGAACGCACCGAAAGCGATCACCCCCACCGGAAACACCCACAATGCGAGCTTGTTCATGATCGCTGTTTGAGGGTTGACGGTTCCGGTGTCCACTTGGCGCGCGATGGATGCCCGCGATGTGAAATGTGTAGCGACGGCGGCAAATATCATCAGCGGTACAGCTACCAGAATGATGGAGATACGGCTGACGTCGCCGAATGCTTCCAGTTGTGCTGCCGGGCTCGAAATCATGGCGGACAACGGTGCGCCGAACAGTTTGGCGTCGAGAAAAGACTGCACATCCGAGGCACTGAAGAAGTAGTTGGCCGTGTTCGCGTTGTCCGCCACCGACATCGGTTCGGTCGGGCTCAGAAACGGGACGTGCGATGCCGCTCCGGTCCGATTGAACGATCGCAGGACGTGATAGAGACCAATGAACACCGGTGCCTGAACCAGCATCGGCAGACAGCCGAGCAACGGACTGTAATTATGTTCTTTCTGCAGCTTGGCCATCTCTACAGTGAGTTTCTGCCGGTCACCCGAATACTTCTTCTGCAACGCCTTGATCTGAGGTTGCAGCTTCTGCATCACCAGTTGAGTGCGGACCTGCTTGACGAAGGGTTTGAACAGCAGGGCTTTGAGCGTGAAGACGAGAAATACGACCGACAACGCCCACACGACGCCGTTGTCGGGTGATCCGGAGACCAGTGAGAAGACCTTGTGCCAGAACCAGAGGATTCCGGACACGGGGTAGTAGACAAAATCGAGCATGACGAATGAACCTCACCGAGAGGCACGCTCAGAGAGATGAGAGCGCGGGAATGGTTGTGGACGCAAGACGTCTGACCGACCTACGACGAGTTCACACCCGCCGACTGCCGATCTACAGACCGATTCCCGGAGCTCGAGGTTGCGGACGACCGGGCGCGTCCGGGCTGCTCTGCCTGCGGAAAGCACCACGCAGGCAGCGTTCGTCATCAGACGGGCCAGTGGCCGAAACCGCGCACAGTTGCAGAAGTTCGTACTTCGAGGAGGTTGCGAGCGCAGCGACCACGAAGACGGCAATCGCAGTTCCCAGCACCGCGGCGCTACCCGAGGAACCAAGCGGAGGCACTGCGAGAAGAGCGATGAACGGCAGCAGAAGCAGCAACAGTGACCGTGTCACCGTTCCTGTGCTCCGCTGTTGCATGACTGCGAGAGTACAGAACGTCTGCCGAATCCAGCCAGACGCTTGCCTCACGTACTTGTTCGCGCAGCCATTTGTGCGCAGGATCGTGGTCCATCCGACCGTGCCACTGTTGAGCGTTCGGCGCTCCCGCTGCGAATCGCCTGACCGGAGCCGGGGGGGAGGCCGGCCGCCGTGCCCTCCTTGATTCGGATCACGAAAGTCCGTCGAAGTTTTCGCGATCGATCAACAGGCCTTGCACCCACAATGCCACTCGAAACAGGTATGCACCCCGTCCAACTGACCGGTGCGAACACGTCGAGGCGCAACCAGGCTGAGTGTCGCAAGCCGAAGCCCGATCACACCCAGCTGGACACCTGCTTCGGGACGCATCGACGCAAAGGCAACACGAGAAATGTCGCACCACCGATTCACCGACCCCCGCACGAGGAAGCATGCACTCGGAAGGGCGCTTGTCGTCGGTGTTCTTTCCCTGACAACCCTTGCCGTGAGTATCGACACCGCGAACGCTCAGGCCCCCGTGCTTCGGGACTGGAACATCGCCGCAGTTTCCGTCGACACGAATCCGGCGAAGGTGTCAGCTTTCGCTTCCTCGGATACAGGCCGCGTATTGGCAGCCGCAGAGTCCAAGATCGGCACTCCGTACGTCTGGGGCGCGACCGGGCCGGACTCGTTCGACTGCTCCGGTCTCGTTCAATGGGCCTATGCACAAGCGGGCGTTTCGATTCCGCGAACCAGCTACGACCAGGCGGTTGGCGGCACTCCAGTTTCCCGGGACGATCTACAGCCGGGTGACGTGGTCCTGTACTACGGCGGGGAGCATGTGGGGATCTACGCCGGAGGCGGTGAGGTCGTTCACGCCCCGACGTCCGGGGAGTCGGTCGAGCGCGCACCCGTGGACTCGATGCCGTACTACCTCGCCCGACGTTACTGACATGAATCCCGCAAGCTCGATGAAACAGCGTGTATCGCGGCGATATTCGAATCGCTCGTCGCGAGCCGAACGATTGACACTCCCCCATTGCGCGGAATGTGATGTCATCCTCTCACCCGCGAGCGCGGTCTGCGCCCGGTGTCGTGGGGCGCGGTTGGACGTGACGCGGTGTTGCGGAGACGGCACTGTCGTGTCCTGGCGAACGGTTCACGGCGACCCCTCGACCGTTCTCGCCATCGTGGAATTGGACGAGGGGCCGTGGCTGTACACTTTCCTCACCGAATCCCCTCGCGCGGATGCGCCTGGACCGCTACGAGTGTCGTTTCAGGGGCGTGAAGAAGGTAAGCGCTACCCGGTGTTCTGCTTGTGCGGCGACGACCGTGGTGAACTGCTATCGGACGTCAACTCCGGCCTGCTGAGCCATTGACCTCACGCGAGTCACGCTCCTGCGCGGTCGAGACGTACCACGCTGCGATCTGCGCTCTGGAACTGAATCCCAGTTTTGTCAGTACGTGTTCCACGTGTCCCTGAGCGGTGCGCAGCGAGATTACCAAGTGCTCCGCAATCGCGCGATTGGTCAACCCTTGGGCAACCAGTTCCGCAACTTGCTGCTCACGAGGAGTGAGGTGAGGCCCTTCAGCCGACGACGCAGTCGTGACACTGGAGCGCTTGTCGAGCGCATATGCGACAGCTTCACCCTCGGACATCGCAAACCCGCTGCGAAACGACTTGTCGAAAGCATCGTCACCCATGGCTTTGCGAGCAGTCTCTGCAGCAGTGTCGTGATGAGCTGACAAACCCGGCAGGCCCGCCAGCCGTCCCCCGACCTTCTGCCAATACATGGCTGCCGCGCCGAGCAGAACCGCTGCATGCTTCCAATCACGTTGCGCTGCAGCAATCCACGCCAACGGCTCGATACACCACGCCGAGTTCATCGGGGCATCGAGAATTCTCAGACTTCGAGTCAAATAGTCACTTGCGGCATCCAATTCACCTCGGAGCCAGCTCACGAGCCCGAGAGTTCCCAGCGCAAATGCCTGGAACATCATCTCGTCGGCGGGCACGGTGATCGCGAGAATCTCTTCGTTGCACTCCACAGAGCGATCAAGAGCGCCGGACAGGAAGTACGCGACTCCCAAGGTGTCCAGGCCGATCACAACATGCAGCAGATTCTTGTCGAGTCGAAACAGCGTCAACGCGGATTCCAGCTTGGCTGTAGCGGTATCGAAGTTACCTCTGAAGGTATCGACGTATCCGTCTCCCCACGTCGCCAAGCCGCGCGAGCGCACATCCGCCAAGTCGTTTGCCAGGCGCCAACTCTCGTCGACCAACTCTTCTGCCCGTTCGAGTTCCCCCTGCATCGCGTGATTCACGGCGTCGATGGCCAAGACATCCACTCGGAACGGATCCAGCTCTCGATCCTCTGCATTCAAGGCTCGATCCGTCCAGTAACGCGCCTGCACAAGTAATCCACCTGCAAGCCAGAATCTGTACAACGCACCGACCATTCGCGTTGCAGATCGCGCCTCTCCGGCAGTGGAAATCGAGTACTCCAACGCATCGTTGACGTTGCGCTGTTCACGACCGAGCCTTGCGATCCAGGCAGCTTGCCGGCCACTGATCCACTCGGCTTCCGCATGAACGACCAGTGCCTCGAACCAATCACGATGGCTTCGACGCAGAGCGGAATACTCACCGGCGGACTCCAACTTTTCATGTCCGTACTCCCGGAGTAGGTCGAGTAGGTGGTACCGAACATCCCCGTCGGTTTCCTCACGAATCAGGATGGACTTCTCGACCAACGCGGTGACGAGATCGAGCACTTCGGTCGAATTCATGTCCTGCCCACACACGCCCTCAGCGGCATCGAGATCGAACCCACCCGAGAACACCGACAACCGCCCCCACAACTGCTGTTCGGTTGGCGAGCAGAGGTCGTAACTCCAATCGATCGACAATCGCAGCGTCTGTTGACGACTCGGAACGTCGCGTCCACCCGTTGTAAGAAGTCGGTATCGATCCGAGAGCCTGTTCATGATCTGCTCAGCAGACATACCACGCAGGCGAGCTGCCGCCAGTTCGATCGGAAGTGGGAGTCCATCCAAGTCGTGACAGATATGCGCAACGGCGCGCTTGTTCTCCTCGGTGAGGGTGAAACCAGGTACGACGGAAGCCGCACGCTCGGTGAACAACGACACCGATTCGTACTGGGCAATTCCCTCGAATTCGGGCGGCTGTTGCTGCGGTGTGGTGAGTGAGGGAACGCGCATCGTCACCTCACCGCCCAGGCCCAGCGATTCGCGGCTCGTCGCCAGGATCTTGACGCCGGCACATCGCCGTAGGATCGCGCCTACGAACACAGCGACGGCATCGACCAGATGTTCACAGTTGTCGAGCACCAACAGCAGACTCCGATCGGCGCAGTAGTCGATCAATGCCTGCAGCGGGTCCGCCGACGAGACCGACCGGACACCAAGGGTCACGGCGACATGATCTTCGAGGAGATCCGAATCTGTCTGCTCCCCCAGTTCCACCAACCAGGCACCGTCTCGAAACACCCTTTGCAACGCGCCCGCAAGTCGGATCGCGAGCCGTGTCTTGCCCACGCCACCGATCCCGGTGAGTGTCAACAAACGGGACGTCTCGAACAATCTCCTGGCGTCGGCCAACTCACGCCGACGACCGACGAAACTCGTCAGCTCCAAGGGCAGGTTGCCGACAACTCGCTGGTCGGCTTCTGAGCGCACAGCGGATGCCATCGACCGACTCGCTTTCTGCCATACCACTACACAACAACGCTACCCCCACGATCGGCCTCCCGAGCAGCACTCACGCGAGCATGTGATCGGAGCCCACTTGTTCTCCCCCGAGTGCGAGATGCACGACGGCCACACCGGTGTCACGCAGACGAAACAACGTATTCCTACTCTGGCAGACAGACGAAGGGAGAGCGACATGCCGCCGCGCCGTAGATCGGTACTGCTGACGCAACTGGTAATCGATGCTCCCGGAAGTCCACAACAAACGATCCTCGACGAACTGCGGCGAGTGATTCTGTCGGGTTCGGCGCCTCCGGGTACCCCGATTCCTCTCGGCGACGTGGCTGATGTGTTCGGTGTCAGTCGAATACCTGTGCGGGAATCACTGAAAACACTGGTCGGAGAGTCCTTGGTCGACCATCGACATCAATTCGGCTACACCGTTGCTCAGCTGACGCCGGCAGAACTGCGAGAGATGTACATCGTCCGCGAAACTCTCGAATCAGCTGCATTGGCCGTCGCCGTCGAGCAGGCAACCGAAGAGGATCACGAACACGCCGTCGAGGTGAACTCCCGTTTGGAGATCGCATTGCGCTACGACGACTCTCAGTCCTATCACTGCGAGAGCCGAAACTTTCATCTCGCACTGACCCGACCGTCTCAGATGCTTCGACTGCTGCACATGTTCGAAGCTGCCTGGAACATCACCGAACCAGTACAGCCGATGGTCCATGTTGCCGGCGTCGATCGCCGGGTTCTGCACTCGGATCACACCGCGATGCTGGACGCATTCCTGCGTCGGGACGCATCCGCACTTCTGAGCGCTTCCGAAATCCATCATCGCCGACTCGATACCGTGATCGCGACTCTACCGACAGACACCGGTCTATTGGCCGAAAAAGATATACCGATCACGCAATAGTCGTGCAACACAGCATCGATACCTTTCTCTCAACACAGTTTTCATCACTGACGCTGAGAGCTCGTGGCACCGTCCGCTGATTTCCTGCACTGATGCACAGGAGCTGTCATGACCGACATTCTTCCGTCCCGAACGACCACTACCCCCACTCCCCCAAAGGAAACCGGATCGGGTGACCTTGTCGAAGCCGCGGGTCACCCTGTCGGAAGCGGCCTGATCAAGCCGGGCTACGACCCTCGTTTGACCAACGAGGACTTGGCGCCGCTTCGCAAGCAGACCTGGTCGTCGTACAACATCTTCGCCTTCTGGATGTCCGACGTACACAGCGTCGGCGGATATGTCACTGCCGGTAGTCTTTTCGCACTGGGATTGGCCAGTTGGCAAGTACTCGTCGCCCTGCTGGTCGGTATCACGATCGTCTACTTCTTCTGCAATCTCGTCGCCAAGCCCAGCCAAGTTACCGGCGTGCCGTATCCGGTGATCTGCCGCAGCGTGTTCGGCGTCCTCGGCGCGAACATCCCGGCAATCATTCGTGGCCTGATTGCCGTGGCTTGGTATGGAATTCAAACCTTCCTCGCTTCAGCAGCCCTCGATGTCGTACTGATCAAACTCTTTCCGTCACTCGCGCCCTATGCCGTCGTCGAAGACTACGGATTCGCCGGACTCTCCGCACTGGGCTGGGGAAGTTTCATGCTCCTGTGGGTACTTCAGGCCTGTGTCTTCTGGCGAGGCATGGAATCGATCCGCCGCTTCATCGACTTCTGCGGGCCGGCTGTGTATGTCGTGATGTTCATGCTGTGCGGCTACCTGATCTACAAGGCAGGCTGGAGCGCCATCGATCTCACGCTCGGCGACGTCAAGTACTCGGGTTTCGACGCCGTGCCGGTCATGCTCGGTGCGATCGCTCTGGTTGTCTCGTACTTCTCCGGACCGATGCTCAACTTCGGCGACTTCTCCCGCTACGGAAAGTCGTTCGCTGCCGTCAAGAAGGGCAACTTCCTCGGTTTGCCGTTGAACTTCCTCGTATTCTCGGTGTTGGTCGTCGTCACTGCATCGTTGACGCTGCCGGTGTACGGCGAACTGATCACCGATCCCGTTGCGACCGTTGCACGAATCGACAGCACCTTCGCCATCGTTCTCGGCGCACTCACCTTCACCATCGCCACGATCGGCATCAACATCGTGGCCAACTTCATTTCCCCGGCCTTCGACTTCTCTAACGTGAGTCCGCAGAAGATCAGCTGGCGCGCCGGCGGAATGATCGCAGCGATCGGCTCGATCCTCATCACGCCGTGGAACTTGTACAACAATCCGGACGTCATTCACTACACACTCGAAACCCTCGGAGCCTTCATCGGTCCGCTGTTCGGAATTCTGATTGCCGACTACTACCTCGTGCGCAAGCAGAAGGTGATCGTCGACGAACTGTTCAGCATGTCGCCGACCGGAACCTACTGGTACAGCAAGGGATACAACCCTGCTGCAGTGACCGCCACCGTGGTGGGAGCCGTCGTCGCGATGGTCCCGGTCCTGGGCAAGGACCTCACCGGGATGTACACCGCAGCGCAGTACAGCTGGTTCATCGGTTGTGGGCTCGGATTCACCGTCTATTACCTACTCGCCGCGCGCTCTTCCTCAGCTGTCCGGAATGCTTCCTCTCCCGACACTGTGACGGTCGACTGATCGTCATGAGAATCAAGGTGATCAACCCCAACACCACGTGGGCGATGACCGCCAAGATCGAGGAATGTGCCCGGACCGTCGCAGGCTCGGGCACATTCGTCGAGGCTGTCAGCCCTGCCATGGGTCCCGCGTCGATCGAAAGCCACTACGACGAAGCTCTCAGCGTCCCCGGAATCCTGACCGAGATCGCCGCCGGAGAAAAGAACGAAGTCGACGGCTACGTCATCGCTTGCTTCGGTGACCCAGGTCTTGATGCAGCCCGAGAGTTGGCCAAGGGCCCCGTCGTAGCTGTTGCCGAAGCGGCCATGAACTACGCAAGTTTCCTGGGTCGCGGATTCAGCATCGTGACCACTCTCGGTCGAACCCGCGGCCGCGCAGCCGATCTGGTGGACCGGTACGGCATGCAGGCTCGGTGCCGGGGTATCCACTCCTGCGAGATTCCGGTTCTGGAACTCGATCGTGATCCCGACGCGCGAAAGGTGATCTTGGAAGCCTGTTTCGACGCATTGGAGCAAGACGACTCGGACGTCCTCGTGCTGGGTTGCGCCGGCATGGCGGACCTGTGCCAGGACTTGTCCGACGAACTGGGTGTCCCGGTAGTCGACGGCGTTGCCGCTGGGGTCACGATGGTTCAGTCGTTGGTCACCCTCGGACTGTCGACCAGTTCGCGCGGCGAGTTCGCACGCCCACTTCCCAAGAACTACACCGGTACACTGACACCGTTCTCGCTGTGAGCGTGCCTGAGCGAGAGTCGAACACCTGTCACCAGCAGCGCCAGGATCGCGAACAATACTCCAGCCCAGACTAATTGGCGGGTTTCGAAATGCGCGAGAAACAGTCCACCGACCGCAGTGCCGAGCGTGATCCCCAGGTTGGAGAACGAGATGAAAAGGCTGTTGCCGAATTCAGGCGCGTCGACTGCATCTCGCCCCATCCAGCTCTGCGAAACCACCAGTCCACCGGAATGCACTACACCCCAAACCAACACGGCTACAACCATCGCGCCGAAGTACGGGCCCGCCAGATAGAGCATCACGTAGACGACGATGTACAGCAAGGGAAAAGCCACAACCGTGCGCACCACCCCCTTGGCGAGCAGAGCCCCGAAGACGAAGTTGCCGAAGATCATCACGACACCGAAAGCCAATAGCATCGCGCTGATCCACGATCCGCTCATGCCGGTCACTTCGCCGAGGTATTCGGCAAAGTATCCGTACACCGAGAACATGGCTGCGAAGACGAAGGTGACGGAAAGAATGGTCAACCACACGCGCGGCCGGCGAAGTATCCCGACCTGTGCACCGTACGACAGGCGTTGTGTCACAGGAGCCGAGGGCAGAAGTACGACAATCCCGAGAAACGCGAGAACGTTGACCACGGCGCCGAACACGAATGCTGTCGACACCGAAAAGTTCTCGGCCAAATAGGACGTCAAGGGCACGCCGAACGCGAATCCGACTGTGACGCCTGCAAATACCTTGGTCACCGCGGCGGTCGCCTGTTCCGGCGATACCAGACGAACCGCACTTGCAAGCGCGACAGCGAAGAAGACCGGATGAACCACGGCGGGGATGATCCGAAATGCAAACATCACCTCGAAACTCGATGTGGTCGCATACACCACATTGGAGACCGCAAAGACTGCAATCGCTACCAACAGAACGGTTCTCCTGTTGATTCCCGAGGTGATCAGCGTTGTGAACGGACCGGTCACCGCCACGACGAGTGCAAACACACCGACCAACCATCCGGCAGTCGACGCGGTGATACCGAACTTTTCGCTGATCTGAGGCAGAACCCCGATAATGCCCATCTCCGTAGTGATGATTCCGAATACACCCAACGCCAGAACCGGTATCAACAATTTCGACTTCACGACACACTCCTCACTACTTCGCCACACAAGACAGTTACATATCTATATATGTAGATATATTGGTTGAACAACCCGACCGACGAGGGCAATTCGGCCGCTACAGCTTTTCGCGAACGAATTCCCTGAACTCGCCGATCACGGATTCGTTTCGTCGGTAATACGTCCACTTCCCGATGCGCTCGGACTCGAGCAGACCCACGTCTTTCATGCCCTGCAGATACCCCGAGATCACCGACTGGGCAAGTCCCGATCGCCCCTGGATGTCACCGACACAGACTCCGATGTGAAACCCGAGATCCTGCTGCGTATACGAGTCCTCGTCGAAATACTTCGCCGGGTGCGCGAGCCACTCCATGATCTGCAGGCGAGTCGGGTTGGACAGCGCCTTGAAGATCGCCAAAGCATCCATGGACCACACCCCTCTGCACGACAACCGGAACGCATCTACTTTTATGGATATGTTTGGCGAAGTCAAGCCCGATTCAGACCGAAAGCCGTCTGCATCACATCGAAGCATTCGAAGTGAGCTGCGACACTTACGTTTCGACGACCTGCGGAAATCTCAGCGTCGACTTTCTATCTGTGACGACTTGTTTATAGTTATCGCCAACAACGAATTGCCGGAAGTTTCCGGTTCACCTCAGAACGTCCGTGGGTGAACACAATTCGCTCAACACCAGCCGTACCCGGCTTGTCATTCGGGAGTCGAACCATGAACACACCGCATCAGTTCAGGGTCGTCACCTCATGGTGATGTCGAAGCTCGCCAAATGGCAGCTGGTCGCCCTCGTCGTGGTTGCACTCCTGGGCTTGATCTATGTCGGAGCGAAATACGTACGGCTGGACAATCTTCTGGGATTCGGCCAATACACGGTCAAAACCGAACTGGCGACGTCCGGTGGCATCTTC